>PAJO01000052.1 GCA_002706085.1 Alcanivoracaceae bacterium | reverse complement strand
CTACAAGCTACAAGCTACAAGCTACAAGCTACAAGCTACAAGCTACAAGCTACAAGCTACAAGCTGCGCTTGATTGGAAGGGCAAACCCAAAATAGTTCCGGATTTTTTTAGAAGAACGGAAACGCCTTCCAGATCGTTGAGTTCGGCGCCAACAAATAACCTGGGCACCCGGTAGGAGCCATGCTTGCATGGCGATCCGAGTCTAAACGAGGTAAGAATTCCAGAGCCTATGAAGGACACGGCTCGCATGGCGATCCGAGCCTAAGCGAGGGACAGATTCCAGAGCCTTGGCAAACACCACATACCACTCCGCCTACACACCAGGAAAGACGGAGCCACGGCGCGCTGCATGGGAGCCAAGCCGGAGAAATGACCACAAAAAAACCGCCCGAAGGCGGTTTTTTGTGGTCGGCAGCAAGCGTTTATTTGCGCTCGTTGACCGGTACGAACGGACGCTCGGCTTCGCCGGTGTACAGCTGGCGCGGACGGCCAATTTTGTACGGGTTGGAGATCATCTCGTTCCAGTGCGCAATCCAGCCCACGGTACGGGACAGGGCAAAGATTACGGTGAACATGGAGGTCGGGATGCCGATGGCTTTGAGGATGATGCCAGAGTAGAAATCCACGTTCGGGAACAGCTTCTTCTCCTTGAAGTAGGGGTCGCTCAGGGCGATCTCTTCCAGCTTCATGGCGAGTTCCAGCTGCGGGTCGTTTACGCCCAGCTCGGCCAGTACTTCGTGGCAGGATTCACGCATTACCGTGGCACGTGGATCGTAGTTCTTGTAAACGCGGTGACCGAAGCCCATCAGCTTGAACGGATCGCTCTTGTCCTTGGCCTTGGCAATGTAGGTCTCGATGTTATCGATGGAACCGATCTCATCCAGCATGTTCAGTACGGCTTCGTTGGCGCCACCGTGTGCCGGGCCCCACAGGGCAGAGATGCCTGCAGCGATACAGGCGAACGGGTTGGCACCGGAGGAACCGGCCAGACGGACGGTAGAGGTGGACGCGTTCTGCTCGTGATCGGCGTGAAGGATGAAGATGCGGTCCATGGCCTTGGCCAGGGTCGGGCTGATCTTGGACTCTTCGCAGGGGTTGCCGAACATCATGTGCAGGAAGTTTTCTGCGTAACCCAGATCATTGCGCGGGTACATGAAAGGCTGGCCCAGAGCGTATTTGTAGCACATGGCCGCGATGGTGGGCATCTTGGCGATCAGGCGGTACGCGGTGATTTCACGATGCTGCGGGTTATTGATGTCCAGTGAGTCGTGGTAGAAGGCGGACAGGGCGCCAACCACGCCACACATGATGGCCATCGGGTGCGCATCACGGCGGAAGCCGTTGAAGAAGTTGCGGATCTGCTCGTGAACCATAGTGTGGTTCTTCACCGTGCTGACGAACTCTTCTTTCTGTTCAGCGGAAGGCAGCTCACCGTAGAGCAGGGTGTAGCACACTTCCAGGTAATCGGATTTGCCTGCCAGCTCCTCGATGGAGTAGCCCCGATGCAGCAGCTTGCCCACTTCACCGTCGATGAAGGTGATTTTGGATTCGCAGGAAGCGGTGGAGGTAAAGCCAGGGTCAAAAGTGAAAACACCGTTGGCTACCAGGGAGGACACGTCGATAACGTCGCGGCCCAGGGTCGGGGAGTAGATGGGAAGGTCAAGGCCCTTGCCATCAACACTCAGAGTGGCTTTCTTCTCGGTCATGGGAATCTCTCCATTGGCGGACAGGGAACTTTCCTCTGTGAAGTCACAGAAAAGACTTCGTCAGGCAGGGAAGGTCCTCCAAAGCGCGGTGGAAGGTAAAGTTTTGACACACCTTTGTCAACGCGAACCCGGGAACCGGCGGGTCAGACTTTTGTAGGGTAAACAGCGTGTTACGCAGATGTGACATTTATGCCTCACCGTGGTGCAGCATGAATGTTCACGCTCTCATGAGGTGCGTCTTTGTATATCAATGTCTTAGGTAAACGCGATTGTACCTGAATGGTGCGCAGCGTTTGTTTTGCGCTGGATGCGGCGATATACTGCCGCCCGGCAAATCACCGGTGGTGTTTTGCTGAGGGCCCACCCCGGCCCAGGCAGCTTGTTGAGATCAGAGTTATTGTTCTGATCTCAGCTACGCTACCAAGGGGGGCTCTGTACAACGCCTTGCATGCTCAGTCTTATCAGGCTGATTCACAATCTAGGCGCACTTTTGAAGGCATGCTGGTTGCCTGTCGAGAAAGTGCAACAACGAGTGTGGATCAGCCTGAAAGACCCGAAGGGCGCGGCCTGAAGCGCACATCTGCTGCGCCTTGTCTCTAGGAAAGGAATCCACCCTGACCGTCGAGACAAGACACAACAGCTGCACGCTTCAGGCCACGCTGAGCAAGCAAGGCGTTGTACAGAGCCCCCCGAGTTCCCGACAACCGCCCCGATCTGTAATGGGGCCCGGCTATAAGTAGGCTACCGTGAACGACAAGCGACCCGTTAACCTCGATCTGAGCACGATCAAGTTCCCGGTCACGGCTATAGCATCTATCACCCACCGTGTAACCGGCGTTGCCATCTTCCTGGCACTGCCGATTCTGCTGTGGATGCTGGATCGCTCCCTGGCGTCTCCCGAGAGCTTTGCGGACCTGAAAGCATTGATGACCTCCCCGCTGGTGAAGCTGGTGGTATGGGCCATTCTGGCTGTATTGCTGTATCACCTGGTGGCAGGTATTCGCCACCTCATCATGGATACCGGCGTTGGTGAAACCCTGGAAGGCGGCCGTCGCGGCGCCAAGCTGGTGTTCATCATTTCTGCGGTACTGATTCTGCTGGTAGGAGGCTGGATATGGTAACCCCTGTAACGAGTCTGGGCCGTAACGGCCTGTACGACTGGCTCATCCAGCGTGTTTCCGCTGTCATTATCGGCCTTTACCTGATTGGTATGCTGGGCTATCTGGTCGCCGCAGGCGACCTGGACTACGGCAGCTGGAAGGAATTCATGGGCTGTGTGGCCATGCAGATCGTCAATACTCTGCTGGTCATCGCTGTTGCTGCACATACCTGGGTAGGTCTGTGGGGCGTAACCACTGACTACCTGACCAGCCTGACCTTTGGTAAAGCGGCCACCGCGGTGCGTTTGATTGCCCAACTGGTAATCGCACTGGCGCTGATCGTTTACCTGTTGTGGGGTCTGGTTCTGATCTGGGGAGGGGCGTAATCCATGTCCATTCGCACTATTACATTTGACGCTATCGTTGTAGGTGGCGGCGGTGCCGGTATGCGCGCCTCCCTGCAGATGGCCCAGTCCGGTTTCAAAACCGCACTGATTTCCAAAGTATTCCCGACCCGTTCGCACACAGTATCCGCCCAGGGTGGTATTACTTGTGCGATCGCGTCTGCCGATCCCAACGATGATTGGCGCTGGCACATGTACGATACCGTCAAAGGTTCCGATTACATCGGTGACCAGGACGCGATCGAATACATGTGTAATGTTGGCCCGGAAGCGGTCTTCGAGCTGGATCACATGGGTCTGCCGTTCTCTCGTACCGAAGAAGGCCGTATCTACCAGCGCCCGTTTGGTGGTCAGTCCAAGAACTTCGGTGAGGGCGGTCAGGCTGCTCGTACCTGTGCTGCTGCTGACCGTACCGGTCACGCGCTGCTGCACACCCTGTACCAGCAGAACCTGAAGAACGGCACACAGTTCTATAACGAGTGGTACGCCGCTGAGCTGGTGAAGGACGATGAAGGTAATGTCTGTGGTGTGATCGCCATCGACATCGAGTCCGGCGAGACCGTGTTCTTCAAGGCCAAGGCCACCGTCTTTGCCACCGGTGGTTCCGGCCGTATCTACGCCTCTACCACCAATGCCCTGATCAACACCGGTGACGGCGTGGGCATGGCCCTGCGCGCTGGCCTGCCGGTGCAGGACATCGAAATGTGGCAGTTCCACCCGACCGGCATCGCCGGCGCCGGTGTACTGGTAACCGAGGGTTGCCGGGGCGAGGGTGGCTACCTGATCAACAAGGACGGCGAGCGCTTCATGGAGCGTTACGCGCCGAACGCCAAAGATCTGGCGTCCCGTGACGTTGTTGCCCGCTCCATGATGATGGAAATTCTGGATGGCCGTGGTGCCGGTCCGGATGGTGACCACGTATTCCTGAAGTTGGACCACCTGGGTGAAGAAGTGCTACACAGCCGCCTGCCGGGCATCTGTGAACTGGCCATTACCTTCGCTCAGACCGACCCGGTGAAAGAGCCGATCCCGGTAGTGCCGACCTGTCACTACATGATGGGTGGTATCCCTACCAATGTTCACGGTCAGGCCATCAAGCTGTCTGGCGGTCACGAAGGTGAAGACCAGTTCGTTAACGGTCTCTTCGCGGTGGGTGAAGTCGCCTGTGTATCAGTACACGGTGCCAACCGTCTGGGCGGTAACTCGCTGCTGGATTTGGTGGTATTTGGTCGTGCGGCAGGCCTGTTCATCGAAGATCAGCTCCGTCAGGGCATGACCCAGTACGAGCCGACCGATGGCAACATCGACGAGGCCATGGCGCGCCTGAACCGCTGGGAATCCTCTGCCGGTGGCGAGTCTGTTCCTGCCCTGCGCAAAGAACTGCAGAGCGTGATGCAGAACCACTTCGGTGTATTCCGCAAGGGCGACCTGATGGCAGAAGGTGTGGCCAAGCTGGCAGACCTGCGCAAGCGTATCGCCAACGCTCACCTGGAAGACAAGAGCGGACCGTTCAACACCGCGCGTATCGAAGCGCTGGAGCTGGACAACCTGCTGGAAGTGGCTGAAGCGACGGCGATTGCTGCTGAAGGTCGTACCGAGAGCCGTGGTGCCCATTCCCGCTACGACTACCCGGATCGTGACGATGAGAACTGGCTGTGCCACTCCATCTTCGACCCGAAAGCCAAGAAGCTGGGCAAGCGTGACGTGAACTTCAAGCCGAAGACTGTCGACACCTTCCAGCCCAAGGCTCGGACCTACTAACGGAGAGTAATACGATGAAAGTTAGTATCTATCGCTACAATCCGGAAACGGACCGCGAGCCGAGCATGAAGGAGTATGAGGTCGATACCCAGGGTAAAGACCTCATGGTGCTGGACATCCTCGCTCTGGTAAAAGAGCAGGACCAGTCCCTGGCATACCGTCGCTCCTGTCGTGAGGGTGTATGTGGCTCTGACGGCATGAACATGAACGGCAAGAACGGCCTTGCCTGTATCACTCCGCTGTCCCAGGTGGCACCGGGTGTACTGGAAGGCAAGAAGCCCCTGATCCTGCGCCCGCTGCCGGGTCTGCCGGTCATTCGTGACCTGGTGGTGGACATGGGTATGTTCTACAACCAGTACGAAAAGGTACAACCGTACCTGCAGAACAACACTCCGGCTCCGGCCATTGAGCGTCTGCAGTCTCCTGAAGAGCGTGCCAAGATCGACGGTCTGTACGAATGTATCCTGTGTGCCTGCTGTTCAACCAGCTGCCCGAGCTTCTGGTGGAACCCGGACAAGTTCCTGGGTCCGGCGGCGCTGTTGCAGAGCTACCGCTTCCTGGCGGATAGCCGTGACAATGCCACTGAAGAGCGTCTGTCCAAACTGGACGACCCCTTCAGCCTGTTCCGTTGCCACGGCATCATGAACTGTGTGAGCGTTTGCCCTAAAGGTCTGAACCCGACCCGGGCCATCGGTCATATCCGTTCCATGTTGCTGGAGCGGGGCATCTGACCCTGTTAAAAAGGCGGCCATAATGGCCGCCTTTTTTGTTTGTAAATGACGGCTTGACGTGGAATTCCACTGTCTATTCGACGTTTTGCCAATTGTGGTCAAGAAGATGCTGATTCATAAATGAATTTATGAAATCGATGTCTAACAAAACCGCAATAAAAGGGCTACACTAGACAGCGTTCGAGGCAACCCCTCGAGAGATACGGCATCGACCTGCCATGGCCTTACCCGGCCCATGCAGGGGTTTTGTCGTATCTTGTGGGTGGAGCAGGGCTTAAAAGGCGTTGCTCCTGACAAACAGAAGCGTACGGGAACAGGGTCACTCCCCTGTGGTCGCAGTTACACTTACCACAGCGTGTGACATCCTTCCCGCGGAAGGAACGAGCTAAAATGCAAGACAGTTCCATGCAGCGACAATGGCAGTCCTCGCACATTGGAGGAGCCAATGCTGCCTATGTCGATGAACTGTACGAATCCTATCTGACCGATCCTAATTCTGTGCCAGAAGACTGGCGCGTCTATTTCGAAAAACTCCCCAGTGTTGATGCCGCCGTCGAATCTGACGTTCCCCATGCGGCTGTACGCGAATATTTCCTGCTTCAAGCCAAAAATCGCTCCCGGGTGCAAAAGTTCGGTGCCGGTGCTGTCAGCACTGAGCATGAACGGCGCCAGGTGCGGGTGTTGCATCTGATTGCGGCGTACCGCAACCGGGGGCATCAGGTCGCGAAGCTGGATCCGCTGGGGCTGATGGAGCGTGAAGACGTTCCTGATCTCGAACTGGCGCATCATGGCCTGAGCCCGGCAGACCTGGATACCGTTTTCCAGACCGGCAACCTTTTCATTGGCAAGCCGGAAGCCACCCTGCGAGAAATCGTTGATTGTCTGCAAACGACTTACTGCTCCAGCGTTGGGGCAGAGTACATGCATATCGTCAACACCGCAGAAAAACGCTGGCTGCAGCAGCGCATGGAAGGCGTTCGTTGTCACCCCGAATATGGCAAGGACATCAAGGGACATATCCTTGAGCGTCTCTCCGCCGCCGAAGGCCTGGAAAAGTACCTGGGCAGCAAATACCCCGGTACCAAACGCTTTGGTCTGGAAGGCGGTGAGTCACTGATTCCATTGATGGATGAAATGATCCAGCGGGTAGGCAGCTATGGTGCGAAGGAAATGGTCATTGGCATGGCCCACCGTGGCCGTTTGAATGTGCTGGTGAATACCCTTGGCAAGAGCCCCAAGGATCTTTTTGAGGAATTCGATGGCAAGAGCTTCATCGAATCCGGCTCCGGTGACGTGAAGTACCATCAGGGCTTTTCCTCCAATGTGTTGACCTCCGGTGGCGAAGTGCACCTGGCCATGGCGTTCAACCCCTCCCATCTGGAGATCGTCTCTCCGGTGGTGGAAGGCTCCGTTCGTGCTCGCCAGGATCGCCGTAATGATGAAGGCGGTGATCAGGTTGTGCCCATCCTCATTCACGGTGATGCGGCGTTTGCCGGTCAGGGCGTGGTGATGGAAACCTTCCAGATGTCCCAGACCCGCGGTTTCTACACGGGTGGCAGCCTGCATATCGTCATCAATAACCAGGTGGGCTTTACCACCAGCCGTCGTGAAGATGCCCGTTCTACCGAATACTGTACTGACGTCGCGAAGATGGTGCAGGCGCCGATCTTCCACGTAAATGCGGATGATCCGGAAGCGGTCTACTTCGTGACCCAGCTGGCGGTGGACTACCGCATGCAATTCAAGAAAGACGTGGTGATCGACATGATCTGCTACCGTCGTCTTGGTCACAACGAAGCGGACGAGCCGTCTGGCACCCAGCCGCTGATGTACAAGAAGATCAAGAGCCACCCGACCACTCGCACCCTGTACGCTGAGCGCCTGATCAATCAAGGCGTAATCAGTGAGCAGGAAGCCCAGAAAGCAGTGGATGATTACCGCGACATGCTGGATGCGGGGAACCACGTGGTGAAGTCCCTGGTGCGCGAGCCCAACAAGGCACTGTTTGTAGACTGGTCCCCCTACATCGGCCACCAGGTGGAAGATGACTGGGATACCTCGACTGCGCTGAAAAAATTGCAGGATCTTGCCAATCGTCTGGAAACCCTGCCGGAAGGCTTTGTGCCCCAGCGTCAGGTGAAGAAAATTGTGGAAGACCGCCGCAAGATGACCGCTGGCGCCATGCCCCTGAACTGGGGCTACGCGGAAACGCTGGCGTATGCGTCGTTGCTGGATCAGGGTTTCCATGTTCGGCTGACCGGTCAGGACTGTGGCCGTGGCACCTTCTCCCATCGCCATGCGGTGCTGCACAACCAGAAGGATGGCGAGCAGTATGTTGGCCTCCAGCATCTTTATGGCGAGCAGCCGCGCTTCGACATCTACGATTCTTTGCTGTCGGAAGAGGCCGTGCTGGGCTTCGAATACGGTTATGCCACCACCACGCCGAAATCGCTGGTGATCTGGGAAGCCCAGTTCGGCGATTTCGCCAACGGCGCCCAGGTGGTAATTGACCAGTTCATTTCGTCCGGTGAAGCCAAATGGGCGCGTTTGTGTGGCTTGACCATGCTGTTGCCGCATGGTTACGAAGGGCAGGGCCCGGAGCACTCTTCCGCCCGTCTTGAGCGCTTCCTGCAACTGTGCGCCGAGCACAACATGCAGGTCTGTGTGCCGAGCACCCCTTCCCAGATCTTCCATCTGTTGCGTCGTCAGGCGGTACGCCCGCTGCGCAAGCCGTTGGTGGTGATGAGCCCGAAAAGCCTGTTGCGGCACAAGAAAGCCGTTTCTTCTCTGGAAGACCTGGCCCAGGGCAAGTTCGAGACCGTGCTGGATGACCAGGCGGACCTGAATCCCGAGAAGGTGAACCGGGTGGTGCTGTGTTCTGGCAAGGTCTACTACGACCTGCTGGAAAAACGGGACAGCGATGGCCGCACCGACACCGCTCTGGTGCGAGTGGAGCAGCTTTATCCGTTCCCTGAGCAGCGACTGAAAGAAGTGCTGGAGACCTACCCGAACCTGAAACACCTGGTGTGGTGTCAGGAAGAGCCGATGAACCAGGGTGCCTGGTACTGCTCTCAACACCACATGTACCGGGTTGCGTATCAGGTGGGTGTCGCCCAGGTGCATTACGCAGGTCGTGAAATGGCCGCGGCGCCAGCCGCCGGGTCCATGTCCCTGCACGTCGAACAACAGCAGCGTCTGGTTCAGGACGCCTTTGAGATCAAGTAAATAAGGATTAGTCATGGCGACTGAAATCAAAGCCCCGCAGTTTCCCGAATCCGTAGCCGATGGCACCGTAGCCACCTGGCACAAGCAGGAAGGCGAAGCGGTAAAGCGTGACGAACTGCTGGTGGATATCGAAACCGACAAAGTGGTTCTGGAAGTAGTGGCCCCCGCGGATGGGGTGATCAGCAAGATTCTGGCTGGCGAAGGTGACACGGTTGAGAGCCAACAGGTTCTGGCCAACTTCGAAGAAGGTGCCAGCGGTTCTGCTCCTTCTTCCGAAGCCAAGGACGCCCCTGCAGAGAAGGAAGAGGCTGCTGCTCCGGTGGCTGAAGCCAGCGACGACAGCAGCGCGTCTGACCAGGCCGGTCCTGCCGCTCGCAAGCTGATGAGCGAGCACGGCATTGCTGCCAGTCAGGTGTCCGGCTCCGGTAAGGGTGGCCGTATCACCAAGCAGGACGTGGAAAAGGCCATCGGCGAGAAAGCCGAGCAGCGTGCCAGCCAACCGGCACCGCAGCAGCCCGCCACCGCCGAAGTGCCTGCCGCACCGGGTGAGCGCGAAGAGCGTCGGGTTCCGATGACCCGTCTGCGCAAGCGTATTGCCGAGCGTCTGGTGTCAGCCCAGCAGGACGCGGCCATGTTGACCACCTTCAACGAGGTCAACATGAAGCCGATCATGGAGATGCGCAAGAACTACCAGCCGGAGTTCGAGAAGGCCCATAACGTGCGTCTGGGCTTCATGGGCTTCTTTACCCGTGCCTGTGTGGAAGCGCTGAAACGTTTCCCGGCGGTGAATGCGTCCATTGATGGTGACGATATTGTTTACCACGGCTACTACGACGTGGGTGTAGCAGTGTCTACCGAGCGTGGCCTCGTGGTGCCGGTGATTCGTGATGCAGATCAGCGAGGTCTGGCAGAAGTGGAATCCCAGATCATCGACTTCGGCCAGAAAGCCCAGAAAGGCAAACTGTCCATTGAAGAGATGACCGGGGGCACCTTTACCATTTCCAATGGTGGTGTGTTCGGTTCCCTGATC
Organism: Alcanivoracaceae bacterium; assembly: GCA_002706085.1. Lineage (GTDB taxonomy): Bacteria > Pseudomonadota > Gammaproteobacteria > Pseudomonadales > Alcanivoracaceae > Alcanivorax. The sequence goes on along the minus strand of PAJO01000052.1, from coordinate 9,207 downwards.
TCCACGCCGATTCTCAACCCGCCGCAGACCGCCATTCTGGGTATGCACAAGATCCAGGAACGCCCCATGGCTGTGGATGGCAAGGTAGAGATCCTGCCGATGATGTATCTGGCTCTGTCCTATGACCATCGACTCATTGATGGCAAGGAAGCGGTGCAATTCCTGGTAACGGTGAAGAACTTCATCGAAGACCCGGCACGTCTGCTGCTGGATATCTAACGCCTGCACGCAACACGCCCCACGCTGCCGCGGCAGGGGGGGGCAGTTTCCCGAGAGGAAAGAACATGTCTGACAAATTCGACGTCGTCGTTATTGGTGGTGGCCCGGGCGGTTATGTAACTGCCATTCGCTGTGCCCAACTGGGGTTGAACACTGCCTGCATCGAGAAACGTATTAACAAACAGGATGAGCCGGCATTGGGCGGCACCTGTCTGAACGTGGGGTGTATCCCTTCCAAGGCCTTGCTGGATTCTTCCTGGAAGTACCACGAGACGGAGTCATCACTGGCTGACCATGGCATCAAGATCAAGGGTTCCGACCTGGATCTGGGCACCATGCTGCAGCGCAAGGACACCATTGTTAAGAACCTGACCGGCGGCATCGCGCAGCTGTTCAAGGCCAACAAGGTGACCTGGCTGCAGGGCACTGGCCAGCTGAAAGCCGGTAAACAGGTAGAATTCCAGCCGCTGGATGGCGGCGAGACACAGACCATCCAGGCTGAACATGTGGTGCTGGCCGCCGGGTCCGTGCCGGTGGATATTCCCGTTGCACCTGTGGACCAGAACCTGATCGTGGACTCTACGGGGGCACTCGAGTTCGACAAGGTACCCAAGCGCCTCGGCGTGATCGGTGCTGGCGTAATCGGGCTGGAGCTTGGCAGTGTCTGGAATCGTCTGGGCAGTGAAGTGGTTGTACTGGAAGCTGTGGATGCGTTCCTGCCGATGGTCGACAAGCAGATTGCCAAGGATGCCCAGAAGCAACTGGAAAAACAGGGTCTGGATATTCGTCTGGGTGCCCGTGTGACCGGTTCTGAAACTACCAAGACCAAGGTCAAGGTGACCTACAGCGACAAGGATGGCGAGCACACAGAAAGCTTCGACAAGCTGATTGTGGCCGTTGGCCGTCGCCCCTATACCGAAGGCCTGCTGAGCCAGGATGCCGGTGTCAGCCTCGATGAGCGTAACTTCATCTACGTAGACAGCCAGTGCCGCACTGATGTGCCCGGCGTTTACGCCATTGGTGATCTGGTGCGTGGACCGGCGCTGGCCCACAAGGCCATCGAGGAAGGTGTCATGGTGGCCGAAGTCATCATGGATGAGCACACCCAGGTGAACTATGACGTGATCCCCGGTGTGATCTATACCCACCCGGAAGTGGCATGGGTGGGCAAGACCGAAGAAGAAGTGAAGGAATCCGGTGATGCCTACAAGACCGGTGTGGTGCCGTTTGCTGCCAATGGCCGAGCCATGGCTGCTGGCGAAACCGGTGGCATGGTGAAGTTTGTGGCGGACGAAAAGACTGACCGCATCCTTGGCATGCATATCGTTGGCCCGCAGGCTTCCGAGCTGATTCATCAGGGTGTGGTAGCAATGGAATTCGGCGCTACTGCAGAAGATTTGCAAATGATGGTGTTCGGTCACCCGAGCCTGTCAGAAACCGTTCATGAAGCTGCATTGGCTGTGGATTATAAAGCCATTCATGTGGCCCAGCGTCGTCGCAAGAAATAACGACACCGAACGGCAGCGAAAAATCGGCGCCCGCAAGGGCGCCAAATCATTCAACAGGATGGAAGTATTGGCATGAATCTCCATGAGTATCAGTCAAAGCAGCTTTTTGCTGACTATGGTCTGCCAGTCTCTACCGGTTTCGCTTGTGACACTCCTGAAGAGGTTGCAGCCAAAACCAAAGAGATCGGCGGTGACAAGTGGGTTGTGAAAGCCCAGGTGCACGCTGGCGGTCGTGGTAAGGCGGGTGGTGTAAAGCTGGTGGACAGCGCTGAAGAAGCCGCTGCCTTTGCCGAGCAGTGGCTGGGCAAGAATCTGGTGACTTTCCAGACCGATGAGAAAGGTCAGCCGGTGACCAAGATTCTGGTCGAAACCTGCACCGACATCGCCAAGGAACTGTACCTGAGTGCGGTCCTGGACCGTGCCAGCCGTCGTGTCGTTTTCATGGCCTCCACTGAAGGTGGTATGGACATTGAGACCGTGGCTGAAGAAACCCCGGAAAAGATCCTGCGTGCAGAGATTGATCCGCTGGTGGGTGCGCAGCCCTATCAGGCGCGTGAGATCGCGTTCCAGCTGGGTCTGGAAGGCAAGCAGGTCAACCAGTTTGCCAAGATTTTTGTGGGTCTGGCGCAACTGTTCATCGACAAGGATCTGGCCCTGATCGAGGTTAACCCGCTGGTGATCACCGAAGCCGGTGACCTGCACTGCCTGGATGCCAAGATCAACGTGGACGGCTCAGCCCTGTACCGTCATGCGGATATCAAGGCACTGGAAGATCCTTCCCAGGAAGATGCGCGCGAGCGTCGCGCGGCCGAGTGGGAGCTGAACTACGTAGCGCTGGACGGCAACATTGGTTGCATGGTGAATGGCGCAGGCCTGGCCATGGGCACCATGGATCTGGTGCAGCTGAAAGGTGGCGCACCGGCCAACTTCCTGGACGTGGGCGGTGGCGCGACCAAAGAGCGTGTAACCGAAGCCTTCAAGATCATCCTGTCCGACGACAAGGTGAAAGGCGTTCTGGTTAACATCTTCGGTGGCATCGTGCGTTGTGACCTGATTGCTGAAGGCATCATCGGCGCGGTAGAAGAAGTGGGTGTGACCGTACCGGTGGTAGTTCGTCTGGAAGGTAACAACGCTGAGCTGGGCGCGCAGAAACTGGCCGAGAGCGGCATGAACATCATCGCCGCAGAAAGTTTTGAAGACGCTGCCGAGCAGGTAGTGAAAGCTGTTGGAGGTGCCGCATGAGCGTCCTGATCGACAAGAACACCAAGGTTATCTGCCAGGGTTTCACTGGTAGCCAGGGCACCTTCCACTCCGAGCAGGCCATCGAATATGGCACGCAAATGGTCGGTGGTGTAACCCCGGGTAAAGGTGGCCAGACCCATTTGGGCCTGCCGGTTTTCAACACCGTGGCGGAAGCCGTTGCTGAAACCGGTGCCACTGCCAGCGTCATTTACGTACCGGCTGCGTTCTGCAAGGACTCCATTCTGGAAGCCGCTGATGCAGGCATCGAGCTGATCGTCTGTATCACTGAAGGCATTCCTGCACTGGATATGCTGTATGTGAAGGAATACATCACCCGCAAGGGCGGTGTGCGCCTGATCGGCCCGAACTGTCCGGGCGTGATCACTCCGGGTCAGTGCAAGATCGGCATCATGCCCGGTCACATCCACCAGCCGGGCAAAGTGGGCATCGTGTCCCGCTCCGGTACCCTGACCTATGAAGCGGTAAACCAGACCACCAAGCTGGGCTTCGGTCAGTCCACCTGTATCGGTATCGGTGGTGACCCGATTCCAGGCATGACCTTCATCGACGCGCTGGAACTGTTCCAGAACGATCCGCAGACGGAAGCCATCATCATGGTGGGTGAGATCGGCGGTACCGCTGAAGATGAGGCGGCTGCCTACATCAAGGAAAACGTGACCAAGCCGGTAGTGAGCTACATTGCGGGCGTTACTGCCCCCCCCGGCAAGCGTATGGGCCACGCTGGCGCCATCATCGCTGGCGGCAAGGGCACTGCAGACGAGAAGTTTGCGGCCCTGGAAGCGGCAGGTGTGAAGACCACACGTAACCCGGCCGGTATCGGCCTGGCGCTGAAAGAACTCACTGGCTGGTAACCGCCAATGAGCAAAAAAAAGGCCGGCATTTTGCCGGCCTTTTTTTTAGTGGAGCATATCGTCGTCGAGCTCAAAGGACTCGTAATCATTGAGTTCCTTGCGCAGACGGCGCTCCTCCAGGCGATCTTCGATGCGATGGCGCATGTCCATGTTGAAGGCGCGGCTGCGCGCACTGCGCGCTTCCTGCTCTTCCTCATCCATATCGTCATCCAGGATATCGAAATCTTCGTTCATCAGCAGGTCTTCCGAATCGTAATCTTGATCTGTACGACGGTTACTCATGGTGGCCTCCTGTTGTGACCTCCTCAAACAACCACATTGTTCGGCCTGTTGGTCCGGATCCCCGGTTTTCCAAAGTCCACAGCGCCTATATATCGTCTCGAATTGGTCCATACAAGCATTTTTTTATTACCGTTGACGGGCGGTTTTTGAGGGCAGCCTGAAGGACGTTTCTGTGCCCTGAACGGCGGCCAGCAGAGGGTGGCTGGGCCGGCAGAGTGTGAAACAGATCAACCCTGACCATGATTGAGAAAAATCAGTCACTTAAGTGCTGGAATGCCGGGCGGCAGCTTTGTAAAGTGAGCTTCAGGTAGGATTGTCGTGGTTCCCTGGGTCGATTGCCCGGGGACAGCCAATGCCTGCGAATCGCTGAGGCGGGCTGTTCAGGAGAGAGAATAAAAAATGGCAGAGCTGCTAATCATTATCGGGGTGAGTGCAATTATTGTGACAACCCTGGGGCTGATGAACGAAGCCAGTCACCGGGGACACAGCCCGGTATTTTTTCTGGTTCCTGTGGCGAGCCTCGGGCAGGTCCAGGGTAATTGGGAAGGCTACCGTTGGTGGGCACTGGGGCGAGTAGCGGCGGTACTGGTTACGGCCGTAGGCATTGCCATGTACGTCACCGATAGCAGCGACATTCGAGGCCCAGGCAGTCAGCTCACTCACCAGACCGGGCAGGTGCAACGGGGTGAGAAAATGGCGACGACGACCTCTTTTGTGACCTCGGAAGAGGCTGCCTTGCTACTGGTAAAAGGGCAGGGCAAGCCATTGTCCGGCCGACTTCATGGCGAAAGCTTTCGTTATGACCGGGTGGCGCTGATCGATGGCGTGCTGACGGTGAGTCAGGGCGAAGATTTTCTCCCCGGGCTTGAAGTGCGTGTGCTGGTGGGATGGAAACCGTCCGAGATTACCGAGCGCCGTAGCGTGTTGGTGAACCCTTCCGATGACAATGCGCCGGTTGTACATCTTTCCTGGAAAGAGCCGGGTCAGGATTTCCCTGAAACCCGTATTTTCGAAGGGGGGTATCGGATGGAACTGGCCATGGCACCGCTGGATACGGGGCAGCTTTCCGGTTCTCTGTCTCTGGTCATGCCCGACAGCTTTAAAAGTTATCTGAGTGGCGAGTTCACTGCGTATACCAATCATCTCCGTTATGTCGGAGGCCAGGTTGACTTGCACTTTGATCATGAAGACACCCTGGCTTACGTGGCTCGTCAGTACTTCACGACCCAGTTTCCTGAAGGGGCACTCAAGTCAATCAAGACCCGTCACGTGATCCTGCGTCGTGCAGAATCCACCGGAGAGGTCACCAGCCGGGTAACTCTGACGAACGGGGCGGTGGAAGAGCGCGTGGTGCGGCTTGAGAAGAGTGATGTGGGCTGGTCGGTAGAGCCGGGGTCCATGAACACCCAGGTCATTACCCCTCCCAGAGAAGGCAGCATGGAGCTGGTGACGCCGGGGGCGCAACCCAGACAGGAAGCGCCCAAGGAAGTCCTGCCGCCGGTGGTGCAGACATTCCCCGAGCTGGTGGCCTACGTGGACCAGTCCGTGGTGCTGGAAACCCACAGTGGGCGCCAGCACGACGGGGTGTTGCGACGGGTGTCCGCCAAGCGATTGTGGCTGGAAATCAATGTCGGTAGTGGCGTGGTCGAGCGCAGTATTCCTGAGGAGGAACTGGCCTCTCTGACCCTGAATACAGGGCAGAAAATCCTCTTGCAGGAGCCCGAGCCAGCAGACCTGGAAAGCGGGCCCATGGCCACTCAAGGGAGCCCCAACAGCGCTGATCTGACTGGGGCGGCAGACTCCCCGGAGGTTGAGACTGCCCCGGCGGAAAGCAGTGGAAATCTGACGTCGCCCCCGGTCGTGGTCGATGATGAGCAGACCCGGCAATACCGGGAGTTAATCGGGAAAAATGTCACCATTACCGCAGATGAAGGGCCTGCGCGCACTGGTATCCTTCAGGCGGTAGATCAGGATCATTTGACCTTGAGTGTGCCGATGGGCGCGGGCAATATTGAGTTTTTCTACGATCTCAACAGTATCCGTTCTATCGAGGCTGCACGTTGAACATTCTTTTAACCGGTGGAAGTGGCTTCATTGGTCGTCATCTCTGCCGGCGTCTTGCTGCACATGGTCACCACCTGATTATCCTTACCCGTAAACCGCGGCGGGTAGCCCGAGGCTTGCCCGAAGAGGCACGGCTTGTGTCATCGCTGGACGATATCGCTGACGATGAAATCATTGATGGCATTGTGAATCTGGCCGGCGAGAGCCTGTTTGCTGGCCGCTGGAGTCGCCGTCGCAAGGAGGTATTGTTGGCATCCCGGGTCGGGGTGACCCAGGATATCGTGAGCCTGGTGTCGCGCCTTGAGCGCAAACCGGCCGTGCTGGTATCCGGATCAGCGGTGGGCTTTTACGGTGATGCGGGTAATGCGGAGCTCACGGAAGACAGCTCAGCACGAAAGAAGGATTTCGGCTATCGCCTCTGTGACGCCTGGGAGCAGGCGGCCCGCCCGGTGTCCCGTCAGGGGCTTCGGTTGTGTTTGATTCGTACCGGCATTGTGCTGGGTCGTGATGGCGGCATGCTCAAGCAATTACTGCCGCTCTACAAGCTGGGCCTGGGTGCGAAGATGGGTGACGGCAACCAGTGGCTGAGCTGGGTACACATCGATGACATGGTTGCCATCCTGGTCCGGGCTCTGGAAACGCCGGGCATAGAAGGGATCTTTAACGCCTGTGCACCTGCGCCGGTGACTCAACGCGAGTTCCACCAATTACTGGCCAGCAAACTGCATCGGCCCGCGTTGCTGCGGGTGCCTGCCACGGCGTTGAAAGTCGGCTTGGGGGAATTGTCAGGCATGCTACTCGGCGGGCAGCGGGTCTACCCCCGCCGACTGGAGCAGCAGGGCTTTATGTTCCGTTACCCGGACCTTGCGTCGGCGGTGGACCACCTGATTTCGCGCAAGAAAGCCTAGGGAGCCTCTGAAAAAACACGTTGCAGGCCCGGTTTTTCTCGTGGGTCTGCAATTCAGGCGCGGCTGCGCCGTCCCCTCCCTTGAAAATCCCACCGTTGCCCTTATTTTTTCTGGCAGTTTGCTACTGCTTCAGGAGTCTGTTGTGTCTACAGAAAAACAAACCCATGGTTTTCAGGCAGAGGTGTCCCGCCTGTTGCACCTGATGATCCACTCGCTGTACAGCAACCGCGAGATTTTCCTGCGTGAGCTGGTATCCAATGCCTCGGATGCCTGCGACAAGCTGCGTTTTCAGTCTCTGGATAATCCTGCCTTGATCGGGGGGGGCGCGGAGCCGGCAATCACCCTGACCATCGACAAGGAGGCGGGAACGCTGACCGTGGCCGACAACGGCATTGGGATGGATGAAAGCGATGTGGTGGATAATCTCGGTACTATTGCCCGTTCTGGTACAGAGAAGTTTCTTGCCCAGCTAAGTGGTGACCAGAAGAAGGATGCCCAGCTCATCGGCCAGTTTGGTGTGGGTTTTTATTCCGCGTTTATTGTTGCTGACAAGGTCACCGTCGAGACGCGCAAGGCCGGCAGCGATAAGACCTCAGGGGTGCGTTGGGAAAGTGACGGCCAGGGTGAGTTTACCGTGGAAGGTATTGAGCGTTTGCAGCCTGGTACTGCCGTGATACTGCATCTGCGTGACGATGCCCGGGATTTTCTGGATCCGTTCAAGATTCGTCAGGTGATCAATCAGTATTCCGACCACGTTGCCTTTCCGATTAATTTGCTGACGCCCGCTGACGGTGACGCTGAGGAGAGCAGTGAAACCCTCAACTCGGCTACTGCACTGTGGCAGCGCCCACGGCAGGAAGTTTCCGATGAGGAATACCAGAGCTTTTACAAGCATATCAGCCATGACTTTCAGGATGCCTTGAGCTGGAGTCACAACAAGGTTGAGGGCGCCCTGGAATACACGAGCCTGCTTTACTTGCCGGCCCGTGCCCCGTTTGACTTGTATCATCGCGATGCCAATCGCGGCCTGAAGCTGTATGTGCAGCGTGTTTTCATCATGGATGATGCCGAGCAGTTTCTGCCTCAGTATCTCCGCTTTGTGAAGGGCGTGATCGACGCGCCCGACCTTCCCTTGAATGTCAGCCGTGAGCTCCTGCAGGACTATGGGCCTGTGCAGAAAATTCGTGCGGCTCTGACCAAGCGTGTTCTGCAGATGCTCAAGAAGCTGAGTAACGATGAAGAGCAGTACAAGGCGTTTTGGAGTCAGTTTGGTCAGGTTCTAAAAGAAGGTATTGGCGAGGATGCGGATAACCGTGAAGCTATCGCCGCGCTGTTGCGTTTTGCGTCTACGCATGAGGAAGAGGGCGTTACCCGTCTTGATGCCTACCTTAAGCGTAAACCGGCTGAGCAAGAGAGCATCTATTATCTGCTTGCTGACACTCCCTCTGCGGCGCTGAACAGTCCGCACCTGGAGGTATTCCGTAAAAAGGGCATTGAGGTCCTGTTGCTGAGTGACCCCGTCGACGAATGGATGGTGAGTTATCTGGACAGCTATAAGGAAGTGAAACTGGTCAATGCCGCACGCGGAGAGCTGGATCTGGACGAGGCTGCCGGGGAGGCAGAAAGCGATAACCCGCTGGTGGCCCGATTGAAAGACAGCCTGGCAGAGCAGGTAGAAAGCGTCCGCGCGACTCGCCGACTGGTGGATTCGCCTTCTTGTCTGGTGTTGGCTGAAGATCAACTGGGCCCACAAATGCGCCGGATGCTGGAAGCGGCCGGTCAACCGGTACCGGAGAACAAGCCGGTGCTGGAAGTGAACCTGGATCATGATCTGCTCAAGGCGCTGGGGACGGTGGACGACGGTGAGCGTTTCAACGACCTTGCCGCGTTGTTGCTCGATCAGGCCATGCTGGCCGAGGGGCAGTTGCCGAAAGATCCGGCGGCCACGGCTCGTCGCATGCATCAGATGCTAGTAAGTGCAGTTAATAATTAAGGAGCCTCTGAATAACGCCTTGCATGCTCAGCGTGACCTGGAGCGTGCAGCTGTTGTGTCTTGACTCGACGGTAAGGGTGGTTCCCTTTCCTAGAGGCAAGGCGCAGCAGATGTGCGCT
>PAJO01000051.1 GCA_002706085.1 Alcanivoracaceae bacterium | reverse complement strand
GCGCACATCTGCTGCGCCTTGCCTCTAGGAAAGGGAGCCACCCTTACCGTCGAGACAAGACACAACAGCTGCACGCTTCAGGCCACGCTGAGCATGCAAGGGGTTATTCGGAGGCTCCCTCGCGACATTTACAGTCATGTAACTGTGTCGTAAAGTCATGTGACACAGGACTCATAATAAGGAACCCGGTTTGGCGCCTCGCATGCGCTGGCTTATGGCCCGCAGGGGGTGAGGCGCTTCGCAGAGGGTTTCTCAACAAGAACCCGCAGGTAGCCTGGATGCCGCCGAGATAAGGACTATCTTCATGGAGCAACCAGCCCAGACGGTACGGTTGAAACTGCCCGAGCAGGACTTGCCGCACCTTACGCTAGGCGCTGACCAGCCAAAAAAATTGCAGCAGTGGGTAGACGCTCTGCCGGTAATGAACATGGGGGAAACGGCCAAGCAGCTGTACCAGTTCATTCAGGAGCTGAACCGCCTGCCGCTGGATTCCAAGGTGCGCTTCCAGTTACTGGAGATCGTTCGCCCTTCGATTCTGCATGTCTGCCAATCTCTCCAGAAGCATTACCTGAACCAGGCGCTGGTGTTGCCAGAAAAGGCCCGCCGTGTGGCGAGTCTGGCCCAGGCGCTACAAGGGCATCTTGCCAATGGCTACAAGCTGGTCTCGGTACGGGCGGTGCGCCGTTTCCGCGACAAGGCAGCTCGCAAGTCCATTACCATTGCCATTCACCGGGCCATTACGGCGCTGGGTGACACCCTGCTGCGCTGCTATCAACTGTATTTCCCCACCCCCCGCAACCTGTGGCTGGAGCTGCACCAGCTGTATCTGCTCGCGGAGCTCCACGGCATTGCCAGCACCCCAGTCGAAGATGAGGGGGGCGAGTCCACGATCCAGTCTGCCTATGCCCGTTGCCTGCTGTTGGCAACCAGCAAGCCGAACCAGTTACGTCAGCAGGAGCTGGCGCTGGTCTATCAGGGGGCCTATAGCTGGGCCTCGCTGGTGTCCATTCGTGAGGCCAGCAGTGAAGATGACCTGTTCGTGTTTGATCTGCAGGCAGACCGGCCGCCGGTCTACCGGACCCATGCTTCCCAGGCATCTGAAAGTTGGCGTTATATCGACTCCTCCCGTCTGACCGAGGCGATGTGCGCCTGGCGGGATAATCCCGACGAGGCGACCCTGAAGGTGCCCCGGGGGCTGGATGACGGCCTGCTCGACCACTTGCAGCAAGTGTGGGGTGCGCTCACTGAGCGGGCGTTCAAGCGAATGCCCGAAAATGGCGAAGTTGAGCTGTGTTTCGGGTTGGTGGGTGTTCACTATTTTCTTTCCGGCAAGGTGCCGTTCGAAGCCATGGTCGAGCGCGGTAGTCTGTCGGTGTTGGGCGAGGAAGAGGAGAACAATCCCTTCCTGCTCAACATCAAGATGTCCTCGAAGGAAAAACAGCACAAGTCTGATCCCTGGGCATCGGCTTACCAGTCCGACTATGCCGGCGAAACCATCGAGATGGACAGCGCGACGGGCGGGAATAGTGCCGAAGTGCGTCTGCCAGAGAGCTATCATTGCCAGAAGGTCAATGCCAGCCCTGGCGGCTATTGCCTGTCCTGGCAGGGCAATACCCCGAGCTTGCTGCGCACCGGTGAGTTGCTGGCCCTGCGCGATAGCACCCATAGCCAGTGGATGCTCGCGGTGATTCGCTGGGTGACCCAGTTGCCAAACCATGGTGCCCGTTTCGGCGTGGAACTGCTGGCACCCGGTGGCCGCCCGGTGGCGGCGCGGGCCTTGCGCAAGCAGGGGCAAGACAGCGATTACATGCGTGCCATCCTGCTGCCGGAGTTGTCTGCTGTAGGGCAACCGGCGTCGCTGCTGTTGCCTACCGTCGGATTTAATGAAGGCGTAAAGGTGGAACTGGTTGAGCAAGGCGAGCCTGGTCGCGTACAGTTGCTGCGGCGTGTTCAGGGGGCATCGGGCTTCAGTCAGTATCCGTTCCGGGATCTGGCCGCCCCGGCTGCTCCCCCTGTGAAACCGCCCTCCGGTGATGGAGAAGATGACGATGAGCTGGATTCTATCTGGTCCAGCCTATAATAATAAAAGTGGGTGCTAATCTATCGGCACCCGGGATACACATTTGCCGTGAGGATGCGGCAGCTGAAGTTGTTCTGCCATGGGTCAGGCGCTTCCCCGTACACTGACTGGCATGCCCGACAGCATGCGAGCCCAGTCGTCGCTGGAGGTGGCCAGAACAGGATTGTTGGACGGTATGGCAGACGAGAGCGGTGACTGACCCATGAGCTATGCCCTGGACAACCTGCGTTTGCTGATCGCCCATGATTCCCAGGACGAGGCGGAGCAGCTGATGAATATGCTCCGTAATGCGGGCAGGGCAACCCGGGCGCAGCTTGCTCTCGGCGAAGACGATCTGCTGCGAGCCCTCAAGGGCGGTGCCTGGGAGCTGATGCTGTGCCGCCCTACCTTTGGCGACGGCACCTTCGAGAGCGCCATGGCCCACCTCAATCGTCTGGGTAAGGCGATTCCCGTTATCCTGCTCGAAGATGATTTTTCCGCGAAGACCCTCAAAGCCGGCCTGGAAATGGGGGCTCGCAGTGTCGCCCCTGCGGGTGATCGTGAGCTTCTGGCCCTGATGGTCGATCGTGTTATCGAATATGTGCGTGTTCGCAAAGAGCTGCAGCATTCTGAAATTGCCCTGCACGATGCCGAGAAGCGTCTCTCCCTGCTGATGGATCAAAGCCGCGACGCTATTGCGTATGTGCTTGATGGCATGCATATCCATGCCAACGACAACTATGTCGAGATGTTCGGCTATGAAAGCCCGGACGATCTGGCTGGTGTGCCGATCATGGACATGGTCTCTGCCGCCGACCACGACAAGCTGAAAAAACTGTTGCGCAGCCGAGCGCAGGACGAAAACCAGACCCAGGAGCTGGAGTGCAAGGGCGTCAATACCGAGGGCGAAGAGTTCGATGCCACCTTCACCTTCTCGCCAAGCACCTACGACGGTGAAGCCTGTACCCAGATTGTGATTCGTACCTCGGCGGTAGACCAGAGTGATCTGGAAGAGCGGCTGCAGGAAATGAGTCAGAAAGATCAGGTAACCGGGCTGTTTAGCCGCTCCTGGTTTGTGGATCAACTGGATGATGCCGTTGCCGCAGCGGCACGCGACAGCCAGCTGGCGGCGGTTTTGTATCTGCGCCTGGATGATTTTGAGCATCACCAGTCGTCGCTGGGCATTGATGGCGCTGATGACATCCTGCGGGCTGTGGCCCAGTGGTTGCCCACTGACGTTGGCGATGCCCGTCTGGCACGGGTAGATGGCGAAGATTTTGCTGTTCTCTTGCCGGTGGAAGACATCGACGAGGCGTCTGAGCTGGCCGAGCGGCTGCGCGCGGGTATCGAAACGCTGATGCCGGAAGTGTCTGCCCGCACGGTTCAGATTACTGCCAGTGTAGGGGTGTCATTTGTGCGTGAGGATGCCCGCAGCAGCCAGGATATCCTGACCACCGCACTTAAATGCTGTAACCAGGCCCAGCGCAATAACGACGGCAAGGGCAACAGCGTCAAGGTCCATGATCCCATGGACGAAGTGACGGCAGGTTCGTCCGAGGCCATTGGCATGCAGCTTCGTCAGGCCCTGGAGCAGGGGAGCTTCAAGCTGCACTACCAGCCGTTAATGAGCCTGGAAGACGATGGTGAGCACATGTTCGAAGTGTTTGTCAGCCTGCCCCAGAAGCAGGGTGACGTGCTCGAAGCCAAGGACTTCATGCCAGTGGCAGCCGAACTGGGATTGGCGGGCAAGGTCGACCGTTGGGTTGTGCTTAACGCCATGCGGGCCGCCTCTGCCATGACGGATCCGGTGAAACTGGTGCTCAACATTAACGGCAGCTCCCTGGCGGATACGACGTTGGTGGACTGGCTCCTCAAGGCAATGAAAGCGGCCAAAATGGAAGGTTCAGCCCTTGTCTTCCAGCTCAGCGAAGGCGATGCGACCACTTATCTGAAGCAGGCCGGTGTGTTCGCCGAAAAGGTGAAGGGTGCCGGTTGCGGTGTTTCCATCAGCCGGTTTGGCGGCGGTCTGGACCCGTTCAAACTGTTCCAGCACATCCCGGCTACCATGGTGAAATTCGAAGGCTCCTTCACGCAGGAGTTGTCCAAGGCCGAAGGCCGCCAGCGCCTCTCCGAGATCGTCAAACAGGTCAAAGAGGAGCAGCGCAAAACCGTCATCGGGTTTGTGGAATCCGCAGCCCAGATGCAGGCCCTGTGGACCCTGGGCGGCGTGGATTACCTGCAAGGGTTCTATCTGCAAGCGCCGATGGATAGCTTGCAGATTCCGGAAACAGCGTAATAAAGGCAATTAATAGTTAATAATGAATAGTTAATAGTTGCGCGATCTAACGTCGGATTGATCCGAAAGCAAAGAGGCCGCGCCCATCGCTGGGCGCGGCCTCTTGCATTTCAAAACATGAAAGACAAAACCGCGAGTTATTAATTATTCATTATTAACTATTAACTGCTCTTAAGAAGTTCGGCCTGGTCCTTGTCCCGCACGCCGATCAAATACAGGATGCCGTCCAGTCCCAGGGTGGAGATGGCTTGTTCGGCGTTTTGTTTGACCAGGGGTTTGGCGCGGAAGGCGATGCCGAGGCCGGCTTCGCCGAGCATGGGCAGGTCGTTGGCGCCGTCGCCGACGGCGATCGCCTGTTCCAGGCTGATGCCTTCCTGGGCAGCGATTTCCCGCAGCAGCTCCGCTTTGCGTTGGCCGTTGACGATCTGTCCGACCACCCGGCCGGTAACCTTGCCGTCTTCGATTTCCAGTTCGTTGGCGTGGACATAATCAATGCCCAGCAAATCCTGTAGCCAGTGCCCGAACCAGGTAAAGCCGCCAGAGAGGATGGCAGTGCGATAACCCAGCGCGCGCAGGGTGCTCACCAGGCGTTGGGCGCCTTCGGTGAGCTGGATGCGCTCGCGCACCCGTTCCAGGGCGCCTTCATCCAGGCCTTTAAGCAGGGCGACGCGGGCAGAGAAGCTCTCATTGAAATCCAGTTCTCCGCGCATGGCCCGCTCAGTAATTTCTGCCACCTGATCGCCCACTCCTGCTTCCACAGCAAGTTCATCAATCACTTCAGAGCGAATCAGGGTGGAGTCCATGTCGAAGACCACCAGTCGGCGATTGCGCCGGTAGGCGTTGTCGCGCTGGAAGGCGATATCCATGTTCTGATCGTTGGCGATGCCCAGGAAGGCAGCACGCATGGCAGCGGCGTCTTTGGGTTCGCCACGCACGGAAATTTCGATGCAGGCCCGGTTGTCTTCGTGCTGGGATTCGCCTTCCAGATGCACCCGCCCGGACAGACGGGCAATGCTGTCGATATTCAGATCGTTATCCGCCACGGAGGCGGTCACCGCGGCCAGCTGCTCGGCAGTAATCTTGCGGGCCAGCAGCGTGATGATATGGCGATCTTTACCCTGTCCGGCCACCCACTCTTCGTAGCGGTCTTCGTCAATGGGGCGGAAGCGAACATTGATGTTCAGCTTGTGAGCTTCGAACAGCACATCCTTGAGTACCGCCGAGGAATCTGCATCCTTGGGGGTTTCCACCAGCATGCCCAGCGACAGGGTGTCGTGGATCACGGCCTGGCCTATATCAAGAATGTTGAGCCGGTAACGGGCCAGAATCCGGGTAAAAGCCGCAGTCAGGCCGGGGCGGTCACTGCCGGATACCTGAATCAGAATGATCTCGCGCACGCAGGGGCTCCAGTGGCTGAAGTCAAACGAAGGGAAGCAGACCGCTCCCGGTAAAAACCGCGTAAGAGTAGCAGATATCTGCCGCCTGACATACGCCAACACCCGCAAAGACACTGCCGGCGGTTACCGGGAAGTCATCGATACAGGTCGCCAGCAGGCTGCTTATCACGGCGCTTCCCATGCCGAGCGAGGAGCGCTCTCCCCGGTGGGGCGAGCAACTTGAGGGAGCTTGCCTGCAAGCGATGCCCGGTTCAGACAGGGAAGACGGTGTCAGCCCGGTCAACGCAAATGGGCCTGGTCAGGGTATACTCCGGGCCATACAAAATCGGATGGAAACCCCCTATGTCCCTTTGGGAGCAATGGCGATCATGGATCGGTCGTCAACACACGCTATTGCGCGAATTGATTCTGATGCTGCTGGCCATGCTGGTAGTCGGAATCTACTTTCTCGAGCACTTTTCCGCACGTCTGGAAGAAGAGCGTGAGGTGCAGCTGCAGGCACTGGCGGAACAAACCGCCATGCGCGCCGCCGAAGCGTTGGCCAGCGAAGATTCCATCAGCATTAATCTTATTGGGCGGGAAACCGTAGCCCTTCCCCCGGTGGCGGGGATCCGCTTCCAGAACCCGGCAGAAGTGCAGGTGGGGTTGGCCGGGGTGAGCGAGTCCACCTTGCGGGTGTCAGTACCGGTGGCGCTGCCGGATGGTGAGCTGGCAGGCAGTCTGACCTTGCTGGGCGAAGACAGTCTCGTGCCGCGCCAGCAAATTGAGGCAGGCTTTGTTCTGGCCGTGCTGTGTGTGTTGCTGTTGCGCCTGGCATTCACGGTGGTGCGCGAGCGTTTGTTGCCGCCAGAAGTGCAGGAGCCGGTACCCGAGCCATCCCCCGGGTTTGTTGCTGCGCCTGCGGTGCTGCCCGACCCTGTGGTGCCAGAGCCACTTGGGCCGCAGGGACTGGAGCAGGAGCAGCCCCTGCCCGACCCGGACAGCATCACCGCCCAACTGCGTATCAGCATTGTGAACTTTGAATCCATTCGCCAGCGTTTTGCCCAGGATGCGCTGGAAGAGGTGCTCGCGGAATACCAGCAAATGCTGCAGCGAGCGGCGGCGGTCTATGGGGGGCAGGTCAGCGCCCCGGTAGGCCAGCAGGCCGGGGTGGTTTTCACTCAGGCGGCGTCTTCGCAGGCGGGGTTCGCGGCCCTGTGTACAGGCCTGCTGTTCCTGCGTGTGGTGCGGTTGCTCGCGCCACTGCGTAAAGAGAAGGGCAGGGTGACGTTGGAGTTCAAGGCGTTAATGTCCACCGACCGTGATGAGAATGAAGCCTGGTCGTTGTGTGTGGCTGGCGTGCCCGGGCGCTTGCATGTGCCGGAGGCGCAGCTTTCCAGTACCGAGCTGGACGTGAAGGCACTCTATCAGCCAGAGAAAGCGCAGGTAGTCGTGGCAGGGGATCACCGTGTGCGGCTGCAGCCCGTCGAGCAGCTGGCGCACCGCTATCAGACGTTGCTGCGGACTCAGGCAGAAACGCTGGTGTCCGAGGTCGGTGGCTCGGCCGGGCCCAGCAGGTAGCGGTTCATGGCCGCGGAGATCTGCTGTGGCAGCCCCGGCACGCCGGTGTTCCCGAATAACCGGTTGAACTCCAGAATGTATGGATGGTCATCCACCATGGCCACGTCGAACCCGGCGTGGTCGATATCCAGATAACGGGCCAGACCGGAGACCAGTGAAATCGCCTGTTCCGGCACGGGTAGATCAGTGCGGACCCGCCCGCCCTGGCTGACGTTATTCAGGAAACCCGACCCCTCGCGCCAATAGCTGGCGACTACCTCGCTGCCGACAATGATGATGCGCAGGTCCCGGACTATGGGCAGCAGCTTCTGTACGTAAAGCACGCTTTCCCGTTCTGCGTAGTCGAGCAGTTGCTGGCGATTTTCTATCAGCCATACCCCCATGCCCTGGCTGGACCGCACAGACTTGGCCACGAACGGAAAGCGCCACTGATCCAGAATTTGCTGGATGCCATGGGGAGCCGAAGCGCAGATCAGGGTTTCCGGTACATGGTCCGGGCAGGCCGTTTGCAAGGCGCGGGTCATCTCGACCTTGTCATGGCCAAGGTGGTAACTGCTCAGGCTCGGAAAGATGCGCCGCTTGAGTACATAGTGCAGGCTGTTGATTTGCCAGTACCCGGGAAACAACAGCCAGTCTGCCGCCGCCAGCTCCTCTCGGTGCTGTTGCATGTGCTCAGGCTTGATATAGCGTACGCCGGGTAGTCCCAGGGTGCGAAAAGGATCGAAAGTGATCAGCTTCACGGTGGTGATCTCAGAGAAGGTGCGCTTTTTTAATCAGCTTTGACTGGCGGGTCAATCATTATCTGTCGTGATTCGCCCTTGGCAGGGGCGGGCGCTGCGGCTAGCCTTGCTCGACAAAATACTTTGGGAGAGCCGTCGTGACCATGCCGACATTGGAAAGTGATCTGATTCTGGTGAAAAACACCGAATCTGTAATGGAAATTACCCTGAACCGCCCGGACAAGCTCAATGCCCTGAGCAGTGTCATGTACTGGGATCTGGTCAAGCTGCTCAAGGCAGCGGAAGAGAGCGATGATATCCGTGTGGTGTTGTTCAGTGGTGAGGGGAAGTCCTTCAGTGCCGGTAACGACCTGGTGGATTTCCTCAATGCTGCGCCCGGCGAAGCCCCGGCTGCCGCTGCGTTTATCGAAGCGATCCATGATTTCCCCAAGGTGGTAGTGGCCGCCGTGCAGGGGAATGCGGTAGGGGTAGGGACTACCATGCTGCTGCACATGGACCTGGTGGTGGCCTCCGAAGACGCCAAGTTCATCACCCCGTTCGCGGATCTGGGCGCGGTGCCGGAAGCCGGCTCTGCGAAGCTGATTCCTGCCTGGCTGGGTTATCAGCGGGCCGCTCGCCTGTTGTTGTTGTGTGAGCCGATGCTGGCACAGGAAGCCTACGAAACCGGGTTGGTGGCCAAGGTGGTGAAACGTGAAGAGCTGGAGGCCACCGCACGCAACTGGGCCGTGGCACTGGCGAAGAAACCGCCCCGCGCCCTGCGCGAGAGCAAGCGCCTGATGCGCGAATCCATCAACAAGCCTCTGTACGAAGTGGTGAAGGAAGATTTGGCCTTGTTCGGTGACCTGCTGCAGGGCGACGAAGCCAAGGCCGTTATCGCAGCCATGCTGAGTAAGAGCAAAGGCTAAGAGCAGTTAAAAGTTGAAAGTTTAAACGCGGTATGGCGCGGCGGGGTTTGCCTCGCCGTGCCCGCGGTTCAGGGGCTTGGTCGCGGGAGCGACACCTGACGTGCTGCCGATTTACCACGCGCTTTTCAACTTTGAACTTTTAACTTTCAACTCAAATAATCCCCGCATCCAACCCCGCGGCCAGATACATCCCCAACTCCTCCACCTGGGCTTCAAACGCATCTTGCCAGTCGCCGCGTAGCACCAGTGGATCCTGCACCCAGTTCCAGCGTAATCCTGTGACAATGGTCTCCACTGCCCGCCGGGTGCCGGTGCCGTCGTGGCCGGCGCGGATGTAGATTGCGCAGGGCAACCCCTGTTTTTCTTCCAGCACTGGATAGTAGCTGCGGTCAAAGAAATCCTTGAGGGCGCCGCTCATGTAGCCCAGGTTTTCGGTGGTGCCGAGCAGAATGGCATCGCAGGCCCGAACATCCTCCGGTCCCGCCTCCAGCGGTGCCTTCACCGTCACGCAGACGTTCTCGATATCCTCATGCCCGGCCCCGCGGGCCGCAGCCTCGCGTAACTTGAGCGTGTTGGGTGAGGGGGCGTGGGCGACAATCAGCAGATGTTTCATGATCCGAATATTCAACGCGGTCGATGGAGGCAGCATATCAGCTACGGGCGGGCGACTTGTAGGCGTGGAGGGTTGAGTTGAAAGTTCAAAGTTGAAAGTTTAAACGCGAATAAGTCCGGCAATCTCTGTAATGCCGTGCCCGCGTTCCCCGGTAACGGCGCGGGCACAGACTCTCAAATACAAAAAGTCTCTCTCGCGCTTTTGAACTTTCAACTGCTCTTCACGCCTCAACATAGTTCAGCGGCAGCGCCGCCGTATCCACCACCCGCCGCATGACAAAGCTGGAATGCACCCCGCTGACGCCTTCAATCCGTGTGATCTGGTTGAGCAGAAAATGTTGGTAGGCGTCGATGTCCGGCACCACCACTTTTAGTAAGTAATCTGCATCCTGTCCGGTAACCAGATAGCACTGCTGGACCTCCGAAAAGCTGGCCACCTTGTCCTCGAAGTTGGCGAAGCGCTCCGGGGTATGGCGATCCATGCTGATCTGGATCATCACGGTCAGATCCAGCCCCAGCTTGCGGGCATCCAGCACGGTTTCCCGTTTGATGATGATGCCGGCTGCTTCCAGCTTCTGTACCCGCCGTGAGCAAGGCGAGGGCGACAGGCCCACGGCTTCCGCCAGCTGCTGGTTGCTTAGGCCGCCATTGCTCTGCAGCGCTTCAAGAATGCGCAGGTCGGTGCGATCCAGTTTTGCCAGTTCTGACGTCTTCATGTGTGGTTTCTCTCGTTATCTGCGATTTTTGGCAATAATATTGCCAATAAAGCCGAAATTGGGCTGATAAAGCAAGCACATTGCGCGCGTTGCGCCGTAAAGTATCTGTCGTAGGGCGATGACGCAGACGGCCACAAGCCAGGCGCCTCTCTTTGCCGCTACCGGTGCCTACCGGCGCCCTGATCGACAACTAAGGAGTTATTCAGAGGCTCCTTAAGATCACGACATGATTGTTGGCCGCATCAAGCAGTATCCCTGGGAGAGCCGGTTAGACATTCTGGGGGGCAGAGTCTGCCCCTTTTTACTTTGAGGATTCGACATGAGCTTTGATCACACCAAGTACCAGCCATTTCCTGTTATCGACAAGTCCGACCGTCGTTGGCCTAGCCAGCGAATCGAGAAAGCCCCCCTGTGGGCGGCGGTGGACCTGCGTGACGGTAACCAGGCGCTGATCAAGCCCATGTCCGTGGCTCAGAAACGCACCTTCTTCCAGATGCTGGTGGAGCTGGGCTTCAAGGAAATCGAGGTGGGTTTCCCATCTGCCAGCCAGATCGATTTCGACTTTTGCCGTGCCTTGATCGAAGAGGATCTGGTGCCCGATGACGTGCACATTCAGGTACTGACCCAGGCCCGGGAAGACCTGATCGCGCGGACCTTTGAATCGTTGAAGGGTGCAAAAAACGCCATCGTGCATATCTACAACGCCACCTCGCCCACCTTCCGTGAGCAGGTGTTCAATGTGGACAAGGCAGGCTGCAAGACCATTGCCGTGCGTGCGGCCGAATGGGTGCGTGACTTCGCCGCGCAGCAGCCCGATACCCACTGGAGCTTCCAGTATTCCCCGGAAACCTTCAGTGCCACCGAGACCGATTTCGCCATCGAAGTGATCGATGCGGTGAACGCGGTATGGCGCCCGGACCAGGGCCAGCGGGTGATCATCAACTTGCCGGCTACCGTCGAGGTGAGCACACCCAATGTGTTCGCCGATCAGGTGGAGCTGGTCCACGAAAAGATTCAGTACCGCGATGATGTGATCATCAGCGTGCATACCCACGATGACCGGGGCTGCGGTGTGGCTGCGGCTGAAATGGCGGTGATGGCTGGCGCTGACCGGGTGGAAGGCACCTTGCTGGGTAACGGTGAACGCACCGGCAACATGGATCTGGTGACCGCCGGTATGAACCTGTACAGCCAGGGGATCGACCCGCAGATCGATTTCTCGCGAATGAAGGAAATCGTCGCGTTGGTGGAAGAGATTACCGACATCCAGACCCATCCGCGCCATCCCTACGCAGGGGATCTGGTGTTCAGCGCCTTCTCCGGCAGCCATCAGGATGCCATTCGCAAATGCCTGGCCCGGTATCAGGAAGGCGATATCTGGAACGTGGCCTATCTGCCTATCGATCCTGCGGATGTGGGGCGCCGCTACGAAGAAGTGGTGCGCATTAATTCCCAGTCCGGCAAGGGGGGCGTGGCCCACGTGCTGGAGCGGGATTTCGGCATCGACTTGCCGCGCTGGTTGCAGCAGGAGCTGGCCAAGGTGGTACAGCAGGACGCCGAGGAAGACGGTGGCGAAATTACCAGCGAGCGAGTGCACCGTCGCTTCAACAGCGACTACCTGAGTGTGCCAATGGGGTGGGTGTTGCGCTCCTACGACCTGAATCGCAGCAACGATCAGGTGCAGGCGCAGATCAGTATTGGCGATGACAGCCAGCCGGTGACCTTGTTGTCCGGCCGGGGTGACGGTGCCATGTCAGCGTTGGTGGATGCCCTGAACCGTCGCATTGGTGGTGACGTCAAAGTGGTGTCGTTCGACGAGTATTCGCTGGGCGATAACACCGAAGCCAACGCCATGGCCTGTGTGCGGGTGCAGGTGGGGGAGACCGTGCAGAGCGCGGTGGCCACCGCGGCCGACACGACCGCTGCGGCCTTGCAGGCGATCCTGTCTGCCGTGGGGCGGGTGCAGGCTGCCGCCGAGGTTCGCGACGTCGTCGACGCCTGAGGGAACACAACACCGCCTCGATGGGGCGATGTTTGTGGTGGGAGCTCGTCTGCGAGCGTGTGCTGATCGACGGCGGATCGCTTGCAGGCAAGCTCCCACAGGTTGTTTCCCTGCCAGCCTTTCCTGCTCTCTTCTCGCGGTGGAACCACCGCTCCCACAGTTCGGGGTCGTCACTGCCGCCTCTGTAGGAGCGGTGGTTCCACCGCGAATAAAGCCCCCAGCGAGAGCCATCGCGGTCGGGCGACCGCTCCCACTTGACTGCCCTGCCGATTGAGAGGGTCAGCCGAGAAACGCGGTCAGCACCCGGCCCAGTAACAGGCGAGCCTGATCGAAGCGCGGTGTTTTGCCCAGCAGCGTGTCGCGCGGTTCTACCCACTGGCCAGGTGAGAGATCGTCTGGGCACGCCTCGCAAAGCGCCTCGGCATTTTCTTGTGCCAGTTCCAGATGGAACTGCAGCGCCAGCACATTATCCCCGTAACGAAACGCCTGGTTCGCGCAGCCGTCGCTTTCCAGTAGCGGTACAGCACCCTGCGGAATAGCAAAGGTGTCACCATGCCAATGCAGTACCTGAGGTTGGCTGGCAAACAGTTTGCCGATGCTGTCCGTAACGCCCTGACGGGTGGGGCGCACGGCAAACCAGCCCACCTCTTTGTCCGGGTTGGCGGTGACAGCGGCGCCCAGCACCCGCGCAATCAGTTGTGCCCCGAGGCAGACCCCCAGTACCTTTTTTCCGGCCGCGATGCTTTCCCGAATCAGGGCCTTTTCAGCCGCCATCCAGGGGTGGTCGCTTTCGTCATCGGCGCCCATGGGGCCCCCCATGACAATCAGTACATCGAAGTCATCCACCCCGGGAAGCGGGTCGCCCTGGTAGAGCAGGGAGTGGCTGATGCTGGCATCCCGCTCCCGGAACCAGTCGGCCATGGTGCCAAGTTGTTCAAAGGGAACATGGGACAGGTAATGAATACGCATGGCCCGCTCCTGGTCGGATCAGAAATAGATGGCCTGAAAGCTGGCCACCGCCTGGTCTTCGGCGTCGAACAAAGTCAGTAACTCACCTTCAACACGATAACGCCGGGTGTGTTTCAGGGCATCCATCATCCCGGATTCGGTGCTCATGTCCGGGCAGGCCTTGCGGGTCAGTCCCAGCTGCGACAGCGCCAGGTGGTCGCCCTGTTGTTCGTACTGGCCTTGCAAGGTGTTACAGCCTGCCAGACCGCGGACGCTGCTGTCGTTGCCGAATACCAGATGTGGCGGACGCTCTTGATCGGCGGTGCTCACGGCGTTGTCGCCGAGGTGGGTCAGCTGCCAATGGGTATTGGCAAACTCGGCAGAGGGTTGTTCGCAGGCGCTTTTCAGGGCCTCAAACGCATAGCTTTCCACGCTGAGGGCAGCTTCAGTGCTACCTGCTTGCTGCCCCGGCACCTTGCGCACCAGGCCGCTGATGGTCGCCTGACGGGGTTGGTGCGGGTACTCCGCGCTATCCTGAAAATCTTCCAGAATCGCTTCCTGCTGCGGGCCAGTCAGCAGCAGACGCCGGTCGGTGTTGCAGGGGATAAAAACCGTTCGGCCGGCTTGCCATACCAGGGTGCCAGCCAGTGTCTCGCTGTCCGTCATGACGGCGCTGAGCGCCAGCACGGCGGGATCGAAACCGTTGCTCTTATAGGTCACGGTCAGTGGCTCGGAGCGGTAATAGATACCGCCGCTGGCCAGCACCTGGGCAAACAGTTGGTACTCGCTATCTGCGTCCAGGGCCCCGGAGGGGAAGTACAACCGGAACGGCGGGACGGGCTCGCCGGCGTCGAGCGGGATGACCCGTTTTACGACGATGTCGCTATCGGTCAACAGGGACACGGTCAGGAATGCCTGATCAGGCAGTTCGCTGTCTGGTGGGAGCTGGATCTCGCCACTCAAATGAGCAACCGCCGCATTGCTGCGCGTAAAGGTGCCGCTGAACTGTGGTTCGCTAGCCGGGGTGTTGCTGTCTGTGTCTTGCGTTGCCGGTGCGGTGCTCGGGCTCAGTGTCAGGGTGTCGCCCTGTTGCTGGCCCTGCCGTGTGACTTGCTCCACGGTCATGGCTTCGGAATCCAGGAACCGCAGCGAGAACTGGCCGTCATCGTTGTCCCAGTGCAGCCCCTGGCGGTGGGCATCATTGGGCAGGTAAAGGTCGCCGTTGTTTTCCAATACCAGAATCTGTTCTTCCTGTTGCCAGACCCCTGCCACCGGGTTACCGGTGTCTACCGTCGCCGGCTGACTGGCGGGTGGGGTGGGTGTCTTGTCATCACAGCCTGTCAGCGCCAGAGCGCCTAAAAAAAACAGGGCATACTGCTTCATTGAGTGGTTCCTTCAAGGGTGCCTTCGGTGCTCGTGTCATGAGCCGGGGCGGAGGTAGTGTCGATGTGTGCCGCGGGGGAATCATCGCCAGCGGGGCTGGCGGGTTGCTCATCAGGAGCGGCGTCGGGTATCTCCGGCGGCACGGCATCTTGTGGTGTCGAGTCGGGTTGTGCGGGTTTGTCGGTGGAGACCGAGGGCGCCGGCGCCGGAGGTTGCTTGTCGGTCTCGCTCTTTTCCGGGGGCGTTGGTGCGGGTGCGGGATTGGCAGGCCACACATTGAGCGCCGGGTCCGGGATACGCACCAGCTGCATTTGCTCCAGAATCCAGTTGGCGCGCTGATTGAGATGGTCGGTCGGGCCTTTGAAATCGTAGTAGTTCGGGCGTGGTAGCATGGCGGCGAGCTGGGCGGCCTGAAACGGACTCAACTGTGCGGCGCTCACCTGAAAATGGTGGCGGGCCGCAGCCTCGGCACCATAAATCTGGTGACCCCACTGGGCCATATTCAGATACAGCTCCAGAATCCGGCGTTTGCTCAGGCAGATCTCCAGCAGTACGGCAATCATGGCTTCCTGGGCCTTGCGCAGATAGGAGCGCTTGCCGGAGAGATACAGGTTCTTGGCGAGCTGCTGGGTAATGGTGGACCCCCCGGCAACGGGCTTGCCGGCTTCCATGTTGCGTTTGATGGCATAGCGAATGCCGTCCCAGTCGAAGCCGGTGTGCTCGGTAAAGCGGGCATCCTCGGAAATCAACACGGCGCGCTTCAGGTAGTCGCTGATCTGATCATAGTCGCGCCATGCCTGCTGCACCTGACCCTGGGCCTCGGCACGCTCCATATAAGCGCTCTGGGTAGGGTTATGGTGCTGCAGTCGCAACACCAACCCGGTATACCAGAGCACGTACAGCCCCAGGCCCATGGCCAGTAGCGCCAGCAGTTGTAGTAATCGTCGTCGCAGCCTCATGGTCAGCCCGGTTGGGCAGCAGTCTCCCTTGATCTGGCGGTTCGGCTGTAAGCCGTGGCCTGATGCTTTGTTACAGGCCCCAATTGTCGGTGAAAGTTCCGTTTTTGTCAGGTCATGGTGGTAAGCTGGGCCAAGGCAGTTCAAATAGTAATCAGAAGAATAAATCTGCTGGATGCAAACAATGTCACTACTGCTGATTGGGGCAGCAATACTCGCCGGGCTTGCCACGGCACTGGTCTGCTGGCTGTGGGTGCGCCAATGGCGACGTGGCTTGCTTGTGGCTGCCCGTGAACGGCGTTTTCGGCAGCTGGTACAGCAGGCCTCTACCGGTATGGCGTTTGTGACCCTCTCGGGGGAGTGGGTGGACGCTAACCCCGCATTTCTTGATTTTTGTGCCGTGTCCCGGGCAGAACTGGGCGGGCGCAGCCTGGCTTCCCTGCTTCACCCCGATGACCAACCTGTGCTCCCAATCCTGGGCGATCTCCCTGTGGTGGCGAGTCCTTTTGCCCATGAAGTCCGTTTTCTGGGCGGTAACGAGACGCCCCAATGGGCGAGATTGACGCTATCGGTGCTGGAGCCCGGCCTTTACCTGGTGCAGATCGATCCGATTCAGGCAACCAAGGATGCCGAGAAGGCCCTGCAGGAGAACCAGCGCCGCCTGGAGCTGGCGGTGACTGCCGGTGGTGTGGGGATCTGGCAGTACGATATCGGCCGTGACGAGCTGCTCTGGGACGACAAGATGTATGAGCTTTACGGTGTCCGGCGCGGTGAGGACACCGAAGGCTCCCTGGCCATGTGGAGCGAGCGGGTGCATCCGGACGATCTGCCAGCGGCGAGCCTGGCGTTGGAGAAAGCCATCGCCGAGCAGGGTGAAATGGATATCGGTTTCCGGGTGTTCCGGCCCGATGGCGAACGGGGTTTTATCCGTGCCCGCGCGGTTTATGTGCCCGGTGCGGGCAGCGGGCAGGGGATTGTGCTGGGGACCAACTGGGACACCACGGCCGAGCAATCCATGCAGGAGTCGTTGGCCCGTGAAAAGGAACAGTTACGAGTAACACTAAACTCCATTGCTGACGCGGTGATCGCCACCGACCATGAGGGTGTCATCACGTTTATGAATCCGGTGGCGGAGTCGCTGACCGGGTGGCGTGAGCAGGAGGCGTGTGGCCAGCATGTGGACAGTGTGCTGGTGCTGTCCAGCGAGGCGCAGCGAGGGCCCAAGGTCAGCCCTGTCGGTGTGGCCCTTAACGGTGGGGACGTGTGTTTCCTGCGTGAAGGCTCGTCGTTGCTCAGCCGCGATGGCAGTCGTTATGAAATTCAGGATTCCGCCGCGCCCCTGAAAGACAGTGAAGGCGTGGTGACAGGGGCGGTCATGGTCTTTCGGGATGTGACAACACGCCGTGCCATGCAGAAAAAATTGCGTTACCACGCCACCCACGATTCCCTGACCGGCCTGACCAATCGCCGGGAATTCGAGAATATATTGCAGCTGACGCTGGACGAAGGCGTTGGCGAGCAGGGCATGCTGTGTTTTATCGACCTGGATCGCTTCAAGGTGGTTAACGATACCGCAGGGCATGTGGCCGGGGATGCCCTGCTGCGTGAATGCGCCCGGGTGATCGCCCGCCAGATTCGCGATGGCGATGTGCTGGCCAGGCTCGGGGGGGACGAGTTCGGGTTGTTGTTGCGCCATTGTCCTGCGGACAAGGCGATACAAATTGCTGAGCGACTGATTCAGGCGCTGGATGACATGCGCTTCGCCTGGAAGGATTCACTCTATGATATCGGCGCCAGTGTCGGGCTGGTGCAGCTGGATGAGAATGTCTGCACCGTAGAAGAAGCCATGAGCCGGGCGGATGTGGCCTGTTATGCCGCCAAGCATCGTGGTCGTGGGCAGGTATCGGTGTACACCCCGGATGATAGCGAGGCATCGCGCCGCCATGTGGAGCTGCAAATGGCTGCTGGCTTGCGTGAATCTTTGGAGGCAGATCGCTTCCTGCTGTTTGCCCAGGAAATTCGTCCCATCGCCGACCCCGATAGCGCGGGCCACTATGAAATCCTGCTACGCCTGCGCGATCGTAATGGCGATATTCTTAACCCGGGGGCCTTTATCCCGGCGGCAGAGCGTTATCAGATGATGCCGCATATCGATCGCTGGGTGCTGCGTCAGCTGCTGGAAAAACTTGGCGAGCAGCTGGTGGCGCTGCCGTCGCTGAACCTGGCCATCAACCTGTCAGCCACCTCCCTGGATGACCCGTCGTTTATCCCGTTCCTGGATGAGCTGCTGGCGGTCACCCCGGTGCCGCCCCAGCGACTGACGTTCGAGATCACGGAGACCACTGTGGTGAACCAGCTTGCCTCCGCCAGCGAAGTGCTGAGCCGGCTGCATGAACAGGGCTGCAAGGTGGCACTGGATGATTTTGGGAGTGGTTTCAGCTCGTTTAACTACCTCAAGCACTTTCCGGTGGACTTCATCAAGATCGATGGCAGCTTTGTCCGCAACCTGATGTATTCCAGTGTCGATCACACCATTGTCGAGTCCATCAACGAGGTGGCGCACCGGCTGGGCGTGAAAACCGTGGCCGAGTATGTGGAAGATGATGCGCTGATCCCGGTGCTGGAGAAAGCCGGTGTGGATTATGTGCAGGGCTATGCCATCGGGCGCCCGCAGCCGCTGGACTACCTGTTTGAGCAGCTTGCCAAACCGGGCAAGCCCGGCCCGGCAGGCAAGATCGTTACGGCGCTTCCTCGCTCTCATTGAGGGCCGGGGGCGTCAGCTGGCGGTCCCCGCGCCAGCGATCGAGCTCCCGTGTCATGGAGGGCTGGGTGGTGTCCCGCTGCAGCGTGTCATTGTCGTGCTTGAGTCGACGTTCTGCATTGTCAGTCTCTCTCGCAGGAGAGGAGGAGCGCAGAGGGGTGTCGGGTACGCTGGTCAGCCCCTCGTAATCCAGCCCATAGTCATAGCCTTCCTCAAAGACGTCATCGCCCTGAATGTAGTCATACCCTTGGGCGGTACCGACGGTCACGCCACCCAGGGTCAATGTCGCCATCAAAATGGCCGTTCTCTGCCACATTGCGGTCTACCTCCTGTTGCAGAGTGTGACAGGTGGGCAAGGGAGCCGTTCCGGTGTGTGATGGCCCGAACCATAAAATGGTGAAAAATTGACCTGCGTCAGGATGGGTTGCGTTCCTGCCACGTGGAGCCTCTTTGCGGGCTTGAAAAGCCCGCCAGCTGGCAATATCTCTGTGAGGGCGAGGACGTAGGGCCGGGATGAGCGGTAGGGAACCGCTGAATAACTCCTTGCGTGCTCAGTCTTTCAGGGTAGCTCACCCCCTCTATGGGCCAAAAGGTAAAGAGGGGCGCGGTTTTGAAGGTGTATGTCCATCCATCAGCTCTTCACCTTCGAAAGAAGCGCAACAACGAGTGTGGGCCAGCCTGGAAGACCCTACGTACCCTGACGAGCATAAAGGCGCGGCCTGGAGCGCACATCTGCTGCGCCTTGCCT
>PAJO01000050.1 GCA_002706085.1 Alcanivoracaceae bacterium | reverse complement strand
TGGCGTATCATTCTCTGTTGGTTGTGATTCTTGCCGGAATCAATCAACAGGATACGCCATCCTTCTATCTCCCCGTACACCAGAAATGACCATAACTCCAATCGCCCAGCGCCAGCCGTTTTCACCGCCAAACATCAGTGCGACGGTGGGCAGGGTGATGGCTGCCGCGGCAGAACCGAAGTTGCCCCAGCCGCCGTAGACGCCTTCAGCCAGGCCCACTTCACGAGCCGGGAACCATTCACCAATCAGACGGATACCCACCACGAAGCCGGCGCCCACGAAACCCAGCAGCAAACGGGTGACGGCCAGCTGTTCAAAGGTGTTGGCCATGGCAAAGGCCCAGCAGGGCAGAGCGCCAAGCATCAGCAAGGTGCCAAACACGATACGGGGGCCGAAGCGATCGACCAGAGAGCCGATGACCACACGTGCAGGAATGGTCAGGGCCACGTTGAGAATCAGCAAGGCCTTGACCTGTTCGGTGGTCAGGTCAAATACCTCACGCAGGTGACCCATTAGCGGGGCGTGGGAAAACCACACCACAAAGGTAATAAAGAAAGCGACCCAGCTCAGGTGCAGCAGCCGGATGCGCGGTGCAGAGAAATTCAGCAGGTTCAGCTTGTCGGCGCTCATGGTAACTCCATAGACGGCAGCGTTGATGACAAGCTCATATCAAGCAAAGGGTGTGCCAGATTGTAAGGGTCTGATAGTAATGGTTTTTTTGTTGTTTTGGCGTTATTTGGCGACAGGCTGATGTGCAAGCGGTGCGCGGGGCGCCGTTCGCTGGTGCATAAAAAGTGAGCGCCATTGGGGCATAAACGGGCTTGGCTGTCCGGGTGGGTGCCCCGGACCGCCAGCGGGAAATGCCATGCCTTGCCCGTGCCTGCCATACGGTTCAGCCCACCTCAATCAGTTGAACCTGGCCATCTTCATCCACTTCCGCAATGTGCCCTTTGGGCTCATCAAGGAACTGGACTGCGGCCAGCACGACAGCGGCGCAACCCGCGATTACCAGGAAGAAGGTGCTGGCGTTCACGAAGGTGAGCGCGGTGAGGAAAATCACTGCCCCGGCATTGCCGTAGGCGCCCACCATGCCGGAAATCTGGCCGGTCAGGCGGCGCTTGATCAGGGGGACAGTGGCAAATACCGCGCCTGCACCGCCCTGGACAAAGCAGGAGCACACCATGGTGGCGACCATGGCCACCAGCACAGGCCAGCTGCTGTTGATCTGGCTGAGGAGTATGAAGCCCAGCAATAGACCGCCAATAAGAATGGTCAGTGCTTTCTTGCGGCCGATACGGTCAGACAGCCAGCCGCCACCGGGGCGGGCAATCAGATTGGTGAACGCAAAGCCGGAGGCTAGCAGGCCGGCGGTCACCGGAGTCACTTCGGCAAAGGTGTCGAGAAAGAACAGAGGCAGCATGGATTTCACTGCCAGCTCGGCGCCAAAGGTGATGAAGTAGGACAGATCGAGAATGGCCACCTGTTTGAAGGGGTACTGGTCATGCTTGGGGGCCGGTTCGAGCATGCGTTCGCGGTTCACCTTCCAGACCTGGGAAAGCTGGATCACTGCCAGAGCCAGCACCAGCGACGCCATCATCCATTGGGTCGCTTCACCGTACAGATCAAACCCCTGCGGGCCGAGCCGCCAGACAATGACGCCAAGGGCGATATATAGCGGCAGGCACGCGCCCACATAGAAGAACAGGTCTCGCCGATTACTGACTTCCAGTGCGGTGGCTTTTTTGGGTTTGAAATAGGAGGCGCCAGCGGGGGTGTTGCGGGCACGCCACAGAAACACCAGGCCGTACACAAACGCCAGGGCGCCAGTGCTGGCGATCGCCCAGCGCCAGCCGTTTTCACCACCAAACCACAGAGCCAGTGATGGCAGGGCGACATAAGAGGCAAACGCACCGAAGTTCCCCCAGCCACCGTAGACGCCTTCTGCCAGGCCCACTTCCTTGGCGGGGAACCACTCACTGATCAGCCGGATCCCGACGACAAAACCGGCACCGACAAAGCCGAGCAGAAGGCGGGTGATCGCCAGCTGTTCGAAGTTGGTGGCCATGGCAAAGGCCCAGCACGGGAAGGCCGCAGTAATCAGCAGGGTGCCGAATACGATACGGGGGCCAAAGCGGTCCACCAGGGAGCCAATGATGACCCGGGCCGGAATGGTAAGGGCAACATTCAAGATCAGTAGTGCCTTTACCTGTTCGCTGGTCAGATCAAACACCTCCCGAAGGTGGCCCATGAGTGGCGCGTGGGAAAACCACACGGCAAAACTGATAAAGAAGGCCAGCCAGCTCAGGTGTAGCAAGCGAATGCGTGGGGAGGACAGATTAAACAGATTCAGCTTGTCGGCGCTCACGAAAACTCCATACATGGGCGATTAACGGTCTGTGTTTGTGAGCAACTCCTGTGCCACTTGTTTAACCCTATGATTTGTATAGGTAAACAGGGCGAAAGAGGGGGGCGTGCGCCGGGATAGTGCGCAAAGGGGGAGCGCGAAAATGGAACATTTCGGTGCACGAAAAAGTGCATCCTTGTCGTGCATTGGCGCATTAAAAGAACGCACATTTTCTGTAGGGTATTCCGTTATAACGGCAAAAACTCAATAAAAACAACAAGATAAAAAGTTGGCACAAGGGTTGCTTTGGGGTGGGTGTCAGTTACGCACCGCGAGGGTGAGCCTTATGGCAAAGCAACAACTTCTTTTGATCGGTCACGGCATGGTGGGCCAGCGTTATCTGGAATCGCTGGTAGCCCAGGGTGGCCGTGAACAATTCGACGTTACCGTGCTGTGTGAAGAGCCGCTGCCGGCCTACGACCGGGTTGGGCTTACCAGCTACTTTTCCGGCAAGACCGCCGACGACCTGTCACTGGTGCCGCAGGGCTTTTTTGAAGAGCACGGTATTACCCTGAAGCTCAAGACCCGAGCCGACAGCATTGATCGAGCTGCCAAAACTGTGACCACCAATACCGGTGAGACCCTGGCTTACGACAAGCTGGTGCTGGCCACGGGGTCCTACCCGTTTGTGCCGCCGATCCCGGGCAACGATCGCGATAATTGCTTTGTGTACCGCACCATCGATGATCTGGATGCCATGATTGCCGCCAGTAAAGGCGGCAAAGTCGGCGCTGTGGTCGGCGGGGGGCTACTCGGACTGGAAGCCGCCAAGGCATTACACGATCTGGGTCTGGAAACCCATGTGGTGGAATTTGCCCCGCGCTTGATGGCCGTTCAGGTGGATGATTTCGGTGGTGGTCTGCTGAAAGACAAAATTCAGGAACTGGGTGTGACTGTGCATACCAGCACTGGCACTCAGGAGATTATTGATGGCGAAAGCTGCAAACACCGTATGGTGTTTGGTGAAGACAAGCATCTGGAAACGGACCTGATTGTCTTTTCCGCTGGTATCCGTCCGCAGGATGCCCTGGGTCGTGCCTGCGAACTGGAGCTGGGCGAGCGCGGCGGTATCGTTGTCAACGATCACTGTGTGACTTCAGATGAAGATGTTTACGCCATCGGTGAAGTGGCATTGTGGAATGGCCGTATCTTTGGTCTGGTGGCGCCGGGCTACCAGATGGCGGAAATTGCTGCCGAGCACTTGATGGGCAAGGCCGAAAAAGCGTTCCAGGGTGCCGATATGAGCACCAAGCTCAAACTGATGGGCGTGGATGTCGCGTCCATCGGTGATGCGCACGGCAACACCCCGGGCTGTCGCAGCACCGTGTTCATGGATCAGACCGCTGGCATTTACAAGAAGGCGGTGGTCAGCGAGTGCGGCAAGAAACTGCTTGGCGCGGTGCTGGTCGGCGACGCCGCCGATTATGGCAACCTGCTGCAACTGTGCCTTAACGAAATGGATTTGCCTGGCGATCCGGCAGCCCTGGTGGCGCCGATCTCTGATGGCGCCCCCTTGCTGGGTGCCGATGCCCTGCCAGACACCGCCCAAATCTGTTCTTGTAACAACGTTTCCAAAGGCGATCTGTGTGCGGCTATCGATGGTGGCTGCATGACCGTGGGCGACCTGAAAGCCTGCACCAATGCCGCGGGTACTTGTGGTGGCTGTGCTGCACTGGTGAAACAGGTGCTCGACAGCGAGTTGGAAAAACGGGGTGTGGAAGTCAACAACCACGTCTGCGAGCACTTCCCGTATTCCCGTGAGGAAATCTATCACCTGGTACGTGTTGGCCAGATCACCACGTTTGATCAGCTGCTGGAAAAACATGGCAGCGGTGATGGTTGTGATATCTGTAAACCGACCGTGGCCAATGTGCTGGCTTCCTGCTGGAACGATTGGGTCTTGAACAAACCCCATGCGGGCCTGCAGGACACCAACGATTACTTCATGGGCAATATGCAGCGCGACGGTACCTATTCCATCGTGCCCCGCGTTGCCGGTGGTGAAATCACTCCGGACAAGTTGATTGTGCTCGGTGAAGTGGCCAAGAAATATGACCTTTACACCAAGATTACCGGTGGTCAGCGGGTCGATCTTTTCGGTGCCCGCGTCGATCAGCTTCCCGAAATCTGGAAAATTCTGGTCGAGGCCGGTTTTGAAACCGGTCATGCCTATGGCAAGTCGGTGCGGACCGTGAAGTCCTGCGTGGGTTCGACCTGGTGCCGTTACGGTGTGAAGGATTCGGTAGGTACTGCCATCCAGA
The DNA here is from genome assembly GCA_002706085.1 of Alcanivoracaceae bacterium. GTDB lineage: Bacteria > Pseudomonadota > Gammaproteobacteria > Pseudomonadales > Alcanivoracaceae > Alcanivorax. The sequence goes on along the minus strand of PAJO01000050.1, from coordinate 33,171 downwards.
TCGAAGAGCGCTACAAAGGGCTGCGCAGCCCGCACAAACTCAAATTTGCGGTCAGTGGTTGTACCCGTGAATGTGCCGAGGCGCAGAGCAAGGATGTGGGTGTCATTGCTACCGAGAAAGGTTGGAATCTGTATGTCTGTGGTAATGGCGGCATGCGCCCTCGTCATGCCGATCTGTTTGCCTCGGATCTTAGCGATGAAGAACTGATCAAGTACACCGATCGCTTCCTGATGTTCTATATCAAGACGGCTGATCGCCTGCAGCGCACCAGTGTCTGGATGGAAAACCTGGAGGGCGGCCTCGAATACCTCAAGGACGTGATCATCAATGATTCGCTGGGGATCGGTGAAGAGCTGGAAGCGCAAATGCAGCACGTAATTGCAACCTATCAGTGCGAATGGAAGACCGCCATCGAAGACGAGGAAGCGGTCAAGCGCTTCAAGCACTTTGTTAACGATGACGCCAACGATGACAACCTGCAGTACGTTCGTGAGCGTGGCCAACGTCGCCCGGCCTACGAGCACGAACGCATTGAAATGGTCCAGGAGGCCTGATCATGAACAGTTCTGTTGCCGTGGAATGGAAAGCCGTTTGCAAGGTCAGTGATGTGTTGCCGGGCACCGGGGTAGGCGTTCGTCTGCCGGCGGGCCAGGCCGCACTGTTCTGTACCCGTGATGGCCAGTTTTATGCGTTGGACAACCTGGATCCCTTCAGTCATGCCAATGTGCTGAGTCGAGGGATCCTCGGATCGATCGGGGACCGCAAGGTCGTGGCCTCGCCGATCTACAAACAGCACTTCGATCTGGAAACCGGTCAGTGTATCGAAGACGAAACCGTCAGCCTGAATGTCTACCCGGTTCGGGTGGAGGGTGACGTGATCGAAGTGGCCATGTCGGCCGCGCACTGACCGCAAGGGCAAGGCAGTAATGAAAAAACTGGTAGTAATTGGTAACGGCATGGCGGCGATCCGTCTGCTGGAAGAGGTGACTCGCCTGGCGCCGGATCTGTATCAGATCACGGTGGTCGGGGAAGAACCTTTTGCCGGTTACAACCGGGTCATGCTGTCGCCCCTGTTGGGTGGTGGGACTGACGAAGTCACGATCACCACCCACCCGCACCAGTGGTACCGGGACCGGGGAATTCGACTCATAACCGGTTCACCGGTGGTGGCTATCCGCCGCCACCGTCGTCAGGTGGTCACTGCCGCCGGCCACAAGCTGGACTACGACCGCCTGGTGCTGGCTACCGGGGCTGCACCCCGCCAGCTTCCCGTTGAGGGAGTGAATTTAGACGGCGTCATGAGCTTTCGCGATCTCTATGACGTGCGCAAGTTGTTGTCGCTCTCGGCCGCCCGTGTGGTGGTCGTGGGCGGCGGCTTTTTAGGGCTTGAGGCCGCCGATGCACTGGTGAAGCAGGGGCATGATGTCACCCTGGTTCACAGTCGCGGCCACTTGCTCAATCAGCAACTCGATGAGGCAGCCGGTCATCGCCTGCAACACGACCTGGAAAAACGGGGCGTGAAATTTGTCATGCAGGCCCGCACGGCTGCCGTCGAGAGCGCTGATACGAAAACGCAAGGGCAGGGCCGCGTGGCGGCTGTCAGGCTGGCCGATGGTCAGCGTCTGCCTGCAGATTATGTGGTTCAGGCCGTGGGTATTGTTCCGCGGACGGAACTGGCCGATTACGCAGGCTTAAGCGTTAACCAAGGTGTTCGTGTCGATGACACCTTGCAAACGTTTGACCCTGCTATTTATGCCATTGGCGAATGCGTGGAGCACCGTAACCGGACCTTCGGTCTGGTCGCACCGCTGTATGAACAGGCAGCGGTGTGTGCCAGCCATCTGGCGGAACTGGGCCACCGGCGATATCTCTATGCCGATAGTGCCACCCGCCTGAAAATTTCCGGTATTGATCTGGTCTCGTTTGGCGATTTTGAAGGCGCAGGCACAGGCGGTGAAGGGGAAACCCTGCAGCTGTCTCTGCCGGGTGGTTACCGTCGTCTTCAGGTTCGCGATAACCGGATCATCGGCATGGTGCTGTATGGCGATGTGTCTGACGCTGCCTTTTACGAAACCTTGTGGCGCGAGCATGCAGATATCGGCGCCCGTCGCCAGGTGTTGCTGCTGGGCGAAGCGTTCTACAAGGCAGCGGACAGGGGCGGCGACGGCGAGGAGGAAATTGCCGCATGAGTAGTATCTGTACCACTTGCCCGTATTGTGGCGTAGGTTGCGGAATTCGCACCGACGGCAAGGAGCTGCAAGGCGATTCAGCACACCCGGCCAACGCGGGCCGGTTGTGTGTGAAGGGCTCGTCTGTACTGGAAACCCTGGGCGACCAGGACCGCTTGCTGTATCCCGATATCGATGGGGAAAGGGTGAGCTGGGACCGGGCACTGGACGAAGTGGCCGAGCGTTTTCGCCGTATCGTGGATGAACATGGCCCCGATGCCGTGGCCTTTTATGTCTCCGGCCAGCTGCTCACCGAAGATTACTATGTGGCCAACAAATTGATGAAGGGCTACATCGGCAGTGCCAACATTGATACCAATTCGCGCCTGTGCATGAGCAGTGCGGTGGTCGCCCACAAGCGTGCCTTTGGTGAAGATGTTGTGCCGGGCTGTTATGAAGATCTGGAAATCGCAGATCTGGTGATTCTTACTGGCTCCAACACCGCCTGGGCACATCCGATCGTGTACCAGCGCATTGCTGCGGCAAAGCAGGCACGGCCGGAAATGAAAGTGGTGGTGATTGATCCTCGCCGTACCGCCACCTGCGATCTTGCCGACCTGCATATACCGGTGCGTCCCGGTCAGGATGTGCCGTTGTTCAACGGTCTGCTGACCTGGCTGGATGATCACAACGCGCTGGACCAGGATTACATTGCCCATCATACCAACGGCTTTGATCAGGCACTGGCTACAGCCCGCGCCCAGGGTAACGACTGGGACGCACTATCCCGACAGCTGGGTGTGTCGAAAGTCGATCTGACCACCTTTTATCACTGGTTTGCGGCCTGCGAACGCACTGTGACAGTGTTTTCACAGGGGGTGAATCAGGCCCGAAACGGCTCAGACCAGGGCAACGCGATTATCAATGCCCACCTGGCTACCGGCCGTGTCGGCAAGCCGGGCGCCAGCCCGTTCTCGATTACCGGGCAGCCTAATGCCATGGGCGGGCGCGAAGTGGGCGGTCTGGCCAACCAGCTGGCCGTGCACCTGGATATCGATAACCCCGAACATCACGCCGCGGTGGCGGATTTCTGGCAGACCGAACAGTTGGCAAAACATAACGGACTCACCGCCGTGGACCTGTTCAATGCTGTGGAAAGTGGCGAGGTAAAAGCGGTTTGGATCATGGCCACCAACCCGGTGGATTCCCTGCCAGAGGCCGACCGGGTTCGTCACGCCTTGATGGGATGCGACACGGTGGTGGTCTCCGACTGTGTGGCCAGCGGCGATACCCTGGCGTGTGCGGACATCCGTCTGCCCGCGTTGGGCTGGAGTGAGAAGTCCGGCATGGTCACCAACTCCGAGCGCTGTATTTCCCGTCAGCGGCCGTTTCAGCCCGCCCCGGGAGAAGCCCGGGCGGATTGGTGGATTATCACCGAAGTGGCGCGCCGTATGGGGTACAGCCAGGGATTCGGTTATCAGCACGAACACGAAATTTTTGCCGAGTACTCGGCGCTCACCGCCTTGGCAGGCCGGTTTGGCAAGCGGCTTGACCTGACTGCTGCGGCGGAACTGAGTGCCGACCAATACGAGCAGTGGCAGCCCCAACAATGGCCACTGCAGGGCGGTGCCCGTTGCTTTGCGGACGGCACGTTCTCCACCCCGGATGGCCGTGCCCGTTTTGTGGCCTGCGAGAATCCGGTGGTGCGTGAGATTGGCGACAGCTTCCCGATCATTCTCAACAGTGGCCGTATTCGCGACCAGTGGCACACCATGACGCGCACCGGGCGCGCAGGCCGCTTGTTTGCCCACCTCAGCGAGCCGTTTGCGGCTTTGCATCCCAAAGACATCGAGCGTTACCGACTCGCAGATGGCGGTTTTGTCCGCCTGACCAGCCGGGTGGGTGATGCGTTGGTGCGGGTTAAAAGCGATGGCGGGCAGCGACCCGGTACCGCGTTTATGCCCATGCACTGGACTGATCAGTTTTCTCGTCGGGCCCGGGTTGATGCCCTGGTACCGGCACGTCTGGATCCGCATTCCGGCCAGCCAGCGTTCAAACATACGCCGGTTAATGTCAGCGACTGGCAACCCCGCTGGCATGGCTGGTTGTTCACGGCGGCAACCCCGCCCGCCGTGGAGTACTGGGCCCGAGTTCCCGTCGATGCATTTTTGCAGGCGGGCCAGGTACAACGCTATCGGCTGGCCGGCGATGCGGACCTAACCGAACAACAACTTCACGAATGGATGCCAGAGGCCGCCCAGTGGCTGGCGCTGAATGATCCCTCTACCGGGCATTTCCGCCGTGCGGCTCTGGACAGCGATGGCAAGCTGATCGCCTGGCTGGCCATTGGCGAAACCCTGCCGCTGTGTGACGTGGAGTGGCTGGCGACGTGCTTCACTGAAGGCAGTGAAGTGCAGGCGCTATCGATTCTGGCCGGGCAACCCGCAGATGCCGGTCCCGATCTGGGGCCGGTGATTTGCAGTTGTCATCAGGTTCGACAGAAGACTATCGAGGCAGCAGTGGAAGAGGGCGCAGATTCCGTGGAAGCCATTGGCAAGTGCTGCAAGGCCGGCACCAACTGTGGCTCGTGTATTCCGGAGCTGCGCGGCCTTCTGGAAACCTGCAGCGCCTGATTTCTTTTGTAACGCCTGTCCCCATTGTGCATCCAATGGCGAATGCACAATGGGGTTGTCCATGAAAAGTCTCAAATCCTTGTTTATTTCCGGTCTGATTTCCCTCGCGGTAGCCACGGTCGTCTTCGCTCTGTGGTTGCTGGTGTCGTCCGGGAATCTGGCGTCGTTGGCGTTGCTGCTCGCGGCCGTTCCCATGCTGGTGTTTCTGGGATGGCTGTTTCTGGGGAAACCGGCACGGACCAGTGCGTCATTGCCCTGGGTCTTCTGGCCCTCAATGCTGGGCACCCTAGCCGTTATCAGTCTGTTTCTGGCCGGGCATGCCTGTTGGTTAATGACCACGCTTGCGGTGCTGAATCTGGCCGGGGTGCATCTCTATATTCGTTGGTACAGCCGTTATCAACAGCGCCCGGTGGTGGCGAAAGTCGGTGAAATGCTGCCGACAGTACAGTTTACCAGTCTTGAGAATCGTCCGGTGACGGTGGCGGACTTTGCGGGCAGCCCGGTGGTGATGTTGTTCTTTCGGGGTAACTGGTGTCCGTTATGTCTTGCCCAGGTACGCGAAGTGGCAGCGGCCTATCAGTCTCTGCAAGAGAAGGGGGTACGTGTGGCGCTGATCAGTCCGCAATCCCATGCCCAGTCGGCGGAACTGGCAAAACAGTTTTCAGTGAATTTTGACTATCTGCGAGATGATGACAATGCTGCCGCCCGTGCGCTGGGGATTCTTGACGCGGGGGGCACGCCGGCGGGACTCGAAGTGCTGGGTTATGACAGTGATACGGTCATGCCCACGGTGTTGATCCTGGACGCTCAAGGGCGATTGGTGTTCCAGCATCTGACCGACAACTACCGGATTCGCCCGGAGCCTTCCCTGTTTATTGAAGTGCTGGAGCGCGAGGGCCTTATTTAAGGTTGATCGCGGATTAGCGGGAAAACAGATAGGTTGGACGTCTGAGGTCGGACGACTGACGCAAAAGGCAGAAAACCGGTAGTCCCAGAGGTTCATGATCCTCTGGGACCTGCACGAGGAACAGTGCCTCTGCCCAGGGGGCGCAAGCCCTGACACCTCACCGTTGGGGTTAAGCCGTAGAAGCACGGCATTGCAAGCTTAGCCATCCGGCCCTTTCAGCGACAACTTTGGCAGCTCATTGCCACACTGCTTGCAGAACCGGGCATCCGGGTCGTGCGCGTGGCGGTGGCAATGGGTGCACTCGCGCTCGTACTGCATGCTGGTGCGCGCGGCAGAAATTTCGGCTGTGACGATGCCGGTGGGCACCGCAATGATGGCGTAGCCGGTGATCATGGCCAGTGATGCAATCAGTTGCCCCAGTGGTGTCTGCGGGGAAATATCGCCGTAACCGACCGTGGTGATCGTGACGATGGCCCAGTAAATACTGCGCGGGATGCTGGTGAAGCCGTTCCTGGGGCCCTCGACGACATACATCAGGCTGCCGAAGATAATGATCACCACAAAAACCGAAAACATGAATACGGCAATCTTGCGCCGGGTTCGTACCAGTGCCAGCCCCAGTTGATTGGCTTCGCCCATGAACTTGGCCAGCTTCATCACCCGGAAGACTCTCAGCACACGCAGAGCACGGATGGTCAGCAGATAATTGGAGCCGGGAACAAACAGGCTCAGGTAGGTGGGGATAATGGAAAGCAGGTCAACGATGCCGAAAAAACTGCGTGCATAGCGCAACGGGCGATCACTGACCCAAAGCCGTACCCCATATTCGAGTGTGAAGAGAAGGGTAAAAAACCATTCGGCGGCGTATAACCAGGTGCCGTAATCCTCATGGAGTCCGGAAACGCTATCCAGCATCACCGCGACCACACTGCCGAGAATCGCCACAATCAGGAGCACATCAAACAGCTGCCCGGCCGGGGTATCGGTACCAAAAATGATATGCCGCCAGCGTTGGCGCAGTGATTCCATACCGCGTCTCGTCTTCCTGTCGTTCATTGATCAACAAAGCTGAGGCTATTGTGGCTTGTTCCCCAAAGAATGACCACTTACTCTGGTTTTGGGTCAGTGGAATAACGATGCAATGAACGACAATAACAACCAGTATTTTCGTGCTGTCAGCTGGCAGGGCAAGGCCATTGGCGCCGCTCTGCGAGGGGTTGTGAAACCGGTGGTGAATCGGGTGCGCTTTACCCCGCGGTTCATGAAGTTTTCACAACTGGGGTTTGATGCGGCAACGCTTGCCTTACCGGTTCCATCGGATGTGCACATTGCCCGTGCACATGTGGGGGGCGTACCCGGTGAATGGTTGATCGCCGGCCGGCAGGTGCGGGCCAGTCGAGTGGTGCTGTATTTTCATGGCGGTGCCTATTTTTTTGGTTCACCGCGATCGCACCGGGCAGTGACCTGGCGAATGAGCCACTATTGCAGGGCAAAAGTGCTGGCGCTGGACTACCGGCAGCCGCCGGACTGGTGTTACCCGGCTCCCCTTGAGGATGCGGTGAGCGCCTATCGGGCCCTGTTGTCGCAGGGCTATGATCCGCAGCAGATTGTCTTCGCCGGGGATTCTGCCGGAGGCAATCTGTCATTGGTCACTCTGCTGCGGCTGCGTGAAATGGGCTTGCCGTTGCCGTCCTGTACTGTGCTCATTAGTCCCTGGGGGGATCTGACCTGCTCTGGTGAATCGATTCGTGACAATGTGGACAAAGACCCCCTGATTCCCCTGGACGCACTGCGTTTCGTGTCGGCCTCCTATAGTCGCGGAGAGGATCCTGCAGCGCCTGCATTGTCACCCGTATTTGCGGATTTCACAGGCCTGCCGCCCATGATCATTCAGGTTGGCAGCACAGAGGTGCTGCTCAGCGATGCCCAGCGGATTGCTCAGCGCGCCGATGCGGCGGGCGTGGCCTGTCGGTTGCAGGTGTGGGAAAACATGCCCCACGTGTTTCAGGCGCTGTCTGCCTGGTTGCCCGAGGCCGGGCAGGCATTTCGCGAAATCGGCGCTTTCGTGCACCCGCATCTCAGCAAGACGGATAACCACCGCCATGTGCGCGCCCATGCCTTCGTGGTGATGGGCTCTTCCAAGTGATAAGCATGGATCTGTTATCAAAAAGTTGCGTTGACCCTTCTTCAGACACGATCGGGTAACGCTGGCTACGCTCGCTTACATTCTGTCAACGGCGTTGCTCTACAGCAGATTGCACATCCCTTCCATAGTCGCACATGCAATCTCCCCAAGGGGGGAACATAACGACAAAGCACATGGAGGGGTTCACCTTGGCTAATCAACTCAAACTTCTGGTAGGTAGCAGCGCCCTTGCGGCCATGCTGGCCGCCTGCGGTGGCGGTGGCGGCAGTTCTTCGCCGGCCGCAGACGCCGCGGGCGCAGCCGCCCGTGCCCTGCCACCAGAAATCGCAGACATCATTGATCAGGAAAACCCGCTGACTGATGCGCTCTGTCCGGCCACCAGTAGTGCGCCTGACGAGCTTGGCAACATCAGCCCGGAAGCCTGTATGGACGAAGGCGAAGAGGAGGCTGAGGAAGATACCGGCTATACCTTGTCGCTGAATCCGGTGGTTCAACAGTTCTGTCCCGAAGCGGCACAGGCCTTTGACGCTACCCTGACGTTCAACGGCGAACTGCTGGATCAGGATTTTATTTACGACACCGATACGTCGTTCGATGGTAGCGCCAGTTTTCCGGCGGCCTGTTTGCAGGAAGCTGCCGGCAACCTGCAAAACGTGGGTGACATGATTGGTGGTTCCAACCCGATCACTGAAGCGATCTGTCCGGAAGAATCCGCTGATGGCGAGGTGGATCCGGCGAACTGTTTCGCTGAAGCTGCGGGCAGCGGCGGTTTGCCTGGCGGCGGTGATGGCGGTGGCTTGCCTGGTGCTGACCAGATTACCGAGCAACTGTGCCCGGAAGCCGGGGCCGGTGAGTTTAACGAAGAAACCCCGATGAACTGTCTGGATGAAGCCAGCCGTAACTATGTGGCCATCTATGACCTGATTACCGAAAGCAATGAGTTGACCAGCCAGATCTGCCCGGAAGATTCGGCAGATGGCCACATCGACCCACCGAAATGTTTCGCCGAAGCCCTGATGGGGGCGGGTGGTTTCCCCGGTGATGGCGGTGGAGATGGCGGTGACGGTGGCGATGGGGGCGACCCGAGCAATCCGTTTGCTCCTGTCATGGAACAGTTCTGTCCCGAAACCGCACAGCTTGAAATCGGTGCCTCAACCGCGTTTGACTGCCTGGCCGAAGCCGGTGGTAACTTCCAGGATGTTCAGGACCTGCTGTTGGGCCCGAACCCTCTGACCGAAAACCTGTGCCCGGAAGCCGCACAAACGACGCCGATTGATCCTGCCGCCTGTTTCACCGAAGCGGCTGAAGGCGGTCTGCCCGGTGGTGGAGGTGGTGACAATCCGTTGGCGCCGGTGCTGGAACAGTTCTGTCCGGAAACCGCTGCTGGTGAAGTTGGCCCGACCACGCCGATCGACTGCCTGACCGAAGCCGGTGCCGCCTTTGGTGACGTGCAGGACCTGATCTCAGGTTCCAACCCGCTCACCGAGCAGCTTTGCCCGGAAGAGTCCGCTGATGGTCAGGTAGACCCGGCAGCCTGTTTCGAAGAAGCCTTGTCCGGTGGTATGCCTGCTCCGGGTGGTGATAACCCGCTGGCCCCGGTGATGGAGCAATTCTGTCCTGAGACCGCCATGAACGAGCTGAGTGAAACGACCCCGGTGGATTGCTTGACCGAAGCCGGTGGCAACTTCCAGGACGTTCAGGATCTGCTGCTGGGCCCGAACCCGCTGACCGAGAACCTGTGCCCGAACGCGGCCCAGGCGACCCCGATTGATCCAGCGGCGTGCTTTGAAGAAGCGGCCGGTGGTGCAGGTGGTCTGCCGGGTGGCGACAACCCGTTGGCGCCGGTGCTGGAACAGTTCTGCCCGGAAACCGCTGCCGGTGACGTTGGTCCGACCACGCCGATCGACTGTCTGACGGAAGCCGGTGCCGCCTTTGGCGACGTGCAGGACCTGATCTCTGGTTCCAACCCGCTTACTGAGCAGTTCTGCCCGGAAGAGTCCGCTGATGGTCAGGTAGACCCGGCCGCCTGTTTCGAAGAAGCCCTGTCCGGTGGTACTCCGGGTGGTGGTGATAACCCGTTGGCACCTGTACTGGCGCAGTTCTGTCCTAATACGGCTGAAGCCGAAGTGGGCCCGACCACACCGGTGGACTGTCTGACTGAAGCGGGCAGCAGCTTCGGCAACATTGAGGACATCATCGGTGGTGCGAACCCGCTTACCGAAGCCCTGTGCCCCAATGAATCTGCAGACGGTTCCGTGGATCCGGCAGCCTGTTTCGAAGAAGCAGTGACCGGTGGCATGCCGGGCGGTGGTGACAACCCGCTGGCCCCTGCGCTGGAGCAATTCTGCCCGGAAACGGCAGCGGGTGATTTGGGCCCGACTACCCCGGCGGATTGTCTGGCAGAAGCGGGAGCAGGTCTTGCCGCTCTGGAAGAACTGCTGGGCCCGCTGAGTGAGCCGAATCCGCTGACCGAACAGGTATGCCCGCAGACGTCTGCGACTGGCAGTGTCGATCCGCGTGCCTGCTTTGTGGAGTCACTGGACAACGTTGAACTGCTCAATACGGAAAGCATTGGCCTGCTGCCAGGCTGCCCGTTGCTGAGTGCCTTCAACGAAGAAGGCAATCTGTCCCTGACACTGGGGTTGGGCTGTCTGATCAACCAGGAAGCACCGGAAGAACCGACTCTTGATACCAGTGCCCTGACGGAGCTGTTTGATACCCTGTTTGGCGGTTTCATGTAAACCTGCCTGTCAGGAAACAGCCTCAAAAAGCCCGGCGTTTATCGCCGGGTTTTTTTTTGGTTTATCGTGGGTTAGCGGGAAAGGCCCGACTTAATACCCTTACTTGCCGTAGGTGCGTCGGTTATTCGCTTCGCTCATCCTCCGGGCCGCCCTGCGGGCGTTCCTTCGCTACGCTCGGTGGCGGCGCGATCCCAGACCAGGATCAAAAGTATCTTTATCACAGAGGGCACAGTTCGCTGAGGAAGACGGTTTTGCTCCGTGGACCCTGTGTCCTCTGTGGTAAATCCGTCTTTAACGACGTGGGTTATCGCGCCGCCAGCGACGCTCCTACGGAAGGGGGGGCTGTGGACGATTGAACCATAAAAAAGCCGCCAGTAAGGCGGCTTTTCAGTGCTCGGCAGTGGATCAGCCCAAACGTTTGGGTAGCGCCTCGCGCAGCTTGCTGGCCATGTCACGGATGGACTCTTCCGTGGTTTCCCAGCTGATACAGCCATCGGTAATAGACACACCGTATTCCAGGTCATCCAGGTTGGCCGGGATCTTCTGGTTGCCGAATTTCAGGTGGGATTCCACCATCAGGCCAACAATGGACTGGTTGCCTTCGAGAATCTGATTGGCGATGTTTTCCATCACCAGAGGCTGCAGGCCGGGATCCTTGTTGGAGTTGGCGTGGGAGCAGTCCACCATGATGTTGGTGGAGACGCCGGCCTTTTCCAGCGCTTTTTCGGCCAAGGCCACGGATACGGAATCATAGTTCGGCTTGCCGCCGCCACCGCGCAGTACCACATGTCCGTACTGGTTGCCCTTGGTGGTGGTCAGTGCCACACGGCCTTCCGGATCAATACCCAGGAAGCGGTGTGGGGACTGCACACTCAGCATGGCGTTGACGGCCACATCCAGGCTGCCATCGGTGCCATTCTTGAAGCCCACCGGGCTGGACAGACCGGACGACATTTCCCGGTGGGTCTGGCTTTCGGTGGTACGGGCGCCAATCGCGTTCCAGGCGATCAGATCCTGAATGTACTGCGGGGTGGTTGGGTCCAGTGCTTCGGTGGCGGCCGGCAGGCCCAGCTCGGCCACGTCCAGCAACAGCTTGCGGGCGATATGCAAACCATCCTGCACCTTGAAGGAATCATTCATGTAGGGGTCGTTGATCAGCCCCTTCCAGCCGGTTGTAGTACGTGGCTTCTCGAAATAGACCCGCAGCACCAGGTAGATGGTGTCTTTCACTTCCTCGGCAAGTGCTTTCAGCTTTTGCGCGTAGTCCATGGCCGCCTTGGTGTCATGGATAGAGCAGGGACCGATGACCACGAACAGACGGTGGTCCTTGCGGTCGAGGATGTTGCGAATGGTCTCGCGCCCTTCAATCACCGTCTTGCGCGCGTTGTCCGAGAGCGGCAGCTCTTCTTTCAGCGCATTCGGGGTGATCAGGAGTTCCTGTGAGGCGATATTGAGATCGTCTACCTGTTTATCGGTCATGATGGTCTTTACTACCTGTCGTTGCTGGAGGCCGCGCCCCTGGCTGACTCTCCCTTCTTAGAGGTCCAACAGTCTAGCGGAAACAGCGGCTTATAGAAATATGAGGCCGCCTCTGCCGGTGATAGAAACCCTCAATATGGGTGTCTGTTGCAGACCTGCCATCCGCAGGTTCTGTACCTGATCCTGATTTGTCTGGCGAGCACGTGGGCCACCGTGCAGGTTCAGGTGGTGAGCAGCTCATCCACGTAGTGGGGCACGAGATCTGTGGCCAGTCCGTGACGGTGCTCGGCAAAGGCGGTCAGTCGCTGTGAGGGCTCCAGGTTGAGCTCAATGGTGTGCGCGCCGTGACGATTGGCCTCTTCCACAAAACCTGCCGCCGGGTAGACGTTGCCGCTGGTCCCGATACTGATGAACAGGTCACACCGGGCCAGCGCCTGGTAGATCGTCTCCATTTGCAGGGGCATTTCCCCGAACCACACCACATGGGGGCGCAGACAGCCGGGTTTCCCACAGAGCGGGCAGGGGAGCGCCGGTGTCAGATCGTGATCAATCTCCAGCAACCCACCGCTGGTCTGACAGCGCCCTTTGAGCAGTTCCCCATGCATGTGGATCAGGTTGCGACTGCCTGCCCGTTCATGCAGGTTGTCGATGTTCTGGGTGATCAGCAGAACTTGTCCCGGCCAGGCCGTTTCGAGCCGTGCCAGGGCCTGATGCGCGGCATTGGGCTTGATGGCAGCGCTGAGCAATTGCTCGCGGCGGGTGTTATAGAACTGTTGCACCATCAGCGGGTTGCGAAAGAAGGCTTCGGGTGTGGCCACATCTTCGACCCGGTGGTTTTCCCACAGGCCGTCTGACGCCCGGAACGTCTTGATGCCGGATTCCGCCGAGATTCCCGCGCCGGTAAGTATTACAATGTTTTCAGCCATTTATCTGCCCAATCTGCCAAGGTTGCTTATGGATACCATTATCGAACGCCAGGAAAACCTGACTCTCAACGGCCGTGGCAATGTGACCCTGCTGCACTTCCATCAGGGCATGGTGCTGCTGGTGGGGGAAGATGCTATTGGCCTCTATCGTGACCGGGTCGCCATCGATGACCCCCTCGCCAATGGTGTCATTGGCTACGAAAGCATTCCACCCTCGCTGCAACCGTCCTGGGGGCAAGCCTGCGGGTTTGTGCGTGAGCATGCTTCCGGCTACGTCGCACTGAATGATGGAGGGGTGATTTTTATTCGTCCCGATGGCGTTGGCCTCTATCCCACAGGCCCCGATGCGCTGCACAATCGTGCCATGAGTTGGCTGATCCCGTTCCCGCCGCTGAATGCCTGATAGAGCCCGGCCTCAAAGCGGTAATGTTGTTGATGTTTAATGTGCTGCAGCGCTCGGCATAGAGCGTGCAGCGCATCCACAAGGAGTTGTTATGGCTGAAGAAACCACCCGCCTGCGCCTGCGCACCCTGACCGAAGAGGACTATCCGGCGCTGGCACGACTGATGGACCAGGTCTATCACGACATTGGCGGGGCCTGGCCGGAAGACACCATTCGCACCCTGATCCGTATTTTTCCGGAAGGGCAGTTGGTGATCGAGGATAATGGGGAGCTGGTGGCAACCGCGCTAACCATCAAGGTGAAATACGACCGCTTCTCCAACCCGCACCGCTATGAAGACCTGATCACCGACGACAAGGTGCGTTCCCATAACCGCAAGGGGGATGCGCTCTATGGTCTGGATGTGTTTGTGGACAAGGAATACCGCGGTTACCGTCTGGGGCGCCGGCTTTACGAGGCGCGCAAGGAGCTGTGTCGGGAAGAGAATCTGCGTGCCATTCTGGCCGGTGGTCGTTTGCCGGGCTTTTCCAAATACGCAGACCAGATGAAGGTCACCGAATACATTGAGCAGGTAGAAGCCCGCGCAATCTATGACCCGATTCTGTCGTTTCAGCTGTCCAATGGCTTCGATGTGAAACGTCTCATGAAGCAATACCTGCCGGAGGATGAAGACTCTCGCGGGTACGCAACGCTGCTGGAATGGGACAACATTCTTTATGAACCGGAAGATGAAGACACCGAGTGGCCCCGTCGCACCGTGGTCCGGGTGGGTGTCGTCCAGCGGCGGATGCGGGCTGCACGGGATGTGCAGGACCTGCTTAACCAGGTGGAATTCTTTATCGACGCGTTATCGGATTACCGCGCGGATTTTGCCGTGCTACCGGAATTTTTCAGTGCGCCACTCATGGGCCTGCGTCCGGAGTTGAACTCGGTGGAAGCGGTGCGTTTCCTGGCCAGCTTTACCAATGAGGTGCGTGATGCGCTGGCGGATATGGCCGTGAGTTACAACATCAATATCGTCGGTGGTTCCATGCCGGTGATCGAAGATGAAAAGGTCTATAACGTCGCTTATCTGATGCGCCGTGACGGGTCGGTGGAGTCCCAGTACAAGATCCACATCACGCCCCATGAGCGTCGGGACTGGGTGATCCAGGGCGGCAACAAGGTACAGGTGTTCGATACCGATGCCGGTCGCGTCGGTATTCTGATCTGTTACGACGTGGAGTTTCCGGAGCTGGGCCGTCTGCTGGCCGAAGAAAAGATGGATATCCTGTTCGTCCCGTTCTGGACTGACACCAAGAATGGTTATCTGCGGGTGCGTCATTGTGCCCAGGCTCGCGCCATCGAAAACGAATGTTACGTGGCCATCGCTGGTTCGGTGGGCAACCTGCCCAGGGTGGATGCGGTGGATATCCAGTACGCCCAGTCGTCGGTATTTTCCCCCAGCGATTTCTATTTTCCCCACGATGCCATCATCAGTGAGTCGGTACCCAATACTGAAATGCTGATGTTTGCGGATGTGGACCTGGAGAAGTTGAAACTGCTGCACCGGGAAGGGTCGGTCACCAATCTGCGCGATCGCAGGGATGACCTTTATAGTCTGGATTGGAAGAAAAGATAGTTCCTCCTTAATGATTTAAAGAAAGGAAGGGAGTGTTATTAAAATAGCTATTGCTGTTTAGATTTCTCAGGTATTGAATTCCCGTTTTATGTAAGAATAACGAGGTTTTCCGTTTGGGGGTTGATATGAGCGGTACAAAGGTTTTTTGTCCTGTTTGCGGTAAGAATACTTTGTGTGAAAGTATTGCTTTTGGTGAGTCTCAATATTATGGGCGTCGACCGGGGAGGAAATATTTCAATGGTGTACAGGTTTTTCTTCGGCATCGTGAGTGTTTGGAATGCTTTCATAGATTTGTTACCGCAGAACTTCCGTATGATGACGTCCTAAATGCGGAATCTCTTATTAAAGGAATAACAAAAATTACTCATGATTATTTGCAAGGGAAAGGGAAATGAGGATTTTAATATCGGTTGTTTTTTTTGTGGGTTTATTGGGTTGCGTTTCTGCTCCTAAGAATTGGTTTTTGCTTGATGCTAGCAAATCTAATGCTGTGGTTGTTACTGCATATGAGTATAAATGGTACGAAATACCGCAGGTTAGCCAAGAAGAGAGAGATCGCGTTGCTTACGATGCATGCATAGAGTGGGGCTATAAGGGAAGTAGATCTTTTGGGACATCCATGTCGCAATGCGTTGAGCTAAAACCAAATGGGGAGTGCAATAGGACGCGCGTTTCAGTGAAATACCAGTGCATTTAGTAGAGCAAGCTAAAGTAGATTAGCTCGATTCTTACTGTAATATTGGATGTGTATTGAGTCCCCCCTCTTGTTGAGAGTTAAATTTGACTAGGTTGATATCATGGATACGAGACAGTGACGCCATGAACCCCGTTGAGACCGGCAAGAAATACGACACTATTACCCACCTCTGGGAAAGTGACAGGTTCAATCGTGATAATGGTATGGTGGCGCATCGCCGGGCGCTGCAATTTGTCACTCAACAGGGGCGTGCGCTTGATGTGGGCTGCGGTTGCACAGGCCGGTTTATTGATTTGCTGCTTGAAGAAGGTTTTCAACCGGAAGGGCTGGATGTCTCCGGCAAAATGCTGGCCTTGGCCCGGGAGCGTCATCCCCAGGTAACGTTCCATCATCAGGACGTTTGCCACTGGCGTAGCCCGGGTCAATATACCTTCATCACGGCCTGGGACAGTGTGTGGCATGTGCCCTTGAGTGAGCAGGAAAACATGCTGACGCGTCTGGTGGAGAGCCTGACCCCCGGTGGGGTGTTGATCTTTTCCTTTGGTGGAACCGATGCGCCGGGTGATCATCGTGATGATTTCATGGGGCCAGAAATGTACTACGCCTCATTGGGCATTGAGGGGTATCTGGCCTTGCTGGCGCGGCTCGGCTGCGTTTGCCGCCATCTTGAGTATGACCAGTATCCCGAGCTGCACACCTGGCTGGTGGCGCAAAAACGTCAGGAGATGCCCTGACGCTTGAGCGGCTTTATTGTGAGTCTGTGGGCTTGCTGTGGTTCTCTAGACTCTGGATCTGTTCCACAAAGCTTTTGGGTTCTTCCTTTTTTTCGCGCTCCCTGCAGGCTCTGTTACTTGCGGGCGGTTTGGTGCTGCCTCTGCATTCGGCTGTGTGGCAACGCTTGTCCCGGCCTCTCTTCCAAGTTGCGTCATGACGACAAGGCCCACGCAGAGCAGGGCCAGCACGACAATGGCAATTCACATCGGTAATTCCTTCAGATGGCTATCCTGTGTGATGAGTGTCTCTGTCCGGGGTATAACCGGTCAATGTCGACAGTTTTCCTGTTACGTCTTTGGCAGTATTTTTTTGCCAATACCTATCATGGGCAATTCGGTCACTATTGCGTTACCGGCAACGTGCATAATGCCTCTGCCAGAGACTTGCTGGCGCAAGACTTCTTTCGGGGGGGGCTGACTCCTGACGGAGTAAAGGCATTCGATCGACAGCTTTGATAGGCAGTTTGCGCGGCTGCTGTCGCGCTCGCTTTTACGCACTGACCAAGACTGATGCAATGAACTAAGGATGGTTGTTTCCCGCTCTGTTAATGATGCTAGTTGCCTGTTCCGATAGTTCGGATTCTCGCGACGATGACCCCGCCCGGTTGCAGCCACAAACGAGCCCGGGCGATACGGCTCAGACAGCAACGGATACGCCGGATACGGAACAAGTGGATACCCGTATCGGCAAAATTGAACTGGAGCTGGGTGTGCCGACGCAGGAGAGTGCCCAGGCGTTGTTCGATACGATGGACTTTCAGCGCGCCAGTCAGGCCTATTTGTGGGCACTGCCTACGGTTGGCTTTGAATACGTGCTACGCGAGCAGCGAGAGCAACTTGGCGCGAAAAACGGTGATGTTGTGATCTACAAGGGCTACCAGGGTGAGAGCCGTTTCCTGACGGCCAATGTCACTACGCCCTACATCATCGGTTTCATGGACCTGGCTGAGTCGGGCCCCATGGTGCTGGAAGTCCCCGCCGGGGCCATTGTCGGGTCTGCCATGGATTTCTGGCAGCGTCCGTTAACCGATTTTGGTGTTACCGGGCCCGACAAGGGGCAGGGCGGACAGTATCTGATGGTCGGGCCGGCTCAGGAGCCGCCAAAGGCATTGCCTGCGGATGTCAGGGTGGTGCGTACGCCCACCTACGGGGTCGGGTTCTTCTACCGGGCGCTGGACACCGATCCGGACAAGGTCGCCGCCATGGAAAAAGCATTACGCACTTACCCCTGGACGGAGCGGGCGAACCCTTCCCCGACACAGCATATCGTCCCTACGCAGCCCCAGATGGCAACCTTGCCCCAGGGGATGGCTTTCTGGGAGCAGCTGGCTGCCGTGATTGATCGCGAGCCAGTGGATGGCCGTGACCGCTTCTTTGTCGCCATGCTACGGCCATTGGGCATTGAGCGTGGAAAACCCTTCTCCCCAAATGAGCGCCAGCGGCAGTTGTTGCAGCAAGGGGCTCAGGTGGGCGAGCTGATGGCCAAGGCCAACTCCTTTGACAAGCGTTTCAGCGGCGCTCGCTATCGTGACGATGCGCACTGGGACTACCTGATCATGGCGGACCCTGAGCAGGACCTTGAGGACTATAGCCAGCTTGACGAACGGGCTGCGTATTTCTATGAAGCCGTGGCGCTTTCCAAGGGGATGGTGACGAAAACCCCGGGGGTGGGGCAGGCCTATCTGTCTACCTATCGGGAT
The DNA here is from genome assembly GCA_002706085.1 of Alcanivoracaceae bacterium. Lineage (GTDB taxonomy): Bacteria > Pseudomonadota > Gammaproteobacteria > Pseudomonadales > Alcanivoracaceae > Alcanivorax. Next base: position 14,977 of record PAJO01000050.1, on the reverse strand, counting down.
GCGCAGGGGCATGCCTTTGATGGCAGTAAAACCTATCGTTTGCGCGTACCTGCTGATCCGCCCGCAAAGCAGTTCTGGTCGGTGACGGTATACGATACCGGGACGCGCGGCATCATCCAGAACGACCAGAAGATTGCGGATCGCTCGTCCCGGCAGGATCTGGTGACCAATGATGATGGCTCGGTGGATATCTACTTTGCGCCTCAAGCACCGAAAGGGTTTGAAAACAACTGGATCCCTACCGTGCCTGGGCGTTCATGGTTTGTGTATTTCCGGCTCTATGCGCCGCTGGAAGGGTACTTTGAGCAACGCTGGCCGCTGCCAGATATCGAGGCGGTGGACAAACGCTGATGGCACGTTGGCCGGTCATCATGGTGGCGATGCTGGATGCGTTTCTTGGCCTGCTGCTGCTGTTCATCGGTGCCTCGTTGGCGGGCTGGGCGTGTATCGCTGTCGGACTGGTCGTGCTGGCCCTGAATCATGTTGAGTGGACACAGCCGGCGGCCGTCATGGTGGTGATTTTTCAGGGCCTCGGTGTACTGTTGGCGCTGGCTTATCTGACCCTGCGATCCCTGCTGTAGATCGCTTTCAGGTGGCGTGCCCTTTCAACCTCTGGTCTGGCTCCGGGCGATGCTACATCAAGACTGCACAGGGCGCAGTTGAGGGAGTAAAGTGTAGAGCATCGAGGGAGTATCACCACGGATGGAGTGCGACATGCCCAATGTAAACCCGATGTCAGGCCGCTGCCTTTGCGGTGAAGTTTCCCTGACAGCCACCCCAAAATCCCTGCATGTAGGCGCCTGTCACTGTGATATGTGCAGGCAGTGGGGAGGGGGGCCGTTGCTGGCCGTAGAGTGTGAAGAAAGCGTGCAGTGGTTTGGTGAGGAAAAAGTGGCCGTGTTCGGTTCTTCGGACTGGGCCGAGCGAGGATTTTGCCGGGAGTGTGGCACGCACCTTTTTTACCGGCTCCGTGAAGGTGGGCACACCGCGATCCCCGTGGGGCTGTTTCAGGAATGCGAAAACTGGCAACTGACAGAGCAGGTCTTTATTGACCGCAAACCCCCGTTCTATTCCTTTGCTGAACAGACCCGCAATCTCACTGGTGAAGCCTTGTTTGCACTGTTCTCAGCAGACGAACACTCGCCTGATTCTACCGATCACTAATTCAGAACAGGGAGGCTGCGCATGCAAGCAATACTGGTACGGGCAGTCGCGGTGGTGTTTCTGGCCTACGGGACGGTGTTTCTGTTCTGGCCGGAGACCTTTCTGCTGCGACAGCTGGGGGAGGTGCCCATCATGCCTTCGGCCATGATTGATGTACGGGCCACCTATGGGGGCTTGTCGCTGGGCCTTGCCGGCCTGTTATTCAAACTGGGGGCCCAGCCGACAACGGTGCGCGCGGGAGTATGGGCTGTGATACTGGTGCTTGGCGGCATGGCGGTGGGGCGGTGCTATGGCCTGATCGTGGATGGATCTGCCAATGGCTTTATGTATCTGTATCTGGCCCTGGAAATCCTCGCCGTGGCCGTCAGCTTTGTGGTGCTGGCCTTACGGCCTTCATTTCATCAGGAATAAAATAAACGATTGGGGGGGATATGTATCAGAATCGACAGGCTCTGGCCATGGGGAGCCTGATAACGTTGGTGTTGGCGGTTGTCTTGTTGTTGGTTCTCGCGTTCTGGATTTGGCCGAAATATAACGTTTATCGCCAGGAGCTGAATGGGCGTGCGGCATTAAAGGAAGCGCAATGGTCCAAGCAAATCCTCATAGAGGAGGCGAAGGCCCGTGAGCAGGCCGCCCTGATGCAGGCCAAGGCACGCATTACGTTAGCGGAGGCTGAGGGAAAAGCTCAAATCGCTCGTGCAAAGGCGGAGGGGGCTGCGGACATCGAACGCGCGAAGGCCGCTGCCGAGGCGAACCGAATTATAGGCGCGTCACTTAAAAACAACGAAGAGTACCTTCGCTATATCTGGATCAAGGGGCTTCAGGATGGCAAGGGAGAAAGGATCTACATTCCGACCGAAGCCGGGCTCCCTATTCTGGAAGCAGGTAAGTGAATTGTGCGAACGTCGGCAGATCAAGTCTCAATTACTACAGATCATATCGATGGTGTGATCCACGCTGTTCGCAGGGTATGTTTTTGGCCACTTTCTGATCTTTCCTGTCTTGTCTCTCCTGAGGGGCGCTGAAGCCGGTATTTACCGGGCTTGATCGTTTTTGTCCGTGCGAATTCAGCTTTTTTTGCGGTTTTTTCTCCAGCGAAGACAGTGTTCCCCTGGGTGATCGTTTCTGACCGGGACCACTTTGGTCGCTTCCATCGATTTTTGGTCACCCGGTGTTTCCCGGTTTGGTTGAATCATCACCTCCTTGTTGGCAATTTGCCGATGCTTGCAGTGATACCTGCAGCGACATTGACGGTTGGCGTGACAAGGGAAGTTGGAGATGAAGCGTTTTTCTGGCAAGACTGCGTTGATTACCGGGGCCTCTTCCGGCATGGGGAAGGATTACGCCCGGTTGCTGGCCGCTGCAGGAGCGCACCTGGTGCTCACTGCCCGCCGGGAGGACCGTCTTGTATCCCTGCGGGATACGCTATTGGCGGAATTTTCGGTGGATGTGCTGGTGTTGCCTGTGACCTGATGGACCCGGTGTCACGGCAGGCCATGCTGGATGCGCTGGATGGGCGCGGGGTGAAAGTGGACATCCTCATCAACAATGCCGGGCTTGGGCTGCAGGAGCCGTTTGTGGCGATGCCGTGGGGCGATTTGCAGGGCATGATGGACGTAGACATGACCGCCCTGACGCACCTCACTCACCATTTTTCCACCCGAATGCAGGCCCGGGGCGAAGGCTATGTGCTGCTGGTGGCGTCAGTGGCCGGACACATGGCGATTCCGGGCTATGCCGGTTACAGCGCCTGCAAACACTATGTGCGGGCGCTGGGTTATGCCCTGAACGGAGAGCTGCGGCCGGCAGGGGTACGGGTCACGGTTGTGTCACCCGGCGCCACCGAAACCGAGTTTTTTGACGTGGCAGGTCACCAGCGGAACCTGCTCGCGAAGCTGCTCACCGGCAAGAGTGAAGCGGTGGCCTGGTCAGCGCTAAAGGGGTTGCACCGCGGGCGGCGTGAAGTTGTCCCCGGGCTGATCAACTGGCTCGCGACGCTCTCGGCCCGCCTGCTGCCCTATACCCTGATGCGCCGTATCATGGAGATCCTCTTCTGATGCCTTCCGCTCCGCGGTTAAGGGTGTTCATCTTCCTCGATTTTGTGTGTCCCCGGCGGGCCTTTCCCTTGCTAATCTCGCGAGTTACTCAGGGATAGGAGAAACGAGAATGAGATGCATTGTGGTAGGCGGTGGCCTGTCTGGGTTGGCATCGGCAGTGTGGATGGCGGAAGCCGGATATGAGGTGACGCTACTGGAGCGGCGCGGGGCCCTGGGTGGGCGAACGATCGCGATTCCACAGAAAGAGGTGAACGACGTCCCTGACAATGGGCAGCATGTGTTTGCCAGTGGTTACGAGAATCTGTTCCGCTATCTGGACAGCGTCGGGACCCGACACCACGTTGAATTTCCCGGTCACATGACGGCTCGTATGCCAGGGGGGAAAACCCGCCGAACTGCATTTTGGGGCCTGAATGGGCTGCGGGCCATGGTTGGCGACTTGCCTGGCGTCAAGGGGCTCGACAAACTGCGCACGGCCCGTGCCCAGGCACGAATTTTTGGAGAAGCACTAAAGCAACCCGCCGACCTTGATCAGATTACCGCTGCGCAATGGTTCGACCGCGTGGGACTGCCTTTGTCTGCCCGCCGCGCCATGTGGGACGGTATCGTGATTGGTTTGACTGGCGACAAGCCGGACATCTCATCGGCCAAGGTGCCTGCGGACTTGTTGGTGACAGGGATGCGCAAGGGCGTGAAGATGCGTACCCCGGTGTCTATCGGTTACCCGACGGTGGATCTGGATACCCTGTTCGTGCGCAGCGCCGAAGCCTTCTTCCGCCTGAATAATGTGTCGGTGCGTACCCGCTCTCCGGTGAAGAGTATTGATATCGTTGAGGGTGTGGTGAAAGGCGTCACGCTGCGTGATGGAGAGGAGCTGGAGGCGGATGCGGTGATCTGTGCGGTGCCGGTGTGGCAGGTGAAGGATTTGTTGGAACAAATGCCAGAGCACGAAAAAATTGAGCGGGCAGTGAAGGCGCTGACCCCGGTACCCATTGTCAGCGTTAATTTATACCTGGATCGCGATATCGGCATGGAAGACTGGGGCGAAATTCTTTACGACGGAGAGGGGGTCCTCGAACAGGTTTGGGATCGTCAACGGATGCATGGGCGGGAGCCTGCAGGTCACTGGTTCTTTTCGACGACGGTGTCGGCCTCCTACGAGCTGATCAAGAAGTCCAACGACGAGATCATCGCTATCCAGATGGATATGTTGCGTCGTTATTATCCGAAGGCCAGAGATGCCCAGGTGATTCACAGTCATATTGTGCGCATGCCCAATTCCACCTTTGCCCAACGCCCGGGAACGGCAGGGGTTCGCCCGGATCAGAAAACGTCGGTGGCGGGGCTGGCCATTGCCGGTGACTGGACCAACACGGAATGGACGACCACGATGGAAGGGGCATGCCAGAGTGCCGCCCGGGCCGTGGACGCACTCCTGATGGGGTGACAGCCGCCCCCATTCCGGCCACCATGGCAAAAAGCAATGGGAATGCGGTGGTATGCCAAGGGTTACGGGGTTGTTTTTCGGGTGGCTGTTGATGTCGCTTATGGTGCTGGGGGGGTGTTCCAGCCTGCCAGCCAATGAGTTGGATCAGGTGCGTGCGCAGGTCGACTGGAAAACCGGGGACGCACTCAGTCGGTTTGTACAGGAAGTCCCCGCGCTGGATCAGGAAATAGAGGAGGCCGCGGGCTATCTGGTCGGCACCACCGATGTACTCTTGCTCGGTCCACTGGGCGGCAGTAACGCAGTTGCGGTATTGCATGATAACCGTGACCAGTCGCGCCTGTATCTTGATGTCCATTCTCTTCGGATGGGCTTTGGTCTTGGCGCTAAAGGTGGGCGCTTTCTGGCCGTCATTCATGCCCCTGAATTGATTGATCAGCTGCATCATGGCAAGTGGCTGGTCGAGCCCAATGCGTCGTCTAATGTGGGCGGTGAAAGTGGCATGTTGCGTTACCGCAATGATGACGTGGCCCTGTATGTGTCCAGCGACTCGGGTGTGTCTGCCGGGGCCGGGATGAAAGTCAGCCAGGTGAAGGTGAATCACCGTCTCAGTAACACTGCATTGTCCCGTTATAACTTCCCCAGCCGTAATTCAGCCCATCGCCCTGATGGGGATGCGCCGCGCTACTGGGCCCACACGCTGCCCTTTCTTGGCAAGCGGGCGGTCGAGCGTGGATTCAATCTGCCAATGCCCTGGGGCATTGGTGTCGTTCGTGCCGATGTGAGTCAGGAGATGCGTATTGACCACCTGGAGGTGGGATTCAATGGGAATGGCACACGTCCCTATGACTTTGTCTTCTTTGGCGCGGACAGTGATCTGATTACCGAACAATTGAAGCTCGATGCCTGGGTGCTGCCGTTTCTGAATCTGTACGGTACGGTTGGGCAGGTAAACGGCGACCTGGATCTGGACATCGCCATTGATGGCAATGCCATGCTTGGCCAGATCGGAAAGGATTGCACAGGCGTGATTCGGCCAGCGGTCTGTTACCTGTTCGAGAACAAGCAAGTACGCTTCCCGGTGACGGCGGATCTCAGTCCGAAGAACTATGGTGTGGGCGGCGTGGTGGCGTCAGGCTGGCGCGACTGGTTCCTGCTGGTGCCGTTCAATGTAACCTGGACGGATTCCGACAAGGCGGTGCTTGATGGCAGAGCCTTGACCATCAGCCCGAGAGTGGGGCGCGGGTTTGCGCTGAATCGGGCAGGGCGGATGACCGTGTTTGCCGGTGGTAACTATCTGGATGTCCGTACCGTGATCACCGGTAGTTTGGCAATTCCGGGAACGGATCAGGTACTGGATTACAAAGTAGACCAGGGCAATGCTGACCGCTGGAATCTGGTGGCAGGTGCTAACTGGGATGTGACGCCCCGCTTATCGGTCATGCTGGAGTACGACGGGTTTATCGGCAGCCGTGATGCCTTCATCTCTGCGGTGACCGTACGTTTTTGACTCGCATCGCCTGCCTGCGTGCAGGTGAGCTACAGGCATCATGCGAGCATAACGTCTTCAGTCACGTTTGGCGTAGGCATACAGGGCGGCAATGACCGGCACGCCAAGGCCTAACCAGGAGACCCAGTCATACACCCCGTCACCCAGCAAGGCGGACAGCAGCCCCACCGTGCTGGTGATGGCGATCAGTAATGGCAGGGCAAAGATACGCTTCATCATGCGCCTCCCGGTGCAGCATTGCCGCGGCGCACCCACCAGAGATACAGGCCGCTTACCAGTACCACAATGGTGAACAGGTCCAGTACAAACCAGATGATTTTCAGCGGCAGCCCGCCGTAATCCCCAAAATGTAACGGGCCGGACAAGGACAGTGCCTTGTTGTACCAGGGCATTTCCCGCATGTCGGCAAACTCACCGGTGCGTGCGTCCACCAGCACTGGAGTGATGATGTGTGAGGTCAGCGGCGTGTTGCCATGAAGGAAGATGGCATAGTGAAAGTCGGTGGACCAGGAGCCCCCGGGGAACGCTACGAACTGCAGGGTCATGTCCGGGGCTGCGGCAACGGCCTGCTCAACGGCGGCGTCCAGGGAGGCCATCTCCGCGGGCGTGGGAACGCTCGCATCCTGATAACCGGCGGTGAGATCGGCCAGTGCCTGGCTGCGCCAGGTGGCGGTGATGGGATCGGCCAGGGTGTTGATCACTCCGGTCAGTCCTACCACGGTGAGCCAGGCCACGCTGACGATACCCAGCAGGTTGTGGTAATCCAGCCACTTGATGCGGCGGGACCGCTGCGTTCGCAGGGTGCCGAAATCCAGCTTGCGCATGAATGGCGCATAGAGCACCACACCGGAAACGATGGCGATGATCATCAGCACGCCCATGGCGCCAAGGAACAGCATGCCGGGCAAGCCGAGGAACATGTCCGTATGCAGCTGCAGCAGGAAGTGCATGATGTCGAACCCCTCGTGGTAGGGCACCAACTCGCCGCTGGTGCGATCGAAGGAGCTCATCAGCATGTCGCTGCCAGGAGAGTCCGGTGCCGGTCCGGTGGTCACATTGATCACCGGGCGGTCCACATCAAAGCTCATGTAAAGCGGAACGTCACCGGGCCGGTTGGCCGCAGCGTGATCGAGGATCTGGTCCAGACTCAACCACTCACCACCGGGATTGGCCGGTTGCCAGGTGTCGCTGTGCAGAACGCTGTCCAGTTCATCATGAAAGATCAGTGGCAACCCGGTAATGCACAGCATCAACAGGAACAGGGTACTGATCAGACTGGTCCAGGTGTGCCACCAGGACCAGCCACGGAGTGTGCTGGCTTTCATATAGGCTGGCTGGTCCCGGCGGTGCCGGGACGTATCCGTTGTTTCAGAATTCGTAGGTGCCGGAGAGCATAACAGTACGCGGCGCACCGACGGTCAGATAACTGGAGCCCGGGTAGCCACCCGCAGAGGCCCAGTAATCGGTATCCGCCACGTTCTCGACCCGGGCGCGCAGGGTGAGCATTTTCGTTTCACCGATGGGAACCAGGTAACGGGCACCCAGATCAAGGCGGGTCCAGTCGGGAATCTTGGCGGTGTTGGCGGCATCGACGTACTGGGAGCTGGTATAGATGATGCGTCCATCCAGGGACAGGCCTTCCGTGCCGGGGACGGCCCAGTCCACGTTCAGATTGGCCTGGGTGTCCGGGGAGCCAATGGCTTTTTCGCCGTCGACATCGGTATCGAGCAGGCTGACACCGCCCAGCACCGTCAGGCTGTCAAGCGGCTTGCCGTAGGCCATCAGTTCCAGGCCTCTGTTGGTCTGGTCGTCGACGATTTCAAACTTGTTGTTGCTGTCGAAACCGGTGATGGGCTTCTCGCTCTGGAACAAAGAGACACTGCCGCCGAGGTTACCAGCGTCAAACTTCATGCCGATCTCGGCTTGTTCGGTTTTAAAGGGGGCAATGGTTTCACCCGCATTGGCCACGGGCCCATTGTTGTCAGCGGGGGCATTGCCTCCAGCCACAAGACCTTCAATGTAATTGCTGTACAGGGACACGGACTCGGTCAATCGGTAGAGCAGGCCAACGGATGGGGTGACCGCATTATCTTCGTACTTGTTGCTGCGATTGCCGGTGTTGTAATCGTAGCTGGTGTCTTCGATTTCCTGATAGCGGCCACCAAGCGTTACCAGCAGGCTGTCGTTGAGCATGCTCAGCTGATCGGCAAAGGCGACACTGCGTAATTCGGTACGAATGGTGGTGCCGGGATCATCCATGTTGCCCCCAGCGAAGGGTGCAGGTGGAATGGCCATTTCGGTGGGGCCATAAATGTTACCGGTGACACCTGAGCCGAAGAGATACGCGTTCTTGGATTCCAGCTCGTAGCTCGCGGTGGAGAGACTCAGACTGTGAGTAACCGGGCCTGTGGTGAGCTGGCTCCAGCGAACCCCGGCTTCGCCGGTGATGACGGTGTCTTCGCGGACGTTGTCAAAGCGGTTGGCGGTGTAGTCTCCTGCAGTGTTGATCACTGTGGGGTTGGCAAAGATGGCGTCTTCCTTGCCTTCGCGGCCACCCAGTGCAACCCAGGTCGTAACGTTGTCAGCAAAGTCATACTCAGCCCGGACCGTCCCGAAAAGGTCTTCGGAATTGGAGTAGGTCCAGGGTTGTGCGACGGTTTTATCGGCATCCGGTGTTTTCTGGATGGGTACGCCGGACGCGAAAGTGATGCTGGGCATGGAGGCATCCATGCTGAATTTCTGGAAGCCCAGGTCAGCGGAAATACGCAGGTTCTCTTCACGGAAGTCTACGCCAATGTGGGACATGGAGATCTTCTGGTTCTCGCCATCCACCGCAGTGTCGCCATCACGACGGGCGGCGTTCAACCGGATGCCGGCACGACCATCTTCACTGCGGCGGGCCAGGTCGACGGCGCCATAGGCTTGCCCGCCAGACTGTACCCCCAGCGTAAACTGATTGACGTCATAGTTCGGAGCACGCTTGGGCAATACATTGACGGCGCCACCCAGGCCACTGCCGCCAGGGGCGGCGCCGTTGAGAAAGGCATTGGCGCCACGGAATACCTGAACACGCTGGATAAACTCGGACGCGAGGTACTGACGGGGCAGCAGGCCATACAGGCCGTTGTAACTCATGTCATCGGAGTAGACCGGCAGGCCACGTACCAGATAGAGCTGCTGAAAGTTACCGAAACCGCGGGCGACCCTGACGGCCGGATCATTCATGAGAATGTCCGCCACGCTTTCGGCTTGCTGGTCTTCAATCAACAGTTCGGTGTAGTTGGTGAAGCTGTAGGGGGTTGCCATGCTGTCCTGTTTCCCCAGAATGCCCAGGGAGCCTCCCTCGGCCACCTGGCCGCCTGCGAAGGCTTCGCTGAGCCCTTCCTTCGACGCATCCGCGCTGCTTTGTACCTCAACGGTTTCGAGGACATGGGCATTGTCTGTGTCGGCAAGAGACGCCGCGCTGGCCATGCAGGCAACAGCGAGGGCGGTGAGTCGGAACGGGGCATGGGACATGGACAGATTCCTGAGGGTGACAGCAAAAGTTGTAAGAATTGTGAGCGCAATGAGAACGGTTATGGTTCCTTTTTAACAATAGGCATTTTGAACCGGCTTCATAGCCCCTGGCTATGCCGATTATCGGCCGTTGCGGAACTTGAATTACACTAGAGCCATGCCAACCCGATACTTCCGACTCGATCGATTTCTCAGTCAACAGCTACAGGTGAGTCGCAGTGCCTTGCGTCCGTTGTTGGCGGCGGGGCGTGTGCGCGTGAACGGGGCTGTGGCGCGGGACCGTCAGCGTCGTATTGGTCCCTTCGACCGGGTGGAATGTGATGGCCAGCTTCTCGGCGACGGAACCCGTCGCTATCTGATGCTGAACAAACCTGCGGGGGTGGTCAGTGCGACAACCGATGCGACACATCCTACGGTGCTGGATCTGTTGCCGGAAGCGGCGAGAGAGGGCTTGCATCTGGCAGGACGGTTGGACTTTAACAGCACAGGCCTGGTACTGCTCACCAATGATGGCGAATGGTCACGGCGTTTGAGCTTGCCTGACTCCGGGGTCTGGAAGCGCTACCGGGTGACAGTAGAGCGTCCATTGCGGCCTGAGGATGTGGCCGCGTTTTCGGCCGGTATGCATTTTGAATTTGAAGGGCTGGTTACGCGGCCTGCGCGACTGGAGATCCTGGCGGAACAGGAGGCACGGGTCTTTTTGCAAGAGGGTCGCTATCACCAGATACGTCGCATGTTTGCTCAAACGGGCAATCGGGTGATGACACTTCACCGCGAGGCGGTGGGATCGGTGGTGCTGGATGAAACGTTAGCGCCCGGCGAATGCCGGGCGCTAACGTCAAACGAAGTCGAACAGATTGACGCTTAGATCATTGGCTTGCCGCTGGCCATACGCTTGCGGAAATCACGCAGTGGCAGCAGGTAAGCGGCCTGGCGAACCGGGCGCGGCAGGAACTTCATGGTCTTGCCGAAGAAACGCACGGTCTTGTCGAACTTGCGTTGCTTGTCGGCATTCCATTCCAGGTTCATCGCTTCGCGGATTTCCGGCGGCAGGAAACCGCTGGTGACGAAACGGTTGAATTTCCCAAACAGTTTCTGGGTGATTGGGCTCAGGAACTTGAGGTCCACGATAATCATCAGGAATTCGTGAACCCGCTCATCGATGTGAAGGTTGTCCAGGCCGTTTTGCCAATACTCTTCAAACGCATCCAGGTCTTTCGGCCACATTTCCTGGCGCACCTGCAGGGTGGTACCCAGCGGATGAGCAAGTTGATAAAACTCTTCCTGCTCGGCGCGGGTCAGCGGGCGGTGAACCTTTTGATAGGTGTCCACAAAGCCCCAATACAGGCACGCAGCAACCCACAGCTGAAGCTCGGGATCAAAGGCGTTGTATTTCACCGGAGACTCGTCGGTGGAATGCACATATTTATGTGCGCCGTTCACGGCCTTGCGGTAAGCCAGTTTCTCTTCATCGGTGCCCATCATGGCCACGGCCAGATAGGTAAAGGTGGTGCGGGTCCGCTTCAAAGGGTTGTGCAGAACAGAACCACTGGTCACACGGCTCTCGGCCACGCCATGGCCCACCGCAGGCAGGGACAGCTGCATGATGATATTGGCACCTGCTGACAGGAAAACGGTGCTGTCCAGGATACCCGGGTACTTGGCATCCAGTTGTTTGGCGGTCAGGGGTTCCGGCCAGTGATGTTCAAGCCGGGTTTTCTTGTCGATAGCAGTGGCTTGTGCGTTCATAGTCAGATTCCTCGAAGGCTGGCAAAGGGCCAGTCATACGCTCGTTTCATTTATGCTAGCGAGCACAGCGCCACTCCACAATGAGACAAAAGAAATCATATGTATCCACCCGGCGTTTTTGCCAGTAAAACTTGACCAAATGTCACAAAAATTGCGTAACTGGCGGACAAGATGCTGTGAACTTGCCGGTTCTGTCGAAACTAGACAGTCAGCAAATATTTGTTTTCTGGCGGGCTGGAAAGCAGGGCCTTCTGGCACCGGGAGGGTGGCCTGACGGGGGTATCGGCAAGTGTGTCGGGCTGGCATGAAATAGAGGGGCTGTCCTTTCGCGTCAGACGCCCGGCTTCAGACGTTTGACCTGCCTGTACTCCGACTAATCTGGAGAACCTTTTTTGATGAGGGATCGCGCCGCGAGCGACGCTCCTACGGAGAGGCGAGAGGGGCGATTGGGCTTTTCCCTCCAATCCGCGATGAACCATAAAAAAGGCGCTCCGAAGAGCGCCTTTTCCGTGACACGGTAACCGTGGGCTGAATTACATGTTCGGGTAATTCGGGCCGCCGGTACCTTCCGGAGCGACCCAGTTGATGTTCTGGGTCGGATCCTTGATGTCACAGGTCTTGCAGTGTACGCAGTTCTGGGCGTTGATCTGGAAACGCTTGTCGCCAGTGTTCTCGTCCTCGACCACTTCGTACACGCCTGCCGGGCAGTAACGCTGCGCCGGCTCGTCCCACTTGGGCAGGTTGACCTGCAGGGGAACGCTCGGGTCTTTCAGCGTCAGGTGGCACGGCTGATCTTCTTCGTGGTTGGTGTTGGACAGGAAAACACTGTCCAGCTTGGCGAAGGTGATCTTGCCGTCCGGCTTCGGATAGTCGATCTTCTTGCTCTGATCGGCTGGCTTCAGGGTGGCATGATCCGGGGTGGTGTCATGCATGGTGATCGGCAGCTTGCCGTTGAACAGGTTGATGTCCACGAACGCAAAAGCGGAGCCGATGAAGTTGCCGAACTTGTGCTGTGCCGGGCCGAAGTTACGCTGCGCGTGCAGCTCTTCGTACACCCAGCTGCCTTCGAAGGCTGCCTTGTACTCGGTCAGCTCGTCGCTGCCACGGCCACCTTTCAGGGCTTCTGCCAGGATCTCGGCGGCAATCATGCCGGATTTCATGGCCGTATGGGTGCCCTTGATCTTGGCGAAGTTCAGGGTGCCGGCGTTACAGCCCACCAGCAGACCACCCGGGAAGGTCATCTTCGGCAGAGACTGCAGGCCACCTTTGGCAATGGCGCGGGCACCGTAGGAAACGCGCTTGCCGCCTTCCAGATGCTTTTTGATTTCCGGGTTGGTCTTCCAGCGCTGCATCTCGTCAAACGGAGAGACGTGCGGGTTGGAGTAGGCCAGATCGGTGATCAGACCCAGGGCCACCTGGTTGTTTTCGATGTGGTACAGGAATGCACCACCCGGAGAGCCGGACTCGCTGAGCGGCCAGCCTGCGGTGTGCACTACCAGACCTTCCTGGTGTTTGGCCGGGTCGATGTCCCACAGTTCCTTGATGCCGATACCGTAGTGCTGCGGGTCGGCGCCTTCACGCAGGTTGTATTTTTCCTGCAGCTCTTTGCCCAGCTGGCCGCGGCAGCCTTCAGAGAAGATGGTGTATTTGGCGTGCAGCTCCATACCGGGCATGTAGCTGTCTTTCTTTTCGCCGTCGTGGCCGATACCGAAATCGCCAGTGGCGATGCCTTTAACGGAACCGTCTTCGTTGTAGAGGATTTCGTTGGCAGCAAAGCCCGGGAAGATCTCGATGCCAAGACCTTCGGCCTGCTCACCCAGCCAGCGGCACAGGTTACCCAGGGAAATAATGTAGTTCCCTTCGTTGTGCATGGTTTTCGGAACGAACAGGTTCGGGACTTTCTGGGCCTTTTCGGCGCCAGTCAGGTAGTAGATCTCGTCACCGGTAACCTTGGTGTTCACCGGGGCGCCCATCTCTTCCCAGTTGGGGAACAGTTCATTCAGGGCGCGCGGCTCGAGTACCGCACCGGAGAGAATATGGGCGCCGACTTCGGAACCTTTCTCTACCACGACTACACTGATTTCCTGACCGGTTTCCTGGGCGATCTGGCCCAGACGGCAGGCAGTTGCCAGACCGGAAGGACCGGCGCCGACGATGACTACGTCGACTTCCATAGATTCGCGTTCCACAGCCTGTCTCCTCGCTATCGGATTGCGTTTCGGCCCGGAAGCCACTGAGAAAGGCTTTCTGGGAACGGTTATCGAAAACCTTTGTCACAGAAAATCTTTCTCAGTAGCTGCCTGCGGCCAGCCTTGGGGTGGCGCGGAGTATATAGAGATAGGGGAATCCGCACCACTGCCTGGGTTGACTCTGCCGCCTTCGAAGTGTGTCAGGGCTTGTATATAAAGGCAGGCGCTTTGCCTGCCGGCGGAGTCAGTTTCAAACAGGTGTTTGGATTATCTCTTGCTAGATGCTTGATTTTCAACAAGATGAGCGACTGCAAAGTCACAAAAAGTGGACACTTTGTGTGGTCTATTTGCAGCAAAATCATCTGCTTACAGATTTTCGGCCTATTGACCTGCTGTGGCCGAGCGTTCAAGATAGCGGCTCTTTCGCGGGGGTGGACCCGGCAACGGCGTCATGTCGCCTCCTTCTACAAGTCACCCAATGGAACATTCCGAGGATCCTATGAAGGTTCTTGTACCCATCAAGCGAGTCATTGACTACAACGTCAAGGTTCGCGTGAAGGCGGACAACTCTGGTGTTGATCTCGCAAACGTCAAAATGGCCATGAACCCCTTCTGTGAAATCGCTGTAGAAGAAGCGGTGCGTCTGAAAGAGAAGGGTGTGGTTTCTGAAATCGTTGCCGTTTCCATCGGTCCCAAGACCGCTCAGGAACAGCTGCGTACTGCCATGGCACTGGGCGCTGATCGCTCCATCCTGGTAGAAACTGACGAAGACGTTCAGCCGCTGGGCATTGCCAAGGCGCTGAAAGCTATCGTTGATGAAGAAAAGCCTGAGCTGGTGATTCTGGGCAAGCAGGCCATCGACGGCGACAACAACCAGACCGGCCAGATGCTGGCTGCGCTGACCGGTATGCCGCAGGGTACCTTCGCTTCTGAAGTGAATGTTGCTGATGGCAAAGTGAAAGTGACCCGTGAAATCGACGGTGGTTTGCAGACTGTAGAGCTGAGCCTGCCGGCCGTGGTCACCACTGACCTGCGTCTGAACGAGCCGCGTTACGCGTCTCTGCCGAACATCATGAAAGCCAAGAAGAAGCCGCTGGAGATCAAGACACCCGCCGATTTCGGTGTGGATACGCAGCCTCGCATCAAGACTCTCAAGGTCAGCGAGCCGCCAACGCGCGCCGCTGGTGTGAAAGTCGCTGATGTCGATGAACTGGTTGCCAAACTGAAAGCACTCGGGGTCGCCTGACCCTCAAAGCCCCGTGGAGACAAAATGATGAAGACACTAATCTGGGTTGAACACGACAACACGTCGGTGAAGGATGCGACACTTTCGGTGATCACTGCCGCT
>PAJO01000049.1 GCA_002706085.1 Alcanivoracaceae bacterium | reverse complement strand
CAGTGAACAGTGAACAGTGAACAGTGAACAGTGAACAGTGAACAGTGAACAGTGAACAGTGAACAGTGAACAGTGAACAGTGAACAGTGAAGGCTGCGCGACCGGCATAACCTGTCAAGTATTTGTTTTGCTTTTTCCTTGTCTTTTAAACGCAAAAAGGCCGCGCCAAAACATGGTCGCGGCCTCCTTCCTGGAAGTAACAACGACGCGCTATCGCGCCGCTGTTAACTGTTCACTGTTAACTGAATTAGTCGATGACACTACTCCCACTGCCCGCACTGATATCCTTCAGCAGCAGGGTGCCCGCCTCGGATCCATCAGACCCCCAGGGCTCAAAACCTTCACTGCCGTTATTCGCCACGAACAGGTATTTGCTTCCCAGGCCTTGATTCACCGTCGGCGGAACCTGATACATGAATGTCAGCGGGAAAGGCTGCGAGTCTGCGCCCGCCATGGTGTCATTGATATCCTTAACCAGTTCTGTCCCCTGCTGGGTGCCGTCGGTTTTCCACAGTTCGGTACCGAAATCACTGCCACCAGCATCTTCGGTGTAAGCACTAAAGAATACCGTACCGTTTGCCTCCACCATGTAACCCACATCAGCGAAGGAATAATCTCCGCTTCCACGCAGCGCGGCCGTAACACCTGCTGGACCATTAGTGTTATCCACACGCAGAAGGTACGGAGGCAGCCCGGCCATCTCCACATACATGAACACACCCAGTGACGTGCCTACCAGACTGTCATTATAAGGACGGCTGCCTTCGCTACCGGTCAGTCTAACGACGGAACTGCCATCATATTCGAAGATATGCAGATCCGGGTTATTGGCTCCTGCATCCGCAACGAAATACACCTTGCCGTTGCTGGTAACTACATTCTGGGTGATATCGAGCTGTACCGTGTAGCCGTTATTTTCAAAGGCAATCTCTTTGATATTGCCATCTTGATCCATTTCGTAGAGACGCGTTTGCGCATCGGTTGCGTTGAAACGCCCGGTAAACAGCAGCTTGCCCTTGTAGCCAATCCAATCATCATCCCCAATGAGTTCAGGATATTTCGACAGCGGACTATTCAGGTTGGTAATGTTGTCGTTACTGGTCGCGATTTTCAGTGTCCCTGCCACCGAGCCATCGGTAAAGTACACATCGCCAGCATCCTGGTCATAAAAAAACAGACCGTCTTCCACCGGTGTCAGCGACTCAGGCGCATTACTACTGGTCGGGTTACCATCAATAGTCGAGGTCAACGCCTCGAATGCCCCGGAAGCGGGATCGAAAACCACCAGCTCTCGCCCCACACCGCTGGCATCATCCACTACCGCATTCATAAACAATTTGTCAGCCACAGGAACCATATTGTGTGGCTGACCACTGCCACCGGTATAAAGATCAGCAACACGTTCCGTGCCGGCGCCAGTGCCATCAGTGACCCACAGCTCCACATCGCCAGAGCTGTCCTTGCCCGCATAGTAGATCTTGCCGTCCAGATCCGCCATGTAACCACCGCCAAAGCGGCCAACTTCAAAACCGTTATTGCTGCCATCAACGATCTTTGTGGTCCCGGCAGGGGTACCGTCAGTTCTGTACAGATATTCGGCAAACAGGGCCGCCCGCGGAGTGGCGCTTCGCACCAAGACAGCACCCGCACTTTCGGCTGCGGGAAAAACCACAAATCCCTTGCCGCCGGCAGCAACTGTCGTGCCGCCGGAACTGGAGGAACCGCCGCCACAGGCAGTCATCATAGAAGCCACGCCGATAGCCGCAGCCAGTTGAGTCAGTTGCTTGTTGATCATTACGCTTACCCCGATTAATGACGCATCCCAGAGAGGCGACCATTAGAGCACCCTGGAATCTCGCCGCTCTTCACCCTGACGGGTGAATTCGCCATGGCAGCACTTACAAGCCGCACTAATCGAGCTAGACTGCAATCACACCTTTTAAAAAAAATACGACCATGCCTGATACCTTGCCCTGTTCGGCACCGAACAACCGCCAGCGGATTCTTCAAGAGCGACACAATCTGTTTATGGAAGAAGTAGGCTCACGCATGGCGCTTTCCTCCATTATTGCCGGATCCCTGCCTCTCTTCTTCCTTGACATGATCCAGAAACCCCCATTCCTCGCCTGGTATGCACTGTTATTTTTGGTCGGTTTACAGTCCATTTTCCTTATTCGTTTCTATAATCGACATCGCGCCATCGAATCAGGAAAAACCCGGAAGTGGCACCACCTCAACCTCTATATGGCGATTATCTGGGCCGCTCTCTGGTCTTCTTTTCCGTATCTGTTCTTGCCGGGAGTAACCCCGGTCACGGTTCTGACCTGTCTGGTCATCCTTTCTGTTGCCACGTCTATTCCGTCCGTTTCCATGGGCGTATATCCGGATATCTTTATCAGTTTTATTACACCGGTTTTTCTATCCTGGCTTTTTTTTATTCTGATTTACGTCCCCGATGCTCCGCTCATCATCAAGCTTATCCCGGTGGTCAGTCTTGTCTCCATGAGCGGCTTCAGCCTGTACATGCATCGTTCCCAGATAAGCAACATCGCCCTGCGCATCGAAGCCGAACAAGCCAGCGAACAAGCCACGAAGGCCAGCAGCAGTAAAACCCGCTTTCTTGCGGCAGCAAGCCATGATCTTCGCCAGCCTTTGCAAGCGGCCACCCTCTATGCCGCCATGCTGAAAAATAGCGACACCCCCCAGCCTGATATTGTGGCAAAACTGGACACCGCCATTGCCTCCTGTAATGAGCTACTGAACCATCTGCTGATGCTGTCACGGCTGCAGTCACACCGTCTGACACCGAAGAAACGCATCATCAACTTGCTGGATACGTTACAGCCGATCATCGACGAAATTTCCCCACAGATCCTTGCCAAAGGGCTGTCTCTTCGCCTCCATGATCTTTCCGGGCAACACGTTTTCAGCGATGGGGTCATGCTCGCGAGAATTGTCCGCAATCTTCTCAGCAATGCACTCAAGTACACCCCGGAGGGCGAGATCAGCCTCAGCGCACGGGTTACAGGGCAGGAATTGCTGCTGGAAATAACGGATACGGGGATCGGGATTGATGAGGCATACCAGGCCGAGGTATTCGAAGAATTCATGCAGATAGACAACGATCACCGCTCCATTCAGAACGGACTGGGACTGGGACTGGCGATTGTCAGCCGGCTCAGTGCATTGTGCGACATTCCCGTCGCCATGATCTCTGAACCAGGCAGGGGAACAACCTTCACCCTCACGTTACCGGCTGCTGCAACCCATGCGATCGACGATACCGGAAGTGTTATTAGCGATCACTCCTGGTTCGAAAGTCTCACGATACTATTAATTGATGATGATGAGCGTGTCACCGAAGCTCTTGGAGGGCTGCTCTCAAGTCTTGGCGCTACCGTGTCTGCACACCACACCCTGGAATCCGCCCTGCAGCGCCTTGAAAGCAGTGACGCCCCACCTTCGCTGGTCATCACCGATGATCAGATCGGGCCTGACACCAACGCAGGTTCCGTCATTGAAGCGATCAGCGCCAGGTTTCGCCAATCGGTACCCACCTTGATTATTACCGGCAATACCGACCCCGGTTTCATTCAGGCTTTACCGAATGAGAGGCATGTCCTGTTCAAGCCGGTGGCCGCAGACACGTTGATCCAGAAACTGGAAGACATGCTGAGAGAGAAGTAACGGCTGGCAAGGATCAGATAAGCCCGAGGTTTCTCGCCTTGTCGATGCATGCCGTACGGTTGGATACCTCCAGCTTTTCATACAGGAGTCGCAGGTGTGTCTTGATTGTATTCACGCTGACGAACAACTGACGTGCAATTTCCTTGTTACCATGCCCTTCCTGCAACATGGCCAGGATCGCCAACTGCTGCCGGGTCAGTGTCAGGGTTTCCTCTGCCGCGTTTCCTGCCATCAACCGAAATGACTCGGAGTAATAACTACGACCCGCCATCACCTCCCTGATGGCAAGCAGGATTTTCTCCACAGGTTCGCTCTTGTCCACGAACCCATTCACCTTCAACTGCAGGGCACGACGCACCGTCACTTCTGTTGCGGATCCGGAGCAGACAAGCACCTTGGCATCTGTCATCAACCGGCCCACGACACCCAGCAGGCTGAGCCCATCGAGGTCAGGCATGGCCTGGTCCAGGATAACCAGATTGAATTGCGGCAGCTGCTGTCGGTTTTCCAGCAACCATCGCGGTTGCTCACAGGTAGTAATGTCCGCTTCCGGATACGCATTTTTCAGGGTGATACTCAAGGCGTCAGCGAATAGCCTGTGATCATCTACTATCAGTATTTTCAACGTTACTACCTTGTCCCGGTACCGCTGCAAAGCTTACTAGAGCCACACAGAAAAGCCACGACAGCAACCTGCCTGCTCAGGGAGCAAGGCGTTCCCGCAACCAACTTCCGTCCTCCTGCCTCTGATAACGGAAGCGGTCATGCAGGCGGCTCGGACGGCCATGCCAAAACTGTATTTCGTGAGCAACAATTCGGTATCCGCCCCACTGGGCAGGGCGTGGGACCGGCGCAGAGGGGAACGCCTGCTCAAGGCGTGCCACTTCGTCTTCCAGCCATGCACGACTGGCCGGCCGGCTCTGGGGGGAAATTGCCGCACTGATCTGACTGGCATAGGGACGGGAAGCGAAATAACTGTCCGATTCTTGCTGGTCGACCTTGTGCGCCTCGCCGATCACAATCATCTGGCGATCAAACGGCTGCCAGAACATGGTAAAAGACACCTTCGGATTGACAGCGATCTCTTCTCCCTTGCGACTGTCGTAGTGGGTAAAGAAAGTAAACCCCCCAGCCTCAATACCCTTGAGCAGCACAACCCGCGACGACGGCTGACCATCGGCACTGACCGTCGCCAGTGTCATGGCGTTAGGTAAAGGCAGGGCAGCCTCTATCGCCTCATCGACCCAGCGCCGGGCCTGTTCCAGCGGATCATCATGGAGAGAGGCTTCCGTCAGCCCGTCGGCATGATACTCTTCGCGCACATCTTTCATGTCTGTTCCCATTGCCCGTCAGAATGTGCGGCCAGTATAGCGCCCCCATCGTGAAGGGAACGAACCGGGATCAATTTCATGCTGGACACCTCAGAAGAAAATCGCCGTCGGCACACTCTCGACCCTCACCAACCAGTGTGGTTGTTTGGCTACGGATCACTGATCTACAAGGCGGACTTTCCTTTTCTCGAGCGCCGCCCCGCCACCATCCAGGGCTGGACACGCCGGTTCTGGCAGGGCTCACATGACCACCGAGGCACTCCGGAGCTTCCCGGCCGGGTCGTTACCCTGATCGAGAGCCCCGGCACCGCCTGCGTGGGCATGGCCTACCGCATCACCCCGGACACATTCGGGCATCTGGATCATCGGGAGAAAAACGGCTATCTGCGCTTCCAGACGACCATGACCTTTGCAGACAACCAGCAGGCCGAGGGGCTGGTGTATATCGCTACGGCAGATAACGCTGCCTTCCTTGGGGAGTCCGATGAGAAGGCCATTGCCGAGCATATTGCCCGCAGCCACGGCCCCAGTGGCAGCAACCGTGATTACCTGCTGCAGCTGGCAGACGCGCTGCGGCAACTGGAGGCCAGCGATGAGCATGTCTTTGCCATCGAGAAATACCTGCGGGAGACAAACCAATGACTCGGTGTGAATGCCGCTCCGGTCGTGACTATGCCGACTGCTGCCAGCCACTCCACCAGGGGCACCCCGCCAGCCATCCGGAAGCGCTTATGCGTTCACGATTCTGCGCCTTTGCCCGGGGAGACACCGATTACCTGAGCCGCAGCTGGCATACCGAGACTCGCCCCACCAACCTGTCGCTGGATAGCGACGAGCACTGGGTCAATCTTGATATCCTGGACAGCGATGAAGACGGCGACAATGGCAGCGTCCACTTTCGCGCCATCTGCCGGATCGGGCAAACATTCAGTGTACTGGAAGAAATTTCACGCTTTGTTCGCGAAGGCGGGCACTGGTTTTATCTGGCGGGCAAGCCTTCTGTCACCCCCCTGAAGCCAGGCCGCAATGACCCCTGCCCCTGTGGCAGCGGGAAAAAATTCAAGAAATGCTGTGGCTAGCTCCCGCACGAGCCCGCCTCCATTTCAATAAAAATGGAGCGCACCGTCCTCCACCGGTTCTTCCAGCAGCATGTGCCGGTCACGGGCATAGTGGTTCATGACTTTCCAGGGATGGTGTCGCCCCTGACGCGGCAGCTTGTGGCTGGAACGCTTCACATACCCCGACGCAAGCGCATCCATGATAGAGGTGTCATCCCGTTTCAGGGTGTCATCGGCGTTTGGCACCGCCACCCCGTGCCCCTCCAGCTCCATATGATTCAACAAGCGGCAAACATAGGCCGAGGCGATATCTGCCTTCAGGGTCCAGGAGGCATTGGTATACCCGAATATCCAGGCCATGTTCGGCATGCCTTCCAGCAACACGCCTTTGTAGGTCAGCCGCTCACTGACGTCAGCCGGGGCTCCGTCAAGACTCAACGTCATCCCTCCCAGCACCTGTAAATTCAGACCGGTAGCCGTGACGATGATATCGGCCTCCAGCTGCCGCCCGGACTGCAACTGGATGCCCGTTTCGGTAAAGGTCTCAATCTGGTCCGTGACCACCGACGCCTTGCCTTCTCTCAAGGCGTTGAACAGGTCACCATCCGGCACCGCGCACAGCCGCTCATCCCAGGGCATATAGCGGGGGGAAAAATGGGCCATGTCGACCTGCCCCTTGAGTTGCCGTTTCACATTTCCCAGCAACACACGTCGCACCGGGTTGGGATAGCGTTTTGCTGCCCGGTACAGCAATCGTTGCAGTTTGATATTGCGCCAGCGAGCCAGCCCAAAGACCCAATCGGGAGGCAGAAACTTTTCCAGCCACTCAGACAGCTTGTCCTGCGAAGGCAGTGAAAAAATATACGATGGAGAGCGCTGCAACATGGTCACATGAGCCGCCTCGCCAGCCATGGCAGGCACCAACGTCACCGCGGTGGCACCACTGCCAATCACCACCACTTTCTTGCCGGCATAGTCCAGCCCCTCAGGCCACTGCTGGGGGTGAATGCATTGCCCGGCAAAACGTTCCTGTCCCGGGAAATCCGGCAAATAGCCTTTGTCATAGTTGTAATAGCCAGTACAACCAATCAGAAAACGGGCCGTCACCGTCTCGTCTTCGCCGTTATCTTCATTCACCATCGACACCGTCCAGCATTGCTGCTCCGCGGACCAGTCGGCGTTGAGGGTTTTGCGGCCAAAACGAATGTGCGGGGTGATCTCAAAAGTATCAGAGGTATTGCGAATATAATCCCGAATCGAAGCACCATCGGCCAGCACCTTGAATTCATTCCAGGGTCGAAATCCGTAGCCAAAACTGAACATATCGGAATCAGACCGGATACCCGGATAGCGGAACAGGTCCCAGGTGCCACCGATGGCCTTGCGCCGCTCGATCAGCATGAAGGTTTTTTGCGGGCATTCGCGCTGCAGGTGGCAAGCCGCACCGACTCCGGACAGGCCCGCACCAATGATAAGAACATCCACCTCCGGCTTCTTGTGGTTCGCCATACCGCTCTCCCGACCGTTTTCTGGAATGTACTGCCTATAGCAACGCAACCACCTGAGCGCGACAACTGTTTTTTGTAACCGCGCCCCGACCAGAAGGATCCCAGACAACGGCCTCCAGACCAACACGCCAATCGCGACACTCTCCAGGCAAAATCGGCCTTTTTGGCACAATTGCCACATACATTCACAGCAACAATGGGTAGGCTGACTTTCTTTGTATTCATTCGCCAAGGGAGTTCTCATGAGTGATTCAACCTATGACGTGATTGTCTTCGGTGCCACCAGCTTTGTGGGCCAGATTCTGTGCCAGTACCTGACTGATACCTATGGTGTGGATGGCGAACTCAAATGGGCTGCGGCAGGACGCTCTGAAACCAAATTGCAGCAGGTCAAAGAAGCTCTCGGCAGCAAGGCGGACAAACTTGCACTGATCACCGCCGACGCCAATGACGATGCCAGCCTGGAAGCATTGTGTGCGAACACCGCCGTGGTGATTTCCACGGTAGGACCCTACGCACTGTACGGCGAACCCATGATTCGTGCCTGCACGAGCACGGGCACGGATTACTGCGATCTCACCGGCGAAGCGCAATGGATCGCCGACATGCTGGAAAAATACGAAGCCGCCGCCAAAGCCAGCGGAGCCCGCATTGTGCATTGCTGTGGTTTCGACTCCATTCCTTCTGACATGGGCGTCTTTTTCCTTCAGCAACAGGCGAAAAAGCAATTCAACGCACCGGCGACGCGCGTTGGCATGCGCGTCAAGGTAGCCAAAGGCGGCGTATCGGGTGGCACCGTGGCCAGCATGATGAACATTGCCGAAGAAGCCGCTGGCGACCCGGAGCTGCGCCGCAAGCTGGCTAACCCTTACCTGCTATGCCCGGCGGACCATGGCCTGACGGCCCGCCAGCACAGTATTGCCATGCCCGAATACGACGACGACTTTCGCGCCTGGGTGGCTCCGTTTGTCATGGATGCCATCAACAGTCGTATCGTGCATCGCTCCAATGCCCTCAACGGCTACAGCCCCGCCATGACCTATAACGAGGGTATGCTTACCGGCGATGGTATCGGCGGGCGGCTAAAAGCCCTGGGTATCGGCGTCGGAACCGGTCTGTTCTTCGGTGCGGCCGCGCTGGCACCCACCCGCTGGGCGCTGAACAAGTTTGTGGTGCCTCAGCCCGGAGAAGGTCCCAGCCCGGAAGCCCAGAAAGCCGGTTTTTATGATATTCGTCTGGCCGGACACACGGATCAGGGCGACACCCTTACCGTCAAGGTCACTGGCGATGCGGATCCGGGTTACGGCTCCACTGCCAAGTTGTTGGGACAAGCCGGCGCCTGTCTGGCCAAGGACATCCCGGACGATGCCCCCGGCGGCTTCTGGACCACCTCTTCGCTGCTGGGCGAAAAACTGCTGTCACGGTTGCAAGCCCACGCCGGCATGACCTTTGAGGTCATCTGATCACTGCCTTGCACCGCTTGCCTGGACATCGCCCTCGGCAGTCAGGCAAGCGGCTGTACCGGAGCCTTTCTGACAGACATCCGTGGTTAACGGA
The DNA here is from genome assembly GCA_002706085.1 of Alcanivoracaceae bacterium. Classification (GTDB taxonomy): domain Bacteria; phylum Pseudomonadota; class Gammaproteobacteria; order Pseudomonadales; family Alcanivoracaceae; genus Alcanivorax. The sequence goes on along the minus strand of PAJO01000049.1, from coordinate 10,558 downwards.
TTACTGCAGTTGGAAATCCTTTACTGGCAACGGCTCCGGTGCCGTGTCTCCCAACGCTTCGGCCACCGAGATTTCGTGGATCCGGCACAGCGCATCCAGCGGTAAATCATTCGGGTCCCGGCCAAACGGGGTTTCAAGATGTTCTGACAATCGGTCAATGCCGAAGAAGGTATACGCGACCACTGCCACCATCACCGGCGTCGCCCACCCCAACGCCCCGACCAGAACAAACGGCAGCAGGTAGCAATAGACGTAGGCAGTGCGGTGCACCAACAGGGTGTAGGCAAACGGCAGAGGGGTAGAGGCAATGCGCTCGCAGGCCGCCTGGATGCCACTGATCGCAGTCAGTCTCTCATCCAGCACCTTGAACGCCACACTGTCGAGCGCGCCGCTCTGGTGTTGCACTGCCAGCCCCTCACCGGCAAGTGCCAGAATTGCATCGGCCCGGTTCCGCTTGCCGGCCAGTGCCTCGCTGTCCTGCTCCGACAACCAGCGCGCCGCCTCTGCCATGCCATCTTCTTCCCGCAGCTGGCCTTTCAGCGCATGGGCATGGGCAAGCATCTGGTGCAATAAACGCCGTCGTGGCGCCTCTGCCAGCAACGCCCGACTGGCCCGGGCCAGGCTGCGAATCTCGTAGACCATCTGCCCCCACTGTTTGCGCGCTTCCCACCAACGGTCATAGGAAGCGTTGTTGCGAAAACCCAGCAAGATGGACAGCACAATCCCGAGCAATGTCACCGGCATGATCGTCAGACTGCCCAGCTCCACCACATGCCAGCGACTGAGCGCAGTCCATACCACCGAGAACAACGCCACACAGACAATGTGCGGCAGGATTTCCGGCACCACAGATCCGCGCAGGGTAAACAGCAGGGCAATAGCATTGGGGCGATCACGAACAATCATGGGGCGGGTCCGTCAGCAATAAAAAAGGCGAGCAGCGAACCCATGATACGGGATTCGCTCGCGGCTCGCCTTTTGCGGTCAGCGCTGCCAGCGCCGTGGTCTATGTCTTGGGCACGGCCGGGGCCGGCGCCCCCGCCAGGGCACGATAGACATCCACCATGGCCTTGACCTGATCGGTACGGCTGCGCACCTCTGCGTCACGGATTTCGGTCAGCTCCTGCTCCGCATCGAGCACTTCAAAGTAGCCAATAAAGCCCCGCTCGTAGCGGGTGCGGGCCAGTGCGGCGGCCTGCCGGGCATCCTCTGACGCCGAGGCAAGACGCGAAACCCGTGTCTGCAGTTGCTGATAACGGACCAACCGGTTTTCTGTTTCTTCCAGTGCCGCCAGCACGGCTTGCTGATAGGACGCCAGCGCGGCCTGGCCTTCGGCATCTCGAGCATCAATACGCGCCCGCACCTTGCCGTAATCCAGAAAGGTCCAGTCCACCCCCAGTGCGACTTGGCGCGACTCCGATGCTCCCTGAAACAGGTCACCCGGCTCGGCAGCCACCGAGCCCAACAACCCGCTCAGCGTGAAGCGCGGATACAGGTCAGCGGTGGCGATACCAATGCGTGCCGTTGCCGCCGCCAGGCGACGTTCGGCAGCGATGATGTCCGGCCGCCGGCGCAGCACATCACCGGGGCTGTCCACCGGAATCACCGGGACACTGCCGGGCAACGGCTTGAGCGGCACCAAACGCTCCAGCAAGGCCACCGGGGGCTGCCCGGTCAGAACGGCAAGACGATGCATGTCCGCGCGCAGCGCCGCCTCCAGCTCCGGGAGGGCGGCTCGTGTGCGCGCCAGCTGGGCCCGCGCCCGAACCTTGTCGAATTCCGTCGCCCGACCGGCATCGGCCCGGGCCGTGACAATGGCCAGCGTCTCTTCCTGCAACGTCACGTTCTGGTTGGCCACCTGTAAACGCTGTTGCAAGCCACGCATGTTGAAATAGGTGTTGGCCACCTGTCCTGCCAGAACCACCTGTAGCGCCGCCAGATCCGCACCGGTGGCCTGCAGTTCTGCCGCCTGCGATTCACTGGCCCGACGCAAGCGCCCAAACAGGTCCAGCTCCCAGCTGGCATTCAGCCCTGCCTGGTAGCGCTCCACCCGCTCTGGGCCACCCAGCTGCTCCACCGCTGACAGGTGCTGCTCTGCCCCCGCTGCCGACGCCGTCAGTGACGGCCACTGCTCACGGCGGGCACCGTACAGCAACGCCGCAGAGCGCTCGTATCGTGCCAGTGCCACCTGCAAATCCAGGTTGTCGGCCAGGGTCAGGTTGAGCAGCTCTGACAGTAGCGGGTCATCAAACCCCTGCCAGAATTGCTGCTCGACGTCCGCAAAGGCCCCGCCATCGTGAGGCGCCTGAAAATGGGCCGGCGCCGGCGTCTCCGGCACCTGGTAGTCCGGACCCACCGCGCAACCTGACAACAGCAGGAACGCCGCAAGCATTGATGATCTAGTCATGTTGCTTTCCTTCATCATGTCTCAGTGATTGCCGTCAGACAGGGCAGGCGTGGTGTCAGGGTCATGGGCTACCGGCGGCTTGCTGCCAGCGAGCTTGCGCAACACCACATAGAAAACCGGTGTCAGGAACAGACCGAACAGGGTCACCCCCAGCATGCCGAAGAACAGCGCGATACCCAGCGCCTGACGCACTTCAGACCCGGCACCACTGCCCAGCACCAGCGGCAGCACCGCGGCAGTGAACGTGATGGAAGTCATGATGATCGGCCGTAAGCGCAGGCGGCAGGCTTCCAGCGCGGCATCCACCACACTTTTGCCTTCCATCTCCAGTTCGCGGGCGAACTCCACAATCAGGATGGCGTTCTTGCAAGCCAATGCGATCAACACCACCAGGCCCACCTGGACGAAAATATTGTTGTCGCCACCGAAGAACCACACCCCCATCAACGCAGACAGCATGCACATCGGTACGATCAGGATCACCGCCAGTGGCAACGTCCAGCTTTCGTAAAGAGCCGCCAGCACCAGAAACACCAGCAGGATCGAAAGCGGGAAGACCAGCAAGGCGGCATTGCCCTGGGTGGCCTGCTGGTAACTCAGGTCGGTCCACTCAAAACTCATCCCCGCAGGCAGAACCTGCTCGGCAATGCCATTGAGAACCGCCATGGCCTGAGCCGATGACAGCAACCGCGGGTCTGCTTCGCCAGCCAGGTCAGCAGCCGGGTAACCGTTGTAGCGCAACACCGGATCCGGTCCGAAATCTTCGCTGATAGTGACCATGGAACCGATCGGCACCATCTCGCCGTTCACATTGCGGGTCTTGAGGTTGGCGATATCCTCGACGCTGTCACGGAACGGCGCATCGGCCTGGGCCACGACCTGCCAGGTACGGCCAAAGCGGTTGAAGTCGTTCACGTAGCTGGACCCGAGATAGGTCTGCAAGGTATCGAACAACTCCGTCAACGGCACTCCCTGGGCCTTGGCTTTGAGACGATCCACCTCGGCATTCAGCTGCGGCACATTGGCCTGGTAACTGGTAATCGGGAACCCCATGCCCGGGGTCTGGGATACCGCCCCCTGGAAGGCATTAACCGCATCCTGTAGCGCGCCATAGCCCAGGTTGCCGCGGTCCTCGATAAACATCTGGTACCCGGATCCGTTACCCAGGCCCAGAATCGGTGGCGGCATGAAGGAAAACGCAAACCCTTCTTTCAACGCGCCCACTTTCTGGTTGATCTCTGCATTGATCTGTTCCGCAGTGCGGCTGCGTTCTGAAAAAGGCGCCAGCGGAAAGAACACCAAACCGGTATTGGAGGTGTTGGTGAACTGCAGGGCATTCAGCCCGGGAAACGCCACCGCATGGGCGACGCCCTCGGTGTCCAGACCGATATCCACCACCTGTTGCAGCAGTTGATCAGTTCGTTCCAGCGATGCCCCTTCCGGTAATTTCACCCCGGCAATCAGATACAGTTTGTCCTGAATGGGAATAAAGCCAGGCGGAACAGCCTTGAACATCAAACCGGTGCTGGCCAGCAGCAAGGCATAAATCACAAACACCACGCCGCGATGATGCAACGAGCGCGAAACACCGCTCTCGTAGCGCTGTGAACTGGCGTTGAAGAACCGGTTGAAGGGCCGGAAGATCCAGCCAAACAAGCTATCAATAATGCGCGTCAGTCGGTCCTTGGGCGCGTCATGAGGCTTGAGCAACATGGCCGCCAGCGCCGGTGACAGGGTCAGGGAATTAATGGTGGAAATCACCGTGGAGATGGCAATGGTCACCGCAAACTGCCGGTAGAATTGCCCGGTCACCCCATCCAGAAACGCCATCGGCACAAAGACCGCACACAGCACCAAACCAATGGCCACAATGGGCCCGGACACTTCTTTCATGGCCTGGTGCGCAGCGGCCAGGGGCGCCAGGCCCTCTTCGATATTACGCTCCACGTTCTCCACGACCACGATGGCGTCATCCACCACGATGCCAATGGCAAGCACCAGTCCGAACAGGGTCAGGGTATTGATCGAGTACCCCAGCAAATAAAGCGCAGCGAAAGTCCCGACCACCGACACAGGTACCGCCAGCAATGGAATGATCGAGGCACGCCAGGTCTGTAAAAACAGGGTGACCACCAGCACTACCAGCAACACGGCTTCCAGCAGGGTCTGGATAACCGACTTGATGGAATCACTGACGAAAATCGTGGTGTCATACACCGTTTCGTACTTCACCCCCTCAGGAAAGCGGGTGGCGATTTCGTCCATGGCGGCAATCACCTGCTCACGGATCTCCAGCGCATTGGCTCCGGGGGACTGGAAAATACCAATGGCCACGGCATCCATGCTGTCCAGTTGCGAGCGCAGCGTGTAGTCCCCTGCCCCCAGTTCCAGCCGGGCCACATCCGACAGCCGCACGATTTCGCCCGAGGCACCGCTCTTGATCACGATATCGGAAAATTCTTCCGGCGTGCTTAACCGCCCCTGCGCGTTGATCAGGGTCAGGAAGTCACTGCCGGGCATGGGTTCCGCGCCCAGCTGACCGGCGGACACCTGCACATTCTGTTCGCGCATGGCGCCGACCACATCGCTAGCGGTCAGCCCCCGTGCGGCAACCTTGTCGGGGTCCAGCCAGGCACGCATGGCGTAATCGCCACCCCCGAAAATCTGCGCTTCGCCCACGCCGCGAATCCGGGCCAGCACATCACGCACATGCAAGCGCGCATAGTTGCGAAGATAAAGCGTATCGTAACGGCCATCCGGCGAGGTCAGATGCACCACCATCAGGAAGGTGGGCGACTGTTTCTGCGTGGTAACGCCTTGCCGGCGAACATCTTCCGGCAACCGGGCCAGGGCCTGGCTGACCCGGTTCTGCACCCGCACGGTGGCATCATCGGCATCAATATCCGGACGGAATGTCACCGTCATCTGCAGCACCCCGTCGGAGCCCGCTACCGACTTCAGGTACATCATGCCTTCCACCCCGGTGATCGCTTCTTCCAGGGGCGTTGCCACGGTTTCCGCAATGACCTTGGGGTTGGCGCCCGGATACACCGTACGCACCACCACGGAAGGAGGTACTACTTCCGGGTACTCGCTAATGGGCAGACTGGGGATCGAGATGGCCCCTACCGCAAAAATGATGATCGACAACACCGCGGCAAAAATCGGCCTGTCGACAAAGAATCGTGAAAAATTCATGGCAATACGCCTCCTGCCGGCCAGGCGCAAGCCTGCCGGATTATGTCGTTCCCGGAGTTATTGCGTCAGGCCGGCAAGGGCCAGCCTGATCGCCAATGTGGATGAGAAGTTATGGGGTCGCGTGTCTCAGGGTTGTGCTGCGGCGATAGCACTGGCCTGGCCAGCCGGGGCGGCAGGTTCACGCATCGCTACCTGTCTGGGCTGTACCGGCATACCATCACCAAACACTTTCTGGAGACCGTTGACGATCACCTGGTCACCCTGCTGCAAACCACGACGAATCACCTGCAGATCATCGACCTGCCGTCCGGTTTCGACCTGCCGCCTCGCCACGGTATTGTCGCTGACCACCACGTAGACGAAACGACGGTTCTGGTCAGTCAACACCGCCTTGCGATTCACCATCACGGCCTGATCCAGCTTTGCCACAGGCATTTCAACACGGGCGAACTGGCCGGGCTTAAAAATGCCATCCGGATTGGCCAGCTCCGCGCGGAACTGCAAGGTCCCGGTGCTGCGATCCAGACGGTTGTCGATAAAATCCAGCGTGCCCCGATGGGGATAGCCACTTTCCCCTGCCAGCCCGATGCGTACCGTCGGCGACGGAGCCAACGCCAGCACCGGCTGACTTTCCAGGGCAGATTGTTCGTCGGCCTCGAAATACACGTGCAAGGGGTCCACCGATACCACCGTGGTCAGCAGTGTCTGGTCCGCGTTGGCCAGGTTGCCGCGAGTGACCATGGCGCGGCCTGCCCGGCCACTCACCGGCGCCGTCACACGGGTGTACTGAAGATCCAGCTCGGCGGTATCCAGCGCCGCCTGCGCCGCATTGACCAACGCCTTGGCACTCAGCAACGCGGTGCTGCGTTGGTCATACTCTTCCTGGGAAATGGCCCGGCTTTCCAGCAAGGTGCTGGCTCGTACGGCCTCACTACGCGCCTGGGTCAAACGGCTGCGTGCCTGCTCCAGCTGCGCACGAGCGGCTTGCACCCGTGCCTGGTAAGGGCGGGGATCAATCTGGAAAAGCAGATCGCCCTCCTCGACCAGCGACCCTTCCTCGAAGGCAACCTTGTCAATATACCCACTGACCCGGGGCCGTAACTCCACCGTTTCCGGTGACACCACCCGCCCGGTAAAGGACTCCCACAGGGTCACCGGTTCTGCTATCACGTTTGCCACATCAACCTCCGGTGCCGGCATTGGCTGTTGCCCGGCTTCACTTCGGGCATCACAACCCGCCAGAAAAATCACCGCCATCAGTGCCGCGAAAACACCCCAGTACAACCCGGCCCCAGTGGCCGTTTCTCCACTTATCGTTTCCATTTCCGTGACTCCCGCTATCACTCTTTGTGAGTCCAACCGGACTGCCCATTTCGACAATCCCGATCGCCCACGTACAAAGCAGACCAATCTGCTATGACTGCGCACTCTATTTCCTCAAGCTAACTTGAGGTCAACATTGTTTTTGCCTGTTGCTGTGACGGGCAAAAACATGGAACGCATGTCGAAGAGGCGAAGAATGGCTGCGCAGGCTGCGGCAAGAATTTCCAACCGCCCGTCATGCAACCCTGGAGCGAAAGCGTAGGCCTGGGAGCAGGAATCCGGGTAGCGGGTTCCTGTTCTATGATTGCCCATTTCTGTTTTGGCAAAGGATCAGCGCCTCATCAGGGGACCAATTTCGTCCCGAGTTACGCCACGGTGACGGTAGAGTTTCAGGTAAGTGACCACGGCCGGCGCCGTCTTTCTTAGACGGAAAACCGTTAAAAAACCGGGAAAATCCCGCTAAAAATGGGGAATACAGACACAAGAAAGGAAATCCACGTGCGAAATCGAGACACAGGCGCCAGGCACAATCGACTGCCCATTCCTGCGGTCAGATAAAGTCCGCTTGCCAGTTTCTGCGCAGTCATTGCCTATTTCTGCAGAAAATGTCTGAATGGGGACACAGCCCGACCTAGCCAGCCCTATACTGGCTGCCACAGGAGGCCACCATGACATCACACACCCCTGAATTACCCAGAAACCTCAGCGCCACGCCTCAGCAGCAACTGACCCAGGTAGTCGAACGATGGGCACGTGAGCCCGGCATGCACGAGACCCCGATTGAAGGTGTCTCCCTGTACCGTTCAGATGGCCTCACCAGCTGCAATTCCACGGTGTACGATCCCTCGCTGATTTTTATTCTCCAGGGCACCAAGACCGTTACGCTGGGCGACCGGGAAATTGTCTACGGCCCCATGAGCTATTTAGCCAACTCGGTGCATCTGCCGGTGCTGGGCCAGATTGTGGATGCCTGTGAAGCCCGTCCCTATCTGGCCGCCAAAATCAGCATTGATCCCCAGGAAGTCACCGATCTGGTGCTGGAGCTCGGTGACCGGGTGGCACAGATGGATCCCGATGCCAGCTGCTCCGAAATGGGCTGCAGCCTGTGCATGACACAGATGGACCCGGCCATGCAGGGCGCCCTGTACCGCCTGCTCGGATTACTGGATTCACCTGAAGACGTTCCGGTACTGGCACCACTGGCTCGGCGGGAAATCATTTACCGTTCCCTGATCGGCGAACTGGGACCACGGATGCGCAAGTTTGTTGCTGCCGATTCCCAGGCCAATCGCATTTCCCGGGTTATTTCGACCCTCAAGGATCGCTACGCTGAACCCCTGCGGGTCAAGGAACTGGCCGACTCTGCCAACATGAGCGAGTCCAGCCTGTTTCACAGTTTCAAACAGGTTACCCGCATGTCACCGCTGCAGTTCCAGAAGAAACTGCGCCTTCATGAAGCCCGTCGCCTGATGCTGACGGAAGGGCTGGAAGCGGCCACCGCCAGCTACCGGGTGGGCTATGAAAGCCCCTCCCATTTCAGCCGTGAGTACAGCCGCATGTTCGGCGCCCCGCCCAAAGCAGACGTTTCGAAATTACGCGGCGAACAGATCAGCGCCTGATCTGACCCATGGCAAACGCAAGAGGCCGCCTCCATCCCTGGACGCGGCCTCTTTTTTATCGGTCCGAATCTGGCTCGGCTTGTGCCCGAACCGCAATACTCAGCTCTTGAGCCGATAACCGGTTTTGAAGATCCACCACACCAGGCCAAGACAAATGGCCAGGAACAACCCGGTCATCCCCAGACTGACGGCGATATGGACATCAGCAGTCCCAAAAAAGCTGTAGCGGAAACCGCTGATCAGGTACACCACGGGATTGAAAAGCGTCACCGTTTGCCAGAATGGCGGCAGCATATCGATGGAATAAAAACTCCCACCGAGGAAGGTAAGCGGGGTAATGATCATCAATGGGATGATTTGCAGTTTTTCAAACGTATCAGCCCATACCCCAATGATAAAACCGAACAGGCTGAAGGTGATCGCAGTCAACAACAAAAAGCTGATCATCAGCACCGGATACTGCACTTCATAATCCACAAACAACCGGGCAGTGATCAGAATCAGGATACCCAGGATAGTGGACTTGGTCGCCGCGGCGCCCACATAGCCAATAACAATTTCCACGTAGGAAACCGGTGCCGAAAGCACTTCATAAATGGTACCCGAGAAGGTAGGCATATAAATGCCGAATGACGCATTGGAAATGCTCTGTGTCATCAGGGACAGCATGATCAACCCGGGAATGATGAACGCACCGTAGCTGACACCATCAATCTCGACCATGCGCGAACCAATGGCAGAGCCGAACACCACGAAGTAGAGCGACGTGGAAATCACTGGCGAGGCAATACTCTGCATCAAGGTTCGCCAGGTACGCGCCATTTCAAACGTATAAATCGCCTTGATGGAGTAAAAATTCACTTTCATTGGGCGCTCCCCGATTGTGCTGACGCGGTGCTGTTCACCAGATCCACAAAGATATCTTCCAGTGAGCTCTGCCGGGAATGCAGGTCCTTGAACTCGATGCCTTCATCACTGAGCTTGCGCAGCAGCTCGGCAATCCCGGTGCTCTCCTGATTGGCATCGTAGGTGTACACCATGGCATAGCCGTCATCGCTGAGCTCAAGGGATTCGTAATTCAGCGAGCCCGGCAAAGCGGACAGAGGCTCGGCCAACTGCACCGTCAATTGTTTGCGGCCCAGCTTTTCCATCAGGCGCGCCTTGTCATCCACCAGAATGATTTTCCCCCGGTTGATAATCCCGACCCGGTCCGCCATTTCTTCGGCTTCCTCAATGTAGTGGGTCGTCAGGATAATCGTCACGCCCTGCTCGCGGAGCTGGCGTACCATCTCCCACATTTCACGGCGCAACTCCACATCCACACCGGCGGTAGGCTCGTCCAGAAACAGGATTTTCGGCTCGTGGGACAACGCCTTGGCAATCATCACACGACGCTTCATGCCGCCGGACAGGGTGATGATCTTGTTGTCCTTCTTGTCCCACAACGACAAGGATTTAAGGACTTTCTCGATGTGCGCATCGTTGCGCGGTTTGCCGAACAGACCGCGACTGAAACTCACCGTAGCCCACACCGTTTCAAACGCATCGGTGGACAACTCCTGTGGCACCAGGCCAATGGCACTGCGCGCCGCCCGGTAGTCCTTGACGATATCGTGGCCATCGGCAAGCACCGTGCCTTCAGACGGATTCACAATGCCGCAGATAATACTGATCAGGGTAGTCTTGCCTGCCCCGTTGGGGCCCAGCAGAGCAAAGATTTCACCGGCCTGGATATCCAGATCCACATTCTTCAGGGCCTGAAACCCGGAACCATAAACCTTGTTGAGGCCTTGAACGGAAATAACAGCTGTCATGGCTTTTCTCCTCGGGCGCACATTATGTCATGGATCCGAGGGAACCTCTGAATAACGTCTTACATGCTCAGTCTTTCAGGCTGGTTCGCCCCCTCTATGGGCCAAAAGGTAAAGAGGGGCGCGCTTTTGAAGGTGTATGTCCATCCATCGGCTCTTCACCTTCGAAGGAAGCGCAACAACGAGTGCGGGCCAGCCTG
>PAJO01000048.1 GCA_002706085.1 Alcanivoracaceae bacterium | reverse complement strand
TCGCAATCTAGGCGCGCTTTTGAAGGTGTATGTCCATCCATCGAAAAAGCGCAACAACGAGTGCGGGCCAGCCTGGAAGACCCGGAGGGCGCGACCTGAAGGGCCCATCTGCTGCGCTTTATCGCTAGGAAAGGGAACCACCCTGTCCGTCGCGACAAAACACAACAGCTGCACCCTTCAGGTCACGCTGAGCATGCAAGGGGCTTTTCAACAGCCTGCAAGATCTGGAACCGTCATGTCGGACTCCCTGTCGCAACCTGATCTGGTCATTCCAGTGTATGCCTTTCCGGCAAGGGGTGCCCGTCTTGCTAGAAACTACTGATACCGGTGAATTCCATGACCCGGTAGAGCCAGTATGTCCAAATACGCTCATCCGCATAGGTCGCATAGTCGGTACTGTGCGTTTCACCGCGACGGTTTTCCCAGCGTCGGGCAAAGGTATCGGCGGCCTTGACCATGACTGGGTGTGTGACAGGGGCGGTGAGTCTCACGCTGGTTTCCAGATTCAGGTTATCCAGATTGCGGCGGGTGAAGTTGGCCGAGCCAAGGATCAGCTCTGCGTGCTGCGCGTTGCGCCACATCAACATCTTGGTATGGCACTGTTCGCCTTGGGTATTGCACCAGCGCAGCGGGATTCCTGCTTCGTGCAACTCGGCCCCCACGGGGCGATTCGGGATGCCGTTCTTTTCACGACCAAAGGCATCCTTGTTTGGGTCAAGCAATACCCGTACCTGGACGCCGCGTTGGTGCGCGTCTTTGAGGGCCTCAATCAGCGGACGGTGGGACAGATAAAAGACAGACACTTCCAGCGCGTCACCGTCTTTGCTGCGGGCGATAGTGTCCAGCAAGGCGTCGCGGATGGCCGCCTCGGTGAGGACCTCCAGCGTGGTGTTGTGATCAATCGCCGGTGTGGGCTGAATGGCGGGCCGGGGAGGAAGGGTAATGCCCGCCAGTTCGGCAATTTTCCATTCGCTGTGTGCCACGGCGCCTACAGAGGAGCCACTGAAGCGCAGGGCGATGTTGCTGTGCGCGCTGCTGCCATCGTGGGGATTGGCGCTGGTGACCAGCGCGGTCCAGTCGCTGCCTTCGTCGACAACCAGGGTTTTGCGGTGGTTGGCCTTGAAGTTGGGAAGGGCCAGATAGCTGCGCAGGGTTACCTTGCCATCCCCCATGGGGTTGGGAAGCCATCCCCCATCGATATCATTGCCAAGCCACTGACAGCACAGGCGCCACAAACCAGACCAGCCCGGGTTGGAATCACGCAGTGCTGGCAGCGGGGTCATCACAACGGTCACCCCGGCGTGTTTCAGTTGTTCCAGAGACGTGCTGCGCAGTCCGCCGTAAAGGGTATTGAGGGGGTCGGTGATCAGAACCACTGGCACTTGTTGCTCACGCTTGGCCAGTAACGCGTCAGTGAGTTCCCGGGACAGGGCGCGGTGATTGTCGTCGTCGGCGCCCTTGAAATCGTTGAACAGGAACATGTCCACGAGCACCAGCCGTTGTGCCTGGTCGATCAGACGGAAGATGTCGTCAAAAATGGCCTGGCGCATGCCGCGCTGTCCGTCAGGCGTTTCCCAGGTGTCGTCGACCAGCAAGGCAAGGTTATGGGCCGGCAGGGGCCCATCATGCAGGGTCAGTCCGCCGGGTAGCGGCTTATACCGGTGCCAGAGGGCGGTGGCGGCAATGACCGCGATCAGCGCCAGCAGCGCGAGTTTGATTTTTGTCATGCCGGCACTTTAGGGCGGTGCGGGGTTGGCAGCAAGATCTTGGGACCCTCTGAATCACTCCTTGCGTACTCAGCGCGGCCTGGAGTGTGCAGCAGATGTGCGCTCCAGCCTGAAAGGCTGAGCATGCGAGGCGTTATTCAGAGGCTCCCTTGTTCTGCAGAGCCTCAGCGGTCCAGCTGAAACTCCCTTAGCCCGGCATCGTCATCAAAGGCCATGGCATCACCGCCGGCCAGTTGTACGGCGTCACGTGTGAGGCTGACCTGTTCATCCCCCATGACGCCCTCGTTGAACTTGTACACGGGGGCGGGGGCTTCTGTCAGGCAGTGGTGACGGTAAGCCGCCTTGCTGGCCAGGGTGGTGTCTCTGGCGCTTTGCCAGGCGCTCATGGCCTTGTTGCCATGGCGCTGACGGAGCATGGTTTCGGTGACCGAGCCAGACAGGGCCACGGCGGTGGCGTTGTTGCCACCAAACCCCTTGGAATTGATCAGACTGGCCTGCAGGTCATCCTGCTGCTGATGCTCCAGACAGAAGTTCAGGTGCTGGCGGTGCACGTCGTCGGCGATATGATCGATGGTACGAATACCCGGGAGGATGCCGTGGGCGAAGCTGCCCAGTGTCGCCGCCAGCTGGTCGCCCCCGGCGCTGCCCAGCGAGTGCCCCACATAGGATTTGATGCCGACAATGGGCCAGTTTTCGATACCGAAGGCGGCCGCAGTACGATCCAGAATGACCGACTCTGTCACCCGGTTCTGCGGGGTGCCGGTGCCGTGGGCATGCACAAAACTGTGTTGCTGCAGGCCCCGCTCGCCGATCAGTTGGCGGGTGAGGGCGGCGGCCTTGCCCATGGTCAGGTAATTGCCCACACCGGGAGCGGAGATGGATTTCTTGGCCCCGTCAGCGTGGATAAACACATCCGGCACTGCGCCAAGAATATCTGCGCCGAGTTCCAGAGCGAGGGTATCGTCCATCAGTACAGTGAACTGGGCGGACTCGGCCATGGTAAAACCGCAGTTGGCGGAGAACGGGCGGCAGGCACGACGCACATCCGCCTGGCTGGCGCCATCCAGTGCGGCCAGATCCTGGTCTTCTGCCAGCGCGCCCATGGCACGGTAGCCTTCCATGATTTCTGCCACCAGCGGGGCTTCGCTGGTGCCCACGATGGCCACCCGGCACTTGCCGCTGCGAATGGCCTGTACCCCTTTTTCCATGTTGTAGAGGAAGGTGGCACAGGCTCCGAGCATGCCGCCGGTGGTGCCCACCGAATGCAGCACATAGGCATTGAGGAAATCGGCGGTCATCTCTCCCAGCCCCAATGGCACCTGTTTGGAGGTAATGCGGTGGCCATTGGGTGGGAAACGCATCACGCCACCCAATCCATAGTCGTCCATTTGCGACATGGCGTTGCTGGCGTATACCGCGATCTGGTCCGGCCGAACCTTGCTGGCCACGGCGGCCCAGTCCATCCCCAGATCCCCCAGCGCGTCGCTGATCCCGAAGATCGCCATTTGCAGGGCTCGGGGGTGGCTGCGTGACGCATACAGGGCACCGGGATCGAAGCCATCAGGGAGCTGGCCCGCGGCGCTGACCCGGCGGGGGGCATCGTGGGGCACATTCAGGTTCAGTCCCGCAGGCAGGGTGACCTTGCTGCGACGCTTGTCGATGGGGGTGACCTGCCAGCCTGCGGGTAGCGGGTCAGGCAGATCCATGTTGCGCATTTCCAGGGTAACGGGAATGTCGCTGGTGCCGCTGATGGCGGCATGAAGGCGGTGCTCTGCGGGCAGAGCACGAATCAGGGTGTTGGCAAGTTGGGCGTCCGGGGTCTGTCCGGTCAGGCGAGCCAAGCTGGTCAGGGTCTCCTGTCGGGCCGATTCCGCGAGGGCGTCGATGACCAGGCGCTGGTAACCAAAATGCAGCGCGCTGCGACCTGCGGCATTGATGCCGCCCATGGCGGTAATAACGGGTAATGCGGACATGAGGCTCCCGGGGACTGTACCAAGCCCAAAATGGTGACTAGCCGGTCAGGGTACAGGTGAAAGGGGGCTTTGCGTATACGCCGGGTGGCCAATTTGGCCTTTAAAGTGCAACAGAGTTTTAAAGTGAAAGCGGATGTTTCGAGGTGGGAGAGTGGAACCGGGGAAGAAACTGAGCAACAAAAAACGGGGCCAGCAAGGCCCCGTTTTGTATGGCCGGTGGCAGTGTTACACCAGCTCAATGGCCACGGCGGTGGCTTCACCGCCACCGATGCACAGGCTGGCCACACCGCGTTTGCCGCCAGTGCGTTTCAGCGCGTGAATCAGGGTAAGGATAATGCGTGAACCGGTAGAACCCACCGGGTGGCCCAAAGCGCAGGCGCCACCGTGGATGTTTACCTTTTCATGGGGAATGCCCAGGTCGATCATCGGCATCATGGCAACCATGGCGAAGGCTTCGTTGATCTCGAACAGATCCACGTCGTCCACGCTCCAGCCCGCTTTCTTCATGACCGCTTCGGTGGCACCGATAGGGGCAATGGTGAATTCGCTGGGGTGCTTGCTGTTGGTGGCATGGGCGAGGATGCGGGCCAGTGGCTGCAGCCCACGGTCGTTGGCCACAGACTCGCGGGCCAGCACCAGTGCTGATGCACCATCGGAGATGGAGCTGGCGTTGGCTGCGGTTACCGTGCCGTCTTTGGCGAAGGCCGGACGCAGGGTCGGGATCTTTTCGATGTTGGCGTTGCCGGGTTGTTCATCGGTATCCACCACCACTTCACCCTTGCGGGTTTTCACGGTGACCGGAACGATCTCGTCCTTGAACCAGCCGTTATCGATGGCGGCCTGGGCGCGTTTCAGGGACTCGATGGCGTAGTTGTCCATGTCTTCGCGGGAGATGCTGCGCTTGTCTGCCACTTCCTGGGCGAAGGAGCCCATCAGTCGGCCGGTTTCGGCATCTTCCAGACCGTCCAGGAACATGTGGTCATAGACCTGACCGTGTCCCATGCGCATGCCGCTGCGAGCCTTGTCCAGCACGTAGGGGGCATTGGTCATGGATTCCATGCCACCGGAGACAACGATGTCGTTGGTGCCAGCCTTGATGGAGTCGTAGGCGAACATGGTGGCTTTCATGCCAGAGCCACACAGCTTGTTGATGGTGGTGGCGCCGACATTATCGGGCAGGCCAGCCTGACGCATGGCCTGACGGGCGGGGCCTTGCTTGAGGCCGGCAGGCAGCACACAGCCCATGATCACTTCCTGCACGTCTTCCGGTTTCAGGCCGGCACGAGCCACGGCTTCACGGATAGAGGCGGCACCCAGTTCAGGGGCGCTGACTGCAGACAGGGAGCCCTGGAAACCACCCATGGCGGTACGGGCACCATTTACAATGACGATTGCATCATCAGACATGCTTTTCTCCTGCCAAAGTTCACTGGCGTGATAGGTATCGTGAAAATTGGGGCGCATTGTACTTGAAACAAGGAAGGGGCGCCCCATGTCACAAGGACCTGCCGGTCACAGCCAGTTGCAGATGAGATTCATACTCTTTTGCAGCAAGGGTAAAACCCTGTAATTACAGGGTTTACGCTGGAGATAGTGGCCCGTAGCTTGTTATGATCCTGTCTCCATGGATTGACGCAGAATCCATGGAGACAGGATTTATCAGCCGCTGACTGCAGCGATGCGTTGTCAGCGGAGAATTCCACCCCGGCCGTGTGCGCGGCCGGGAAACACCGTCAGGGGAAATGACTATGGCTTTTGAACTACCGCCGCTGCCGTTCGAGAAGAACGCACTGGAACCGCATATCTCTGCCGAGACTCTCGAGTTTCACCACGGCAAGCACCACAACGCTTACGTGACCAAGCTCAACGAAATGGTTGCCGGTACCGACAACGAAGGCAAATCCCTGGAAGACATCATCAAGAGCGCGCAAGGCGGTCTGTTTAACCAGGCTGCCCAGGTATGGAACCACACTTTTTACTGGAACAGCCTGAGCCCGAACGGCGGTGGCGCTCCCGCTGGCGATCTGGGTGCTGCGATCGACAAGGCATTCGGTTCTTTTGACGAGTTCAAAAGCCAGTTCAATGCCAAGGCGACCGGCAACTTCGGCTCCGGCTGGACCTGGCTGGTGAAGAACAGCGATGGCAGCCTGGAAATCGTCAACACTGACGACGCCGACACCCCCATTGCGCACGGCAAGGGCCAGACCCCGCTGTTCACCGTGGACGTGTGGGAGCACGCCTACTACGTGGATTACCGCAATGCCCGTCCCAAGTACCTGGAATCCATCTGGAACCTGATCAACTGGGACTTTGCGGCGGAAAACTTCGCTGCATAAGACGGTTCACTCCCGTCGGGAGTACCGCTCAGGAAACTAAAAGGGCCGCTTTGCGGTCCTTTTTGTATCTGTCTGGCGACGGTTGGGTAACTCTGATAGCGTCACCAGCACTCTGCGGCCGCTGGAGAGTCCCTGATTACGCATGCCGTGATCAGTATTTCAGGCTTTCAGGTAAGGCAGCCACTACAACAACAAAGGTGCGATATGCGTTTTTTGACAGCCATTTTCCTGTTCGGCGTAATGAGCGTTTCTCCGGTCTGGAGTGCCGATGATCCGAAGCTTCCTGATACCGAGAAAAGCGATGCCCAGAAAGACATGGATACTCTGGCTCAGGCGGGTATTCGTCAGGCACTGGAGGCCATTGCCAAGTCAGGTGGTATGTACCCGTTTGGCCTGATCAGTGTCGATGGCAATTTGCAGGCGGTGGGGTATTCCGGTGCAAAGGAAGAGGCCCCGGACCCGGAAGATTGGTCCAAGGCCCTGTTCATGAAGTTGCGCCAGATCGGTAATGAGCAGCCGGAAGTGGACATGATGTCCATCTATCGCCTGCATGAAGTGGAAAATGACAAAGGTGAGAAGGTCGTTGGTGTCTGGGCCGAGATTGATCACCGGGACGTGCGCCCCTGGGTCATTTTTGTGCCGTTGATCAAGAACGCGGAAGGCAAGCACGAAATCGGTGAAACGATTTACTACGCCACCGACCAGCCGCTGTTCGAGAAACGCGAGGCGGGTAACGATTAATCGCCTATGCTGGACGGTGTCCACAGCACTGGCTTCTCCTCTGGGGTATGATTCCGCTTTTGCGGTGTTGGTTTACAAGACAAGGCATCAGGCATGACACGAGATCGTGAAGTCAATCTGGGTGATCTGGACGACATTTCCGTTGATGAGCCTCTGCGACCGGGACAAACCCGGCCGGCAGCTGCGTCCGCTGGTGGGGCCGGGAAGGGAGCTACTCCCGGGGGCGGCAAAGGCGCAGGCAAGGGCAAATCCTCCGCGCCAAAACCTGCGTCCACCGGCGGGGGCGGCTGGATAGCAGCCTGTCTGATTCTGGTCGTGCTGATTGCGGTGCTTGCGGTATGGTTTCACCGCCAGGTGGGCGTTCTGCAGGCGCAACTGGATAACCGCTTGACCGAATCCAGTCAGCAACTCGGCAACCTGCAGTCTCGGTTGTCTGCAACCGATGAGAGTCTGAATCAGTCCTCTGGCAAATTGCAGGACCTGGTTCGGGCCCACAGCAAGGCGCTGGAAGACAACCGGACAGAGATCCGTAAACTCTGGGATCTGAGCAACAAGCGTAACAAGGCAGATATTGCCGAGCAGGGCAAAAAGCTTTCCGCGCTGGGGAGCTCTGTGGAGTCGGTGAAGAAAGCCCAGGCAGGGGTTGATGGCAAGATCAAGAGCTTGAATCAGGATGCTGCCGCGCTGAAAAAGCAGGTAGAGAGTGCGGTATCTGCGGTTAACAAGAGTAGCCAGCAATGGCAGACCCAGATCAGCCAGATGCAGACCCAGCTGGATGTTCTGGTCGAAAATATTGGCCAGCTGGAGCGTCAACAGCAAAGCGTGAAGACTGCGCTGGCCAAAGTGGAAAAAGCCCAGGGGAGCCTGGCGGCACTGGATGGCCGGGTAGATGACACCGAAGCGGCGGTGGCAGCCTTTGATGCCTATCGTCTGCAGGTGAATAATCGTCTGGACAAGCTGGAAGGTCGTTAACAACAGCTTGCCGGAGGGGGAGGAAAGGTCTGGCGCAAGCCATGCCTTCCCGGTACCGATAAAAAACACAAGAAAGGGCATGTGGCCATGGCCAGACTGCCGGAAAATAAAGAACGCCGATTGCAAGGGCTGAACCAGGACGTGCTAGCGGTTCCCGCTCCGATGCAGTCCAGCGATAATGCGCCAATTCCTCTTGGTACGCACAAAAAGGCGGTGCCCGTCAGGGTTGCGGATACGGGCCGCTCTGGTGTGGTGTGGTTTTCCCTTGCGTTGGCCCTGGCCGCCGCTGCACTTGCGGGCACCCAGTGGTTTATCAACCAGGAAACCCGCCAGGAGCTGAGTGAACTACGCCAGGAATTCTACCAGCTGGCCTCTGCTCAAACGGAGCCAACGCCGACTGCGGACCCTCAGACGAGGCCGGTAGCGGTTGCCACGCCCCCCCGTGTTGATCCGGCTGATATTTCCCACCTGCGGGAAGATTTACGCGAACTCAGCGGCAAGGTGCGCGGCATCACCGTGTCGCTGGCCAAAATGGGTAATGGCCGCGACGATACGGCCGCACTGGAAAAACGCCTGAACGACATGGACAAAAGTCTGAACGCGTTGTCAGGCCGTTTGACCGCCCTTGCCAATCGGCAACCGAAGGTGACCCCGGTCGTTCAGCAGGCGGCTGCGGCCCCGCAAGTGGATACCCACCAGGTGTCGGCCTTGTCGGCCAAGGTCAACAAGATCGACAAGGACCTGCAGGCCTTGTATCGCATCCTGCAGGGCGGCTGACCGCCTTCTCAGTTTTTCCGAAGAGGCTCTGGCAATTGTGCCTTGGCCTGCTAGAATAGCCGCCCATTGCGCCAGTGGTGGAATTGGTAGACACGCCAGATTTAGGTTCTGGTGCCGAGAGGTGTGAAGGTTCAAGTCCTTCCTGGCGCACCATCTTTGAAAGGCCGTAGCAGCTTGCTGTTACGGCCTTTTTCGTTTCCGGGCATTCCCCGATTTCTTTCTGTGCCTTCTGCGGTGAAACGTCTTATGAATCCGGATTTGAAATCCCGTCTTCGCAGGCGTAGAACGAAAGGTCAGGCGGAGGTGGTATGCGTGATTCGAATAATAATGACCGGGAGCCCCACAAGGTTCGCAAGATCGAGAAGGAAAAGTGGCTGCTGCTGGGTCTGGTGGCCATGGTCATCGGGGCGATTGTATTGGGCGCCATGGCTCACTCTGAGGGGCAGGTGGCACGGGGAGCGCTGGAGCAAATCCAGCGCTCGCTCAGTGATGCCGTTGAGCAACTGTAGCTGGCGACGCTAAAGCGCGGCTCGCACGGTGGCCGGGGTGCTGGCTATGGCGGTGGCCAGCACCTGTTTGCGGCGGCTAGGGTCCATCATGTTGTAACCAAACGCTTTCAGGTCTTCTGCCTGGGGTTCGATCCGGATCACCCGCTTACCCGCTTTTTCCAGTGCGGCCACTTCCCGGTCCACAATGCTTGTCATGTAACGCCGCACCCGTCGCTCGATACGTTCGAACGGGTGCCACGGCTTGTCGGGTTGGCGGGACGCCATGGGGGCGAGGATGACGACCTCCTCCACGGCAGCGTCTACCAGCATATCGGCGGAGGTGGGGGAAGCGACGCCGCCGTCAATGTAGGTACGGCCATCCACGGTGACCGGTGGGCACCAGCAAGGCACCCCATAGGAGGCGCATACGGCATCGTCGATACGTACGCTGGGGGCGCCGCCTTTACCGAACGGAATGCGCCGGCCGCTGGTGGTATCCACGGCCATGATCCAGGTGGCGGGGTGGCTGACCCAGGGGTTGCCATTGGCCGCACCGTTGACCAGCTTGCGGAAGGCCTGCATGTCGAATTGACCGGCGGGCATCAGGCCACACAGGGCGGTTAGGGCGGATACTTCACCCCGCAGCCCTTTGCGGATCAGTTGTTTGCCGGTCAGGCGGGCGCCGGGCAAGGGCGGCAGGGCGCCTCCGGTATCGGTGTCGTGATTCCAGTGGCATGTATCGCTGGTCCCTTGCTGACAGGCCAGCAGCTGATCGACGCTGATGCCGCTGCCTAGCAGGGAGGCAATGACGGCTCCGGCGGAGGTGCCGATAAGAATGTCTGCGTCACGGCAGTCCCAGCCCAGTTGTTGTTCCAGTTGATGTAGGGCGGCAATGCTCCAGGCGCCGCCGGCAACACCGCCGCAGCCGATCACCAGGGCGCGGCGAGGGGAGGTCGGGTTGGCCATGATCAAAATACCTGTTCGGTGGCGGGTTGCTGATGGTAGCTGTCGGCATCAAAGTGGTTGAGCAGCCGCTGCATTTCCAGGGTGCTCCAGGGGAAGCCGACACTGTTGAATCCGTTCTTGTCCAGGTAGTAACTGGAGCAGCCACCGGTGTTCCAGACGGTGCCTTGCAGATCCTTTTGTACCTTCAGGTTATAGCGTTGTTGCACATCTTCTTTCACCTCGATACGTGCCAGTTGCTTCTCGCGCATGGTGGTGAGGCTGCTGACGATATAGCGAATTTGCGCTTCGATAACGATAAAGGCCGAGTTGTGGCCGATGCCCAGATTGGGGCCCAGTACCATGAAGGCGTTGGGTAAACCGGCAATGGTGGTGCCGCGATATGCCTGCATGCCGTCCCGCCACATGTCACTGAGAGAGTCGCCGGCATCGTTGAAAATATGGTCGGCGATGGGCGGTTCGGTAACGAAGAATCCGGTGCCCAGAATGATGGTGTCGACTTCGCATTCGCTGCCGTCGTGGCCAACCAGGGTATTGCCCCGCACTTCTTTCAGTCCGGTGTGAAAGACATCCACGTTGGGCTGGTTCAGGGCGGGGTAGTAGTTGTTGCTGAGCAGGACCCGCTTGCATCCCAGCGTGTAGTCGGGGGTGAGTTTGGCGCGTAGTTCAGGGTCCTTGATCGCGACCTTGAGATGGGCGAGGCCCAGCTTCTGGATCTGGCGAAGCATGGCCGGGCGCCGGAAACCGATGCCGAATGTTTCAAAGCCCCCATAGAGCATCTTGCGCCAGGCATTGAGGGTGAAGGGGAGGCGGAAGAAGTTCTCCTCCACTTTGGGAATGCTGTGATCCGGTTTGGGGAGCACCCATTGCGGCGTGCGCTGGAACAGGGTGAGTTGTTGCACCTTGGGCTGAATCTCCGGCACAAACTGGATCGCGGAAGCGCCGGTACCAATTACGGCGACGCGCTCCCCCGTCAGATCGTGCTGGTGATCCCAGCGTGAGGAATGGAACAGCTTGCCGGTAAAGGAGTCGAGGCCCGGGATGTCCGGGATCACCGGTTCGTGCAGATACCCGGAGCAGGCCACCACGGTGCGCGCCAGGTACAGGGTATCGGCGGTTTGGACCTCCCACAGGTTGCGCTCCTCACGCCACTGCGCCCGCTCCACCCCTTGGTTGAAACGGATGTAGGAAGGCACGCCGTAACGCTGGGCAGTGTCACGGACATAATCAAGAATTTCGGCCTGGCCGGCAAAGGCGCGGGTCCAGTCCGGTTTCTGGGCGAAGGAGTAGGAATAAAGCGCGGACGGCACATCGCAGGCGCACCCGGGGTAAGTATTGTCGCGCCAGGTACCGCCAAGATCGGCGGCTTTTTCCAGAATGACCACGTTGGTGATTCCGGCTTCCTGTAACTTGATGGCCAGGCCGATACCGCTGATGCCGGCACCGACAATCAGCACATCGTGAACGGGTGTGTTGGCATGTTGAGTCATGGTCATTCCGTTTATTGGTTAGGCTGTGGACTGAAGAAGTCCATGGCTTTGTTAGTGAGGTTCAGGTTGGCCACCTGCTTGGCCAGGCTGTAGATGTCCGGATAGATCACCCGTGCGCCGCCGGTGCGAAACGCACGGTAGATGCGATCGGCAAGCACGTCCGGTTTGCCGGTAGGAATAAACCGCGATACCGGCCCCCGTTTCACCTGACTGCGGGCATGGCTTTCCAGACCGGAATAGATCGGGCCGGGGTAGACGGTGACCACATTGACGCCCTGTTTTTTCAGGTCCAGGCGGGCGATTTCCGATGCCAGACCGATGCCCGCCTTGGCCCCGCCGTAATAGCTGCAGCCGCGAATGGGTACGCGCCCGGCCATACTGGACACGTTGATCACACAGCCATGGCGGTGCTCGATCATGTTGGGCAAGGCCAGATCCATGAGCCGCATGGGGGCGGTAAAGTTGATGTCGATCAGGCGTTTGCCTCGCTCCCAGCCGGTGCCGGTGAGGGTCATGATGTCCATGATGCCTGCGCAATTGACCAGTACATCCACCGGCCCGCGACGGTCCACCAGCGACTGCCACCACTCAGGCAAGGCGTCGATATCCGTCAAATCACAGATTTCGGCACTGGCATCATGCTGCCGTGCGACGGGCTCCAGTGCGTCCGGGTTTAGGTCCACCAGCGTCAGGCTGGCATCAGGGTGCTGTTGGCGAAAACGGGCGGCCAGTTGCGCGCCAATGGCGCCAGCACCACCGGTGATCAGAATATGGGTTGGGTTCATTGGGCTGAGTCTCTGTTGTGGTTGTCGGGGGTGTTGTGGTTGGCGATGGCGAACCAGCAGGCATCCCGTGCCCGCTTCAGGTCGTCGTCATCCAGAGTGAGGTAGTTGAGCCGCTCTGCCTTGAAGACGCCGACGAAGGCTCCCCAGAACAGGGCGATGGCCAAGTCCGGCTTCAGGTGCTCACCCAGCAGACCGTTGCGCTGCCCGACGATGACCATCATGCCAAGCGGAATCAGCAGCGCCTGCTCCTGGCTGCGACTATGGGGGGTCAGGTAGCTGTGGTGATCCTGCATTTCCAGAAACTGGAAGCTCTCGGGGTCTTGCCGGGCAAAGGTGGTAAGGCGGGCCCAGAGCGTATCGAACAGGGCACGGCTGGGGTTAAGCAGGTCCAGGTCGCTAAGCAGGTGATCCTGCAGGCGCTGTTTGGCATCGCAGAACACCGCGTTGATCAGTGCTTCCTTACTGTCGAAATAGCGGTACAGCGTCCCGACCCCGACCCCGGCTTCAGCCGCAATCGGGGGAACAGGTGTGCCGTGCAGGCCTGACTCGGCAAAAACCTTGAGCGCCGCGCGCAGGATGGTGTCCCGTTTCTGGGCTTCCCGGCGACTTGCCGGTGTGGCGGTGGCTACAGCTGTCATGGTGGCCTCTCATTCAGAAATGAATGTTCATTCCGTAAATGTGCCATTGATCAATGGTGTTGTTTAGAGGGGTAAAGAGTCAGATTGGGACAAATGTGGGGCAAGCTACAAGCTACAAGCTACAACGCGGGTTGGTGCTGGGGCACCGGGGGGGCGCCGTGCCCGCGATTCGGGGTTCTATTTGTTCCGCTGGCTGAAAAAAGGGTCCATCGCGGATTACCGGGAATCGTCTTTCCGTAGGAGCGTCGCTCGCGGCGCGATCCCAGACCAGGATCAAAAGCATTTTCACCACAGAGGACACAGGGTTCACAGAGGAAAACCGTCTTTCTCAGTGAACCCTGTGTCCTCTGTGGTAAATCAGTCT
>PAJO01000047.1 GCA_002706085.1 Alcanivoracaceae bacterium | reverse complement strand
TTAAATCCGGCATGCCATTTAATGCGGAAATTGCAATGAATGGGCTTGATCTTCAAGAGGGTATCTGACCCCGCTGACCATTGAGACCATTGTGACCCCGCTGACCATTGGCTCACTTAGGAGCACACAGCTCAACTCCCACCACTATAAACCTCCCCATTGGGCAATCTCAACACCCACGGCTCTACCGTATCAGTAGAGAATATCTCCAACATCCTTCCATCAGACAATTCAAATACAGGATCGACACTAATAATTGCCCCTTGATGATTCACGGCAACAACATCCAACCCTTCTAATTCATCTAAAAATTTATCAATATTTTTATCCCAACAAGCAAATTGCACGACCCCTCCACTACTGACACGCCAAGCACTCAGAGTGGAAAAAAACCATCCATCCCCAGAAATAACGAGGGCATCTCCGTCCCATAAAACTTTTTCTGCCTTTAAAGGCAACACATTGGTTAAAACATCTAATAGACTATTAATCATAGCTATGGCTCCTGAACTATGTGAGTCCTATCACGCACATATTCTTTTCGTTCTGCCCTGGTTAACCCTGATGGAGGCTGAGCCGGTTTTCCCGTAAAAGGATCAATCGCACCACCATTGCCGTTTTCGAAGGATGCTCGTCTAGGATTTCGACCATCGGCAGACATAGTTCGGACTATATTTCCATTTGGCAAAGTATGCGCTTGGCCAACCACATTTCCACTAGTTGGTGAGACCACGTTCTGAGATCCAAATCCAGCATCATCAAATCCTTTCCTCATTTGACTTTGGCTTGTAGATACCGTTGTTCCGTTAGAACCAACAAAGAAGTCAGGCTTATCCTCACCCGCTGAAACAACATCTTCTTGCCCCCTCCTATCCCCTTTCTTCAGTACACCTCCGCTAGTCCCAAGCATGATCGCAAATACATAGTCCGTCACAACCCGCGAACCATGAAGAGTCTCATTAAACTCTCCAGAAAGCATAAGAGCCTGATCAATATTGTCGTATAGCTTCTTTTCCTCTGGACTATAGCTACTCGCTCCGCCCCCAAGAGCTTCACCATATTCAAATAAATTATCCGCTATACTGTCCTCAGCCGCAGCAATTCGACTCAAACTATCCTTGTCAGTATTATGTGCAGCTCCTGCCATCGTCGTACTGACATAATCTTTCGCAGTACGAGCAGCAGCATCAATGTAGTCACCCAGAAGGCTATTCTTTGCCACCTCCATGCTTAATCTGACCGGCCCCGCGGCAACCGCTCCCAATGCCAGCATGGCATCACCCACAACATTACTATCCACCGGGAGGCTTAACATCACATTACGCATTGCATCATCCAGCTTAGCCACTTGCTGAAACAGCTCAATACCCAATGATGACTGATCAGTTACATCAAATACTTCGCCCAGTATTTCGACCTGCCTTATGCTATTCGAGTCACACGCTCCTTGGCATGCCGCTAGCAACGCGGCAACTTGCTCCTGACTCATTCCTTTTGACAAGGCATCATCAATCACTGAGCTTGCCTCTAGCAAGGCAACACCAGCCTCTCGAAAACTGTCATTTTCCATGAACGCCAAGAAGGTTTCCGGGTTACCTCCATTTCGCAAGTAATCTTTATAAGCACCTTGCATATCTTTGCCCAAAGCCCGGTGCTCTTCAGGCAAACGATGCCTCAATGCATATAATTCAAAAGCGACTTCCTCGATAACTGCTCCGCCTGTCTGCTGCCAATACTCCCTAACATTTATCGGCAAACCTTTCAGATCTTCAACAATCTCTTCCCGCCCTTCTTTGTTTAGGAGCCGATGATCCACCGTTAACTCAACATCCAGACCACCCGTGATCTCATCCCTGATAACCTCCTGAACGTTATCCACATCACGGTTCAGCCCGGCCAAGTCGCTGTTCTTGTCACTATCTTCATCTCTGACGATCAAGGAGCCTTCGCCAACGGTGGCATAGGTCATACCTTCTTGGTTATGGCCATTGCGATGAGCGCTGAATGTGGTACTGCCTTCGGGCGCTTTTTGTTGTTCTTTCAAATCCAGAGGGTTGAAACTGGTACTGATCCCCCAGCCGCTGTTGCTGCCACGGTCATAATCCTGGATATCCGTATAGGCGAAGGTAGCAGTGTCCAGAGTAAAGTTGTCCGGGTCACCGCCGCTGATAACAGCCCCCGTCACTTGGGTGTGCCCGTCCACTCTCAGATCAAACACATCCTCTCCATGGAAGCCACTAACCTGATCAACCCAGGCCCGCTCATTCGAACCCGAAGCCGTGTTGTAGCCACCATTGACGCTGAAGCCTTTGCCGCCCCCAAAATTGACACCTTGATTGCTATGCTCGCTGGTGCTGGTGTTCTGCAGGGAGCTGACAGTCAGATTGCCGGTACTTCCTGTGACCTCTTTGGCCCAGACACTGCCGCCATGAATCGTGGTCTGATCCTTGACGTCCAAGCTCATCAGCCCATCCACGTTGACCGCACCATACTGCCAGTATTGGGACTGACTCTGCTGCTCGCTGGATTGGGTGCCTAAGCCACCTGACAAGGCATCCACCGCCGCCGCGCCTGCAAGATTACTGCGACTGCTACTGGCCAGTGTCAGAGTAGATGTTTGGGTTTCCGTGCTGCTCTGGTTACTATAAGTATCAGCGACCGCCTCTACCGTGAAGCGATCCACCTCCAGATCCAGCCCTCCGCCGTCCTGGATATCCAGTCGGCTGCCTTGCAGGGTCAAAGCGTCGCCCTTCAGGCTCATTCCCGCAGAACCCAGCTGCATTTGGCTGCCCCGGTGAGTCAGCGCTTCACTGCGGCTGGTATGCTCTGTGGTTTCCGTGGCCATCTGCACATCGCCATAGAAACCAAATGCAGGGGTGTTCTCGACAGCACCCGCAACAGAGCTGGCCGCTTGAATGCCTACCGCCTGCTGCTGAAGTAGAGCCAAAGCCAGATTGGTTTCGTAATCACTGATATCGGTAATGCGCGGATCATCCTTGGCCGCCTGCAACGCATCATAGGCACGTTTCACTGCCTCGGAGGCTTTGACGAAATCATCCGCTGCATAGGCGGCATCCACATAGCTGTTGCCAACACCCGCCGTCAGGCTAATGTTCTCGTTGGTAGACTTACTAGTAGTTCGTTCGTATTCCTGCGCAGCACCAAGACGCATCTCCCCATCGATATCGGCATCCAGGCCTCCAGCCATAACATCACTACCGATAACGTTCACGTCCCCGCCCACCTGCATGCTGATCAGGCCACTCACCTGAAGCAGACTTGCCAATGCCGAGCCCTGCTCGAACAGGGTTTCTTCGCGGTAACGCTCCCCCTCAATCCCCGCATAGAGACGACCACGGTCATAACCACCAATGAAATTATCAAAAGAATTACCGTAGCTGGCCTGATAATCGCTGAAGGTTTCCATCCCAGCAGACAGATTCACATCGCCACCGGCTATCATGGCCAGATTGCCTCCACTCAGCATCTCGGAGGCCACCGCCGTCATATCATTACCGGCGGACAGTGTGAGGTACTGGCTGTCCTGAACGACCGACTGAGTCAGAGTGACACTTTCAGTACGCTGCTCCTGGCCGTCTCGCTTGATACTGACATCATCAGGCAGATCATCGGGGCCGGAAAAATCACCACTTAGGGCACCACTTACCCCACTCGCCATCTGGGTCAGAGCACCTCCCGCAGCGCCCAGATAATCCACACCGAATTTTTCTTTCTCATAGTAAGAGGAGTGATGGTTTTCTCCGGCGAAAATGAAAAGATCCGCCTCATCATTCTCCAGTATCGTTTTCCCGTTCAGCGGATTGATGAGGGTACCGGCTAGCAGAGCAGTACTATCCTGAACCTGAACTTCACCCTCCCCGGTATCACGCAATCCTGAGATGGTAGAACCCTGAATATGCAAGTCCGCTGCTGATTGCAGAAGCAGACTCCCTTGAGCACTCAGATTCGAGCCTTGGGAGGTAGCGCTGTAATTACCGGATGCTTGTGTATAACCTTTCTCCCCATTAAAGGAGTTTGACACTGTAGCCTTGGCCACATCAGCAAAGTTCAGAGGGTTAAAGGAGGCTAGCCCCCCCCCTAAGCCAAGGGTTGCAATGCTGGCAACCATGCCACCGATATCTGCTTTGGAACTTTCTTTGTAGCTGTCGTATTGGTAAATGTCGTGCACGTCCCGAATGACCAAGCTTGCCTGCTCATTGGTTCTCACCTCATTATCGTCTTCGACGAATAAACCGGCACTTAGCAGTAAATCACTACCAGCATTGGCTTCCGTGTTTTCAAGAGTAATCCCATTCAATCCCATCAGCTGAATATCGCTCTCACTTGAAAGAGAACTACCCTGATGAGTTATAGACAATATGCTTTGGCCACTCTGCCGGGCACTGATACTACCTTTCTTGCTCTTGTGCTGCTCATAACTGTAGATATCGGCTGCACTATTCACTGTAATCTCACCAGCAGTAGCGATTACCATATCGCCACCTGATTCAAGATTTGCCGCTGTCAGCCTTATATCTCCCTCAGCTTCTGAGTCGCCAAAAAAATTGCCCTGTTGCCCCTTATTAGCATTGATGAGCAAATTACCCAACGCAGCAAGATTACTCCCCACCACACGATGCGATTCTGTTTCCTGCGTCTGCTTCTTACTGCTCCCAAAACTCCCATCATCTTTCCGGTAGCTGTAGAGCGAATCACTCTCCTGTGCATAACCGACGACAATATCGCCTTTTGCTTTCAGGTTAATATCCCCTTCACTACTGAGATCACTGGCAATAATGGACAGGTCATTTTCGGTTTCCAGCAACATGCTGACGGTGCTATTCAGATTGCTCCCCAGTTGCCGGACCTTGCTTTGAGTGAACTTCACATCCCCCTGATCCATGTGACTTCCCTGGCTGACAGAGACACTGCCAACTGAAAGGTCTCCCCCTGCTTCCAGGGCCAGAACGCCGGCGTTTACCTGGGCCCCCTGAATCTGGATATCCTCCGCGCTTCTGATCCTCAGATTTTCAGCCCTTAGCTCGGCCTGTTCAGTAAGGCGGGTCATCCAGTTCAGTGAATCACCTACCGCGTCAGCCAGTGTGGCGATTTCCACGCTGCCTTCAGCATCCAGATTCAGCGACTGAGCGATTAATTGTCCGCCCAGGTTCTTAATGTCACCGTCACTACGCAGGTTTAAGGACTCTCCCGCGTACATACCTCCGCTGTTTGTTATACCGCCTTGCCCGGCGTTAATAGTCGCCGTGTTCGCAGCATGGATTTCACCATGATTACTGACTTGCTCGCCGGTGATGAGCACCTCTTCACCGCGTAACTGCGGCCCATCAAACACGGCCCCGCCTTTCGCCAGATACAGGACGGGAACCATCACCCGGTAACCCGCCACCTCTTTCTCTTCCAGCCATACAATATCTTGCTGCAGAGCATTAACCTGGTCTGCCGTCAACGCGACACCAACACTTAATTCCAGAGACTCGGCAGCAGCGAAGGCGTTATCCATCAACCAGCGGAATTGCTCTTCATCACTTTCAAAATCAGGATCAAGAAACCTGGCTCCTGTTGCAGCCAGAACCGCATCACGAACAAGTGTGGTTTCGTAATAACTATCACCCAGCCGCTGTATTTCCTGATCCGGTGTCATTCCCAAGCGATTGATCAGGTATTGGCTGCCCATAAAACCACTCAACGTGGCAAACAAGGGATTGGTCTCAATAAGGTAGGGATGACCTGGATCTGTTCTCAAAATGAACAGGCCGTGTTCACCTGGCAGACTGAAGCCCAGCGAAAGCGGATCAAAGCGGAACAGTGTATCGGCGTTGTGTTGCCCATTTTCGCCGTAAACGGCTTGCATGGCAGAGCCGAAACTGAAAGCAGCTCCTTCTTTTTCTTCGCCATTGCTCACCAGCTCCGCATCAATGTTGAGCTTTCCGCCGGCGCTCACCAGGGCGTTGATGACTGTTTCAGTGAGAATGTTCGTGTGGCTGGTAGCCCCTGCACGATTACAGCTGACTCGGCTGCTATCACATAGGGACCAGTTTTCTGACGTCGGGATGGTGGTATAGGTGTAATACTTTTTCTTGCTCCCTCCAGCTGAATCCCTCTTCCTGAGCCAGGATTTGTCTACCCGATAGACTTCCTTCAAATCCTGAGTAATGGCGATATTTTCAAAGCGTGTGGCCTTGATTTCGATATCGTTTCCTGCAGCGATAACGCTGGCATTATTCAAGAGGTAGTCCCCTAATAACCACAGGTCTCCACCTGCAAGCATTCTGGACTGTCTTGGCGCAGAAACCGACTGTACGCTTTGCCGCTGATATTTATTTCGGTACGTTGTATCGTGGCATTCGCTATTCCTGTTCCGATTAAAGCAACGTCGGTCGTAGTCGCGGTCATAGCTATAAACAGGGGCATCCCAAGCGACCTCCACTTCCGGTGCGCTGATCAGCTGCTGAAAAATATTGGCTGCAACAATCCGGGTGCTTCCTTCACTGGCAATCAGGCCGGATTCGTTATTTACCCTGTTTGCCCAGCGATCCTTGTCTGCCCATATCTCATCCAGACTCCCTTGCAGCTCTCCGCCAGCAATATCCATGTCTCCGATGGCGTAGATATCGCCAAAATTATCCAGTTCATTAAGATACAACTGCATCTGGCCTGCGGATAACAGCAGTGAATGTTCTGCATTTGAGAGTTTTTCGCCGGAATAAAACACGCTTTCCATACCGGCAATATCACCATGATTATCAAGGTTCGTTACCTCCATGGTCATGGCTCCAGAGGAACTGAATACCCCCTCATTGCGGAGTTCTGCCGCCTTGACTGAGACATCACCCAATACCTGCCAATCGGCTTCGGTGCCGATAAACACGGTTTCAGCCTCAAGATTCAATTCACCTTCAGCCTGCACTTCGCCAAGGTGTTGATAGTCTTGCGTGGTTAATGACAGAGCCTGACCCGCCTGCAAGGCCCCTGACGTGTTGTTTAACGACGCTGTGGTAATTTCAAGATTATCAATGGCATCCAGTTGCCCGCTATTTACAAGGTGATCTGTTGCCGAGATGTTCACGTTGCCCTGCCCGGCAACCGTTCCCGTATTGGTAAAGTCTTTAGTGGTGACTGCTATCTGGCCACCAGCCAGCATCTCCCCCTGATTCACAACCCCTTGCTCTGCGTGAACGATTATCCCGCTATCGCCAGTCATTGATGCTCCACTGGCTAGCGAACTTTCATCTACTCGAATACTGACTACATCAGCGCCGACATTACCGGCCTCAACATTGAGTACCTTCGCGTCCACTTCCAGCATTCCTCCGGCAACGACACTGCCGGTAGTACTCACAGAGCTGGCTGATGCAACCTGCATATTGCCTTTGGCACTGGCATCGCCAAAGCTCAGAGCCCCCTCTGCCGACAGCACTAGATCCCCATTCTGGGCCGCCACTGGCGCATCCAGCTTCACCCCCACGCCATCTTCATTGGCAATCAGACGAATGCGGTTGGCATACATACCGCCCAGCGCCGTGGAATCAATCGCAAAGGACGGTTTATTCCCATCAGTGGTGACGTTGCTGGTTTCCAGAGTATTGCTGTTAACCGTTTGCTGGCCGGTCACAATATTCAGTTGATCTGCGTGCAGCTCACCAGCCACCTCGACAGAACGGGCAATCAGATCAAAACGGTTGGTATTGGAGGCATTGAGCCCATTCTCACCGATATGGATATTGCCGCCCTGCACATCAAAACCACTCAGGCTGCCACCTTCCATGATCGCCGTGCCCGTGGTCAGGGTGGCATGGTTGGTATTGATAAAACCGCAACCATTACAGGTGATGCCGTTTGGGTTGGCGACCACCACATCTGCACGTCGCCCGCCGACTTCCATGTAACCATTAAGGCTGGAGGGGTTCGTGCCGATGACCTCATTCAGGATCAAGTTGGCAGATCCATTGGTCAGGTTTGGGTTGCCTTCAATGTAGCCACCCAATTGGGTCTGGGTCAGCTGCTGGCTGTTATTCAGAATCAGCCCCTGACTTCCCACATTGAGTTCATTGTAGAAATTCTGCGAGACGCCTTGCCCATTGGGGTTCTGGATATTGACGATAGGCACGCCATTGGCCGCCTGATCCAGTGTTGGGCGCCCATTGGTGGAATGCGTCGGACTCACAGGTTCCGCAGCGGCCAGCAGCGCTGGCTGCCAGATCAACAGCAATGACAGGCCATAGCCCAGGCTGCGCTGCAAAACAGACGGCTGCTGATCAGATTTCGGCATAAAGTGAGGCATGAAGCGTGTACTCGCTGTTTGTCAGTTCCGTTGAATGCTGTTCCATGGGCCATGACACTTCCGTGGTGAAGTTCAGGCCGCGAAAACCCAGCCGGGCCCCGGCGGTAGCGGAGTCAATGCGTGCAAATCCCAACTCATTGCTATTGCCCGGCACCACGCCAGAATCGTAGGCAACATAGGGCGTCACCGAGACAGGCCCAGTGATGGGTGGATAGAAATCAAACTGCACGGCCCCCGCCATGGCAGAATTGCCATTAAGAGAAATATCCCGGTACCCCCTGACCGCCGCGCTGGACGCGACGGAGAACCGTTCGGACGGGAACAGCACATCATCGCTGTACTGCCCATTTAGCCGAATGGATAAGGCCCCATATAACGGTTTTATAAAGCGATTGGCTGTAAGATATGTCTGATATCTTGTGTGCGAGATATCGGCAATCGAGATATCGCCCGGCAACATCGTCGCCGGCCCAGCACCTCGACCCTGTTCATAGGTAAAGGTGCCCGCCAATTGGGTATTGCCCCACAAGTACTTGCCATTGATCCTGCCACCCCAGGCACGCAGGTGATAACTGCTAACCCGGATCACCGCATCTTCAAGCCGGTTTTCAGTGTCGGAATACGCGCCCAGCAAGGAAAGCGAGAAACGCGCCTTGTTGCTTCTGTAGAGCGTGCGAGTCAGCTCCAGCCTGCTGGTATCGGTTGCCCCCTCTGACTCGAAGGACTGGAAAATTCCATCAATGGTGTTCTCATACTCTTGGCGGTTGTAGCTTAACGCCAGATTCCAGTAACCGTGACTGATGTCGTAGCTCAGGCCCGAACCCCAGGCCTGATCTGAAAACTCCGTGTCCAGATCAGTATTCAGGGACAGGGAAATTCTGTCCGGCACCCCCGCCAGGCCTCCCCAATCGAACCCCGCCTGTGCCGTGCCATGGGTGATGTCCCCATAGTGTTCTTCGTCCAGTACCAGAAAAGCCCGATAGCGCTGCGGCCACTGCGCCTGGCCGAGAATAATCGTGCCGCCTTGTTCTTCCCCCGGCGCCAGATCCATCTTGGCATCCAGGTGAGGCAGACGGGCCAACGTTTCGACAGCGTGTTCCAGATCTCGCAGATTCAGCAATTCGCCTGGGGATGCAGGAACGGCCCATTCCAGCATACGCCGTGACACTCCCACAGGCTGAAAATCCTCAACCCGACCTGGCACAACCAAAAGCTGCAAGGATCCCTTGGACACATCCTGTTCAGGAATGAGCACACGACTGGTGATATACACCTTGTCGATGAGCTTGTTGGAGAGGACTGCCTGAAGGGTCTGAATATCCTGCATGCTCATGCAGCTACCCTCAGGCTGACGAGCGGTCTTGGTTAGCCACCGCCCGAAAGGAAGGTTTTGCCCATCGATGGTACTCAGCGAGATGGTTTCAATCGCGAAGCAGCGGCTCGGGGCATCTTTCGCCTCCGGGAGCGGCACCTGCATAGGGCTATCTTTCCCCGGCACCACCATTTCTTCCAGCTGCTGCTGCTGCCGCTGGCGCTCCTGCTCTTGCAGGCGATCAAACATGCGCTGCTGTGCAGTGGGCGCAGCATGGGCCGTCACTATCCCCATGGACACAAGCAGACAGGCAGCAATGATGCCGCCACGAACGACAGACGTTTCCCCCAACATGGCTTTCCTTGCCTTAAATGATCACAATGTGGTGCCAGCCATTCAGCAATCGCTGTTTATTGATATTGCGGCCCACCAAAGCGGCGCATTCTACACTTTTGGCTAATCGGCTGTGACCAGGGAACTTTTTTGGCGTGAAACAGATCACATTCACTTTTGTTTTATGGCTTTTTGCCATCATTCTTTCTTCGCATGCCACCGCGTCGCCTCCGGCGCAGGCACTGGATGTGCTGGGCCAGGCAGACAGTCAGGAAACCCAGCTCAGGCAAGCGATCCGTGACAGTGCGCGCCTCCCCGCTGCAGAAAAACTGGTGCTCCTGAACCAGCTGCGTTTACGTCTGGCCGCCGTGCAAATGAAGGGGGGTGATATGGATCAGGCTCGCGAGACGCTCCGTCAGATCGACACTGCCAGCCCCGCGGCCCTGCAAGCCAGCCTGCTTATGGCAGAAAGTTATCGGCTAAGTGGCCAGCCCAATGCCGCACGTGACTGGTTTTTACGCGCCGCACACCATTACCCCTACCGGCCCGTAACACTGGAGGGATTAATCAGCGCCGCCCATGATGAGCAGCAACAGAACCCGGGAGTCGCCGCGGCCCTGTACAGCGAAATTGATAAACAGAGCCGCTATGCCCTCGGCGAGCTGGATCAGCTCCAACACGCAGGCAGTGTGGATCCTCTGGACATTATTTTCCCCTCCCGACTCGATGATGCCGTTCGCAAAACGGTGCTGCGACGCGCCTTGCGCCATCCGCAACACAACTTGCTGGAACAAACCGGGCAACTACGGGAATCCGTGTCGGCCATGCTGACATTGCAACAACGTCATAAAACCCTGAATCGGGAGCTGAACGCACTGGTACAACAGCTGGCACAGTACCAGCAACAGCGCATCGCACTTCAACAACAGTGGGAACGCGGGCAACAACAGGTCACGGCGTTAACTGAACAGCTCATCCCCAATGATTTCAGTAACGAACAAATGGCCATCCGCCAGACACTGACCCGCTTACGCAACCAGCTGACCCGCCAACAATCCCAACTGGCCTTTATTGAACAAAGCCAGCAAACGCTGCCAGCCATTGCCCGCAAACTGGAACAGCAACTGCAAAGCCTTAACGATACCGCCCGCTTGCAACTCCAGAGCAGCCACGGAGCGGTAACCCAGGTGCTGGACGAGACCCTTGCGCTATACCGCACAGCACTGACCAATCTGCTGGCGGAATCACAACTGCAGCGCTCCGAATTACTGCTCCTGTCACAAGGGGGGCAGTAACCCCATGCCTGACCTCAAATGCCCCAGCTGCGACCTGCCCTTACTGCTCAGCGACAACACCTGGCTGTGCACTAATGGTCACCGCTTTGACCGTGCCCGGCGCGGTTACACCAACCTGCTACTGGCCCAGCATCGGCGCTCGCGTTCACCGGGAGATGACAAGGCCATGGTGCGGGCACGCACGGAGTTTCTTGAGCTGGGCCACTACCAGCCGCTGGCGGACGCCCTGTTGAAAGACCTCCCCTCACAGCCAGACGGAGACTGGCTGGATCTGGGGTGCGGTGAAGGCTGGTATACCGAGCAGTTTGCTCGCCAGCTGGGGAGCGCTCAGGGCATCGGCGTGGACATCTCCAAATTTGCCGTGGACAACGCCGCCAAACGCGACAAGACACTGACCTGGCTAGTTGCCAGCGGGGCGCGACTGCCCCTGTTTGATGCCAGCCTGTCCCGAGTGATCGTGCTGTTCACCCGTCTGTTCACCGATGATATCGCACGGGTACTCCGCCCCGGTGGCGAACTGATTGTCGCCGGCACCGGGCCATCTCACCTGATGCCGTTACGCGAAGCCTTGTATGAAGACGTTCGTCAGTCCGGCTTTGACGCAAGCAAATTCCTTGATGACCGTTTCTGTGCCATTGATGAAAAAGTTATTCAGTTCGACTGGCAACCACAGAGCGAGCAAGAGCTGCATAATCTGTTGACCATGACCCCTCACCACTGGCGTGCCAAACCGTCTGCCAAAGCGGAGATTGGCAAACTGGCAGGCGCCACCATGAATGCGCATTTTGTAATTCAGCGTTTCAGAAAACAGTGAACAGTGAACAGTGAACAGTGAACAGTGAACAGTGAACAGTGAACAGTGAACAGTGAACAGTGAACAGTGAACA
>PAJO01000046.1 GCA_002706085.1 Alcanivoracaceae bacterium | reverse complement strand
CATGCTCAGCGTGACCTGGAGCGTGCAGCTGTTGTGTCTTGTCTCGACGGTAAGGGTGGTTCCCTTTCCTAGAGGCAAGGCGCAGCAGATGGGCGCTCCAGGCCGCGCCCTTCGGGTCTTCCAGGCTGGCTCGCACTCGTTGTTGCGCTTTTTCGATGGATGGACATACACCTTCAAAACCGCGCCTAGATTGCGAACCAGCCTGAAAGACTGAGCATGTAAGGCGTTATTCAGAGGCTCCCCGGCTGAGCGAGGAGTCCTGTCAGCCGGTGCAGTGGTCCGGCAGGGTCAGGGGCTCGCCCAGGGCCTTGCCGATCAGGCGGACGAAATCCTTGCCAACGCCCCGGCCGCGAGTGGCCGGATGAACCACCATCCAGTCCAGACGCGGTTGGTTTTCTTCTATCAGGGCGATAGCCACCCGCTGGCCATTGAAGTGGGCCACAAACAGCCTGCGATCGCCTGTAGACAGCGCGGATGCCAGCTTTTCACGGTATTGCGGGTCTTCGCGAAGCACCTTGTCAAAGGTGTCGCATTCTTGCTGGGTCAGGGGGTGGGCCTGAACGCTGATCGGCATGGGGGCTCCTTCGCTGGTTCGGGGCTGTCGGGCTGCGTATAATAGCCGCCCCTGGATCTTCTGAATAACCCCTTTGTGCATTCCGGGCACCGTTGTTGGTGCGTCGGGCGGGTGGGATGACGATGCAGAGGCTCTTCAAACCGGGAGAAAGAGATGAGCAAGCGAAGCGCTACTGTTGAGCGCAACACCCTGGAAACCCAGATTCAGGTCACGATCAATCTGGATGGCACCGGCCAGTGCAAGCTGGACACCGGCCTGCCGTTTCTCGAGCACATGCTGGATCAGGTGGCTCGCCATGGTCTGGTCGATCTGGAGATCAAGGCCAAAGGGGATTTGCACATCGATGCCCACCACACGGTGGAAGATATCGGCATCACCCTGGGGCAGGCCTTTGCCAAGGCGATTGGTGACAAGAAAGGTGTTCGCCGCTACGGGCATGCCTATGTGCCGCTGGACGAAGCCCTGTCGCGCGTGGTGATCGACCTGTCGGGCCGCCCCGGTCTGGAAATGTTCGTGGATTTCACCCGCGGCAGCATTGGCGGCTTTGATGTGGACCTGTTCTACGAGTTCTTTCAGGGGCTGGTCAACCACGCCATGGTGACCCTGCACATCGATAACCTGCGTGGCAAGAATGCCCACCACCAGGCCGAGACGGTCTTCAAGGCTTTCGGGCGCGCCCTGCGCATGGCGGTGGAGCCTGATCCGCGCATGGATGGCATTACCCCTTCCACCAAAGGTACGTTGAGCGAAAAAGATGACTGAAGTGGTTGCCGTCATCGACTACGGCATGGGTAATTTGCACTCTGCCAGCAAGGCGCTGGAGAAAGTAGCCAGCGGCCAGACGATTTTGATTACCAGCGACCCGGACCAGGTTCGCGCGGCGGATCGGGTGGTGTTTCCCGGTGTCGGCGCGATCCGGGACTGTATCGCAGTGCTGCGCGACACCGGGCTCGATCAGGCCATCCACGATGTGGTGGCGGCGGGCAAGCCATTGCTGGGCATCTGTGTCGGCATGCAGGCCTTGCTGGCCCGCAGTGAAGAAAACAACGGTATTGACTGTCTGGGCGTGTTTAGTGGTCAGGTGAGTTTTTTGGGTGAGATGCTGGGTGAAACCGGTAACAAGCTGAAAGTGCCCCATATGGGCTGGAACCAGGTCCAGCAGGGCATGGCTCACCCCATGTGGGCAGGCATTGCCGATAATGCCCGTTTCTACTTTGTCCACAGCTACTGCGCCACCGATGTGCCGGAGTCTGAAGTGGCGGGCTACTGCGACTATGGTCGCCGTTTTGCCGCTGCGGTCACGCGCGATAATGTCTTTGCGGTGCAGTTCCACCCGGAGAAAAGCGCAGATGCCGGCCTGACCCTGCTGGAAAATTTCCTGCGCTGGCAGCCTTGAGATCCATTGATAGTGGACAGTTGACAGCGATAACCCCGTTTCATCCGTTGCCTTCCTGTAGGGCAACCCAGTTTTGAGAAATCACGATGCTTTTGATTCCTGCCATTGATTTGAAAGACGGTAAATGTGTTCGCCTCAAGCAGGGGCGTATGGAAGACGACACGGTATTTTCCGACGATCCTGTG
Source organism: Alcanivoracaceae bacterium (assembly GCA_002706085.1). Lineage (GTDB taxonomy): Bacteria > Pseudomonadota > Gammaproteobacteria > Pseudomonadales > Alcanivoracaceae > Alcanivorax. The sequence goes on along the minus strand of PAJO01000046.1, from coordinate 11,042 downwards.
GCGGTGGCCACCCACTGGGTAGAGCAGGGGGCTCGCCGTTTGCACCTGGTGGATCTGAATGGGGCGTTTGCCGGTGAGCCGGTGAATGGCGATATCGTCAAGGCGATTGCCCAGAAGCATCCGGATCTGCCGATTCAGATTGGTGGGGGTATCCGCAGCCCGGAGATTATCCAGGCGTATCTGGATGCCGGTGTGCAGTGGGTGATCATTGGTACCAAGGCGGTGAACGACCCCGAGTTTGTGCGCGACATGTGCAAGCAGTTCCCCGGCCACATTATCGTCGGACTGGACGCCAAAGACGGCAAGGTGGCGACCGATGGCTGGGCGAATGTCTCCGATGTCGATGTGATCGACCTGGCCCGGCAGTTTCAGGATGATGGTGTGTCTGCCATCGTCTACACCGATATCAGCCGTGACGGCATGCTGCAGGGGGTGAATGTGGAAGCCACCTTGCGCCTGGCCGAATCCATTTCCATTCCGGTGATTGCCTCCGGTGGTATCACCAATCTGGAAGATGTACGTAACCTGTGCGCGGTGTCGAAACTGGGTATCAGTGGTGCTATCACCGGCCGAGCTATCTACGAGAAAACGCTGGATTTCGCTGAAGGCCAGGCGCTTTCCGACGAGCTGATCAGTGCCTGATCGGAGGGTATTGTCATGGGTTTAGCCAAACGGATTATCCCCTGTCTGGATGTGGACGACGGGCGAGTGGTCAAGGGAGTCCAGTTCGTGGATATCCGCGATGCGGGGGACCCGGTGGAAGTGGCCAAGCGTTATAACGACGCCGGCGCCGATGAAATCACCTTTCTGGATATCACCGCCAGCCATGAAGGGCGTGATACCACCCTGCACACGGTGGAGCAGATCGCCAGCCAGGTGTTTATCCCGCTGACGGTGGGAGGCGGCGTTCGCACCCTTGAAGATATCCGTAACCTGCTTAACGCGGGGGCGGATAAGGTAGGCATCAACTCCGCTGCGGTGCACAACCCGGAGTTTGTTCGCGAAGCGGCTGAGCGCTTTGGCTCCCAGTGCATTGTGGTGGCCATTGACGCCAAGAAAGTCAGTGCGGAAAGCGAGCCCAACCGCTGGGAAATTTTCACTCATGGTGGCCGCAAGCCCACCGGGCTGGATGCGGTCGAGTGGGCAAAGCGCATGACGGATTACGGAGCTGGCGAGATCCTGCTGACCAGTATGGATCGCGATGGCACCAAAAACGGGTTTGATATTGCCCTGACCCGTGCCATTTCCGATGCGGTGCCGGTACCGGTGATTGCCTCCGGTGGGGTGGGTAACCTTCAGCACTTGGTGGATGGTGTGATTCAGGGCGGGGCGGATGCAGTGCTGGCGGCCTCGATTTTCCACTTTGCCGAGTACACCGTGGCAGATGCCAAGCGTTACATGCAGAACGCCGGCATTGAGATGAGGCTGTGATTTTCCCCAGATGCTCGACGTCTGAAGCCTGACGCTAAAAAACCGCCGATCCCGGCGGTTTTTTGTGATCATTCAACAGTTCTGCTTGCATCGTTGTGGGAGCTTGCCTGCAAGCGATGATGCTTTAATCAAGGCGCAATCGCTTGCAGGCAAGCTCCCACAGCGAACCACTGCCCACCTTTCGTTTTGCGTCAGGCTTCCTGCATCCCCATGGCCAAATGCGCCATCCTCAATGCCGTTCATGCTCTGCCACTGGCCGCGCCCGGTTCGCTGATTTACTCTCAAACGTATACCTATAAGAAGTCGTCCGGGAGAGTAAAACATGGGTTCCAGCGCATTGATTGATATCGGGTTGCCGATATCCCTGTTTCTGATCATGGTGGGGATGGGGATGACCCTCACCCCGCGCGACTTCCGGGAAGTCGCCATCGCCCCGCGAGGCACCGCCTACGGGCTGGTTTGCCAAATCCTCCTGCTTCCCTTGATTGCTCTGGGCGTGGCCCATGCCATGGACCTGTCTCCGGCATTGGCGGTTGGCCTGATCGTGATTGCGGCCTGCCCGGGGGGAACCACGTCCAACCTGTTCGTCTATCTGGGGCGCGGGGATGTGGCGCTGTCCATCGTGCTGACGGTGCTTGCCAGTCTGATCACGGTGTTGACCTTGCCCGCGTTCACCGGTTGGGCACTGGAGCGCTTTCAGGACTCGTCACAAAGCTTCGAGCTGCCGGTGCTGCGCACCATCATCACCCTGATCGTCATCATTCTCCTGCCTGTCGCGATCGGCATGGCCATTCGGCATTTTCGTCAGTCCTGGGCGGAAAAAGGAGAGAAAGCCGTCGGTTTGCTCGGGTTGCTGGTGTTGGTGGCCGTGATTGCGTTGCTGTTGATCGAGCTGGGCGAAGAGGCGCTGGATTTGTTCAAGAAGGCGGGTGTGTCTGCCATCATCCTCAATGTGGCCGGCATCATGCTCGGTATGGTCGGCGGGCGTCTGATTGGCCTCAGCCGTGATCAGGCTTTTACCGTGGCTATCGAGCTTGGCATCAAGAATGGCACGCTGGGGTTGATGGTGACACTGACGTTACTGCAATCCGAGGCGATGTCAGTGCCGTCAGCGGTGTATGGAGTGCTGATGTTTGTGTTCGGCTTCCTGATGATTGGCTATGCGCGCCTGACCGGGATTGGCCGGGCTCAGGATTCTGCCTGAGCCTGTGGGGAGGCATCGGCGGTGTTCACTGCCGGCGCCTCCAGCAGGTCCGAGACCGGCACGACGTCAATGCCCGCTTGCTCCATCAGGGGCAACACTTGCTGCAGGTAGTGCACGGTTTCCGGGTAGGGGTGGCCTATGGCGATTGCCTGCCCGCGCTGTCGTGCCAGCTGGAGCAGCTTGTTGAACTGACGATTGATGCTGGCGAGATCGCGCTGATTATCCAGGAAGATGTCTCGCCCTGCGCTGGCGATGCCGACACGCTGGGCGGTGCGCTGCGCTACAGAGCGGCCGCTGGTGCGGCTGTCCACAAAGAATAGCTGGTGCGCTTTCAGTTCGCCCATCAACCAGCTCATGGGTTCGGTCTGCTCTGTCAGGGCGCTGCCCATGTGGTTATTGAGCCCGCGGGCCTGGGGAACCTGCCCTAGCGCCTCGCGCACCGCCTGCAATATCTCCGTCCGCTGCATGCCCAGCGTCAGCCCGCCCCGATCGAGTCTGGCCTGCTGTTGGGCGGCCATGGGCATGTGCACGATGACTTCCTTGCCTGCCAGACTGGCGCGTTCTGCCAGACGTGGCCCGTGGGGAGAGAACGGAATTACCGCGCAGGTCACGTCGGCGGGCAGGTCGGTGATGGCCTTGCCTCGGGAATAGCTGTAGCCAAGGTCATCAATGATGATGGCGATACGTGGCGCGGCCAGGGCGAGCTGGCTGGCTGCCAGCATCGCAATGGCCATCAGCAGGCGAGGCATCAGTCGGAATCACTGCCGGGTTGGGTTCCGGCGCGGCCAGTCTGGGCCAGTACTACGCCTTTGAGTACCGAGAGAGCCTGGGCCAGAGCGTAATCCTCCTGAGCCAGAGAGCGGGGTTTTTCGCTGCTCTTGTGTTCGCCGTTCTCGTTATCCAGGTGGCGCGGCAGGTCCGCTTCGCGGACCTGTTGGTCTTCGCGCACTTCCAGACGAGTCACTACATCGACACTGATATCCGGTTCGATGCCTTTGGCCTGAATGGAGCGGCCATTGGGGGTGTAGTAGCGGGCTGTGGTCAGTTTGAGGGCGCGGTCCTTGCTGAGTGGCAGCACCGTTTGAACGGAACCTTTACCGAAGGTGCGATTGCCAACCACGATGGCGCGATGTTGGTCTTGCAGTGCGCCAGCCACAATTTCAGAGGCGGAGGCGCTGCCGCCATTCACCAGTACCACCAGCGGGACGCCAGCCAGCTGGTCGCCGGGTTTGGCCTTGAACTCGCTGCGGCTACCGGGCTGGCGACCTTCGGTGTAGACCACCAGACCTTCATCAAGGAACAGGTCTGCCACTTCCACGGCTCCCCCCAGCACCCCGCCAGGATTGTTGCGCAGGTCCATAATCAGTCCTTTGAGCGCCCCCTCGGCGGCCAGCTTTTTGAGCGCTTTGGCGGTATCGCTGCCAGTATTATTCTGGAACTGGGAGATGCGCACATAGCCAAGCCCGGGCTCAAGCAAGCGGGATTTGACGCTGTGCATCTGGATCTTGTCGCGCTTGAGTGTGAGCTGGCGAGGGTTCTCTTCTCCTTCGCTCAGGACCATCAGCTCGATTTCCGAGCCCACCTCGCCGCGCATTAACTCCACAGCTTCACCCAGCGACAGGCCTTTGACGAAGGTGTCGTCAATCTTGAGGATCAGGTCACCGGCCTGGATGCCGGCCTTGCTGGCGGGGGAATCATCCACAGGCGTGACCACTTTGACGAAGCCATCTTCCATGGTGACTTCGATGCCCAGTCCGCCAAACTCGCCGGTGGTCGTGACCTGCAGATCATCGAACTGATCGGGGGTCAGGTAGCTGGAGTGGGGATCGAGTTCGTACAGCATGCCGCGGATGGCCGACTCCAGCAGTTCGCGATCATCGATCTGTTCGATGTAGGCGCCACGGATGCGCTCCATGACTTCGGCGAAGGCGCGCAGTTCGTCCACCGGGACACCCTGTTGGCGGGCCTGCTGATCCAGTGCCGGGTCTTCAGCGTGAACGGGACAGAAAGGCAAAGCGGAAAGGACTCCCACCAGCATGGCGGAGCGCAGGGCTGTGAGCGTGAATTCAGGCATTCATTATCCCCGGATGCCCGGCCATTCCGGTGGCCGGCGCGATGTTGTTTGTGTGGCTGCGGCATGCAAACTAAAGGCGTCCCAGCGTGGGCAGTGTAACACGGCGGTCGCACCAGCGTGCCGGGTTCTGGGCCTTGCCACGGTGGCGAATTTCGAAGTACAGGCCGCTGCCCTGATTGCTGCCGGTGTTGCCGGCAAGGGCCAGAGGATCGCCGGTGGCCACCCACTCTCCCACCTCGCGTAACAGCGACTGATTGTGGCCGTACAGTGTCAGGTAGCCGTCGCCGTGATCGACAATGGTGAGCAGGCCATAGCCGCGCAACCAGTCAGCATAGACCACGCGGCCAGGGTGAATGGCGCGTACCGGACTGCCTGTAGGGGCAGACAGGATCACCCCCTGCCAGCGCAGGGCGCCTTCACGGCGACTGTTGTAACTGGTGGCGATACGGCCTTCCACCGGCCAGGGCAGTTTGCCGCTGAGCTTGCCAAACGGCTTGCCCCCGATCTCGGCAGGGATGTCATCCAGGCTGCGCTGCATGTCAGAGAGCAGTTTTTCCAGTCGGTCCTGATCGGATTTCAGGCGGTCGATATTGCCGCCACGTTCCTTGAGTGACTGGTTGAGCATCGCGAGGGTCTGTTGTCGTGAGGCCTGTGCCTGTTGCAGTTTCTGCTCATGACGCTGCACATCACTGCGCTGGTCCAACAGGGCGCTGCGGGCCTGATTGACTCTGGCACTAATGGCTTGCAGCTCCGTGAGTTCACCGCTTAGCGTCTCAAGCCGTTCGGTGCGAGCACGCTGGTAATATTCCTGGTAGCGCATCAGGCGGGCAATCTGGTCGGGTTGTTCCTGGTTGAGCAGCAGCTTGAGGCGTTCCTGACGGCCGGTCTGGTAGCTGGCGCGCAGGGTTTTGGCCAGCCAGGTCAGCTGGGCTTGTTTGTCCCTGGCGAGGCGGGCCTGCTCTTCGCGCAAAGCCTCAAGCCGTTGTTGGGACTCGCTGACCTTGCGTTCCAGTTGACGGCGTTCTTTGGATAGCCGGCTGATGCGCAGGTCGGCTTCACGCAACTCTGCCTGCAGGGCGTCTCGCTCCCGCAATTCCTTGCCTTGGGCGTCACTGAGGGTACGTATTCGCGATTTCAACTCTTCCAGATCGGCCCTGGAAGGCGTGTCTGCTGCCAGGCTGAGAGCGGGAAGCAAGAGTAGTAACAGGATTTGCAGCCGCATGGTTTTACCTTACCCCCCTGGGGGTGTGTATACTTGGCGCCGATTTTATCTTGCTGCAGGGGGCGATGACGGCGGTCCCGGCTGTGGCTGTATACCTTGATCCGGGGTTCTCATGAGTCAGCTTTTCGAGTTTGCCAGTAACCATTATCTTCTGGTGTCCGCTTTCTTCCTGCTATGGGCGGTGTTCTTTGTGCTTGAGTCCCGCCGGGGCGGCAAGCCACTGACCCCGCAAATGGCCACCAATCTGGTCAATCAGCAGGACGCGGTCATCGTCGATCTGCGTGATGGCGATGAATTTCGCGCCGGGCACATTGCTGGCAGCCTCAATATTCCTGCCGGTCAGGCCCTAGAGCGTATTGCAGAACTGGAAAAATACAAGGAGAAACCGCTGATTCTCACTTGTGATATGGGTAGCAAGGCCTCACATCTTGGCAGACAGCTACGCACCAAGGGCTTCGCGGATCTCTATCGGATTCAGGGCGGAATCAATGCCTGGCGGTCTGCCTCTTTGCCTGTGGTGAAGGGCTGATGGCACGGGTCGAGCTGTATACCACGGCCTGGTGCCCGTTCTGCATTCGCGCCAAGCGGTTGCTGGACAGCAAAAATGTGTCCTACGAGGACACCGATGTGGACCGTGATCCGCAGCAGCGGCTGGTAATGCAGCAGCGCGGCGGGGCACGCACGGTGCCGCAGATATTTATAAATGGCCACCCCATCGGTGGTTGCGATGAACTGTATGCTCTGGAGCGCGCGGGCGAGCTGGATGGCCTGCTCAGCGCTGATTCGGGGGAGTAAGGAGAGAGACATGGCTGACGAACAACAACAGGTTTTCCAACTGCAACGCCTTTATCTGAAGGATGCTTCCTTCGAGTGCCCAGGGGCGCCGGATGTGTTTCTGCAGGAATGGAAACCCAAGGTAAATGTGCAACTGAACAATGGTGCTCGCCGCATTGGTGAAGGTAATGAGTTCGAGGTTGAGCTGACGGTTACCGTGACCGCCAAGGACGAGAAAGAAGAAAAGACCTTCTATCTGGTGGAGGTCAAGCAGGCCGGGATCTTTACCGTGAAGGGCATCGAAGGTGAAGAGCGCGCCCAACTGCTCGGCGCCTACTGCCCGAACATGTTGTTCCCCTATGTGCGCGAAGTGGTCTCTGATCTGGTTGCCAAGGCATCCTTCCCGCAAATGGTACTACAGCCGATCAACTTCGATGCGCTGTACCAGCAGCAGCGTCAGCAGCAAGCTGCGCAGGCTGAGGCGGCAGGCGAAACGGTGCAGTGAACAGCAATTAATAGTTAATAATGAATAATTAATAGCTGCGCGAGCAGTGATTTGTTATTCAGGAACGTAAGAGGCCGCGTCCATACCCTGGGCGCGGCCTTTTGCGTTTCAGTGCGGACAACATTTATCCCGCGGCGTTATTAATTATTCATTATTAACTATTAATTGCCCCTTTGTATCCCAACTGTCGCCAAGCCTCATACAGTGTTACCGCCACGGCGTTGCTCAGGTTGAGGCTGCGGCTGTCGGCGACCATGGGCAGGCGCAGGCGTTGTTCGGGAGGGAGTGATTCGATGACTGACTGGGGAAGTCCGCGGGTTTCCGGGCCGAACAGCAGGATGTCGCCGTCCTGGAAATTCGCCGTGCTGTGGGGGCGGCTGGCTTTTGTGGTCAGCGCAAACAGCCGTTGCCCGGTGGTATGGTCCATAAACCGGGCGAAGTTATCGTGTAATTGCAGGTTGGCAAATTCCCGGTAATCAAGGCCGGCGCGGCGCAGTTTTTTTTCCTCGAGGGAAAAGCCCAAGGGTTTGATGAGGTGGAGCTGGGCGCCGGTATTGGCGGCCAGGCGGATAATGTTGCCGGTGTTCGGCGGGATCTCGGGTTCGTACAGGGCGATATGCAGCATGGATTTTTGCCGTGGTGGGTAGCGCGTGATATTGATGAGTATGAAGAATAACAGGACAAGGACGATGAGACGCGGATGGATAGGGTTGCTGCTGTTGCTGACGGCGTGCAGTGAGCCGCAGCCGGAAGGGGAGTTGCTGTATGTTGCCCCCTATACGTCAGCCTGTATCGGCGCAGGCCCCATGGACTGCATGCGGGTGCGGCACTCAGAGACGGAAAACTATCAGCTTTTCTATAACACGATTGAAGGCTTCCAGTTCGAGCAGGGGTTCCGCTATACCCTGAGGGTGGCGGTCAGTGAGGTGGAAAACCCGCCTGCTGACGGCAGTGCGCTGCGTTATCGCTTGCTGGAAGTGCTCAACAGGGAAGCTGTCGGGCCGTGAGGTGTGTCTATCAGGCGGGTGATGGCCTGGAGGCACACATGGTGGCCGGGTTGCTGGAGCAAGTGGGGATTGCGGCCCAGGTGCGAGGGGATCTGCTGCAGGGGGCGGTAGGTGAGTTACCTGCTGCCGGGCTGGCATCGGTGTGGGTAGACAATGATGACGAGTCGCGGGCACGGGAGGTGGTCGCGGACTATGAACAGCAGCAGCAAGCAGAAGAGTTGACGTCGTCTCGCTCCCGTGAACCTTCTGCGTCCTGGCCCGGCGCTTTTGGGCGTGGCCTGATACTCGGAATGGTGGTGGGCGTGCTGCTCGGCTTGTTGGTGGGCAGTGCGCGGGCAGCTGGCTCCCCTGTGATGCTGGTGGGAACGGTGGCGCATATCCCGGGGTTGGCCAACCCCGATCTGAGTGGCCCATTTATTGACTTGCTGCAGGCCATGGACGATGCCTTGCCAGTGGTGAGTCTCCAGATCCGGGTGGCGCCGTTTGTGCGCTCAATTCACGACGCCTCAACCGGGCGGGCAGACTTTCATCTGCCGATGATTCGCAATCCCTCACTGGATTTGCCATCACTGCCCTGGCGCTATGTGGAGCGGCCCATGGGCAAGGTCTGCATGGTGCTGTATTCCGCTCGCGAGGCGCCCCTGACAGCGGCCCAGGCGAGTCGAGGGGCTGAGCAAGGAGCGCTGCGAGTGGCCACCTTGAGTGCCAATCTGGACCTGTTTGCCTTGCCGCTGGAGGGGATTACTGAATTGCGTCAGGGGTTGGGCCTGGTGGCCCGTGGGCGGCTCGATGGCTTTATCGGTGCCCAGGAAGAAACGGACAGCATGCTGCGCGCCAGTGGCCTGAAAAATATCCACCGCAGCCTGTTTCACTGCTATGACGATGTGCTGATTGTGCCAAAGGGGGCGGCGGGCGACCGGACAGCCGCATTGCTGGAAGAGGCGTTGGATGCCCTGGAGGCCCAGGGCAGGCTGGCGCCCCTGCATGGCAGGGTGCACCAGCCTTATCAGGACTGGCAGCCTTATTAGCGACCGGCGCGCTTGCGTTCGGTCTCGGTAAGCAGCTTCTTGCGCAGACGCAGATGGTTGGGGGTGACCTCAACCAGCTCGTCATCTTCAATGAAGTCCAGTGCCTGCTCCAGGCTGAAGCGGATCGGCGGGGTGAGAACGATGTTCTCATCGGTGCCGGAGGCGCGCATGTTGGTCAGCTGCTTGCCCTTGGTGGGGTTTACGACCAGGTCGTTGCCACGGCTGTGAATACCGATGATCTGGCCTTCGTAGACGTCCACATTCGGGTCGATCAGCATGCGGCCACGTTCCTGCAGATTGAACAGGGCGAAGCCCAGCACCTTGCCCTTGACCATGGACACCAGCACACCGTTGATGCGCTTGGCCATGTCACCCGCCTTGAACTCGCCATAGTGGCTGAACGTGCTGTTGAGGATACCGGTGCCGGACGTCAGGGTCAGGAACTGGCTACGGAAACCGATCAGGCCACGGCTCGGCACCAGGAATTCCAGGCGTACACGGCCCTTGCCGTCCGGTTCCATGTTGGTCATCTCGGCCTTGCGCAGACCCAGCTGCTCCATGATGGAGCCCTGGTGCTGCTCTTCCACATCGGCCACCACGGTTTCGTAGGGCTCCTGCTTCACGCCATCTTCTTCACGAATGATCACCTGCGGACGGCCCACGGCCAGTTCGAAGCCTTCACGGCGCATGTTCTCGATCAGTACCGACAGGTGAAGTTCACCACGGCCGGAGACGCGGAACTGGTCGGCGCTTCCGGTTTCTTCCACGCGCAGGGCCACGTTGTGCTTGAGCTCGGCTTCCAGGCGCTCGCGAATCTGGCGGCTGGTGACGAACTTGCCGTCCTGGCCCGCGAAAGGCGAGGTGTTCACGTGGAAGAACATGCTCACGGTAGGCTCGTCCACGCTCAGCGGGGTCAGGGCTTCCACATTGGCCGGGTCACACAGGGTGTCGGAAATGTTCAGCGGGTCCAGGCCGGTAATGCAGACGATTTCGCCAGCAGAGGCGGTAGGGGCGTCCACACGCTCCAGGCCGTGATAACCCATGATAGTGAGGATCTTGCCGCTGCGGACTTCGCCGTCGGCGCCGATCACTTTCACCGGGCTGTTGGCCTTGATCTGGCCACGCTTGACCCGGCCGATGCCGATGATGCCCAGGTAGCTGTTGTAGTCCAGGGAGGAAATCTGCATCTGAAAGGGGCCATCAGCGTCCACATCCGGGTAGGCCACTTTATCGACAATGGCTTCCAGCAGGGGGGTCATGTCGTCGGCCAGGTTGTCGGCTTCCATGCCGGCGATGCCGTTCAGGGCGGAGGCATAGATTACCGGGAAGTCCAGCTGCTCGTCGGTGGCACCCAGGTTATCGAACAGGTCAAAGACCTGGTCCATGACCCAGTCAGGGCGCGCGCCGGGACGGTCGATCTTGTTGATCACCACGATCGGCTTGAGGCCAGCGGCAAATGCCTTCTGGGTAACAAAGCGGGTCTGCGGCATGGGGCCGTCTACCGCGTCTACCAGCAGTAGTACGGAATCCACCATGGACATGACGCGCTCTACCTCACCGCCGAAGTCGGCGTGTCCGGGGGTGTCCACGATGTTGATGCGATAGTCGTTCCACTGGATAGCAGTGTTCTTGGAGAGGATGGTAATGCCCCGTTCCTTCTCCAGATCGTTGGAGTCCATGACCCGCTCGATATCGCCAGCGCGATCTCCCAGGGTGCCGGACTGTTGCAGCAGCTTGTCCACCAGGGTGGTCTTGCCGTGGTCAACGTGGGCGATGATGGCGATATTGCGCAGGCGT
>PAJO01000045.1 GCA_002706085.1 Alcanivoracaceae bacterium | reverse complement strand
ATCTGCTGCGCCTTGCCTCTAGGAAAGGGAACCACCCTTACCGTCGAGACAAGACACAACAGCTGCACGCTTCAGGCCACGCTGAGCATGCAAGGAGTTATTCAGAGGCTCCCTGGGTGGCTGGGTCGCCCATGCCCTCACCCACTGAGCCGGTCTGCCGTTGACCATCCCGTTCAGAGATCCGTCCAGAGTGATACAAATTACAATTATCGTCTCATCCTGCGGGTGCTAACCTGACTTTAACAGATTACCGGTCGACTCCCCGGCGCGACCCACCTAGGCTGATAACAGTCTGGGCGCGACCGCCAGGGCCCAAGAGGACAACCGCCTCAATAAACGCGACCACCAATAACAAAGAACAGGGAAGCCCGCATGGACAACGAATTCGATTACCTCATCATCGGTGGCGGCTCAGCCGGGTGCGCCCTGGCCGGGCGACTGAGCGAAGACCCCGACACCCGCGTGTGCCTGCTGGAAGCCGGAGGCAAAGGGGACGGCCTGCTGGTCAACGTCCCCGCCGGGGCCGTGGCCATGCTGGCCAAGCCGGTGAACAACTGGCTGATGGAAACCGTGCCACAAAAAGGCCTGAACGGTCGCCAGGGTTTCCAGCCCCGCGGCAAATGCCTGGGCGGCTCCTCTGCCATCAATGCCATGGTCTATATTCGCGGTCACCGCGAGGACTACGACCAGTGGGCGGCACTGGGCAACGAGGGGTGGTCCTACCAGGATGTGCTGCCCTACTTCCGGCTCAGCGAAGGCAACGAACGCCTGCGCAATGATTACCACGGCAACGATGGCCCGCTCAGCGTCAGCGATATCCGCACGGACAGCCCGTTTCACGATTACTTTCTGAATGCCGCGCGCGAATGCGACATCCCCATCACCGATGACTTCAACGGGGAAGAACAGGAAGGCGCCGGGGTATTTCAGGTGACGCAGAAAAATGGCGAGCGCTGGAGCAGCGCCCGCGCCTACCTGTTCCCGCACCTGAATCGTCCCAACCTGCAAGTGGAAACCCTCGCCCAGGTGCAACGCATCATCGTGGAAGACAAACGCGCCGTCGGCGTGGAATTCAAGCAAGGTAACCAGACACGTACCTTCCACGCCCGCAAGGAAGTCCTGCTGTCCGCCGGGGCATTCCAGTCACCACAACTGCTGATGCTGTCCGGCATCGGTGACGAAGCCGAGCTGAAACAACACGGCATCCCCGTGGTGCATCACCTGCCCGGCGTGGGCAAAAACCTGCAAGACCACCCGGACTTTATCTTCGGCTACACCACCGACAGCCCGGACACCTTTGGGTTTTCCCTTGGCGGCATCTGGCGGGCCCTCAAGGCCATGGCCACCTACCGCAAGACCCGGCGCGGATTGTGGACCTCCAACTTTGCCGAAGCCGGTGCCTTCCTGAAAACCCGCCCCGAACTCTCAGCACCGGATATCCAGCTGCACATGGTCACTGCCCTGGTGGACGACCACGGCCGCAAACTGCACTTCACCCAGGGGTATTCCTGCCATGTGTGCCTGCTGCGCCCGCGCAGCCGCGGCAGCGTCCAGCTGGCCAGCGCCAACCCCGATGACCTGCCACTGATCGACCCGGCTTTTCTGGAGGATCCACAAGATCTGGAAGACATGGTCGCCGGCTACAAGATCACCCGCGACCTCATGCACGCCCCGTCACTCAAACGCTGGATCAAGAAAGACATGTTCACCGAAAACGTGAACAGTGACGACGAGATTCGCGCCGTCATCCGACAACGCACCGACACCGTCTACCACCCGGTGGGCTCGTGCAAGATGGGGACCGATGAAGCCGCCGTGGTGGACCCGCAACTGCGCGTGCATGGCATCGATGGCCTGCGCGTCATCGACGCCTCAATCATGCCCACCCTGATCGGGGGCAACACCAATGCGCCGGTGATGATGATTGCCGAAAAGGCCGTCGATATGATTCGCGGGCAAGTGCGCGCCGGCTAGCCGGCACCGCTACCGAAGCCCCGCCAGTAACGCACGAACGGTGGCCAACCGGATTACCTCCGGCTTCCCCCAGGGGAATTCGGGGATGGTAATCAGGTTCATGGCCACCCCCTGCATACCGCACAACAGCACACTCTGCATCTCATCCGCATCGCCCGCACGCAACGCGCCGTGCGCCTGGGCATCTTCAATGGCCCGCCGAAAAATCTGCAGCCCTTCCTGCACACCCGAGCTTTCCACAAAGTAACTGTCGCCATCCGCTTGAGGGTGATCCTCAATCAGGAAAATTGCCCGGTAGTCATCCGGCCGCGACAGCCAGAAATCAACGTACAGCAGACACATGGTTTCCAAGCGGTCTTCCACCGGCGCCGTGGCGTAGCACTGATGCAACGCGTCGATCAGCGCCACAAAGATTTCATTCCAGATATGCAACAGCAGCTGACGCTTACCGGGGAACAATTGGTACAACGCCGCGGGGGAACACTCTGCCCGCGCAGCAATCTTGCGCATGGACACACCGTGATACCCCTCCTCGGCAAACAAGGCACGGGCAGCGGCAATAATCCTTTGGCGGCTGTCCTGAGCCTGCTGGCTGCTGCGGGGCGGACGGCCACGGCGGGCCGTTTTGGTCTTGGTCGAGGTCATGGCTTGATTTTAATAAACGCGTTCATTAAATTATAAATCCAACACGGACAATGTGCGAGAACACCATGAACCATACCGATCTGGAGCAGGATGTCATCATCGTTGGCGCAGGCCTTGCCGGGCTCAAGGCTGCCCTTGAGCTACAGCAGGCAGGCAAACGCGTACGGGTTCTGGAAGCACGCGACCGGGTTGGCGGGCGCTCAATGCCCGGTGAAATCGCCGGCCAGACCATCGATCTGGGCGGCCAGTGGGTGGGCCCGCAACAAACCCTGCTGCTGGAGCAGGCCAGCGCCCTCGGCGTCAAAACCCTGCCCCAATACACCGCCGGGGCCAGCATCCTTTCCCTGGATGACAACGTCAGCACCTTCACCTCGGACATCCCCAAACTTCCGTTCCTGTCGCTGATGGAGCTGGCCCTGCTGCAACGGCGCTGGAACAAGGAAATGCGCAGCCTGCCAGTCACAGCAGAGCCCTGGCTCGCCGCCAAAGCACAGCAATGGGACTCGCAAACCCTGGAAAGCTGGATACTCAAACATGTCCACACCCGCGGCGCTCGCGAGTTCGCCCGCACCATCACCCGCGCGGTGCTCTGCGCCGAACCTCGCCAGGTCTCGTACCTGTGCTTTCTCGAATATCTGCGCCAAGGTGAAAGCCTTGAAAGCCTGATTGGTATAGAAGGAGGTGCCCAGCAGGACAAATTTGCTGGCGGCGCCTGGCAAATCCCCCAACGCATGGCCGCGCAACTGGGCGACAGTGTGCAGCTTGATTCACCGGTGCACGCGGTGGAACAACACCACGACGGTGTCAGCGTCATCAGCAACGGCCACACCTACCGCGCACGGCACCTGATCATGGCCATCCCACCGGTGCTCGCCGCCAAGATTCGCTATAACCAGCCACTCCCCGCCAAGCGCAACGCGCTACTGGAACGCATGCCCATGGGCTCGGTGATCAAGATCCATGTTGCCTACGAGCGCGCTTTCTGGCGCCTGCGTGGCCTCAATGGTGGTGTGGTCAGCAACAACCGGGTGTTCAATGTTGTGTTCGATCAGTCTCTGGATGATGACGGCATGGGCGTTCTGGTGGGCTTTATCGACGCCGACCATGCGATCGCGATGAGCGCCACCGATGAAGCCACCCGGCGCCAGCAGGTGATAACCGATCTGGTTCACTACTTTGGGCCAGATGCCGCTCACCCCATCGCCTATGTAGAACAGGACTGGACTGCACAACCCTGGAGCCGCGGCTGCTACGTGGCCCACACCGCCCCCGGGGTCATCACGTCCTTCGGTGATACCCTGCGCGAGCCCTGCGGACGAATTCACTGGGCCGGCACCGAAACCGCAACCCGGTGGTGCGGCTACCTGGATGGCGCTCTGCAATCCGGCATTCGCGCCGCGCAGGAAGTACTCAACCGATAAGCCCTTTCCGCACAACAAAAAAACGGGGCATGAAGGCCCCGTTTTTGTTACCTGACTGACTCAGTCCGCCACACTCAGGCTGGACATGTCCATCACATAGCGATGGGCGATATCCCCCTTCACCATCACGTCGTAGGCATCATTCACCTGATCCGGACGAATGATTTCACAGACCGGATGAATCCCATGCTCGGCACAAAAATCCAGCACCTCCTGGGTTTCCTGAATGCCACCAATCAGCGACCCGGCTACCCGGCGGCGGCCAAAGATCATCGGCGCCGATTCAAACGGGTCCATGTCACCCACCTGGCCAACAATCACCAGGGTGCCATCCACATCCAGCAAGGGAACGTAGGGGTTCAGGTCGTGCTGTACCGGCACGGTGTCGATAATCAGATCCAGTGAGGACTCGGCGGCCTCCATGGCGACCTCATCGGTGGACACCAGCACCCCGGTGGCGCCCAGACTTTGCGCTTCTTCTGCCTTGCGGGCAGAGCGGCTCAGTACAGTCACCTCGGCGCCCATGGCCACCGCCAGCTTCACCGCCATATGGCCAAGGCCGCCGAGGCCGATCACCCCTACCCGGCTTCCCTTGCCCACGTTCCAGGTGCGCAGTGGAGAAAACGTGGTAATCCCCGCACACAGAATCGGAGCGGCACGGGACGGATCCAGCGCCTCCGGCAGGCGCAGCACAAACTCTTCACGCACTACAATATGCTTGGAATAGCCGCCCTGGGTTATCTCACCATCAATGCGATCCGGCGCACCGTAAGTCGGGGTCATACCATTGCGACAGTACTGCTCTTCACCATGATCGCACTGATCACAGGCCTGGCAACTGTCGACCATGCAGCCCACGCCCACATTGTCGCCCACCTGGTAACGGGTCACTTGCGGGCCCACTTCAATCACCCGCCCAATGATCTCGTGGCCGGGTACCAGCGGATAATGCTGTTTGCCCCAGTCACCGTTCACCGTATGCAAATCGGAATGACATATCCCGCTGAACAAAATTTCGATGGCCACATCATTGCCACGCAGGGCGCGTCGCTCAAAATGATAAGGCTGCATGTGGGCATCGGAGGAAAAAGCCGCGTAGCCGACGGTTTTCATAAACTCTCCCGGGAATGGATTTCAGGGGTAACAATAACGACGGCGCCGTGAACACCGCGCCAGAGAGGACACCATGATAAGGGAGTAATAGGCAAGCGTGGGCACCGGATACTGTCGATTTCTTGCCGGATTCTGCAGAATTCGCCGCTATTCACCATCCATCAGGGGAAGGCCAGCAACTCAAGGCAGGTGTCAGCACCCACTGATGGAAATATTGGGCTTTCTGGTCGGGCAAGAGAACCGGGACCAAAAGAAAGCCCCTCGCCACACAGTGACGGATCTTGCCATTTATGGGTATCCCCGATTATTCCTCCTCAGAGATCAATCATCCTTGGCGTAGGAGATCCGCTAATTCATGGGTGTCCCTTATTTCTTCCCTTATTTCTCCGTTCCGCCCGGCATGGTCGCCAACAAGGAAACCGGTATTATCAGTGGCACACCGACCACCACGGGCACCTTCCTGATCACAGTAATCGTGTCCGATAATGGCGCCCCGGTCATGAACCGCGTCATCACCGGTAAAGCCGTCATTACGGAAACCGCACCCGCGGCCAGCCCCATTATCAGCAGTGGCGGCGGTGGCGGATCGGCCTCCTGGCTGTGGCCCTCCCTGCTGGGCTTGCTCGGCTTGCGTTGCAACCGATCCTGATGCTGCTTTTGAAATAAAAGAACCGCCTTCAAGGCGGTTTTTTTATCTTGTCGTTCGCCCCTGTCCCAGACGTTGAGGCGGAAAGTTATTGCAGCTTTCAGGACGTCACTCACAATAACGAAAAACTGGGGCCAGGTCGGACCTTAAGTTTGGGCCCAGACAGACTAACAACCCCTCGCTCGCTTCACTCATTATCGACAGATAACATCGTTTACTTGTCAGGTACTTCACCGGCGCATTCCGGCAAAGTCCACTAGCCGGAATGGCGTCTATCCAGAGATAACGATGGCCACATTACTGAACGCTGATTTTGAGCAACGTATCGTCATTCGGCCCAGCGATTATCGCTGGGTCGCCTCTCCCATGCCGGGGGTTGAACGCATGATGCTGGATCGCATCGGCGACGAAGTGGCCCGAGCCACTTCGATCGTGCGCTATGCGCCACACAGCGAATTCTCATCCCACACCCATGATGGCGGAGAAGAATTCCTGGTCCTGGAAGGGGTGTTTTCGGACGAGCATCAGCACTACCCGGCAGGGAGCTATGTGCGCAACCCCATTGGTACCTCTCACACCCCGAGAATAGGCAAGGAAGGCGTCACGATACTGGTCAAGCTACATCAATTCAGCCAGGACGATACCGAACAGAAGGTCATCGACACCCGCACCCAGCCCTGGCGGCAAGGGCTTGTCGAAGGGCTGACAGTGATGCCCCTGCACGATTTCGAAGGTGAGCACGTGGCGCTGGTCAAATGGGCCCCTAATACCCAATTCCAGCCACACCAGCATTGGGGCGGAGAAGAGATCTTCGTACTGGAAGGCACCTTTTACGACGAGCATGGCAGCTACCCGAAAGGCACCTGGCTCCGCAGCCCCCACCTGAGCCAACACACGCCGTTTACAAAGGCAGATGGGGCACTGATCTATGTGAAGGTGGGGCATTTGTAGTGGGGCTTAGCCTGGCACACGCATAAGGTCTTAGTCTGGGACAAGGTCTTAGTCTGGGACACGCATGAATTTTGAGAAACTTAATCCTCAATACACATCAATTTACACCAGGCATCTATGCTACATTTGCCACAAATCGATAATCACAGAACAACACGAATGCACCTTTTCTCCATATGGCCTGTCCTTTTCCTGCTATTTCTGACCAGCCAGTCATATGCAGACACTCCCTATGCCCCAATCACTCAGGGGGAAGTCTCCTATACAGAAACCCCCACCGACCAACCTCCCCTTACCGGCTGGCAGGAAACTGGCTTGCCTTTTTCCGGCTCTAGCCAGCAGACTGACGGCACCTTCTGGTTTCGCTTTCCCCTGGATGATCTTCCCTCTCAGCAGCGGGATAGCCTTTACGTCGCCCATCACGTGTTTGACATTACTGTGTACCTGAACGGTCACTTGGTGGGCAGCACCGAACGCCTGGATGGACTGGAATCAACAGGCTGGAATCACCCGTTCTACACCGCCATTCCCGCCCTTTTTTGGCAAAAAACAGGTAATCAGCTGCTGGTACGCATTCGAAGCGGCGAGCCCAATGCGGTATTGTCGCCACTTTTCCTGGGCGCCCAGACAGTGCTAAAGAACCATTATCAGCAAGCGGTACGACAAAAAATTTACATCTCAGAATGGAGCATGATCGCCTGCCTGATCATGGGCGGCCTTACCTTATTTATCTGGTTGCAGCGCCGCAAAGACCGGCTCTATTTGTATTTCTCGTTACTCTGTTTCAGCTGGTCAGTTGTCATGTTCTACCTAGCCGTCCCGTTTGCTCCCTTCGATCACGGTCTCTGGTTGCGCTTCGCATTTTACTGCGTGGATTTATCCGGCTTTTTCCTGTTCATGTTTCTCTACAAGCTGATGAAGCTGCACCGGCCACGCCTCAAGGCAACAGCCATCATTGCGGTTCTCCTCTCCGGGATACTGCTGTTCAGCATGCCCATGCACTTACACTCACTAGTGATTACTCTGGTTCATGGCATGCATCTGGCGCTGGTGGTCTACCTGCTCGTCATTGGTACAAGCATGGCGGTCCGCAAGCGAAGTCGCGAACTGTTAGCGTTAATCCCCGGTTTTCTGATTATCGCGGCACTGGTCTTGCACGACATCTACGCTTTTCAGATGGCGGCCAGGCAGCCGGGCGGGTTACCTGAAGGCACCTACATGCAATATGGGTTCGCCGTCCTGCTGATATTGATTTTTATCCACCTGGTCCGCACTTTCGTGCGCGCACTCAACAGCAGCGAAACCCTGAACAGTCAATTGGAGAAACGGGTTGCTGAAGTATCTGCCTCTCTTGAACAAAGCTACGCAGAAAACCATGCCCTGGCGCTCCACAATCACGCCCAGCAGGAACGTCAGAAAGTCTACAGAGATCTTCATGACGACGTGGGAGCGAAACTGCTCTCTATTTTGCATTCTCGCGCGGAAGACGAAAAATCCCTGCTAGCCCGGGAGGCACTCTCTTCTCTGCGGGAAACCGTCAATCAAAGCGCTCGCGACGTGCTCCCCATGAACGAACTACTGAGCAACACCCTCAGCGAAACAAAAAACAGGCTGACCCACGCACGCATCCCATTTGAAACCACGTTTTCAGGCGACATTCCTGACCTCCCCGCCGACCCCCAAAAGGCATACCATCTAAGTCGCATCCTTCGCGAACTGACCTCCAACATCATCAAGCATGCCAACCAAGGCACTGTCCGCTTGCACTGCGCGGCAAGTAATCACACCCTTCATCTGACATTGCAGGATCAAGGTCCAGGCCTATCGGTAATAGATAACCCGCAGGGCATGGGACTCACCAATATCCGTTATCGGGCAACCGATATCGGTGCCATAGTGAAATGGGAAAATCTGCCGGAAGGGGGGTGCCAGTGCCGGCTGGAGATACCGATCGCGGCGCTGCAACTTTCGCTTTGACTGCAGCAGCAATCAGGGATGGGAAACGCTATCGATTTCAAGCACTGCGGTTTACTGTTCTCAACAAACCATCTGACTCTGACCCGCAACCCAACGGCGTCCTGTGTGCGCCGCATACTCTTTCAGCCTCACCGTGCTTCCTACTGCCACCGGCAATCTTTTCCGTCTAGGCCTCATATGTTGTAGCCAGACAGATTCATTAATGCCAAGTCGGTTTAAAATTTCTGCAGCCTCAAGGGAAACCGCACCGCGTTTGTCATGGCGGATCGCCCGACCTGTACTGTCCACAAGCACCAGGTAGTCCATCAATCGGAACCGACAAACCGTTTCATTATCATCGGCCTCAACATGCGTATCATCCACCAGCGGCAATAACCGCGGTGTCTGGCTCTGCTTGCCAGTGCCGTTGATCGCGCTCGTGCGCTGCTGAATGGAGGTATAGTCAGATTCCTCCGGCGTCGCCGCCATCGCTGCCCTGACAGGGTTAAGATCCACATACGCCATGCACTGCAGCACCGCCTTTTCATCCAGCAGCGCCTGGCACTTGTAACGCCCTTCCCAGAAGCGCCCCTTACAGCAGTCTTCCTCATTGGCACGACGCGCAAGGTACTCATTCAGGCACTTCATAAACCACCCAAGATCATAAAGCCGCTCCCGCCACAGCCCAATGATTTCAAGCGCCTTAAGTGTTTCACCCCCTTCTGTCTGCCCGGACAACCAACGCTTTACCACCTCCGGGCCACGAAACAACTGCATCCATCGCTCAGCGACCTCAGTGTCGCCCCACCCGCTTGCCTGTTTCTCATTGATACGGACAACAACATGATAGTGGTTGGCCATCACCGCATAGGCACAGAGATCGATGGCGAACACCTCACCCAACACCGCAAGGCGATCCACCACCCACTGGCGGCGATGCTCATAATCCTGGCCGGAATAGTGGTCCCGACCACACAGAAACGCCCGCCGCACACAGCGACAGATACAGTGATAGTAAGACGTGGAATCCAGCGATATCTGGGTATAACGCGCACGAGTCATGGAACGCCTCCTTGCTTATCCATGACATCAATGTACTGGCCGTAAAGACAGACAAGTATCAGACATCGCGCATTTTCAGAGTAGGAGATCTTTCAATTTATGGGTGTCCACGATTATCTTCTCCTTCCCTAACGATTTTTCCTTTCGGTATATTACCTGCCAACCTTGGAAAGCCAACGTGTTCGCTTGCTAACCACCCGGAAGAACAAGAACATCCCTCCATTGATTGCCGCAATTATTAGCCAGCGACTATCCAGAATAATTTCCCCCTGGATCATTGTATCTTCGCCGACCTCCATAACAAACAGCAGCAACACTGTCATGGCGACAGTTATATATTCACGACGTAACACCGTTCTCCAACAAAAAGGCAATTCATCAGGCTGGTACTTTCGTAATATTAAAGGGAAGAAAGCCGGCGTTTTTTCTGCCCATTGGCGATATGAATCACCAAATTTTCTCAACAGAAATCTCTCCTCAACAAGAATTACACGTTCGAAGTAAAGCGCGAACGCCAGCACATAGTAAAGGGTTAACCATAAGGAGTGGAGCAATAGAATCACCCCCAAGCCTCCGACAAAATTCCCCAGGTAGAGAGGATTACGAACAATAGAATAAATACCGCGAGTGTTTAGTGAATCCGCCACCTGACCTTTGGTATTACGACCAGAGGTTCTTCGCGGGGTATGTCCAGTAGTCCAGACACGAATCCCAAGGCCCGCCACCACAAACGATATCGCGAACAAGTCCCACCACTGATCATAGGTGTGACTATCCAAAAAATATTGCACATCTATTAAGGCAACTATTACCGCGGGAATCATAAGCACCGCCGGAGCGATACTACGCCATCGAAAAGCCCAGTCACCTTGATTGCACAATGTAGAGTAAAGCATTTTTTCCTCCTAAACCCCCCGGCTGATAACCGCCGGGGGAAGATTAGATTATCGTTGTAACTCGACAGCTTTTTTGCTCGAGAAAAACGCATAAAGACTTGGCAGTACCAGCAACGTTAACCCCGTCGCCGACACTAGCCCCCCGACAATTACCACTGCCAGCGGCCTTTGCACCTCACTGCCCACCCCCGTGGCCAGTAACATGGGAATCAGACCCAGCATGGAAGTGAGCGCAGTCATCAGCACCGGGCGCAGGCGAGACACCGCCCCTTCGAAGATCGCCGTCTCCAGCGCCTCCCCATCACGCAGCCGATGATTGATGGCTTCCACCATCACCACCCCATTCAGCACTGCCACCCCGAACAGGGTGATAAAGCCTACGGAACTGGGCACGGACAGGTACTGGCCGCTGATGGCCAACGCGAGGATGCCGCCGATGAGCGCCAATGGGACATTCACCAAAATCAGCGCGGCCTGAGCCACGGAGCCGAAGGCGAAGTAGAGCAACAGGGCGATAAGGCCGACGGCCACAGGTACCACCATGGCGAGGCGCTGCTGGGCCCGCTGCTGGTTTTCGTACTGGCCGCCGATGTCCACGCTGTAGCCGGGGGGCAGATCCACTTCGCTGTCGATGGCTTGCTGGATGTCGGTGACAACCGAGCCCATGTCACGCCCGGCCACGTTGGCCTGGATGACCACCCGGCGCTGCACGTCGTCGCGGCTGATCTGGGGTGGGCCGGACACCAGGTCTACGTCTGCCACATCCATGAGCCGTACCCAGGCACCGTCCACTGCCTTTAGGCGCAGGTTGCGAATGGCTTCCGCATTGTTGCGGGCATCCTGTTCCAGGCGCACATAGATGTCGTAGCGTTCGTTACCGTTAATCACCTGCCCGGCGCTACCGCCGCCCAGGCCGTTGCTGACCAGATCCATGACCTGATTGACGCTAAGGCCGTAACGACTGAGGGCGTTGCGGTCCGGGGTGACCACCAGCTGGGCTTCCCCGGCGATCTGTTCCAGTTGCACATCAGTGGCACCATCGACTTCTTTCACTGCCTGGGTAATCGCTTCGCCTTTTTCCTGCAACACAGTGAGATCCGGGCCAAACAGTTTGATGGCCAGTTGCGCTTTCACGCCGGAGAGCAATTCATCCACGCGCATGGCGATGGGCTGGGAAAAGTTGAGTAGCAGGCCGGGATGGACCGCCAGTTTTTGCTGGATTTTTTCCTGTAGCTCCAGACGTGTGCTGGCACTTTCCCATTCGCTGACCGGCTTCAGGCCGATATAGATTTCCACGTTGCTCACCGGCTCCGGATCGCCACCGATTTCAGCGCGTCCGACCCGGCTGAGCGCGTAGGTGACTTCCGGGAAGGTCATGATTTCTTTCTCCAGCTTTTCACCCACTTCCAATGCGGTATCGAGACTGGAAGACGGCGCCAGGGTCACGCGCAGGGCCAGGGTACCCTCTTCCAGTACCGGCACGAATTCAGTACCGATGAAGGGGGTGGTGGCCAGGGCCAACGCGAACAAACCGACGGCGCCGCCGACTACCACTTTACGGGCCTGCATGGCTTTGCCCAGCAGGGTGCGGTAGCGGGCTTCCAGCCACTGCATCAGTTTGTTGGGCTTTTCTTCCACACCGTGACGGAACAGAAAACCGGCCAGGGCGGGCACCACGATCAACGCCACCAGCACGGCGGCGGCCATGGCGAGCATGATGCTGATAGCCATGGGCACGAACATCTTCGCTTCCACCCCTTCGAAGGCAAACAGGGGCAGGAACACCACCAGGATAATGCTGGCGGCGAAGAACACCGGGCGAGCCACTTCCTGACCGGCGTCTTTCACCCGTAGCGCGATACCGCCTTGTGCATCGTGACTGCCTTCTACGCGACTCAGGTGTTTGAAGATGTTTTCCACCATCACCACCGAGCCATCCACCAACATGCCGATGGCCACGGCCAGGCCGCCCAGTGACATCAGGTTGGCGGACATGCCCAGGCTTGCCATCACCAGCAAGGCCAGACCAATGGAAAGCGGAATGGACAGCAGCACCAGCACGGTGGCGCGCAGATTCATCAGGAACAGGGCCAGCACGATGACGATAAATACGAACGCCAGCAGCAAGGCGGTGACCACGGTACTGACGGCTTTTTCCACCAGGTCCGCTTGATCGTAGAACACCTGAAATTCCACCCCGTCGGGCAGGGCCTGCTGGATGCGCGCTTCCCGTGCCTTGATACCATCGATGGTGGCCTTGGTGTTGGCGCCCATGCGCTTGAGAACGATGCCCGCCACTACTTCGCCCAATGCTTCCGGTTCGCCGTTGGCATTGCGGCGGGTCATGGTGAGCGCGCCCTGACGGATCTCGCCGCCGAATTCCACCTTGGCCACATCGCTGACGCGCACCTGGGTGCCGTCCACTTCGCGCAGGGGAATGGCGGCGATGTCTTGCAGGCCCTGCTCACCGCTGCCCACCCAGCCCATGCCACGAATCACCAGTTGCTCGGCACCGCGATCCAGATACCAGCCACCGGCATTACGGTTGTTGGCTGCGATGGCGTCCATGACCTGTTGCAGGGTCAGGTCGTAGGCGAGCAGACGGGTAGGGTTCACGTTGACTTGATACTGGCGCACTTCCCCGCCGTAGCTGAGCACATCGGTGACACCGCCCACGGGCATGAGTAGCAGCTTTACTACCCAGTCGTTGAGGCTGCGCAGTTGCATGGCATCGATGTTGGCGCCGGGTTTGGCGGTGAGCAGGTATTGATAGACCTGCCCGAGGCCGGAGGTGTTGGGGCCCATCTCCGGGGTGCCGACGCCCTCGGGAATATCTTCCCGCGCTGCCTGCAAACGTTCGAACACCAGCTGGCGGGCGAAGTAGATATCGGTGCCGTCTTCGAACACCACGGTGACGATGGAAAGACCGGTCTTGGAAATGGAACGTACCTCGGCCACCTGGGGCAGCGCGTACATCACCGCCTCGATGGGATAGGTGATCAGCTGCTCCACTTCTTCCGCGGCCAGGCCTTCGGCCTCGGTGTTTACCTGTACCTGAACGTTGGTCACGTCCGGGAAGGCGTCCAGTTTCAGGTTGGGCAATTGCCAGCCGATCACTCCCACGGTGATCACCAGCAGCAACAATACAATCAGACGGTTGGTCACCGCCCAATCGACAATACGATTAAACATGGCAGTGATCCTTTAGTGGTTGTGAATGTCGAAACCGGACTTGGCCATTTCGCTGGCCAGGAAGAACGCGCCGCGCGTGACGACGCGGGTGCCCGGTTCGATGCCGCTAACGATGCGTTGCTCACCAAGTTGACCGGTGAGTTCGATTTCCACCGGCTGGTACTGGCCCGGCGCTTCTTCCACAAACAATTGCCAATCCCCATCAGGGCCACGGGTGAGGGCCTCTTCCGGTACGGTGAGCGCGTTCTCCGGTGCCGACAGTGACAACGCCACATCGGCGAACATGCCGGGGTGCAACAGGTGCCCGGCGTTGGGTACCGCCACACGTACCGACAAGGTTCGCGTGACCGGGTTAAGGCGGTGGCCGGACTGGATCACTTCGCCTTCTACAGTCGCATCACCGATAAGCAACCGCGCGCCAGTGCCGGTGGGAATGTTCAGGCCGGGGCTGGGCGGCAGCGCCGCTTCAGCCCACAGTTCGGATTCATCCACCAAGGTGACCAGTTCGCTACCGGCGGTGAGCCACTGCCCTTGCTGGAAGGCATCTTCCAGCACCAGCCCTTCATCCGGGGCGGTGAGTGTGTAGACGCCCTTTTCGCTTTTGCCGCTTTCGATGGCGCGGATGGCAGCATCGTCCAGTCCATAACCCTTGGCGCGGGCACGCAGGGACTGGTACTGGCTTTGCGCATCCAGATAGCGCTGGTTGCCCACGGTGCGTCGGCCCAGATTATTGACCCGTCGCCAGGCATCGGCGGCCACCTGCAGTTCACTTTGCAGTTCCGCCATGGCCGGACTGAACAGGGTGGCAATGGGCTCCCCTTTTTTCATGTGCTGGCCCAGGGAGGCGCTGCGCGATTGCACCTGGGAATCGATGCGCACCGGCACCACCCAGGTGCGGTACTGGTTGCTGGTGATTTCCGCCGGGACGGTGAGAGTTTGGGTGGCGTTCTGTTGCGGCTGCAGAGTGACGACCTGCAGGTTGAGCATGGCTTGTTGTTCGGGCGTAAGGGTTACACCGGATTCCTCTTGCTCGCCGTGTTCGTCCTGGTGATCGTGCGTGGGTGCGTTGCCGTCATGATTATCGTGGGCGTCGTGATCATCATGGTTTTCCTGCGCGTGGGATTCACTTTTTGCCGGCGCAGCATCATGGTCATGGCCGTGATCGTCTTCGCCCCATGCGGGCAGGGACAGGGTTGCCAGCAGGGCAATCGCCAGCGGCGTTTTTTTGAAATTCATTTTGATTTTCATAAAAAATTTCCCATTTTTTATGTAGGAGCGGCGCTTGAGCCGCGAAGCGTTACACGGCATGCAGTGCCAATTTCTTCGCGGCTCAAGCGCCGCTCCTACAAAACAATTAATCCGCCAGTGCGGCTAACCACTCATCCAGCTGAGCGCTTTGCTGGAGCCAGTGGATCCAGGCTTGCTGCATGGCTTCGCGCAGGGCGATGCCGGACAGGCGGGTGTCGAGGCTCTGATTGAGGGCCAGCAGGTAGTTCTGGGTGGTGAGCTCACCTTGTTGCCAGACACGTTTGAGCAGGGCGCCGTTATCGCTCAACGAGGGTTGCGCCAGTTGCTGCCAGTTGTCCCAGCGCTGCTGTTGTTGCTGCGCGTTGTCGAGCGCGCCTTGCAGGCGGGCGCTGATATCGTTGCGGGTTTTCTCCAGCAGGGCACGGCGGGCATCGCTGTCGGCCAGCGCCTTTTGGTAGGCAGGTTTGTCGGTGTTGAAGAATTTCAGCGGCAAGCTGAGGTCCACGCCCCACAGGTTATCGTCACCCTCCTTGCCCACGTACACCCCCAGGGAGGGATCCGCATTGCGCTGCTTGTTGGCGATGGTGACGCCCTGCTCGGCCAACGCCAGTTGCTGTTCCGCCAGCTGCAGATCGTAGTTGGCTGGCAGGCGCACATCGGGCGAGCCCGTAAGGGCACCCGCTGAAGTGAAGCCGTCCTGTGGCAACCCATAGGCGGGCGCGGACAGCGCCATCACTTCGCGCAGCCGGGTTTGTGCCCGGGTGGCACTGGCTTCCGCTTCCGCCAGCGATTGCTGGGCCTGCCCCACCGATAGCAGGGTGAGGCTGGCATCCACCTGCCCCACATCACCGGCCTGCTGGCGACGGCGGATCAGTTCGGTGAGTTCGGTGAGCTGCTGCTCTTGCTGGCGGGCGGCCTGCAGTCGTGCCTGGGCGGCATCCCAGGCGACCAATGCCTGAAGCGATTGCGCCAACAGATCGGCCCGCGCCTTTTGCGCACGCAGGTCCGCCAGCGTCTGACGCACTGCACTGACATCGCGACTGGCCCGCGCCTTGCCAGACCAGTCCAGAGTCTGACTGAGGCCCACGGTCTGGGTGACCTCGGCACTGTCTTCATAGTTGAGATTGAGATTGGGGTTATAGAGCGGTTGCTCTGCCCCACGGCTTTCTGCCAGCCACTGCTCCCGCCGCGCCTGGATGGCACGGCTGGCGGGCAACTGCTGGACTTGCTGGCGCACCCATTGCGCCCATTGCGATTGCGCTGCCGAATGCTGATCGACAGTCGCGCTGGCGGCCAATGGCGCGCCACACAGTACGGCCAGCATGACACTGGCACGCACGAGGTAACGGCTTCCCATGGGAAGTCTCCTGATAATTCAGACACGATGAATCACAGCGAACGGCCTGACACGGGGCGCATCACTGCAAACGAAACGTCAGAACGATCAGGCGATAGGAGGGCGGAACGGGGATTCCGGGGGGGCGTCGGGAAGATCCGGGCGCCAGCCGAGCAGCGCGGTGACTGGCGCTGGCTGTCGTGCAGGCGGGCAATCCACACCAGCCATGAAGCCGTGGCACTGGCAGCAGTGCTCTGCGCCCTGGTCCAGCACATCCAGTTGGACGCGCTCCTGCTGGTGGCTGTCATCACTCAGCGACTGGGCATAGTCTGCCCCGGCATCATGTTCATGATGCACGGCATCGAGCACCAGCACATGGGTGCAGATGATCAGCAGCAATGTCCAGACCAGTGATTTCATGGATTCGCCAATGTGGGGTGAGGGGCTATCCTCGACATCATTGAGACCCAAGTCAAGCGAAGAGGTTCCCAGCGGTCATTCACAGCACAGCGGAGTGCAGGCAGAGTGTCAGCCGTTTCGTGCTACCGAAAGAAAGAGATCTCCCATGAGCCGTCTTGATGTCACCCGCGATGATGTCCTTGCCCATCCTCTACACCGCGCCTGTGAACTGGAACTGTTGCAGGCCGGGGAAGGCACCAGTGAATTACGCTTTCAGGTGAATGATTTCACCACCAATCCGCTGGGCGCATTACATGGCGGCATTCTCTATGCACTGATGGACGTGGCCTGCTTCTTTGCGGCTGTGCCGTTGCTGGATGACAACCAGGCCCCTGTGACCGTGGAAACGCACAATAGTGTGCTACGCGCCGCCCGGAAAGGAGAAAGCGTGATCCTGCGCGGTAAGGCCGATCGTATTGGCCGCACCCTGGCAGCGATGCGTGCTGAAGCCTACGCGGTTAACCAGGACGGTGAAGAACGTTTGATTGCTACCGGCTCGGTGACCAAGTCGATTCTGACGACCTAGGGCGAGTTTCGAGTTTCGAGTTTCGAGTTTCGAGTTTCGAGTTTCGAGTTTCGAAGAGCAAAACCCAGCCCATAGCAGACGCAATGGCTTTGCTTTTGATTTTCGCAACTCGAAACTCGTCACCCGAAACCCGTCGCTACTCGCCCCGCCCCAAATAGCGATTCAAAATCATGCGCCACTCTTCCGTCGGCAGCACATTCAGCATGGCCAGGTTCACGGGCTCCTGTAACGGACTTTCATTGGCGACCGCAAAGGCATAACTTTCGTCACGAATCAGATTGGGCAACACCAACAAACTCTTGTCATCACGATCACGCAGCATGTAACGCATGACGGGCGCATCAGAGACCATGGCATCAATCTCGCCCAGTGCCACCGCACGCATACCCTGCTTGAGATTGTCGTAGGGTTTGTAGTGAATCCCCTGCGCCGCCAACCACTGGGCACCACTGGTATTCGCCACGCTGCCCACCTTCACGTGGGGCAAATCCGATACGCCACTGATGCGGGTTTGCAGCTTGTTGACGGTAACGCTGGAGGCGATCGCCGCGGTGAAACCGGAAATGGTAATGATGCTGGCGAACATCCAGACCAACCCCAATACCCGCCCAGCCGGACTCACGGGAGCCTTGTCCCCATAGCCAACCGTGGTCATGGTGACGGCGGACCACCAGAAACCACTGCCGATGCCTTCGCTTACCGAGCCCCCAAACTGATCCGGGTTGCGGCGACGTTCGAACAGCCAGATCAACACACCGACAATTAACAGCACCAGGCCAAGCGCCAGCACCGCCGAAAAGAACTTCCAGGTAAAGAGACTCCGCAGGGTAACCAGCCAGCCGCTGGGCTCACTGCGGGTCGCAATCCCCAAGCCGCCACGATACATGGGCTGGGAAAAATCCAGCCGCCGCTCACGATCCGCCGTTACGCTGATGGCTCCAATGGCCACATCTGCCTGCCCGAACTCCACCGCTTCCAGCATCTCATTCACGGTGCGATAAGGGCGATAGCGATACTCCAGTCCGGCCCGTTCAGCGGCCATCTCCCATAGCTCCACGCTGATGCCATCCCAGCGATCACCACTTTGGTAGCTGAAGGGCGGAGAGGCTTTTACCGCTACCGTTAGGGGTGCAGCTTGCACCAGCGACACCATGGCCAACAGCAAGCTGGTGGCCAAAACACGGATTCTGAGCGACATTATCCCTCCTGGATCAATTTTGGATGACAGTTTTGCGGGTACGAGCACTTGTCGCGCTGACCACGTTTTTGTGGGCACAGGGTAGCTGGGGGCATGGCATTCTGCCAGACGAGATCCCCATGGCCGCCGGCACCGCCCTGCGTGAACCCGGACAACTGACAGCCACCCCTGTGCTGTTCAGCAAACGCTGGCAGCCAGCACAACTGTCATTCCCACAGGGCGCCTCGCGGGCACTCACCCTCACCAACCACAGTGATGACTGGCATCTGTTTGCACTTGGCGACAACACCGCCCTGCGCGACCAGAACCTGATCCACCGGTTGATGCCGGATCTCCGCAAGGATTACCCCAACACCCGCCTGAGTGAGCCCGGCAGCACCGTGAGCCTGCCCTGGCGCTTTGATGTAGCCGGCCTCTTTGAATTGCGTTGCGTGAGGGCGGATCATCAGCAACAGGAACCTTCGCTGCTGATCAAGGTAATACCCTACACACCACCAAGGTGAACCCCCTGCCGCTGTGCATCGGTAAGGCAAAGATCGTAGAGCACGATGAATCTTCGATGACATTTCGTTCAAACGTGAACAGCGTCATGCCCGATGGCGTTATGCCATGCACCACGTCACCTTTTTTGTCGCATTTGATCGGTACCCTGCCGCCAACTTGACAACTTTGATCACTTCATGAAGGAAGGGAAAATGTCCCAGAAGACAACGCTATCCCGTCGTGACCTGCTGAAGCACGGCACCCGTGGCCTCGCGGTATTGGCCGTGGGCCCCAGCCTGCTGGCCATCAGCCAGCCCCTTTCCGCCCGTACTCTCACCGAGGTGGGACCTCTGCAGGCACCCGACAGCAATGGCATTCGTCTTCCGCAAGGGTTCTCTTCCCGTATCGTGGCGGCCGCCGGCCAGCGCGTACGCCGCAGCTTCTGGAACCGCACTCGTTACCACTGGCACAGCTACCCGGACGGTGGCGCCACCTTTGCCACGGACGATGGCGGCTGGGTGTATGTTTCCAACAGTGAGACGATCAATCTGCTGGGGGGCGGCGCCGGTGCCATTCGTTTTCATGCGGATGGTTCAGTGAATGATGCCTACCGCATTCTTGGCGGCACCAATCTGAACTGCGCCGGTGGCCTGACGCCATGGCATACCTGGTTATCCTGTGAAGAAACCGATTTCGGCCGGGTCTATGAGTGCGATCCCCTCGGCCAAAAAGCGGCACAATTGCGCCGCGGACTAGGTTACTTCAAACATGAGGCCGCCGCCGTCGACCCGGTCTTCAATATGGTCTACCTCACTGAAGATGAAGGCGATGGCCGCTTCTACCGATTCATCCCCGCAGGCGTCAACCAGGACGGCTCGCTGAATCTGGATGAAGGCGTCCTGCAAGCCGCCGCCGTGGACGAACAGGGCTATGTGAGCTGGCTGGATGTCCCCAATCCCAACCCGCGTCTGCTGCAAACCCCGACTCGCGAACAATTACCTCAAAGCACCGCCTTCGATGGCGGCGAGGGCTGCTGGTACAGCCACGGCCAGGTGTACTTCACCACCAAAGGCGACAACAAGGTCTGGCAGCTGGACACCAACCTGAACCAGCTGACGGTGATTTACGATGCCGCTACCGCCGCCAATCCGATCCTCACCGGCGTGGACAATCTCACCGTGTCTGGCGGTGGCGATGTACTGGTGGCAGAAGACGGTGGCGATATGCAAATTGTCGTCATTGATAAGCAAGGCGAGGTGGCACCGTTAATTCAGGTCACCGGTCAGGATGATTCCGAAATCACCGGCCCCGCCTTCAGCCCGGATGGCACCCGGTTGTATTTCAGTTCCCAGCGCGGCAGTGATCTGTTTGGTGGAGGTAATGGCTTTGGAATCACCTATGAAATTACCGGGCCATTCCAGCAATTCGTGACGCTCTGAAGCGTGTAGCAGGAGCGAATAACCGACGCTCCTACGGAAAAAGGGCATTAATTAAACCAGGCTTTCCCGGAAATCCCCGATGAACCATAAAAAAAGCCCCGGCAGGGGCCGGGGCAAGGGGAATACCGGAAACTGTCCGGCAACAGATTCAGCGTTCGTTACGGCTGTGGCGCGTGCTCTTCCTTAACCCGGAACCAGGCCGCATAGAGTGCCGGCAGGAACAGCAGAGTCAGGGCGGTGGCGACAATCAAGCCCCCCATGATTGCCACGGCCATGGGGCCAAAGAACACGCTCCGCGACAGCGGAATCATGGCCAGCACCGCGGTAAGGGCGGTAAGGGCGATGGGCCTGAAGCGGCGCACGGTGGATTCGATAATCGCATCCCAGGCGGTCAGCCCCTGCGCCATGTCTTGACCAATCTGGTCCACCAAAATCACCGCGTTACGCATGATCATGCCCGCCAAAGCGATGGTGCCGAGCATGGCCACAAAGCCGAACGGTTTCTGGAACAACAACAGGAACAGGGTGACGCCGATAAGCCCCAGCGGCGCGGTCACAAAGACCATCAGTGACAACGGCATGCTGCGTAGCTGCAACATCAACAAGGTAATCACCACCAGCACGAACAGGGGCATGCCTGCATTCACGGATTGCTGGCCACGGGCCGACTCTTCCACCGTACCGCCCACTTCCAACAGGTAACCCGGCGGCAGGTCTGCCTGCACCGCGGCAAGGGTCGGCATGATTTCGTTCACCAGCGTGGCCGGTAGCTCATCATCGGCAATGTCCGCACGAATGGTCACCGTGGGCAACCGGTCACGGTGCCAAATGATGCCTTCCTCAAAGCCATACTCCAGTGTCGCGATCTGGTTCAACGGCACCCGCCCGTTTTCCGTTTGTACGGCCAGGTTGCCAAGCAGCCCAAGGGCGTGTCGCTCGCGGCTGTCGCCGCGCACTTCCACATTGATCAGCTCGTTGTCTTCCCGGAACTGGCTCACCACCACCCCGGACAGGGACGCCTGCAGCGCCACCGACAAATCCTGGGTGCTGATACCCAGGGTCCGGGCACGGTCCTGGTCCACATTCAGACGCACCACCTTGCTGGGCTCTTCCCAGTCCAGATGCGCGTTGATGGTGTGCGGATTGGCACGCACTTTTTCTGCTACCCGGCGAGCCAACTCGCGCACCTGCGGAATGTGTTCACCGGAAACACGGAATTGCAGCGGGTAACCCACCGGCGGCCCGTTCTCCAGACGCGATACACGACTGCGCACCGTCGGGAACTGATCGTTGAGCAACTGAATCAGCCAGCTGCGCACTTCTTCGCGCTCTTCCACATTGCGAGTCAGGATCACAAACTGTGCCTGTGATGCGGCCGGCAACTTCTGATCCAGCGACAGATAGAAACGGGGCGACCCGCTTCCCATGTAGCCCACGTAATTTTCAATCAGCGGGTTTTCGCCAAGCTGGTTTTCCAGACGCAACGCCAATTCCTGGGTGGCGTTGAGCGAGGCCCCCTCTTCCAGTTTCAGGTCCACCATCAGCTCCAGACGCCCTGAGGCCGGAAAGAACTGCTGCGGCACAAAACGGAACAGGAAGACCGAGAAAAAGAAGATGCCGACCGTAATGGCAATCACCGTTTTGCGGTAACGCACACACCACTCCACCCATTGGCGGAACTTGCGATAAAACGGTTTCTGGTAAGGGTCATGCACTTCGCCATCACGGTTATGACGCACCAGGCTCGGCAGCAACTTGTCCCCCAGATACGGCACGAACACCACCGCCGCCACCCAGGACGCCAGCAACGAAATCGTCACCACCTGGAAGATGGAGCGGGTGTATTCCCCGGTGCTGGATTCTGCGGTGGCAATAGGCAGGAAGCCGGCCGCGGTGATCAGGGTACCGGTAAGCATGGGGAACGCAGTGCTGGTCCAGGCAAAGCCCGCCGCCTTGAGGCGACTGAAGCCTTGTTCCATCTTGATGGCCATCATCTCCACGGCAATGATGGCATCGTCCACCATCAGACCCAGCGCCAGCACCAGCGCCCCGAGAGAAATCTTGTGCAGGCCGATATCGAAATACTTCATGGACGCAAAGGTGATCGCCAGCACCAGCGGAATCGACAGTGCCACCACCATGCCAGTGCGCCAACCCAGCGAGAAAAAACTCACCAGCAGCACAATCACCAACGCTTCCATCAACACCTGAACGAATTCGCCCACCCCGGCTTCCACCGCCGCTGGCTGATCGGAAACCTTGCGCAGCTCCATACCGATGGGAAGGCTTTTCTGAAGTTCAGCAAACGCCTTGTCCAGGTTCTCACCCAACTGAAGAATGTCCCCGCCTTCTTTCATGGAAACCGCAATGCCAATGGCATCTTCTCCCATGAAACGCATGCGCGGCTGGAACGGGTCACTGAAGCCACGAAACACATTGGCAATGTCATCCAGACGCAGGGTGCGGTTGTCGACCTGAATCGGGAAATTGCGAATGTCTTCCACACTGGTGAATTCACCGGTGACGCGCAGGCGCACACGGTCGGTGGGAGTTTCAAAAAAACCGGCATCGGCGACGGTGTTTTGCGATTGCAGCGCCTGCTGCACTGTCACCAGCGGAATCCCCAGCGAGGCCAGCTTGGTGTTGGAAATCTCGACCCAGATTTTTTCATCCTGCAGGCCAATCAACTCCACCTTGCCCACGTCGTCGACTCGCTGCAGGGCAAGCTGCAGACGGTCGGCATAGTCTTTCATGATGGCGTAGTCGAAACCCTTGCCGGTGAGCGCGTAGATATTGCCGAAGGTGGTACCGAACTCGTCATTGAAGAATGGACCGCGCACATCCTGCGGCAGGGTGTGGCGGATATCGCCCACTTTCTTGCGCACCTGGTACCACAGATCATCGATATCGGTTGAGCGCATTTCGTCCCGCGCCATAAACATGACCAGCGACTGACCCGGCCGTGAGTAAGACTGGATGCGCTCGAAGTCACCGGTTTCCATCAATTTCTTTTCAATGCGCTCGGTAATCTGCCGGGAGACTTCTTCGGCACTGGCACCGGGCCACAGGGTATTGATGGTCATGACTTTGAAGGTGAACGGCGGATCTTCACTCTGGCCAAGATTGGCGTAGGAAATCGCCCCGATGGCACCGAGAAGCAGCATGGCATAGAGCACCAGCGAGCGGTTTTTCAGTGCCCATTCCGACAGGTTGAACGACATGGCCAGCTCCCCTTATTCGCCCTGGTCGACAGGTTCGTCTGCCGGCTCGGCCGGGGCAGGTTCCTGCTGCGACACCTCTGCCGTCGCAGTGAGTTCCACCTGGCGGTTCTGTCGATCCACAGGAATCACCACCTGCCCATCGCGCACCAGATGGGTGCCAGCGGCCACAATCCAGTCATCGGCCTGCAAGCCGGACAGCACCGGCACCACCTGCTCCTGGTAGGGGCCCACTTCCACCGGGGTTTTTACCAGGGCACTGTCGTCCGGATTCACCACCCACACATAGGTCGCGTCTTCTTCCGCGGTCAGGGCGGAGAGAGGAATGCTGAGCACGTCGTTGTCTGCCCCACTGACAAATACCCGGGCAGACTGGCCAAGCTCCGCACCAACCTGGTCATTGTCAAAAGCGACTCGCGCTTCATAGGTCCGCGAACGGGGGTCCGCCGCTGGCGACAGCTCACGCAGTTTGCCGGGGAAGACCTGCCCCGGACGGGACCACAGCTCGATGGCCACCGGCATGCCGATGGTAAACCGGCCTACATCCTGCTCCGGCAGATCAATGCGTACTTCGCGATCACCATCGGCAGCCAGCACAAAGACCGTCTGCCCGGCGGCCACCACCTGCCCGGCTTCCGCCAGGCGCTGGGCAATCACGCCGTCACGGGGGGCCTTGAGGGAAGCGTAGTCCGCCTGATTACGGGCCACATCCAGATTGGCACGGGCCTGGCGCAGCTGGGCAGCACTGGCATCAAAGCGGCTTTCGAAGGAATCAAACTGGGACCGGCTGATCACTTTGCGCTCCAGCAGTTCGCGATAGCGCTCCAGCTCGCTTCTGGCCAGCTTGTGATCCGCCTGGGCAGAGGCGAACTGGGCTCGTGCCGCATCCAGCTGCAAGCGCACATCGTCGGTATCCAGCTTGGCCAGACTGGTGCCTTTGCTGACCCGATCACCCACATCCACCTGCCGTTGGCTGATCTTGCCACCAATGCGGAAACCCAGCTGGGGCTCATAGCGCGCCCGGACTTCGCCGGGGAACACGTCCTGCCCCACATTGGCCGACAGCGGCTGGGTAACCAGCGCCGGGCGGGGAATCTCGTTGTGGTTGGCGTCCCCATCGGAACACCCCTGCAAAGCCAGAAAACCGGCCAACAGGCCAGGGAATACGGTGTTACGCAACATGTCAGTACCCTCGGTCACCGGTCATTGCCGGTATGCTATACTGGCGAGTATAGTAAGTTTGTTAAACTGAACCGTCCAGTATTGAAAATATGACCCAGACCGTCCCTGCGGCCAATCGCGGCCGCCCCAAAGACCCCGCCAAGCGCGCTGCCATCCTGGAAGCGGCGAAGACCCTGTTTCTTGCCGGGGGATTCAGCGGTACCAGCATGGATGCCGTCGCCAAAGAAGCCGGCGTCTCCAAACTCACCGTCTACAGTCACTTCAGCGACAAGGAGACCCTGTTCTCCGCCGCCATCGAAGCGAAATGCCAGAACATGTTGCCCATGCCAATTTTCGAGCTGGAACCCGGGCAACCGATCCGCACCACCCTGACCCGCATCGGGCTGGCCTTTCTGGACCTGATCCACACCCCGGAAGTGATTGAGCTGCAGCGCCTGATGGGCAGCCTGGCCACCCAGGACACGGCCATGTCTCAGCTGTTTTTCGAAGCCGGCCCACAGCGCACGTTGACCGCCATGGAAAACCTGGTCCGTCATGCCAGCGATGCCGGCCTGCTGGACGTGCCCGATCCGCGTCAGGCCGCCAATAACTTTTTCAGTTTGCTGCAGGGCTGTGAGCACATGCGTGTCATGATCGGTTACTCCGAGCCCATGACCGCCTGCGAAGCCCAACCTCATGCCGAACAGGTCGTCGACATGTTCCTGCGCGCTTACGGCGTCCCCCCAGATTCCAGCGCTTAACACTTCACTACAAAATTACCGGACACCTACCCCATATGGGGTACGCTTTGCGCGCACGCACTCCCTAGAATGTAACGGTCGGCTCTGTTGTTTGTGTCGGCCCTACATTCCTGAAGGGAGCGAAATCATGAAATGGACGTTTGGCCTTGCCGCCCTGCTGCTACCGTCACTTACCCTGGCGGATTACTACTCTTCCGTGGACGACGACACTTGCTGGGACGGAAAAACCAGCAGAAACAGCCCTTGCATGGTGGTCGATAATGATCGCTGGAGTCAGTACTCCGAAGGTCAGTTTATCGTTACCTACCGCAACGTCTGTGATCACCGCATCTACGCCCGCTTTTGCAACGAGCGCAACGACGGCACGGAAGATTGCGGCGCGTCCGGGATTTCCCCCGGCAAAACCAAGAACTGGTCGACCTACCGCGCCAATGGCCGTTATTCCTACAAGTGGATAGGCGTCACCAAGGGCTCCATGGATTGGGTCTGCTCTGGGAAGGTGAACGGCTGGCACGACTAAAAAAGAGGCCTGCATTGCAGGCCTCTTTTTAACTCTGCGGTTAGGGTTAGAACGATTTTCTTACCCCAATGGAAAAGTAATCGTACTCAATATCCGCATCTGTAGCGCCGGCCTTCAGTTCGTGTGTCGCATCAACATAGCCCAGCACCAGTTGCGGAGCTTGCGGCGCAAACGAAATGGCCACATCCAGCCCCAACAGCTCCGGATCTATGTCTACGGTCTGACTGCCTGCCTTGGTATCGGTGCTGCCCATGTTGTACCACAGGGCCGCTTCGATCATTTCGACGTTCACCCGGGCACCCACTTCCAGACCATATCCTTCACCAGCCACGTTGGTGTAAGTGGGGCGACTGAAACCCACGGCCCCATACACATCCAGCATGTCTGCGATCGGAAGATGCGCACCCACCCCGATAAACGTCATGTCGTTGATCACGGCATTGTCTACGCCCAGGAAGGTGCCATCACTGTCATCGTAATCCAGCGCGTGGTGACGTCCCATGACCAGCATATAATCGCCAATCTCGAACGCCCCTTGCAGGGCAAAACCCTGCTCCACATCAAGGCTTTCACTGCTGAGTCCGGATGATTTTAGTTGGGTATCGCCAGATACCACATAATCGAATTGCACGTAATTGTAGGAAGGCGCTTCCGCCATTACATGCTGACCTGCAGCAGCAATCACAACGGCCATCGCAACACGCATCGTTTTCTTGTTCATCATTTTCTCCCTGAATTTAAAAGACAGGCCAGTACTGCCTTGAGTCTGATTACATCCTTCCCTGACCCGGATTCAGAATTAATGCAATTGTCACAATTTCGCAATAGCGAACCAAAATAAACAACATAAATGCCCCTCACCGGTTTCACTGTTGGGGATGAGGTATCTTGCTACGCTGCACAATGCGGCTTTGCAACAGGCCACGTGCCCGCCGGGAGGCCCCAAGCCTCATCCAGATTGCGGCCAGCAGACCAATGGCATCCGGGTCCTCGCCATTTTGAGCCATGGATTTTTGCACCACTCTCAACGCGCGCATGCAGCAATAGCGGCGGGATACCGGTGCCGCATCAGCCTCCTTCAACAACACCATGACCCGCGTCCTTTCTTTTTTATTCATTGCATGCCCCGCTCTTTCAACAGACTTTCCTGGCCCGTTTTACGCACCGAAGCAAAGCTGTACCAATCCAGTTTTCGTGTCACCAACATGACGCTGGAAAGTGCGGCAAACAACAGCATCGCGCCCATCAACAAGGCATAGTCTTCGGCCATCAGGATGCCGTAGATCAACCCCTGCACCAGCAGTAAACTCGCCGCAAACGACCACCCCGCCGCGAACGAACGCAGTACCGCCATAAGGTAAACCCCGATCAAACCGCAACAGGCCAACGCAGCGATCAGGTATGCCAACGCAAAATCGATGTGTTCACTCAACGCCACCAGCAACATGTAGAACATCGCCAACGACAACCCCACCAACAGGTACTGCATGGCATGCAGGGGATAACGACGCAGCACTTCAAAAAGAAAAAATGCGGCAAACGCCAGACCCACGATCAGAAAACTGTATTTCAGTGCCCGCTCACTGGAGAGTAAACCGGTAACCGGTTGCACCAGC
Organism: Alcanivoracaceae bacterium; assembly: GCA_002706085.1. GTDB lineage: Bacteria > Pseudomonadota > Gammaproteobacteria > Pseudomonadales > Alcanivoracaceae > Alcanivorax. The sequence continues at coordinate 8,090 of PAJO01000045.1, read as the reverse complement.
CGAACCCGCAATGCCTGATCCGCATCGCCACAGGCCGCATCCCCCCGGGCGCAGTGAATGGCACTGGCCGCCGCCAGACTGTTGGTGCGCCATTGGCTGGTGAAGCCCTTGCTATTGATCTCACGCTCCACCGGCAACACCAGCCCTTCAAAGCTGGGGTGGGGCCAGTCGGAACGCAGTGCCATGCGGGTTTCCTTGGCCAGCGGTAACATGCCAAATGCCTGGGTGCCGTTCAGGTTCAGGCGAATCTTGACGGTAAACGCCCCTTGCAGGGTATCTGGCAGGCGTACCGCCATGGCGTTGCTGCCAACACCGCGAGGCAGTTGCTCCGCCTCCACCAGTGGCAACGGCACGTCGTTGACCATCACCTGCGGCCGCTCTACCAAGCCGCGCAAATCACGAATCTGAAATAGCAGCAGAGGGGCATCGGATTTCACCACCTCTTCTGGCCGCTTTACCTCACGCCAGTCAGCGGGAAACACCGCTTCCAAATGCAACAGACTGCGATACACCGGGACGCCGTAAATACCCCGATAGCGCATTTCGGATTGCAACTCGCCATCCAGCGACAGCGTGTCGGGAATCAGACTGTCCAACCGGGTCGCGTGTTTCAGCACCGCGCAGTGGCGACTTTCGCAACCCGGTTTTTCTTCCCACTCTCTTACAGTGCGTGAAGACACGATCAGTGGCCCACTGATCTGTTGCTCTCCACTGACCTGCCGGGCAATCTGCTCGGTGACACGATGAGCTTCATTGCCCCGCTCAATAATCTTTCCCTGAATCATCATCAACGGTACCACCAGCACCAGCATCAGCCCGCCGATGGTCAGCATCTTCATTAGCAAATTAGGTCGCATAGCCCTTGCCCTCACAGTCAATATCAGAGGGCAGTCTGAGCGGCACACTTGAGGGTTATGTGGGGATTGTGTGGGGAAGGCGGCTGAAAACTAAAAGATACACAACCCCGACATCGCGCCGCGAGCGACGCTCCTACGGGGCGAGAATCAGGGTTACTGCCACGCCGGCGTCCGTGTTCTCCACGATGAGTTCGCCGCCATGCAGTTGGACAATCTCCTGCACCATGGCCAGGCCAAGTCCGGAACTCTTTTCCTGACCCGGCGCGGGTAGCGAATAGAAACGTTCAGTGACGCGGGAAAGCGCGTAATCCGGAATCGCCGGCCCGCGGTTTTCAACGCGGAGCTGATGGCCATCGCCATGTACCCGTATCACGCTATTCGGCTCGGCAAAGCGCAGCGCATTGTCGAGCAGATTGAACAGGGCCAGCTGAAAGGTTTCGGGTTCCACGTTTATCACCTGATCCTCCACCGCCACCGACACCGATTTTTCGGCCAGCAGCGCATATCGGCTGGCCTCCCAGTCGGCGACCAGACTGGCTACCGCCACCCGCGCACGTTGTGCCGGCAGGCTTTCCAGTTTTTCCAAACGTGCCATGGCCAGCAAGCGGTCCAGCAGATCACTGAGCCGCACGCTTTCATGCACCACATTTTCGGTGAACCGCTGCAGGGCCGGGTCGCGAACTTCATCGGCGAGGATTTCACCGGCACCACGAATGGCCGCCAGCGGGCTTTTCATTTCATGGGTAAGCAGAGTGACGTTGTCTTCCAGCCGGGCACGATCTTCCAGCCGCCGGCGCATGGCGGTGACCGATTCCGCCAGTGCCCGTATTTCATCCTTGCCCTTCAACTGTGGCGGCGCAACCCGTTCGCCGCTGGCCACCGCCTCGGCATAATGGCGCAAAAGGTTAACCCGACGACTCAACCAGAAAGCCAGCACGCCACCGAGCAGCAAACACAACAGCAGCACGCTACCGCCATAGATCAACAATGCGCGCTCCGCGCGGTCCACAAACGGTGACAGCGAACGGCCTGGCTTGCCAAGGCTGATCACACCGATCAGCTGCCCCTCATGACGAATCGGCGCCGCCACATACATGACCGAGGTCGAAGGATCGGCGGGATCAGTGCGAGTAGTGCGCGCACCGTAGCGCCCCTGCAAGGTCAGATACACATCATTCCAGAGGGAAAAATCCTGCCCTTCATCCCGGCCACGGGAATCGAACAACACGATGCCCTCCGGGCTGGTGATATAGACATGAGTATGAATGGCCACTTTCTTCATGCCCCAGATATCGGCATCCGGGGTACGCCCTGCGTATCGGTTCAGGGCCTCACGTAATTGCGGGGTAACCACCACCACACCGTCTTTGGCTTCCACCGCGACCATTTCTGCCAACAAGTTGGCCGCGTCGACCAGAGTTTCTTCCGCAGACTGCCGCACCAGCGGCTTGACCCGGTCGAATACCAGGTCCAGCACAAACCACCCCAGCAACCCCAGGATAAAAAAATAAAACAGCAGAATCCGCTGGCCGAGTTTCACGCTGACTCCAGGTAGTACCCCAGGCCCCGCCGGGTGGCCAGCAGGCTATCCGCCTGCAAGGGCCGAAGCTTGGCGCGCAGTGTCTTGATATGGGTATCGACACTGCGTTCAAAACTGTCCTCGTCGCTATCACAGATATCCAGCAACTGTGCGCGACTGAAGACCTGGCCGGGGTGACGTAGCAGGGCCGCCAAAATCAAAAATTCGGAACGGGTTAACGATAACGGCTCGCCCTTGCAGAGAATACGGGCACCGGCTTCATCCAGTTGCCAGAGTGGCACGGCTGAACGGGAACCGTTGCCCCCCTGACGCTTGAGAATGGCACGCACCCGTGCCACCACTTCACGGGGACTGAATGGTTTGGTGACGTAATCATCGCCGCCCAGCTCCAACCCCAGAATACGGTCCACTTCATCCTGACGAGCCGTCAGGAACAGCACCGGAACCTCATTATTCTGGCGCAGCCGCTTGAGCACCTCAAAACCATTGATATCCGGCAAGCCCACATCCAGGATCACCAGGTCCACATTGTCATGGGCCAGACAAGCCAGCGCCGCCTCACCCAAGGCCACGTGCGCCACCGAGAAATGCTCACGCTCCAACGCATAGATCAAGGGTTCGGCGATACGGGGTTCATCATCAACAATCAATATTCGGGCCACGGGCGCACATCCTGGTCGGTCATATCGGCATGATAACAGGGAGCCTTTGAAAAACGCCCTTTCCCTGTAGCACTACCACTCCCGCGTCACCACGTTCATTGCGGAAATGCGCTGTACATCATCATGCTGCTCGACGATCAGGGTGATCTGGTTGTCTCGTTTCAGCGTACTCCGGAACAGGGCATAACGTTCCTGCTGCTCAAGCGTGACCTCCCATCGCTGCCGGCCGCTTTCCTGGTTCACCCGTTTCACGACTGGCCTGGAAAAATCAAACGCATGCTCTGTCGAAAACAACCATAACGCCCGCTGCTGCTGCAAGAATTCATCACGACTCAGCGACACCGTAACGGGATCTTCATCCGCCATCAGCAGGGTTACCTCAACACTCAGCTTTTCAGACAGCACCGCCTCCAGTTTGGCGCTGCTCTGCTGCCGCAATGCATTTTCATATTGCTCGATCAGAGGCTCAGGCCCATCGGCGTACACACTGACAGAGAGACTGCATAAAACCAGAATCCACCATCGCATTGTTCTTCTCATCACCAGGGACTCCCGTTGCCGCATTCCGCCCGGACGGGGTCCACCTTGCAGCGCACCTTTTTCATCCATGTCATCATTTCCGTGTCATAGACGCCCGCGTCTATCAGGAACAGACGCGCGTCATTCATCATCTCGACATAGCGTTCCTGGTCCTTGTCCGGTGGCGGGTAGAAGAACAGCAGTTCATCCTCTGCTGCACGCACGACCTCCATAGCCTGCTCAAACTGGTCTGCAAAGTAGCGACGCGAACGCGCCATGAATTCGTCAGAAAAACGCTCATGGCGCAGCACTAACTGTAGAGTGAGCTGTACTGTGGCCATCTTCACGACCATGCCTTTCACCCCCACCCCGCGATACAGCTCCAGCGGGCGATAGGCCACCGCTGGGGCAGCGATCACATCCACCACCCCGTTATTGAATTTCGAGGAAAAGTTGCTGATATCCGACAGCTCCGGTCTCACACCGATGCGCTCGGCCATCAGGGATTGAGCCCGGTCATTATCAAACACTGCCATGGTGTGGCCGGCCATCTTCTCCACACTGTTGATGGTGCGATCGTTAATGAAGAGATAGGCCGCACCCAGCGGAAGGATGCCCGCGGTTTCATAGGCGCCATGGCGCAGGCTTGCCGCCAGCTTTGGGTGTGCCAGCAATTCGATCAGCGCCTGTAGCGCCACGTAGGAATCCAGCCCACCGATGGCATCGACACTACCGGAGAAGGGCACAAACTGGCGAGCTCGGATGCCCGTCATCATCAGCCCATCGCAAAAGCCGGCCTTGAAATCCTCGGCCGCAACGCGCTCATCGGTGAAAACCCGGAGTGTGATTGGCGTGCCCCAGCTGGCAGCGGCGATGCGGTAATCCTGCATCTGCTCCCATAGCTCACCCTGGGCGCCAATCAGACTAAAAACACACAGGGTATTGGCGGATGCTCGCGACGTTACCGCGCACAGCATCACGGCTATCGCCAGCAGCGACGCCAGACGTTTTATTATTATCATGGTTGTCCCTTTCAAGCAGTGCCTTCAAGCAGAAGCGGTCTGCCAGAAAGGAGACAAACCGGATCCATGCATCCTACTCTACCGGGGTGCGCCTGCAACACTAACCTGCTTGCCGGGCTCCGAGCTTGAGGGCGTCCAGCAAATCCCGCCCGGCACTGTGCAGCTCACGGATGTCCTTGAGGAAAAAAGTCTTCTTTGCTTCGGTCTGTACCACCAGCACCCCGTAGAGGATGCTGTCATATTCGAGCGGGATGCCCAGATAGCTCTGGAAGTGTTCTTCATCAGAACCGGGGATGTGATAGTAATCCGCATGATTGCGAATCTCGCGGGCCACCACCGGGCTGCGTGAGCGCGCCACCTTGCCGGTCAAACCCTGCCGCCAGGAAAGCACCGCGCCCAGCGCCTTCTGGTTCAAGCCGCTGGTCGCCACAATCTCCAGCGTCTCGTTAACAATATCGGCCTGATAGAGGCTGCACACCTGCACATTCAGCCGATTCTTGACCGCGTCGACGCGGGCCTGCATGAAATCCGGGGGTAAAGGCACGTTGATTCCTGTATTTGGGGAAAGTCTGGTTCTTTTGTCGTAGTGAGGACATTCAAGTTTCATGCCCACCCGCCGAATGAGCCCGCGCAACAGGCCATCGGCAGCCGAGCCAAGCTTGGTTTACACTGTACGCCTGTTTGTCCGGAGCACCCAGCGTGGCCAAGAAAGCAAAGACCGACGCCGAAATCGCCGCCTTTCGCGAATCGGTTTGTGACGCGGCAACCCGCCTGTTTATTGAGCGCGGGCCTCAGAACGTGACCATGCGGCAGATTGCCAGTGAGCTGGGCGTCAGCCCGATGACCCCCTATCGCTATTTTCAGGACAAGGACGAAATCCTGGCGGCGGTACGGGCTGCCGCCTTCAACCGGTTTTCTGAAGGACTGGAAGCCGCCGTGGCCAGTGCCCCGGACGCCCGCAGCATGGGCCGCGCGGTAGGGGATGCTTATGTGGATTTTGCCATTCGTTATCCCGCTGCCTACCAGCTGATCTTCACCCTCAACCAGCCCAATGAAGAACGCTACCCGGAACTGCAAGCGGCCAACGCCCGCGCTCAGGAGAATATGGTGGATTATGTCCGCCGCATGATCGCCGCCGGCTTGCTGGAAGGCGATGCCCAGCTGATCGGCTACATGTTCTGGGCCTCACTGCACGGCATCGTGGTGCTGGACCTGGGCAGCGGCCTGCGCGGCATGGATGGCCACACCCTGCGCGAGAAAATCATGCGCACCCTTTACGCAGGCATGAAAGTGCACCCTCCCCGTCTCGACGACTAGTTTCACGCCGCGCAGACAAACGGGACTTGACCGCACAAAAATATACGGTGTAAATTTTATTGGTATTCCATTATGCCCCGCCTGTATACCCGGGGCCTTTTTTTGAGAGGACATCCGCATGTCATTGCCAGAATCCATTCGCTCTCGTCTCCGCGTGCCGGTGATGGGCTCCCCCCTGTTCATCATTTCCAACCCGGATCTGGTGCTGGCCCAGTGCAAGGCCGGGATCATTGGCTCTTTCCCGTCGCTGAACGCCCGCCCGCTATCCCAGCTGGATGAGTGGCTGCACCGCATTACCGAAGAGCTGGCTGCCTGGGATCGCGACCATCCGGATCAACCGTCCGCCCCGTTCGCGGTCAACCAGATTGTGCACCGCTCCAACGACCGTCTCGAAAAAGACCTGGAGTTGTGTGCCAAGTACAAGGTGCCCATGGTAATCACCTCCCTGGGCGCCCGCGAAGAAGTCAACCAGGCGGTCCACGGCTGGGGCGGCATCGTCATGCACGATGTGATCAACAACCGCTTTGGCCGCAAGGCCATTGAGAAAGGCGCCGATGGCCTGATCGCCGTGGCTGCGGGTGCCGGTGGTCACGCAGGCACCCAGTCACCCTTCGCGCTGATCCAGGAACTGCGCGAGTGGTTCGACGGCCCGCTGGCCCTGTCCGGTTCCATCGCCAACGGCCGCGCCGTTCTTGCCGCCCAGGCCATGGGCGCGGATCTCGCCTACATCGGCTCCATGTTCATTGCCACCGAAGAAGCCAACGCAGACCAGGCCTACAAGCAGATGATCGTGGACAGCAGCGCCGAAGATATCGTCTACAGCAACCTGTTCACCGGAGTGCACGGCAACTACCTGGCCCCGTCCATCATCAATGCTGGCATGGACCCGACCAACCTGCCGGAAAGTGATCCGTCTGCCATGAACTTCGGTTCCGGTGGCAACAGCGACAAAAAGGCATGGAAAGATATCTGGGGCTGCGGCCAGGGTATCGGCGCGGTGGAAAGCATCGGCAGCGCTGGCGATGCCGTTGCCCGTCTTGCCGAAGAATACGCACAGGCCAAACAGGCTCTGCTGGGCTAACCGGAGGCAATATGAACGGACTAAACGCCTGGCATGACGTGGTCAAAAGCAAAAGCAGTGACCAGCTTCAACAGCTGGTCGCTGACGACGCCGTGTTCCACTCTCCGCTGGTGCATACCCCCCAGGCCGGCAAGCCACTCACCGTTGCCTACCTGACGGCAGCCATGCACGTGTTGGCTAACGACAGTTTCCACTACGTGCGGGAAGTGAGCGAAGGCTCGCACTCCATTCTGGAATTCGCCCTCGAGCTGGAGGGTATCGCCGTGAACGGTGTCGACATGATCACATGGAACGACGAGGGAAAAATCATCGACTTCAAAGTGATGATTCGCCCCTACAAGGCCATCGAAACCGTGCGGACGCGCATGGCGGCCATGCTGGAAAAACTGAAGTAACACCGAGGGCGGCCTGCAGGCCGCCCTCTGTTATTGCGGTGACCAGTTCGGCATGTACTGATGAAATGCTTCTGTCGCTGCCGCGACAGTCACCGCCACAAACACCCCACTGAACATGATCCCCACTGTGGCGGTTGCCAGTGCCAGCAATTTGCTGCGACGGCTGGCGGGCCGAAAGTCACCATAGCCCACTGTCAGCGCAGTGATGAATGACCAGTAAAACGCATCGAAACGGCTCCACCCTTCACGCCGCCCCACCCATTGCCCCAGCAGTACAATCAGCAGAAAGAAAAACGCCAGCAACGGTGCCCCCAAGGCCAGCGCCTTGAGAAAAAATTTCAGAAACAGCAGCGTGAATTCCATTTTAGTTCCTCACGTCCCCATGGTATCCATTTGTTCGTCTCGCGAAGGTGTGGTTCGCTATGCGAGCATGGTTATTCGCTTTGCTCAGCCCTGCGGGGCCGCACTGCGTGCGTTACTCCGCTGCGCTACGCTCCTACGAAGTGCCCGGGTTATTTATTGGCGCCGAACTCAACGATCTGGAAGGCGTTTCCATTCTTCCAAAAAAACCGGGAACTATTTTGGGTTTTCCCTTCCAAACCAGCGTAGCTGTTAGCTGTTAGCTGTTAGCTGTTAGCTGTTAGCTGTTAGCTGTTAGCTGTTAGCTGTTAGCTGTTAGCTGTTAGCTGTTAGCTGT
>PAJO01000044.1 GCA_002706085.1 Alcanivoracaceae bacterium | reverse complement strand
AGCTTGATCAAAAAACAGCCAAATCCTGGTGACTGGTCGACTTCAGCCTGCACGTTCCAGGCATTATCAACCTGCTTTTGGTCAAGTTTTCGCTCACATTAGCGCCGATGGCGCTTTGCGGGGTATATTGGCCTGCAAAGTCACTGATTCAGGCATTAGATAGGAAAGTTTTCGAAAACGGGAAAATACTTATATCCGGGGGTGTTCAGAGCACCCCCGGCAGAACTCAGCTTACGGCGCTGGTGCCCATAAGCTTTGCAGCTGTCCCAGCAACGACGAGCCCACCCCCTGGTTACCCAGGAATCCCATCACAATCGGCACAAACTGCTGGATCATGCCTGCGTCCATGCCAAGGGCCGAGAATGCGGTCTGAACACCGTCCATAGAAGTCACGTTGGACAGTAGGCTTTCACCCAGCCCGCCACCGCCGCCCAGCAGGCTGGACAGGCCGGAAGCTTCGCTGGTCAGACTGCTCATGGCGTCTGTACCCAGCTGATTCTGTGCAAGCTGCAACAGGGCTCCGGTGCCGCCAACGGCCTGGGTCTTGGTAACACCAAGGTCATTCTGGAGCTGGCCCACCAACTGCTGGGCTTCGCCAGTGACTTCCGTTGTGGACGAAAGTGCTTGTGTGCCGGTGGCGAGAGCATCGTTCAGGCTGAAGGCGCTAGCGGCTGGGGCCAGCAGGTAGATGCTTGAAACAAGAAGAAACTGTTTGAGAATTGCGCTCATTAGGGTGTCCTGATGGTGGGTGGGAAATAGCATGATCCTAACGAATATGGGGGCGATTACAACTTAATAAAAGTTCGGGAAACCGAGACAGCCCCGTTTTTGTCCGCATCCTGATTTCTGCTTCTGCCTATATCACGAATGCAGCAAGCATGCTAAAACGTCGTCGGCCAGCCGTCGCCAGCACTTCTGGGGGCACCGGGCACTCTTCCATTTCTCAGGATGAAGGTTGAAACCAATACCACCAATCAAAACAGCCGGGAAGTGTTCGATACGCGGTATGTCGCCGGTTCTTTGATATTATGTGTGCCTTCCACAACTGACAGAACAGGAGCTCACCATGGCGGAATCATCTCTCAAAGAACAGCTTGGCAACGCCGTAAAAGATGCCATGCGCAACAAGGAGAAGGACCGGCTTGTTACCCTGCGCATGGCCCAGGCGGCGGTGAAGCAGATCGAGATTGATGAGCGCCGTGAGCTTGGCGACGACGACGTGCTGAAAGTGCTGGATAAAATGCTCAAGCAGCGCCGTGATGCGGCCAGCCAGTATGAGGAAGCGGGTCGTGGTGAGCTGGCGGACAAAGAACGGGCAGAAATGGCCATTATTGAAGAGTTCATGCCCGCCGCGCTCAGCGAAGAAGAGCTTGAAGGTTTGATTCGTGCAGCCATTGGCTCGACCGGTGCCAAAGGCATGCAGGACATGGGCAATGTAATGAACGAGTTGCGCCCCCAGGTAACCGGCCGGGTGGATATGGGACAGTTAAGCAAGATGGTGCGGGCTGCGCTGGCCGGTTAAGGCTTGGTTATTGCCGCATTTGTGTTTAGCATTGCTGCTTCATGGGTACTGCAACGGTACCCGTGAGGTCAGAAAATTATGGACACTCTCCGTCACGGATTGAAGGAGCAAAGGAATGAGTAAGAATGTGGTTTTGTTGGGCGATCTGGGCACAGACCATGAAGGGTTCCCGCCCACCCCGGTGATTGCCGGTTCCCCCGATGTTCTGGTTGATGGTAAGCCTGTCGCCCGTGTGGGCGATCCCCTGGCACCGCACTCCAAGCCCAAGCATCCGCCTCATCCCCGCGCCGTAGCGGCGGGTTCTGCTACTGTGCTGGTTAATGGCATCCCTGCGGCCGTCACCGGCAGCGCCGTGTCTTGCGGTGGTGTAACCATCGGCAGCGGTAGTGTGGTGATCGGGAGTTAACTCCCGGGTAAGCAGAGCTGCCTCGGCAGAATTCATGATAGGCTTCGGTTTTAGCACCGCCGTTTCAGGCGGTGGCGTTATTTTATGGAGCCTTCATGAGCGATAACCCCTTGGCGCAGATTCTCGAGATGGACGGCGAGGAGCGATACGATTACTTCCTGGATGCCGTTGTTGAAGAGCGGGAAATCTGGATTCTGGTCAATGCTGATAACCAGTTTCTGAAAATTGTTTCCGACGAAGATGGCGTTGCTTACCTGCCGGTCTGGCCCGGTTCAGAATTTGCTGCTGACTACGCCAAAGACTCCGGCGATCTCTCTCCCAAAACGGTTTCTTTGCCGGATTTCTTCCGGAAGTGGGTAGCCGGCCTGAGTCGCGATGGCCTGGACGTGGGCGTCTTCCCCGGTGGGCAGGGCGAGCTGTGGATTACCTCCCCGGATGAGCTCAAGCGGGACCTGCAAGAACTCATGGCGTTCTGATTACCTCCCTGAATCCCCGGAGATCACTATGAATGATGCCTGGCTCACAGCCTTGCCGAAAGCAGAGCTGCACCTGCACCTTGAGGGTGCCCTTGAACCGGAACTGATGTTTGCACTTGCCCGGCGCAACAATATTGAACTGCCGTGGGCCGATGTAGAGGCACTGCGGCAGGCTTATTCTTTCAACAACCTTCAGGAATTCCTGGACCTGTATTATCAGGGTGCGAACGTTCTGCGCACGGAGCAGGATTTCTATGACCTTACCTGGGCCTATCTGCAGAAATGCCATGCCCAGGGCGTGGTGCACGTTGAGCCTTTCTTTGATCCCCAAACCCATACCGAACGTGGTATTCCATTCGAAGCCGCCATCACAGGCATCAGCACCGCACTGCGTGACGGCCGTGCACAGCTGGGAATAACCGGCGGGCTGATTCTGAGCTTTCTTCGCCATCTGTCGGAAGAGGAAGCCTTTCAGACCTTGCAGCAGGCCATGCCGTTTCGGGATCAGTTCTTTGCCGTAGGGCTGGACAGCTCCGAGAAGGGTCATCCGCCCATCAAGTTCGAGCGGGTGTTTGCCAAGGCCCGGGCCGAGGGCTTTCTGGCGGTTGCCCATGCCGGCGAGGAAGGGCCGCCGGAGTATATCTGGCAGGCTCTGGACCTGCTCAAGGTCAACCGGATTGACCACGGTGTTCGTGCGGCCGAAGATCCCGCCTTGCTCGACAGGCTGGCGGACGAGCAGGTTCCGTTAACGGTTTGCCCGCTGTCTAATATCAAGTTGTGCGTGTTTCCGGATATGGCGCAGCACAACATTCTTGAACTGCTGGAACGCGGTTTGAATGTGACCGTGAACTCGGATGACCCGGCGTATTTCGGTGGCTATGTGCTGGAGAACTTCACCGCGCTGCGGGACAGCCTCGGTATGACAGAAGACCAGGCCCGGCGGCTCGCCCTCAACAGCATGAATGCCCGGCTGGTTTAACAGCGACAGGTTAAGGAAACTAAAATGATTGTATGTGGCGTTGAACTGACCGGCAGCGATGCGGTGGTGTGTTTGCTGAATCTCGACCGCGGGCAATTCAGCCTGCCGGAGTGCAAGGTTCGTAAGCTGTCACTGCGCAAGAACCATACCCGGGAAGACCTGAAACAGTTTCAGGCTGACTTCGCAGCCCTGATGGCTGAACACGAGGTTGGGTGTGTGGCGATCAAGGAGCGGATGCCCAAGGGCAAGTTCGCCGGCGGGGCCATCAGCTTCAAGCTGGAGGCGACGATTCAACTGATGGCCGGAAACGAGCCGGAAGTCCGGTTGCTGCCGTCTTCCCTGATTAAATCCACACTGGCATCGACCCCGTTACCCGTTCCGTTTGCTGAAACCGGCTTGAAGGCCTTTCAGGAAACCGCCTTTGTCGCCGCCTATGTCGGGCATATGACCAAGTAGCCGGCAATCATTCGGAAAGTAGTCTCTGGAGGTGGCGTGGCAAAACTACCCACCCAAGCCCGGCAAAGGGCAACGCTAAAGCGGCTCGAGACATTCAGCCGCTTTATGGATAGCAGCATTATGGGTAGCGACTTTCCATTTTGTGAGTATGGCGGCTACACTTCCGGCTTTCCGTGGGCATAAGGACTCCACCGATGGTATCGTTCCGTGCTGCTTTGTATTTCCTGGTTCTATGGATGGTGAGCATTGTCGTGCATGCAATGCCAACGTTGGACATTGCCCAGGCCGAGGTACGTTTGACGGATTTCACCGTAGAGTACTTTACGGATGACTCCCGGTCGCTGGACTTTTCGTCGGTGCGCCAACAACCCTTCCAGCCAACAACCAGTACAACCACATTAGGAACAAAGGCGACGGTAACCTGGTACCGGGTTGCGGTATTCAACGCCGCAGAGCAGGAGCGTGAGCTCTTCCTGCACCTCCCCAAGGCGTATCATGTGCGTGCTATTGATATCTATGAAGAGCGCTCGCATACACTGATTGACCGCGCCTCGATAGACCTCAACAATGCCTCCGATGCTCCCCTGATGTATCAGGGTACCGTTGTTTACCCTTTTCGAGTGCCGTCAGGAGAAACCACGGTGCTCTATGTTCGTAGTCATGTCTATTCACACCAGTGGTTTTCTCTGGAGATATTCGATGACGAGCATTCCCGTCGGGCTCTGGTAGGCGGTCATCTGGATATTGCCCTGTTGGTCGGAATGATGATTGCTCTGGTGTTTTATAACGGCCTTTTGTACTTCGCTACCAGCAAGAAAGAGAACATTCTCTATTCGCTGTACCTTATCTCGGGGTTGGTGTGGATCGCCTTATCGTACGGCTTGATTGCCAAATCCTTCTCCGCATACGGCGATTCAGTCTTCATATTGAATCTGTCGCTGATCACCATGCCGGTTTTTCTGCTGCTATTTATGATGGCCATATTCGAGACCCGGCAGCACTACCCTACGGAGCACCGTTTCCTGCAGGTTATGTTGGCGTTGCTGGCTGTTACCTTTGCCTATGGGATTTTTGATATTTCGGCAGCGTTGAAGCCCGCCAGCAGTCTGGCAGCATTGATGATGGTGGTAACTTTCTCGGTCAGTATTTCACTGTTTCGCAAAGGCCATCCGTTGGTGAAATTCTTTCTCGTTGGCCACACGTTCTTCGTGGTTTTCAACGGCTTTGCGGTGCTTTACTACAAGGGGTTGATTGAACCGGGTTATATCAGCAGTCATGGCGTTGGTATAGGCATTGTGCTGGAGGCGCTCACGCTGGCGTTTATTATTTCGTACCGGATAAAGATTTTGGAGGATGTTCGATCCAGGCAAGATGAACTGAAGAAGCAGGCAGCTACTGACCCGTTGACGCGACTCTATAATCGCCGCTACTTCATGGCCGAAGCGGGGTATCTGCTAGAGAAAGCAAAGTCGACTGGGGAGCCGTTGTCGGTGATTGCTGTCGATGTCGACTTCTTCAAAGCCGTTAACGATACTCATGGTCACAGTATAGGGGATCAGGTGCTGACGAAGATTTCGGCTATTTTTAAGAAGCACAGTCGGTCCCGTGATCTGGTGGCGCGTTTTGGTGGTGAGGAATTTGTGCTTCTTCTACCTGATGCCGACCTCGCGGAAGCTCGACGTTGCGCTGAGAGGATACGTGAAGCAGTTGCGGGCGAGACCGTCGTCGTTGAAGGTGGTGAGGTGATTCAGGTCACCGTAAGTTTGGGAATTGCAGAAGTGAATGCGCTGGTGGAATCGGTCGAATGCGCCGTAGATCGAGCAGATAAAGCACTTTACAAGGCTAAGGAGCAAGGTAGAAATCGGGTCTGTTGCTATCAGTCCGATGCCCTGACAATAACAACATAAAAAATAGGAAAGTGACTATGGACCGGTACGATTTCATTATTGAAGGCGGCCGCTATTTCGACGGCACTGGAGCGCCTTCTGCCATTCGTAACCTGGCAATCAAAGGGGGCCATATCGCCAAGGTTACTGCTGCCCCTATTCCTCATGCCGAAGCCGAGCGCGTAATTGATGCCACCGGCAAGTGGGTAACCCCCGGTTTTCTGGACACCCATACCCATTACGATGCCGAATTGCTGGTCAGCCCGAGCCTGTCGGAATCTGTTCGCCATGGCGTGACCACCGTGCTGGTGGGCAGCTGCTCATTGAGCATGATCTGCAGTGATTACGAGGACGCATCGGACATCTTCACCCGCGTAGAAACCGTTCCCCGGGAGCGGGTACTACCCATTCTGAAGGCCCATAAAACCTGGTCTACCCCTAAACAATGGGTGGAGCACATCAAGCAGGTGCCTCTGGGCACGAATGTGGTCAGCTTTCTGGGCCATAGTGATTTGCGGGTGGGGGTGATGGGGCTGAGCCGGGCGACGGACTTGGCGGTTCAGCCCAGCGAGGAAGAAATGCAAACCATGGAGCGGTTGCTGAAAGAAGCGCTGGATGAAGGCTTTCTCGGGCTTTCGACCATGTGCCTGAAATGGGACAAGGTGGACGGCGACCGGGAATGGTCGAAAAGCCTGCCCAGTACCTACGCCATTCACTGTGTATGCAGACGGTATTGATGTGGTGTTCTTTGAAGAGTTCAGCGACGCCGGTGCGCACATCCGCAATATGGCGTTCTACAACCTGCCTCTGCGCATGCTGAAGCTGGTGCAGGAATCCATCGAGGAAGGTTCCCCGATCATGACCATGGAGCAGGCGGTACATCGCCTGACCGGCGACCAGGCCGACTGGTTTGGTATCGACGCAGGCAAAATCCGGGAAGGGGACAGGGCCGATGTGGTGGTGTTCGACCCGTCAGGGTTTGACCAGAACCTGGAACAGGTGCACTGGGGCGAGATGGAGAACTTTGGCTTGCAGCGGCTGGTTAACCGTAACCCGGGCATTGTGAAAACTGTGCTGATCAACGGCAAACTGGCGGTGGACGACGAGCAACTGGTGCCGGAGTTCGGCCGGGAAATGGGCTACGGCCGGTTTATTCCTGCGCGTTAAGGCTTTCCATATCGTAACCGCCAAGGCCTGTCGTGTCGGCTAACATGTAATGTCTGTTTGAAACATGTTCAACCGAGTACGACAGGTTCCGGCTATGGCCAAAAGGTCTTTCATTCGTAAATCCCTGCGCCTTCTAGCCATGGCATTCGGGGCTGTTGTGGCCATGGTTTTTCTGACCATCCTTTTGTTCCGGTTTGTGAACCCGCCTACCTCCGCCTTTATGCTGGCTTATCAACTTGGCACTGCGCCAGAGCCGCTTCGGCAGGAATGGGTGCTCATGGCGGAGATTTCACCCTGGATGCCGCTGGCCGTGGTAGCCAGTGAAGACCAGCGCTTCCCCTATCATGCGGGGGTGGATTTCGAGGCCATCCGCAAGGCAGTATCCGAGTACAAGGCCGGAGAGGGCTTGCGGGGCGCCAGCACCATTACCCAGCAAACCGCCAAGAACCTGTTTCTCTGGAATGGTCGCAGCTTTGTTCGCAAGGCGCTTGAAGCCGTGCTGGCACTGGGGATTGATGGCCTGTGGCCAAAGGAGCGGGTGCTGGAGGTTTACCTGAATATTGCGGAATTCGGGCCCGGAATCTACGGAGTAGAGGCCGCCAGCCAGATCTACTTCGGCAAACCTGCCCGCCAATTATCCCAGACCCAGGCTGCTCGTTTGGCCGCCGTGCTACCCAATCCAAAGGTGTTGAGCGTAACGGCACCCACAGCCTATGTGCAGGAACGGGTGGCCTGGATTCAGCAGCAGATGAACCAGCTCTCCGGGCTCAAATATCTTGAACAGCTGTAATGCGTCAATCGGTATGGGTCGGCAATACAAACCGCTCAAGTACCGTATACACCGAGCCACCTGCACCGGGTGTGCTTTCGAACAGAACGAAGTCCTTAACCGGCATGGTGCCGAATGAGGTGTTCCTGTGGCTCTCAAGCAGTGACGCCACCGAACCGGTCGGTGGGCGGAATCGACTGATTGTTATGTGAGGTTTGAAGCTTGGGTTTTTTAGCGTAAACCCGTTGTTGGTGAGTCGGTTTGCGAGGTTTTGTTGGAACTCCCGAAGTTGGTCTTCCGGCGATACTCCAGCCCAGAGAATTTTCGGGCTCTCCGGGGAACCGAAGCAACCCAGTCCCTGCACATTGAGTTCAAAGGGGGCACGGGTAACGCCTCTTGCCAGGTCGCAGGCCAGAGCCACCTGCGGCTCTTCGACCTGGCCGAGGAATGCCAGGGTCAGGTGCAGTTGTCCACGGCTTTGCCAGCGAGCCCCGGCTACCTGTGTTTTCATCTGCAGGAGGCTCGCCTTGACGGCCTCGGGTATCTCCAGTCCGAAAAACAGCCTTGGCATAACGCGTTTCCGCCTTCAAAGGCTCAAGTCAGTTTCATATTTCATCATATCCCTCTTGATCAGCAATTTCCCGTCCCGGACAGACGCCAGCACGGGTTGCTGTCCCATCAAAACTTCATAGGGGGTTTGTCCCTGCTGCACGATACACCGGGCCGGTAGTCCTTCTTCAATGCCGTAGTCCTGAAGGTCCAGCGCGGCGGCGCCGTTATCGGTGATGAGCTCCAGCGATTTTTCGATCTGGCTCATGCCCAACATATGGCAGGCGTGCAGGCCGACGTCCAGGGTGCGCAGCATGTTGCCATTGCCGATGGGATACCAGGGGTCGCGAATGGAGTCCTGGCCGAAGGCGACTTTCAGGCCGGCGTCCAGTAGTTCCGGTACGCGGGTCAGGCCGCGGCGCTTAGGGTAGCCATCGAAACGGCCTTGCAGGTGCAGGCTTTCGGTGGGCATGGATAGGAACCGAAGGCCGGATTTTTTCAGTAAGCGGAACAGCCGGCTGCAGTAGGCATCGTTGTAAGAGCCCATGGCACAGGTGTGGCTGGCAGTTACCCGGGATCCGTAATCCAGGCGTAGTGCTTCAGCGGCAAGCACTTCCAGGAACCGGGATTCCGGGTCGTCAATTTCATCGCAATGGACATCCACCAGCCGGTCGTTCTTGTGGGCCAGCTCCATCAGCCAGCGCACAGACTCGGCGCCGTAATCCCGGGTGAACTCGAAGTGGGGGATGCCGCCTACCACATCGGCACCCAGGCGCACCGCCTCTTCCATCAGCTCGCGGCCATTCTTGAAGGACAGGATGCCTTCCTGTGGAAAAGCTACGATCTGCAGGTCGACCAATCCGGCGGTCTGTTCTCGCACTTCCAGCATGGCCTTGAGGGCCGTCAGGTTTGGGTCGGTTACATCCACATGGGTGCGCACGTACTGGATACCGTGGGTGGCAAACAGCTTAAGGGTTTCGGTGGCCCGTTTGATCACATCTTCATGGGACAGCATGGCTTTGCGCTCGGCCCAGCACTCAATGCCTTCAAACAGAGTGCCGCTCTGGTTCCAGCGGGGTTCACCGGCGGTCATGGCAGCATCCAGGTGGATGTGGGGTTCGACAAAGGCCGGCGTAACCAGGTTGCCGGCGGCATCCAGTTCGTTGTCCCCAGCGGCGGCGGGCCCTGGCATCGGGAGAATGTTGGTGAAACGCCCGCCGGCAATGGTGAGTTTGTACAGTCCATCCTTGCGCGGCAGGCGGGCGTTTATGATTGCGTTCAGTTGTTCGGTCATTTTATCTCCTGGTGTTGGCGCACCTGCGATTCAGGGTTAAACAGCAGGTGGGCCATGAGCAGTGATTTGAAATTGTCTGAGCTGTCGGCGTCACTGGCCAGGCCATCGGTTTGTGTGCTCAGCCCCGGGAGTTTGGGTACATCGATGCACTGTAGGGCCATTTATACGGTTCCCATCACCATGGCCCGGCGTTCCAGCACCGCCTGGGAAACCACTAGCACCACGCTGTAGCTGAATGCGGCCACCAGCACACCGACAATCGGCGCAATCCAGGGCGAGGTGTAGGCGGCTGCGGAGCCAATCGCGTAAGCGGCAAGGCCGGGTACGTTGAACGCGGGCAGTGTTGTTGTGGCCAGGTTCGGGTACTGGCGTTTATAGCCGACAAAGTAGCTGGCCATGATCACGCCGCCGATGGGCGGGATAAAGGTGCCCAGCAGGACAAGAAATGGAATCAGCCACTGGTACATGCCCATGACCGCCAGGACGGTGCCGATGCCGGCCCCGACAATGGTGACCAGTTTGCGGCGGCGGGTACGGACCAGGTTGCAGCCTGCGACAGCAAAGTTATAGACGGTGTTGTCCTGGGTGGTCCAGAGGTTCAGGAACAGCATCAGAATGCCCAGTGTTGCCAGCCCCTGCGCGACCATGATATCGACAATGTCGGCCTGTTGATAAACCAGGGCACCGAAGGCGCCGATCAGGGTCATCAGGCCGTTGCCCAGGAAAAACGCCAGTAGCGTGGCGATGACGGCAGTCTTTCCGGATTTGGCGAAGCGGGTCCAGTTGGTGGCCTGTGTACCGCCACTGACAAAGGTGCCGAACACCAGGGTAATAGCCGCCGCAACCGTCATCTCACTGGATGGAGTGATCGCCAGTAAACCGGCCAGCCCGCCGGCATCCGAGGTGGCCATGGTCATGCTGACGGCTACCAGAATAATCATGGCGGGCACGGCCACCCGGGACAGCCACTCAAGGCCGCGATAGCCGATAAAGGCCGTGACGCAGAAACCGAACCCGAACAGGACCATCAGCGGGGTGGTCAGGCTCTCCGGCATGCCGGTCAGTTTCACTAACAGTATGGCCATGGTGGCGGTGCCCCAGGCGTACCAGCCAATCTGGGTGAAGCCAAGGATGATATCCGACAGCTTGCTGCCCATTTCTCCAAAGGTGAAGCGGCTCATAAGGGCGGTGTTGAGACCACTCCTGGCTGCAATGTAGCCCAGTACAGCGGCATAGATTCCCAGTAGCAGGTTACCTGCTGCGAGTACCATCAGCATGGTGGAAAAATCAAAGGCCACACCAACGGTGCCGCCGGCCCACATGGTAGCGGTGAAAAAGGTGAAGCCCAGCAGTACCAGCCCCATGGACCAGACGCTTTTGCGTTGATCCATGGGCACCGGGCTTAGGGGGTAGTCCTGCTCTTGCGGGGTCGCCTGAGTAGTCATGGTGATTTCTCCGTATCGTTAGTCATCACGACAAGCGTTCGCAACCTTCATGCCATTTCCGGATTCGGGCAGGTAAAAGCCTGCAGGCTCCGGGTACTCATTGTGCATATTGCACAATTTCTTGGGTTGCGGAGCCCCGGGACTGCGGTTTATGCATGGAATTGGTGCGGGATCACCGAGCCCTATCCAAATTGGTGCAGGGTTGAATTCTAGAACAACCCGATCTGCGGCGTAGTCAGCTCTACCGGCAGTGCTTCCAGTTCTGGAATCTTCTCCCGCAGCAATTCGGTCCACAACGCAGCCAGCTCCACCGCATGGCCGTTGTCTGGCATGTGCATGAATACATAGGGCTGAATGCCAGCCTCAATCCAGGCAGCCACGCGATCTACCCAGGGCGCAAGAAAGGTTCGGTTGGTTTCCAGGTCGGGATGGCCTATGTAGCGAATCACCGGCGCCGCGTCGCTGGGCAGGATGTGCACCGGAACTCTGGGCTTCTTGCGCTGGGCATCGATGGTTGATTCACAGTCGGGCGTGGCAGAGAACAACGCCCGGCTATCAAGAACCATCCTTGCCAGCTTTCGGGCCCGCAAACCCTGGTTCAATGTCCGTTCCTCTTCACCCTTGGCGAAAAATGCCGGGTGGCGGACTTCTACAGTCCAGTGAAGAAACTTGGGTGCGGTATCCAGGAACCGCCAGAGCTGATCTAGCCGCTGAGGGCCAAAGCCGGCGGGTAGCTGCAGCATCATGGGGCCCAGCACATCGTTTAGTGGCTCAATCAGAGACAGGAAAGTCTCCAGCTCATCGCCCACGCCGGTGAGAAACCGTTCGTGGGTGATGGCTCGGGGCAGTTTGAACAAGAAGCGGAAGCTGTCCGGTACCTGCTGCCGCCATTGCAGGCACTGATCCCGGCTGGGGCTGGCGTAGAAAGTGGTGTTGCCTTCAACCGTGTTGAAAACCTGAGCATAGCGCGCCAGGGGGGTGCCGCCGGGTGGCAGTTGGCTGTTCCAGTTCGGATCTTGCCACTGGGGACAACCGAGGTAGTAGGGCCGTGCCATCTTTTTTTCGCTGCTCTGCTGTGGATAAATTGATCACTCAGGCGCCGGGGATATCAAAGCTGCACTTTTCCCCTGAGCGCCTTGGTTTTGCCTTTTTTGGTTTTGCTGTCCACACGCCGACGTTGAGAGCCCTTCGTTGGCTTGGTGGGGCGGCGGGCTTTCTGTTGCTTTACCGCTTCCTGAATCAACTCTTTCAGGCGCTGAAGGGCATCGTCCTTGTTCAGCTCCAGGGTGCGGAAGGACTGCGCTTTGATCACGATGATGCCGTCTTTGCTGATTCGCTGGTCAGACAACGCCATCAGCCGCTCCTTGTAGAACGGCGGCAGGCTGGAGTTCTGGATATCGAACCGGAGGTGAACGGCAGAGGCAACCTTGTTGACGTTCTGCCCGCCCGCGCCCTGGGCGCGTATCTGGGTGATCTCAATTTCCCAGTCTGCCAGTTCAACGGCGTTGGAGATTTTCAGCATGGGCTTCCTCAGCGCCGGAAAAAGCGGGGGTTACGTTCGATAAAGGCATCAATCCACCGCTCCAGGAACGAGGCCTCGTCCGGATTCTTCAGGTAACGCCAGCCCAGGGTCGAAATGATCAGGGCACCAATGGCATCCACAATCAGGTCCCACATGGTATCGGTCAGCCCGGATGGATCCCCCAGCATGGGTTTTTGCATGTTCATTCCGAATAATGAATCCATGGTGAATTCGAAGACCTCCCACAGGGCCCCAATGCCCAGGGCAAACATGAAGGCAAATAGGGCAACAAAGCCCGGCTTCAGGTGCATCTGGAGCTTCTCGGTTTCGTTCATGATATGCACCAGCAAAAAACCGAGGATGCCAAGCAGGAAGCCCGAAGTGGTGTGCAGGGCCATGTCCCACCACCAGAAGCGGGTGTAGTAGTCGCGAATTTCGCCCAGAAACAGGGACGCGAACACAAAGCCGATGGCCGCCAGCTGCAGTCCCGGTGGAATGTGAATGCGGAAACGCCGCTCAAACAAAACCGGGAAAAAGGTAATGGCAATGATCATGCTGGTCAGGAAGGCAGTGAACCAGCGCTGGCCGATTACAGCAAACACCGCCTCGGCCAGGAGTATCAGTTGCAGGGCAACGGTGATTCTCTGGTGGGTAATTCGAATGCGCATGCACAAAAAGGTTCCTGATTTCGTTACGCTTACCCTATCACATCACGCCGGTTTCCAGGCTCCCCGTGTCGGTTGCCGCGGCCCCGATTGGTGTAGGATAACGGGCATAACCTGAAGCAAGAGACGTTTTACCATGTTGAAGACATTTCTGATGACATTGCTGGCGGCCAGTGTTGCCTTGTTGGCGGGCTGCTCCGGGCCGGAATCTCCGCAGGAAGTTTCTGAAGCCTTCTGGCAGGCGGTTGTTGAAGGCGATGCCGGTGACGCCAGCGACTACTCCACGCTGGTCGACGAGGCTGCGTTCGACAGTTTTGGCCAGAACTGGAAGAACGTGCAAGTGGCCTGGGGCCGCGTTGTTATTGATGAGCAGGTTGCCCGGGTAACCACCACCCTGAGCGGGCTGGAGGGGCGTGATGAAGCGGTTGAAACGGTCACCTACCTGGTGCGCCAGGGGGATGAATGGCTGGTGGACTACTACCGCACCGGCGACGCCCTGGAAGATGGCCCGGTGTGGGGCAGCCTGGTTGGCCAGCTGGAAAAGCTGGGCGAGGATCTTAAAGCCCGCTGGGCACAGCAATCCGATGAGCTGGCACAGGAACTTCAGCTGATGGGGCAGGAGCTTCAGCAGCAAGCCGCACAGATGAGTAGTGAATTCTCGGGCCTGGCAGAAGAGTATGGTGAGCAGCTGGGGCAACAAATGGAAGCCTGGTCCCAGTCATTGCGAGAGGCGCTGAAAGCCAATCCTTCGGCCTCTTCGAAAGACCGGCGCACGCTGAATGAGGCCGTTACCCAGCTTGAAGCGCAGCAGCAAAAACTGGAAGAGGCGGACCTTCAGGCATTGGCCGAAAGCACCGTTGTGGCCGCAAAGACCCAGTTGCAGCTGGGTGAATTAGGTGAGGAATTTGCCGCCTACAAAGCCGAGTGGCAGCAGCGCCTGGCCGAAATAGAATCGGAAATAGAACGGTTTATGCAACAGCTAAAGGAAGGTTAGGAACCTTTTGGGCTGGCATCCGTGATTATTCATTACACCACTCAGATATTCGGAGAGAATCAAGCGTGAAACCTGCATTTATGTTTACGATTGCAGCCACAGCCCTGCTGGCTGGCTGCCAGACTTCCGGTTACATGACCTCGGCGGCCACCGACGGAGACGGCGTTACCTGCGCTGAGATCTATCAGGCCTTTGATGCCTATGAGCGCGATCGGCAGTCTGCCAGTGCCCTGGCTGACCTGGGGCGGGTGATCAGCCCCGCCGCCGGTAGCTATGCCGATATGGGCGTGAACCAGGCGTCCAAGTACTACGAAGAAATCAAAGCCAGCGCGAATATTGCATTGGCGATGCGCGGTTGCCAGCCCATCCAGTAACACCGGTCATTAGCTGACAAGAGGAATGCGTATGTCCGTCGAAACCAAACTTGTGGTGTGTCCCCACTGCCATAAGGCAAACCGGGTGCCTGTTGATAAACTTGCCGCCGGTGGCAACTGCGGTGCCATGAGTGAGGCCCAGATCAGCCAGTGGCTGCAAGGGCAGGCGGGATGAGGTTTCCTGCCGTAACGGTTGTACTGGTGGCTGGTGCGTTGCTGTATGTGCTGTGGGATCAGCTGCAGGACGAACCAGCCCCTGAGGACCCGGCCAGGTACACCAATCTGGCTGCCAGCCCGGCCAAGCGCAGTGACGTGGTGGACTGGGCTGTTACACAGATTCCGGAAGTCTGCGCCCAGGCAACCGGGGGTAGCGGAGACCGGTTTGATGACTGCGTGGAGCGGGCGGAGTCCCGTACCTCCACCTGCCGAAGGGCGATTTACGATAACTTTCCGGACAACGTGACATCAGAGGCAGTTTTCCGGGATGTTTCGATTACCATGATGAATTGCCTGGTGCCGGAGTCGGGCCGGGTTCAGCCCTGATTTTTTCAGTAGACAAGGAATCGTCGTTTGGAATTCATTTTCATTATCCTTGTGGCCGGCGCTGCCCTGCTGGTGCCGGTCGGTTCGCTGCTGGGCTTTCTGGCGTTTCGCCAGCGTGACCGGCACGCCTCCCGTGTTGAAGCGCTGAGCCGTGAAGTCGCAACTCTCCGGCAGGAGCTTGCCGCCCTCAAGAGCGGGAATGCTTTCGGAGAATTTGCGCAAGCAACGGCAGACCTGGCACCCGAGCAGGCGCCTGCGGCTGCGCCCGTTTATCCTGCACAAGCAGAATCTCAGGTTGTTCCGGAAGAAAATCCTCCCCAGGCTACTCCTACACCGCCGCCGCAACCCCGGCAACTTTCCCTTGAAACCCGGCTGATCAACGCCCTGAAAGCAAACTGGATGGTTTGGCTGGGTGGCCTGAGTGTAAGCCTGGCCGGAATTTTCATGGTCAGCCATTCCATCAGCGCAGGCCTGATTGGCCCGGTTCAGCAATTTGCGCTGGCTCTGTTGAGTGGCCTGGCACTGCATGCCGGTGCGGAATATCTGCGCCGGCGCCATACGGGCACCGACCAGGTGTTCGCAGCTCTGGCCGGTGGTGGCAGTATTACCCTTTATGCAGCCTTGCTGGCGGGTGT
>PAJO01000043.1 GCA_002706085.1 Alcanivoracaceae bacterium | reverse complement strand
CCATCGGCTCTTCACCTTCGAAGGAAGCGCAACAACGAGTGCGGGCCAGCCTGGAAGACCCGAAGGGCGCGACCTGAAGCGCCCATCTGCTGCGCTTTGTCGCCAGGAAAGGGAACCACCCTGCCCGTTGCGACAAAACACAACAGCTGAACGCTTCAGGTCACGCTGAGCATGCAAGACGTTAATCAGAGGTTCCCCAGTCAGCGCGGTGCGAATCACACTCGCGTGGAGGATAAGGCAAGGCCTGAGGCCTGACCTGAATATCGGTGGTCACCACCTGCTGGTTGATTGCCAGCCAACCACCAAAACGCGCCTCGACAAACCAGGCCTGGTAGCCCTTGTCCGGGTCAGGCAGGTCAACCCGGTAACGCCCGTCACCATCCGCATCCAGCTCAGTGGCGCGCCAGCCATTGCCGATACTCTGCTGGCGAAAATCCCTTGCGGAGGGGTTCACCGCCTGCCACAGCAGCATGGATCGCGGCGGTTCTGACGGGGTGATGACCCACTGCTGGTTCTCCAGCTGTGCGCTCACATTGGGGGGCGTTCGCCCCTCCAGAATAACGTCCAGCCAGTTGGCCACCTGACTGAGTCGCACCACCCGGTCGAGGCTATCACCCTGGCGATGACCGCTATTGGGGGTATAGCGCAGCCAGCGATTCGGCCCCATGTCGGCAAAATAAAACTGGCTGCTGTCGCTGACAAAGTAGGCGTCCCCGGACGCGTTGATCACCAGCTTTGGCAAGGACAATCGATCCCGTAACGCATAAGGATCCACCGTTGCCAACATGGCCTTGCCGGGCCCTGTCCGGATCAGGCAATCAATGCCCTGCTCACTGAAGGCGCGTAATGCCGGGGTGTATTCACCGTAAGCGCGATGCTGATGATCGAACTGCTTCGCCAGGTTGAGCATATCGATGGAGACCGGCACCAGCGCGCGAATACGCGGGTCCTCGGCGGCCACCAGCCAGGCGGTCCAGCCGCGTTTGGATGACCCCAGCAGGGCAAAATCCACTACCGGCTCGAGCCCCGGCTGCTGCGCACTGAAGGCCTGCACCGCATCCAGAGAGCGTCGCACCGCTGTGACCATGGCGTGCTGGACAGGCGCCATATCGCCCACTCGCGCGGCGCGATCCATGGTCCAGGCCAGCAGGCTGTCTTCGCGGCGGGGGGTCGCCGTGGCATCGGCACTGAAGACCAACGGCTGATTCGGCACCTGGCGTATCTCGACCACCGGCCGGCAGAAGATCAGCGCCAATGCCGTGGACAAGCTGCCGGGCGATTCCCGCAGCACCGCTCCGGGCCGGTCACCACCACTGATGATCACCAGCGCTGTGTGGTCGTCCCGTTCGCGGCCGGGACAAGCGGCAGACCACGGCACGGAAATCGAGACCTCATGCTGCCACGCCGGCTGATCCACCTGCGATGGCGTCAACCACTGCTGGGACTCTACGAGCAGAAAATGGTGGTCCACCCACCAGCCATCCTTGCTGTGGTAATGCTGCCAGTCGACCGGTGCCGCCGGCTTGCCTGATACCTCCATCGGCAGGGCCATCACCAACCACACTGCCATCATCCATTTCATTGCGTTACCCCGGCCTCCTGTTTGCCCGCCCGTACCCTACACCAATCTCCCACAACGGGATGCGCCGCCATCGCGGTTTGCGCAACGACCGGGAGCCTTGCATCCTTCCGGACACCCGCGTAAAACCTCAATATTCATTGAGGTCTTACGCGAACAGTATGGCCCGGAGACCAGACTATGCGTATCAATCCGGAAGATCACGGCAAGGCACTTACCGTAGGCGAAGTCGCGGAACGCAGTGGCGTGGCGGTGTCTGCCCTGCACTTCTACGAAACCAAAGGCCTGATTCAAAGCCAGCGCAGTGCCGGCAACCAGCGGCGCTACCATCGGGACGTCTTGCGCCGGGTGGCGGTGATCAAGGTGGCACAACGCATTGGCATTCCACTGGCAGAAATCGCCGGGGCCCTGAGCGAACTCCCCGATGGCAGAACACCCACTGCCCGGGACTGGAAACGGCTGTCCGCCCGCTGGCGCGTGCAGCTGGATGAGCGCATCAATGATCTGACCGTCCTGCGTCACCAGCTGGATCAGTGCATTGGTTGTGGCTGTCTTTCCATCAAGGCCTGCCGACTGCGCAACCCCTGTGACGAGCTATCCGAAAAGGGTCCCGGCCCACATATATAGCCGCTCACAACACTGGCCCCCGCTTTCTCCGAGCGCCCTGCGACCTTGGTCGGCATTCATTTTGCAACCTTGAGCGGGCAAAATGGTCACACTCGTCACCTTTCCCGCAATCAGGAGGCAGCATGAATGACAACACCGTAACCGTGATTCCCGGCGATGGAATTGGACCGGATATCGTGGATGCCACGGTACGCGTACTGGACGCCCTCGATTGTGGACTCAAGTTTGAATACGCCATCGCCGGCCAGACAGCCCTGGATCAGGGACTTGACCTGGTGCCTGCAGAAACGCTGGAGACCCTTAAGCGTAATCCCCTGGCCCTGAAAGGCCCGATCACCACTCCGGTAGGTGGCGGCTTTACTTCTGTGAACGTGACCTTGCGCAAAACCTTTGACCTGTTTGCCAATGTGCGGCCCGCGCTCTCCATTCCCGGCGTCAATTCCCGCTATGACAACGTGGACATCATGACCGTGCGCGAGAACATCGAAGGCATCTATTCCGGTCTGGGTCAGACCGTCAGCGAGGATGGTGAAACCGCTGAACTGCGCAGCCGCATCACACGCACAGAATCCGAGCGCCTGCTGCGTTTTGCCTATGACACCGCCATGAAACAGGGCCGCAAGAAAGTCACCGTGGTGCACAAGGCCAACATCATGAAATCCACATCCGGGTTGTTTCTGGATGTCGCGCGCAACGTGCGTGAGGACTACCCGGACCTGGAACACGAAGAAATGATCGTGGATGCCTGCGCCATGCAGCTGGCCATGAATCCGCACCGCTTCGATGTGATCGTCACCACCAACCTGTTCGGCGATATTCTTTCCGACCTGTGCGCTGGCCTGATCGGCGGCCTGGGTGTGGCACCCGGCGCCAACATTGGCGAACACGGTGGTCTGTTTGAGGCAGTGCATGGCAGCGCACCAGATATTGCCGGCAAGGGCATCGCCAACCCCACTGCCATTATTCTGGCCGGTGCCATGATGCTCGATTACATGGAAATGCACGACAAGGCGAAACAGCTACGCCGCACGGTACGGCAAGTGGTTGGCGCAGGTGAAGTAGTGACAGCGGACCTGGGCGGCAGAGCCAGCACCACCGAGTTTACCGATGAGCTGATCCGGCATCTTACTGCCTGATTGCATACACCACCCTGCAGTGACTGGCCGCTCGCCCCGCTGTCAAAGAGGGGGCATCCACCGAGGACACTGAGTTCAACGTGAAAAATCCGGTTTGGCTCGCGATGGCTCAGTGTTCCCCGTGAACTGGCTACCCGTCAGCGCGTAACGACCAGCCCTGCAGGTTATCCTCGATCAGCTGGGTCAGTGCAGCCAGATGTACCGGCTCCGCATTCAGCGCCGGGATATAGGCAAACGACTCCCCCCCAGCCTCTTCGAAGTACTCACGGTTTTCTTCGTCAATTTCTTCCACGGTTTCCAGACAATCCGCCGAGAAGCCCGGGCAGAATACCTGTACGGACTTCACCCCCTCGCCGGGCAGGGCCTTCAGGGTGACATCGGTATAGGGCTGCAGCCATTCTTCCGCACCGAAGCGGGACTGGAAGGTGGTCAGCCACTCGTCCTCATTCAGCCCCAGAGCTTCGGCCAGCCGCTGCGAGGTTTGATGGCATTCGTGGAAATAGGGGTCGCCCTTGAGCAGGAAACGCTTGGGGACACCGTGGTAGCTGAACACCAGCTTGTCCGCGCCGCCATGCTGGTCGCGCCAGGCACGAATGTGGTCAGCCATGGCCTGAATGTAGGACGGGTAGTCCGGGTAATGACTGATAAAGCGCAGGTCCGGCAGCAGGCGGCGCTTCATGAAATCCCGGGCAAGGGCATCAAAGGTCGACGCATTGGTAGAAGCCGAGTACTGGGGATACAGCGGCAGCACCAGCAGCTTGCGAATGCCTGCATCCTCAAAGGCTTGCAGTTGGCTGGGGATGGAGGGGTTGCCATAACGCATGGCGACACGAACCTCCACCGCATCCCCGTACTTGCGCTGCAGGCGCTCGCGAATCCCGTCGCCCTGGGCAAGGCTGTGAAACAGCAACGGGGAACCTTGCTCGGTCCAAATGCCCTTGTAGGCCTCGGCCGATTTGGAAGGACGAATGACCAGAATCACCAGATTGAGAATGAAGAACCAGATAAACCGGGGAATCTCGACCACCCGGGGATCAGACAAGAATTCGCGCAGGTAACGGCGCAACGCGCCGGTTTCCGGTGCATCCGGCGTTCCCAGATTAGTGATTAGCACCCCGACCTTGTGGGGCTGAAGGTGGTCAAGATTGTCCTGTCCCTTGTAGGCCATCCCTATTTCTCTCACTCAGCAAATCGTCAAGGGGCTAGTGTAGCGAGATCGCGTCAAGACGCCATGATGACTGTATCTATGGGGGAGATAGGGCCTGACGACTGACGCCAATTTCAAAACCTGGCCCTTCCAGCATCGCGCCCCTATCAGTGGGAGCGGTGGTTCCACCGCGATCCGGGAAGGCGCTACGCGCCATCGTGGTCGAACGACCACTCCCACAAAGCCCTCTCCACCCTAAACACCCTGGCTTTTGACCTTCCTCGTAGCTCGTGGCTCAAAGCTCACCGCTGCTCTTCCTCCGGCAACGCTCCCAGATGCTGCTCCAGCACCTGACGGAATGTGGCCGGGATCGGCGAGGACGCCTGCTTGTCGTGCTCGAAATGCACTTGAACGGCCTTGCCCCGCGCCACCAGCTTGCCGTTCTGCCATGCCTGATGCAGCACCACGAAGGAACTGTTCCCCAGCCGCTCAATGCCGGTGCGCAGCAGCACGTCGCTGCCGTAGTAGATCTGCCCGACAAAATCCACTTCGATACGGGCCAGGATCAGGGGCAACTCTGCAGGCTTGTTGCCTTCGGTGTTGAACAGCTCAAACAGCGGAGAGCGGGCGGTTTCAAACCAGCCCGTCACCACCGTGTTATTCACGTGGCCAAAGGCGTCGGTTTCGTAGAAACGGGGCATCACAGTCAGTTCAAACATGGGATCCTCAGTGGTTCAGCGCAAAGGCATCAATCATACCCGTGAGTAGGTGCAAATCGAACACCTGCCCGCGATCTGCCCGGCGGGCCTGTGTTTTGCTGCCCGAGCCGGTACAATGCCGCCTCTTTCACCCCGGTGCAGGCCCGCCTGCCGCTGCGTTTCTACAGGATTGTCTCTTGATTTCTACTGCCAACATCACCATGCAATTTGGTGCCAAGCCGCTGTTCGAAAACGTCTCCGTGAAATTCGGCAACGGTAACCGCTACGGCCTGATTGGCGCCAACGGTTGCGGCAAATCCACCTTCATGAAAATTCTGGGAGGCGAACTGCAACCCAGCAGTGGCCAGGTGATGATTGATGCCAATGACCGCCTCGGCAAGCTGCGCCAGGACCAGTTCGCGTTTGAAGAGCACACCGTGCTGGATACCGTGATCATGGGGCACACGGAGCTGGCCCAGGTCAAAGCCGAGCGCGACCGCATCTACAACCAACCGGAAATGAGCGAAGAAGACGGCATGCGGGTGGCCGATCTGGAAATGAAATTTGCCGAAATGGATGGCTATACCGCAGAGGCCCGGGCGGGGGATCTGCTGCTGGGGCTTGGCATTCCGCAAGAGCAGCACGCCGGCCCCATGACCGCCGTGGCCCCCGGCTGGAAGCTACGGGTATTGCTGGCCCAGGCACTGTTCTCTGACCCGGACGTGCTGCTGCTGGACGAACCGACCAACCACCTGGATATCCACACCATTCGCTGGCTGGAAAATATTCTGGTGGCCCGTTCCAGCACCATGATCATCATCTCTCACGACCGCCACTTCCTGAACAGCGTCTGTACCCACATGGCGGACCTGGACTATGGCGAGCTTCGCCTGTTCCCGGGCAACTACGATGAGTACATGACCGCTGCCACCGCGGCACGCGAACGCCTGCATGCGGACAACGCCAAGAAGAAGAAGGAAATCGCCGAGCTGCAAAGCTTTGTGAGCCGCTTCTCTGCCAATGCCTCCAAGGCAAAGCAGGCCACCAGCCGGGCCCGCCAGATCGACAAGATCCAGCTCGAAGAGGTCAAACCCTCCAGCCGGGTCAGCCCTTACATCCGCTTTGAGCAAACCAAAAAACTGCACCGCCAGGCGGTGACGGTGGAAGGGCTGGCCAAGGGCTTTGAGGACCTGACCCTGTTCCAGGATCTGAACCTGCAGATCGAAGCCGGTGAACGGGTCGCCATCATTGGCCCCAACGGCATCGGCAAGACCACCCTGCTACGCTGTCTGGCCGGCGATCTGAACGCCGACAGCGGCACAGTCAAATGGGCAGAAGCCGCCGAGCTGGGTTACTTTGCCCAGGATCACAGCCATGACTTTGCCGACGACATGATCCTGTTCGACTGGATGGCACAATGGACCGCCGACGGCGAACAGGCCGTGCGTGCGGCTCTGGGGCGTATGCTGTTTTCCAACGACGAGGTAAAAAAATCCGTCAAGGTGATTTCCGGTGGCGAACAGGGCCGCATGCTGTTCGGCAAACTGACATTGACCAAGCCCAACGTACTGTTGCTCGATGAGCCCACCAACCACCTGGACATGGAATCCATCGAGTCCCTGAACCTGGCACTGGAAAACTACCCGGGCACACTGATTTTCGTGAGTCACGACCGGGAGTTCGTCAGTTCCCTGGCCACGCGCATTCTGGAAATTACCCCGCAAGGCATTCGTGACTTCAGTGGCAGCTACGATGACTACCTGCGTAGCATAGACGTCTGAACACAGAGCAGGAGCCCCCATGACCGATATCGACCAGACCACCAGAACCGAACTGGAAGCCGCCGCTTTTCGGCGTTTGCTGCAGCATCTGGATGACCACAAGGACGTACAGAATATCGACCTGATGATCCTGGCGGACTTTTGCCGAAACTGTTTGTCCAAGTGGCTCTCTGCGGCCGCCAGCGAACGGCAAGTAGAACTGGATTATGAGCAGGCCAGGGAATGGGTCTACGGCATGCCCTACAGCGAATGGAAAGACAAGTTTCAAGCACCCGCCACACCGGAACAACTGGCGGCGTTTGAAGCCAAACAAAAAGCCAAATCGTGATAAAAATCTGGTCGGCGGTCTGACGTCGGACGGCTGCTAGAGGCTGAAAACCGGCCAAAAGCATCGCGGTGGAACCACAGCTCCCACGGCAGACCTGAGCCGGTCACTACGGGATTCCCGGGAAAACCCGATCTAAACCTCCCCTCCCTTTCCGTAGGCGCGTCGCTCGCGGCACGATAGCCGTTGTTAAATACAGATCCACCAAAGAGGGCACAGTGCTCAGGAAGGAAAACGGGGGTTTCTCCGTGAACTCTGCGCCCTCTGTGGTGAAAACGCTTTTGATCCTGGTCTTAAATCGCGCCGCGAGCGACGCGCCTACGGAATGGGCATTGCTATTAGGCATTCCCGTTGATCCGTATGAACCAAACCATGCCCACCGAATCGCAGTGGACTTAGCGCCTTACTCTTCTGACACCAGCACCTCATACACCGCGGTGGTACCGCTGACCTCATTACCCACTACCAGTAGCGGCTTGCCTTGCGGCGCATCGCTGGCGGGAATGAAGACCAGCCCTTCCGGACCCAGATCACCAAAACCGGCCAGGTTACCATTGTCCGGGTCTTCCCCATCCCACAGTTCACGGCTGTTCAGGTAGTCCTGGAAAATCGGTGCGGCCGGATCCGTGATGTCATACACCATCACGCCCCCCATGCGTTCCAGCCCCAGGAACAGGAAGGTTTTTTCCCCCATCACACCAATGGTCAGGCCTTCCGGCTCCGGCCCCTTGGCATCACTGCGGCTATCCATGGCGCCACTTTCGTCATGGCCACTGTTGAACCAGGTCTTGCAATCGATGGACCGGTCACTCCCCAGCTTGCAATCGTCGCCTGCGAGGAACTGCTCAATGGCATCACCACTGTCGAACACCTGCACACCGTCTTCATCCCAGATGGAGAAAGAACGGCCGCCGTAGCTGTACAGCGTGTCGTACATGATGCGGTCACCCGCATCATCCTGAACCCCTGCAGCGGTGTACATCACCGGCTCGCCTGCCGCATCGGTTTTGTAGCCGGCCGTCCAGGTAATGTTCAATCGGCCGAGCACATCATCATCACGGCAGCCTTCCGGGTCACCCTCGACAGCACCACAGTAGCCGAACACCGTCGGATCCAGCAGCGCACCCGCTGCCAGTTCACGCAGCTGGGGAGGCATGTCATCACCACAGCGACGGTCGAAGCCATCGGTGTGAACAAGGTGTTTTACACGAAACTCTTCCACAAAGCCCTGGCTGGCATCCGGCTCACACAGCACCGGCGGATCTTCCGAATCATCGGCCTCTTCACCCCAATAGGCATCGTTATCCTCACCCCAGGCACGGGCATCCCCTTCGTTGGCGGTCACCAGGTAGGTGCTGCCATTGGCGCTGTAAGCATGGATCGCATCGGGCTGGTAAAGCCCCACAACTCCGCCCCAGGTCTTGATATCAATCACTTCATCATCATCGCTGGCATCAATACCCTTGCCGGCCTGGCTGCGGTCAATCTCGCCAAGGGGGAGAATGTCGGTGACGGTGGCCGTGGCGATGTCGAGCTTGGCCAGCGCATTGTTTTCCTGCAGCGTGACCCATGCGGTTGCCCCATCGGCAGAAACTGCAATGTACTCCGGCTCCAGGTCCTGGGCAGCAGACGCACCCGGTCCATAAATACGCACCCCGGCTTCACGCAGGTCAGCGGCATTAAAACCGGCAAAGTCGGCATGGGTGACGACCGGAGAACCGGTGTCTGTCACGTTGATAATGCTGATGGAACCTTCCGGGTCCACGCTATAGTCGTCACTGGGCTCGCCTTCGTTAGCGGTCAGCACCGTCATGCCATCCGGCGTAAAGGTGATCATATCTGGCTGCGGGCCGACTTCGGTGCTGCCCAACAGGGTCAGGTCGTCCGCTTGATACAGCGCGACAAAACCGTTATCGGTTTTCGGGTCCGCTTCAATGGCGACGGCGACCAGGCCATTTTTTACCGCCACACTATTCACTTCGGCACCTGCCGCGATGGCAGACACATTGATACTGCTCAATTTCACCGGCGCAGAAGGATCACTCAGATCCAGCACATCCAGCTCCCCGGCTTCAGCATTAACCACAAACAACCGCTGGCTGGCCGCATCATAGGCCGGAATTTCAGCTGCAGAGGCATCAAAGCTGCCGGCCTGATAACGGCCGGAAAACGCCAGCTTGATGGAAGCCGGGGTCACCTCTGCCACCGGATCACCAGTCTCGTTCGTGCTGTTATTGTCATTACTGTCATCGCCGCCACAGGCAGCCAGCATCGCTGCCAGCGTGGCAGCCCCCAAAAAATGCCAGGATTTCATCGGTATCCCCTTCGGTTGTATTGGTACGCAATGGTGAACACTGCGTTTTACCGATCAGGGGTTAAGGTTGAACGACATTCGTGTGACAGTTTTTTGGCTCACTTCGGTACGCCATGTCTGGCAACACACAAGAGGCATCGCGGAGGAGAAGAAAACCCGATTGCCCCAACCCGCGATCCACCATAAAAAAACGCGGGCCAAAGGCCCGCGTTCACCGGAAAAACCAGGGGAGCACTCCACTCCCTACCCAATTCTCATCAGGCGGTTTGGTAATCTTCTTCTTTGAATTCCGACATCTGGGCGGCGTACTGGGTCGCAAACCCCGGATACATGGTGGCATTGAACCCGTCTTCAGTGAGGTACCAGCTCTTGCAGCCGGAGTTCCAGTTGGTTTTCGCCAGCCGCTTCTGGATGCCCTTGTTAAAACGCTGCTGGGCATCTTCTCTCACATCCAGCACCTTCAGATCTTCGCCCACAATCTTGCGGATGCCTTTCAGGGCATATTCCAGCTGCGACTCCATATACACCAGTGCAGAGTTATGGCCCGGTCCCGAATTGGGGCCGAAGGTCAGGAACAGATTCGGATAGCCGGACACATTGATGCTCTTATAGGCCTGGGCGCCACCTTTCCAGTCATCGCCCATGACGCGGCCACCCCGTCCCAGCACCGGGAACGGCGTGCCGGAGTGGCTCACATCAAAGCCTGTGGCAAACACGATGCAATCCACCTGATGTTCAATGCCTTCTACTGTCCGAATACCCTCTTCGCTGATTCGGGCAATAGGCCAGGTAATCAGTTTCGCATTATCTTTCTGCAAAGCCGGGTAGTAATCGTTGGAAACCAGTACCCGTTTGCAACCGATGGTGAAATCCGGGGTCAACTGACGACGCAACCAGCGGTCTTTTACCTGACGGCGAAGATGCCACTTGCCAATGCGCTCCGCGATTCGCGTCAGCGGCGAATTCCAGATCACCGCCAGGGCCATGCTTTCATGACTCCAATACAGCAGTTCACGCATGGCCTGCTGACTGGCAGGCACCTTGCGGAACAACAACTTGTTCCATTCCGGCGTGGAAAAGTCAGGCCGTGGCATCACCCAACCCGGCGTCCGCTGGAACACCTTCACGTGTTTGGCAACCTTGACCAACTCGGGAATGATCTGGATCCCGCTGGCACCGGTGCCCACCACGGCCACATTCTTGCCGGAAAAGTCGTAATCATGATCCCAGCGGGCGCTGTGGATTTTTTTCCCTTTGAAATCCTCAATGCCTGTAATCGCCGGAAAGCTGCAATTGGCCAGCGGCCCTTGAGCCATCACCGCCGCACGGCCGGTGAAGACAACATCCTTATCCGTGGTCGCCGTCCAGATGCCTTTCGTCTCGTCGAAGCGTAGTTCGGCCACGTTCTGCTCGAAACGGATGTGCTTTTCCAAGCCGAACTCCGCGACCAGGTGATGCACGTAGTCGAGGATTTCTTCGCTGCCGGAGAAACTGCGCGACCAGTTGGGATTCGGCGCGAAGGAATATGAATACAGATTCGAGGGAATATCACAGGCCGCACCCGGATATTGGTTGTCACGCCAGGTACCCCCTACCGCGTTACCACGCTCCAGAATAATGAAGTCTTCGATACCGGCTTGCTTCAAGCGAATGGCCATGCCCAAGCCGGCAAACCCGGCGCCGACGATAAGGACCGACTGGGGTTTTTCTGGCGCTTTTTTTCTTGCTGCCGTCTTTCTTCGGGCCGTCGTCTTGCATGCGGCAGCCGCTTTCTTGCGTGGTGCCTTGGGTTTAGCCATTTTTTTGGAATCTTCGGTCGTGCTCATAACGTTCAAACTCGTGCTACAGGGTCGTGTCGCCCGGCTCCCGCCGGGCGGCTATGCTGACAACAGGATTAACGTGTTGCGGTGGGTTCGTAGGTAAGCTCCTTCACCCATGAAGGCACCGCAGGCAAGGCTTTCCGGGGCACCATGCCAGTAATCTTCACCAGCGCATCCACCGGCACGTGGTACACCTTGTTGCTACGATTGGTCACCCAGCGGCCGTGCTGCTTGATCAACTGGAACCAGGGGTTACGACGCCCTTCTTCGGTTCGCCCACCAATACGTTCAAACTTCTGCATGGCCTTGTAGAGTTTTTCTTCTGGCAGGCCCATCGCAATCACGTTATCGCGCATCTTGTTGAGCAGCGGCATATAAGAGGCAATACCCAGAATCAGACGGGGATCCATCACTCGTGCCATCATTTGCACCATCTTGATGTATGACGCACTGCGGCCCTGCATTTCCATCACGGTGAAACCCACGCCCAGATGGCGGGACTCATCATCGTTGATCTTCTCGAATGCCTGGTGGCAAACCGGGTCTTTCACGGTCTCGAGCAGGAAAGTACACAGGGCACCGTCCAGCGCGATTTCAAGCATGGGCACCACAGTGCCGAGTACGTATACAGGCATCTCATCAGCAAAACGATCCAGCCACTCGATGATGATGCGCAGGTTGACGTTGGGCTCCGGAATCTCATCCCCTTCCAGCATGCCCCAGCGACGCATCAAGGCCATCTCGGCATTGGCGTGTCGCTGCTCTTCTGCATGAAAGTAACTGTAGATTTCTCGCAAGGTATCCGTTGGGGCTTTCTTGGCCAACGCCGCAAAAGCCCGAGCCCCCACATGTTCAATCCACATAAGATCGGCCATGAACTCTTTCAGTTTTGGCCATTGCTCTTCGGTAATCAGTTCCGCCCCCGGGGCATCCCAGTCAATGTCTGACAGGGCCCACTGGGTGCTCTTGATTTTGGCAAGCATTTTGTCGAGGTCGATGGAAGCCATGATGCATTCCTCCCGGGTACAGGGTGAAAAATTAAAGTTTGGCAGCGGCCAGACGGCTGAGCAGTCCGGCGCCGCGGGTATAGGTTGCGGGCAGCAAACGTTTGGCGCGCCAGATCATGCGCGCATCGAACTGGGGCAGCACATGCAGCTGGCCGCGGGCCAGTGCCTTGAGGGTGGTATCCGCTACCCCCTCGGCAGACACGCCCGTGAGTTCGATAATGCGATTGAGCACCGGCGGCACGCCGCCATGAATGCGACCCGCGCTAAAGATGTTGGTGTTGACCACCGTGGGACACAGCACCGTCACATTGACGCCGGTGCCAGCAGTTTCCGCGGCCAGCGTCTCGGACAGGGCCAGCACCCCCGCCTTGGTCACGTTGTAGGGCCCCATCAGTGGCGCGGCGGCAAAGCTGGCCGAGGACGCCACGTTGATAATCCCGCCCCGCCCCTGCTGCTTCAGCAACGGTGCGAAAACGTGACAGCCGTAGATCACGCCCCACAGGTTGATGCCCATGGTCCATTCCCAATCTTCCAGGGAAATCTCGCCGATGTTCTTGCCACCCACACCCACGCCGGCGTTATTGATGACCAGACTAATCGGTTCAGGTAACAGCGCCTGGGCCTGCTCCGCCAGCGCCTCCACCTCTGCACGCACACTGACATCACAACGCAGCGCCCACGCCCGTCCGCCAGACGCGGTAATCCGGTCCACCGTTTGCTGAGCAGTCTCCAGGTTGATATCGGCACACACCACCGCGCCGCCGCGCGCCGCCAGCGCTTCTGCAAACGCCCGGCCAATGCCGCTGCCCGCGCCGGTGACTACGGCCATGGCGTGGTTAATCAGTTTGTCTTGTTTACCGAACATGGTGTCCGATCCTCGTTGGAAGGCTGCCGCCGATACGGGGCCGATGGCACAGCCAAACGTTTACTGTTACATTCACTGATGTAACAATAAAGCGAATGCTCGTTCGGATACAATTCGGATTACCCCATGGCCAGAAAACCCAAACAACAACGCTCCAAAGCCACTGTAGACGCCATCATTGAGGCCACTCTGCTGACCATTGCCGACCAGGGACCAGCGGGTATTACGGCCCGTCACATTGCTGAGCGGGCAGGGATCGGCGTGGGTTCACTGTACGAATATTTCGACGACAAGAACGCCATCGTGCAGGCCGCATCGGAGCGTTTTGTGGAAGACACCGTGGCCATGATTCATCCACTGGTGCCAAAGATGGTGCGCATGGATATTCGCGGTGCCATCCATACCCTGCTCTTCAACTTCCGCGACTTTCTGGAAGAGAACAACGAGCTCTACCTGCGTTTTGCCCGCCACGCGTTCAGCATGGACATGGTGATCTATCAGGCCCCTATCTCCCGCACGTTGATGGACTTCTTTACCCAGTATCTGATGCACCACCCGGAACTGCTGAAACTGCCCAACATTCCCGGCCTCGCCTATTTCTATATCAACGGCGGCATCTACACGGTGATTCGTCACCTGTCCGCCCGAAACCCCACCCAGACCTTTGAGGAACTGGTGGCGGTGCTGGGGGATACGCTCAGTGGCTACGCCGAGTACACACTCAGCCAGAAGGAATAAAGAACACGCAGTAACAGGGGAAAGAAAAAAGGCTCATCGCGGATTAACGGGAATCGTCTACAGAAAAGCCCCCTTCCGTAGGAGCGTCGCTGGCGGCGCGATAACCCACGTCGTTAAAGACTATTTACCACAGAGAGTATAGGATCCACAGAGGAAAACCGTCCTCCTCAGTGAACCCTGTGCCCTCTGTGATTAAAATGCTTTTGATCCTGGTCTGGGATCGCGCCGCCAGCGACGCTCCTACGGCAAGGGAGGGAATGAAATTCGGCTTTTCCCGGAAACCCGCGATGAACCAGAAAAAAGGGGCTGAATCAGCCCCTTCCTGCAACAGTGTCACGCCGCCTTGCGGTTGGCCTTCTGTTGCTGATACACCACCTCGTAATCCTTGAGCCGGAAACGGGACAGGCGCTTTTTCAGGGCTTTCAGTGACCAGGGCCAGGCGGCAAAATTTCGGCCATTCTGGTCCAGGTAGTAGCTCTTGCAGCCACCACTGTTGAACACCGTCCCCTTCAGGTGTTTCTGCACTTTCTGGTTGTGCTGTTCGATCACCGAAGGGCGAATGGTAAGGCGACTGATCCCGCGATCACGGATTTTTTTCAGCCCATCGATGATGTAATCCAGCTGAGCCTCGGCCAGCACAATGAAAGAGTCATACACCAACACGTTAGGCCCCAGCACCAGGAAGGCATTGGGCACATCGGCCAGAGCTGCGCCCAGATAAGCTTCCGGCGAGCTGTCTTTCCACAGGTCGGACAGGCGCTCACCCTTGGCGTTGAAGACCTTGCGGCCTATCGGCGGATGAGACACATCAAAACCGGTACCCCAGATAATCACATCGACCTCATGGCGTTCACCGTTGGCGGCAATCACCGTGTTGCCGTCGACCTCCACCAGACCATGGGGAATCAGACTCGTATTTTCCGCCTGCAAGGCGGGATAATAGTTGTTGGCAAACAGAATCCGCTTGCAGCCCAGGGTGAAGTCCGGTGTCACGGCCTTGCGCAACACCGGGTCATGCACCTGCAGCCTGAG
Source organism: Alcanivoracaceae bacterium (assembly GCA_002706085.1). Classification (GTDB taxonomy): domain Bacteria; phylum Pseudomonadota; class Gammaproteobacteria; order Pseudomonadales; family Alcanivoracaceae; genus Alcanivorax. The sequence goes on along the minus strand of PAJO01000043.1, from coordinate 21,278 downwards.
CAGCTGCCTGGCGGCACTGCTCACCGGCTTGAGCACGTTCGGATTGCGCAGCCCGAAGTTGATCACATTCAGGGAGCCCGCTACCGCTTTGCGCCAGCCGTGCTGGATCGCGGGTAACCGCTCGATCACGCTTTTGCTGGTCTCACTCAACGGCAGGTCCGGCTTGGGCAGCACCCAGGGGGCCGTGCGCTGAAACACGAACAGCTCTTTTACCCTGGGCTGAATTTCCGGCACAAACTGGATCGCAGACGCACCGGTGCCAATCACCGCAACCCGTTTTCCGGTCAGATCATAATCATGGTTCCACTTGGCAGAATGGAACATTTCGCCCTTGAAGGTCTCCAGCCCCGGCAGCGAGGGAATCTGCGATTCGGTGATCGGCCCGGTGGCAAACACCACCGTGCGGGCCAGGTATTCCCCCTTGCTGGTATTGAGCACCCACAGGTCACGGCTGTCATCCCAGCGCGCCTGTTCCAGGTCCGTGTTGAATTCAATCAGCGGGGTGATGCCAAAATCGTCGCTCACCTCTTTCAGGTAGGCGAGGATTTCCGGCTGCTTGGCAAACAGGCGACTCCATTTGCTGCTCAACGCAAACGAATAGGAATACAGTGACGACGGCACATCACAACCGCAACCGGGATAGGTATTCTCACGCCAGGTACCGCCGACCTGGCTGGCCTTCTCGATAATCTTGAAGTCGGTATAGCCTTCTTTACGCAGCTTGATCGCTGCCGCCAGGCCGGAAATGCCGGCGCCGACAATCAGGGAATCGTAAACAGGCGACACCGGGGACGCTGCCTTGTTCTGAGCCTTGTTCTCAGCCATAGGGTCTCTGCCTCTTTTCTTTTCGTGTTCGGGTGGTTCGCGGTTCAAGTCCGGCCGCATCAGCCAAGAAACCGGTAAGAGAAGCCCAGGAATCGGGCATACAGATCCGGCGAAGCACGCTTCATCAACCAGAACAGCTTCGCGTCTACCTGCGGCGTGGTGTACAGCTCCCCTTTATCGAGCCGGTTCAGGGTCAGTTTTGCCACACTGTCACTGGTAGTCATCGCGTAGTTCATCAACGCATGGTCTGCCAATCTGGAATACCGCTCCGGGATACGGCCATCCTTGATGATGTTGGTGGGCACCAGGGTCGGGCACAGCACATTGACGCGAATGTTGTCCTTTTTCAGTTCCGCATACAGGGTTTCGGACAGGGCGCGCACCCCGGCCTTGGTGACGTTATAGGCGCTCATTTCCGGCGCAGCCGTAAAGGATGCCGCCGACGCCACATTGATGATGGCCCCGCCACCCTGCTTTTTCAGGCCGGGTACGAAATAATGGCAACCGTGGACCACACCCCACAGATTCACATCCATTACCCATTTCCAGTCCTGCAGGGACAACTCATCAAACTTGCCACCAATGCCGACGCCGGCATTGTTGATCACCAGAGTCGCCGGGCCGCCCAGCAAGGTCTCGGCCTCCTTCGCCAGCGCTTCCACCTGCTTTGCCTTGCCCACATCACAGGCAACCGCCCACCCCTGCGCACCCAATTCCCGAATCATGGCAACCGTTTCTTCGGCATTGGCCAGATTCAGATCCGCACACACCACCGCACCACCGCGGCGAGCCAGCTCCAGGGCAAAGCTGCGACCAATGCCACTGCCTGCGCCGGTGACTACCGCCCGGGCGTTAGTGCTGGGCCGGGAAAAGCGTTGTTTGATCAGCTTCAACATAATGTTCCACTCAAGAAGGCGTGTTCAGGGGAAATCAGGCCCGCACCGGCGGGACGAATTCCTTGGTCAGGTAAGGGGTCAGCAAACCGGTTTCCGGGTTCAGCAGCTTTTCCTTGTAGTACTCCAGATACGCTGAGGTGTCGTGATCATTCGGGTGAAAGTCTGGACGCAGGTAATCCATGATGTGATTCATGGTGCTGCCAAAAACGCCATCCTTCGGCCCCGCCAACAAGGCAAGGCTGTGCCGCACATCCTTCCAGTAGCGCGGGCGGACCATGTTTAGCGGGTTGCGAAAAATCGGGATAAAGACACCGCCCAGCGGCACCAGGAACATGATGGTGAAGGTGGCCAACGCAAAACCGGATATCCGCAACGCATAGTTACCGGACAACTCCTGGAAAACGTCGTAGGCAATGTCCTTGTGCTCGGATTCTTCCAGCATGTGCCACATCCACAGGGCACGCTGCTTTTCATCTTCCGTTTCAAAGAAAATATCTTCGTGCTTCATCATGTATTCCGACAGCACCGCGGTGAAATGCTCGATGCCCGCCATCAGGGACAGCTGCATGCGATTGGGCAACCGCTTGAAGCCGTATTCAAAGACGTTGTCTGCCAGAAAGCGGTAGAAGCCCACCGGGAAACGATGCTTGGCCAGCGCATCATTGAACTCGTTATGCATTTTCGAGTGGATCGCTTCCTGGCCAATCAGGGATGTTACCTGCCGTTTCAGCTCCGGGTCCTTCACGAACTGGCGGTGATAACGGGCGGTGTCGATGACCAGGTCTTCGCCAAAAGTCAGGAAGATGGACAGCGCCTCGAAGATTGCTGTGGCCAGCTCGGTGTTGCGGAAAAACTGGGTATCCACCCCGTCGGCTGAAAACTGGAAATCCATATGACGGATCGGCACTTCGGCACGGGGCTTGGCGGTTTTCGGCACGTACTGATGAATGGTTGCGGTCTGCATCTGGGTCACCTGTCGATGGCAGGGGGCAGCACCATCTGATAGCCACCCCGATAACTGTTACATTTTCTGGTGGCAACATTAGATCGAATGCTTGTTCGGCTTCAACTCGGCTAAATGGCCCCTTTGACCCCGGATACCGCGACCCTCCAAGGCACCTCAAATTCATCACCCAAAAACAGCAAGCCACTGATTTTTATAGAGTTAAAAAAAGCCCAGGAAATTCCTTCCGTCTCCCCCTCCGAACCACTCTCTCCATCTTCTCCACAAAAGCCGTCCCAGCGTTCGGATATAGAACAGATAAAACCGACCCGAATCAGAGCCCGGGGTTACTCAAACGCAGCAGAATTCCGCGCCACAGAGGCACACTTTTAGCCCCCATTCCCCTAGACTCTAAAAGCACAACAAGAATCACAGGACGCCGCATGCGCACGCCCAACCCGGACCATCCCAATCCCTCTAGCTCCCGCATCCCCAACCTGGCGGACTGGCGCTTTAACCGTTATCTGACCATGCAGCTGATGCCGCTGTTTTATCTGCTGTTGATACTTGGCGCGCTGGTGGTTGTGGTCACGGTCGTGGGGGTCTGTTTCTGGTGGTCCATGCCCGCCGGCATCATCGCCGCCGCCATTGCCCCGCTGGCCTTGCTGGTGATTGTTGCGGTGATTCGCGCGGCCCTGGAATACCTGATCATGGCCCATCGCATCATGCGCATTATCGAGCGCATGGACGCCTTGCCGGACCAGGTCTCGGATCTCTCTGTCAGGGTGGATGGCATTACCGGCCACGTGGATGAACTGACCGAGCAGGTGCGCGACATTCATGAAGGGCTAATGCATGTGAGCCCGATATTACGTTCGGCAGGCTTTCCCGCCCGCCTGCTGAAAGCGCTGCGCGGGCGCGAAGGAAATGACAGGGATTGACCGTTTTTCTGTCACCTGCGGCCTACCGCAGCAATGACAGTTTTCGCGCTTTTATCGCAGTATGTAAGGCAGCATGTAATTGAGGATTCACCATGACACTGCCCACCCTGCTGAAGGCGCGACTGCAACTGCCCGTCGTTGCCTCTCCCATGTTCATTGTCTCCAGCCCTGCACTGGTGATTGCCCAGTGCAAGGCGGGCATTGTCGGCTCTTTCCCCGCCTTGAACGCCCGCGAAGACGGGCAACTTGAGGACTGGTTGATCCAGATCCGGGAAGCACTCGAGGCCTGGGATCAGGACAACCCCTCACAACCCTCGGCCCCCTTTGCCGTCAACCTCATCGTGCACAAGTCCAATGCACGGCTGGAGCAGGATCTCGCCCTGTGTGTGAAGCACCAGGTACCGCTGATCATTACCTCGCTGGGCGCCCGGGAGGATGTCAACGAGGCCATCCACGGCTACGGCGGCCTGGTGTTTCACGACATCATCAACAACGCCTTTGCCCGCAAAGCTATCGATAAAGGTGCCGATGGTTTGATTGCCGTTGCCACCGGTGCCGGTGGTCATGCAGGAGTGCAGTCCCCGTTTGCCCTGGTGCAGGAAATTCGTGAATGGTTCGACGGCCCCCTGCTGCTGTCCGGCGCGATCGGCAATGGCGCCGCCATTCTTGCCGCCCAGGCCATGGGGGCAGATCTGGCCTATATCGGCTCCATTTTCATTGCCACCGAAGAAGCCAATGCCGCGGACAATTACAAGCAGGCAGTGGTGGATAGCGGCGCCAGCGACATCGTCTATTCCAACCTGTTCACCGGCGTCCACGGCAACTATCTGCGCAGCTCCATTGCCGCCGCAGGCATGGACCCGGACAACCTGCCAAGCAGCGATCCCTCGTCCATGAACTTTGCCGAGAAAACCGATAACAGCAAAACCCGCGGCGCCAAACCCTGGAAAGATATCTGGGGCAGCGGTCAGGGCATTGGTGCCGTCAAGGCCGTCCTGCCCGCCCATCAGCGCATTGATCAATTGAAGCAGGAATACCAGAGCGCCCGACAACGACTGCTGGCGCAATAGCCGTCGCGGCTAGCGGGCCAACGCCTGGCACAGGCGAGCCCGCGCAGCCTCATCCCCCGGCAACCCGAACCGGAGCGCCGATGGCGTATCAAAGGCGCGCACCAGAATGCCCTGGCGCGCCAGCCGCTCAGCCCAGACACCCGCTTTAGCCTCCGGGCACCAGGCAAACAAATCACACCCGCCCGCAGGCTCAAACCCCGCGTCGCTCAAGACTCGGTCCAGTGCAACCCGCGCCAGACGCAACCGCGCTTGTTGCTGCGCCTGCCAGTGCCGGTCCAGCAGGGCTCTGGCCATGATATGGCGGGCGGGGTGGCTCAATGCCCAGGGGCCCAGGCTCCTTTGCACAGCATCACACAGGGCCGGCTCCGCCAGCATCAACCCTGCACGCGCGCCGGCCAGACCGTAAAACTTGCCCAGTGAGCGAAACACGATCAGCCCGGGACGCCCCACCTCACCGACCAGGGACGGCGCCGCTGAGGCTTCTACAAACGCCTCGTCCACCACCAGCCAGCCCCCCCGTGCCGCTAATTGCTCCTGCCAGGCCAGCAAGCGCTCAAGAGGTAACCACTGCCCGGTAGGGTTGTTGGGCTGCAGCCACACCAGCACATCCAGCCCCTGAAGGGCGCCCTCTATGGTGTCCGGCGCCAGCGGCACGACCGTGTGGCCCTGGCGCTGCCAGGCCAGTGCGTGCTCACGGTAGCCCGGCACGGGCACCCCCACCCGGCACGGGCGCCGCAGGGACGGCAGTGTCTGCAACGCCGCCTGACTACCTGCCACCGGCAAACAACCGGCCTCCGGAGACAACGACAATGCCTCACGACAGCTGGCCACCAGGCCGTCCTCTTCATCGGGCAAGCGCTGCCAGACTGTCTCGGGCAGCGACGGCACAGGCCAGGACCAGGGGCTGATGCCAGTGGACAAATCCAGCCAGTCGGTGACCGGAATGCCGTAACGGGCTGCCGCGCGATGCAACTGCCCACCATGCTCGCCGCTCATGTCAGCCACACCAGGCATGCCATCGCTCCCAGCCACAGCAGCAAGGTGCGATGAAGCAAGCGTATCGCCGCGCCAATACTCTCGGCCGTGGCCGGCCGCCCTTCACCCAGCACCGGCTTGTCCTTGTATTCCCCATGATAGTGCGCAGGCCCACCCAGCAGGACGCCCAACGCCCCGGCACCCGCGGCCATCACGGGACCGGCATTGGGGCTGTCACAGGCCGGCGCCTGGCGACGCCAACAACGCCGCGCCCGGGGCAAATGGCCACACAGGGCATAGCCCCATGCCGTCAGCCTGGCGGGCAGCCAGCCCATGACATCATCGAGCCGCGCCGCCACCTTGCCAAACCGTTCGAAGCGCGCATTACGATAGCCCCACATGGCATCGAGGGTGTTGACCAGGCGGTGCAAAAGCGCCCCCGGCAACCCTGCCACCACGAACCAGAACAGCGACGCAAACAGGGCATCGGCACCGTTCTCCAGCACCGACTCGGTGGCCGCTCTGGCGATGCCCGCCTCATCCAGCGCAGAGCAATCCCGGCTGACAATCCTGCCCACCTGCTCACGCGCCAACGCGGATTCACCGGCTTGCAATGGCACCTGCACCGCCAATGCATGCTCCACCAGGCTGCGACGCCCGACCACCAGCCACAGCCCGATAACAGAGACCATCCCGTCGCCCCACGCGGGCAACAGTGCAAACACCACCACCAGCATCGCCAGCACCGGCACGGTCAGCAGGACGACTGCCAGCCCACCCGCCGCCACCGCCCAGCGACCCGACGGGTTCCGGTTCACCCGCCGTGCCAGAGCGTCGGCGAGCTTGCCAAAGCCCACCAGCGGGTGCCACCGACGGGGCTCGCCCACAACGGCATCCAGCAGCAGGCCCAACAGACAGAACAGATACAGGGTCAGGGACACGATTCTTCCTTGCGATACCATCCGTGAAGCCCGGCAGTGTACTTGACACTCCCCCGATGGGGGCAGAGGATTTGCCGCTTCCCCTCTGCTGTCACCCTGCCGGGAGCACCCATTGACCACCTCATCCCCCTGGCTCGCCGAGCTTGCCACCCCCAGCGACACCCACCGCCAGCGGGCACTGGCACGCCAATCGCAACTGACCAAACCTGCCGGTTCGCTGGGCGAACTGGAAAACGTGGCCGTTCGGCTGGCCGCCCTGCAAGGCACCGACACCCCCAACGCAGAGCGGGTACAGATTGCGGTTTTTGCCGGTGACCATGGTGTCTGTGACGAGGGCATTTCCCTGTTTCCCCAGGCGGTCACCGGACAGATGATTGCCAACTTCGTCACCGGCGGCGCCGCCATCAGCGTGATGGCCCGGCAGCTGGGCGCGGCTCTGGAAGTGATCAATACCGGTACCGTCTGCGCCCCCCCCCTGAGCGACGGCGTGATAGACGAACAAGTCGCTGCCGGCACCGCCAACCTGGCCAGGGAATCCGCCATGGATGCCCAACAACTTGCCGCTGCGCTGGCGGCCGGGGACCGCAGTGCCGCCCGGGCTCTTGAGCGCGGTTGTCAGCTGTTTATCGCCGGCGAGATGGGCATCGGCAATACCACCAGCGCCAGCGCACTGGCCTGCGCGCTGCTGGCAGAACACTCAACCCATCTGACCGGCCCCGGCACCGGCCTTGATCGCCAGGGCGTCCAGCACAAGGCGGCGATCATCCAGCAGGCGCTGGCGCGACATCATCAGCAGCACGGCGATGACGCCACGCCCCTGACCTGCCTGCAGTCCCTTGGGGGCTTTGAAATTGCGGCCATCACCGGCGCCCTGATCGGCTGCGCCGCTCGCGGCATTCCGGTGCTGGTAGACGGGTTTATCGTCTCCGTCGCAGCCCTGTGTGCCGTGCAGCTCCGCCCGGCGCTTTCTTGCTGGCTGCTGTTTGCCCACCGCTCCCGGGAGCCAGGACACCAACGCATCCTGGACGCCCTTGAGGCAACGCCGCTGCTGGATCTGGGTATGCGCCTTGGGGAAGGCAGCGGTGCCGCCGTCGCGGTCCCCCTGATTCGCAGCGCCTGCGCCCTGCACAACCAGATGGCCACCTTTGCCGATGCCGGCGTCAGCAACGCAGACGGATAACCCCATGACAACCACCTTTTTCGATTTGATCCGCCACGGCGAACCCGCCGGTGGCCACAAGTATCGCGGTCACAGGGATGACCCACTCAGTGAATTGGGCTGGCAGCAAATGCGAGACGCTATTGGCCAACACGAACAGTGGGATCACATCCTCACGTCGCCTTTGCTGCGCTGTCGCGAGTTCGCCTGCGAGCTGTCAGAACAACGAAACATTCCCGTTACTGTCGCAGAGGGTTTCAAGGAAATCAGTTTTGGCGATTGGGAAGGCAAAACGCGAGAGCAGGTGGCCCGGGAATACGGTGACCATCAGGCCAACTTCTGGCGCGATGCAGAAAATTTTCCGCCTCCGAATGCGGAAACCATTCAGGATTTTCACCACCGCATCGGTGCAGCCTGGCTACACTGGAGTAAAGCACTGGCAGGAAAGCAAGTGTTACTGGTCTGCCACGGCGGCGTCATTCGAATGGTGCTGGCGCATGTGCTTGGTCTCACCCCCAGCAACGCCATGGCGGGCTTTCAGGTTCCGTTTGCCTGCCGCTCACAGGTGCGCATTGATGACACCCCGCACGGCACCCTGAGCTGTTTGGTCAGGCTCGGGGATTAAAAATAACTCCGGAATAACACCGCTGGCTGGCGGCGCGAATAACCAGCGCGCCTACAGCCGGACTTATCCCTTTAACGTCTGGGCGATGCCTGCCACAGACAGCAAGACCCGGTCACACTGGCGCGCCAGGGACTGGTTCAACCAACCCAACTCATCGGCGAAACGGCGGGTCAGGGGATCCATGCCGATAATTCCCAAGCCCACTTCGTTGCTGACAACCACGACACGGCCGGGGTAACGGGAAAGGGCGGCCAGAAAACTGTCCCGCTCGCGCACAAACACCGTGTCCCCGGCGTGCAGCAGATTGCTCACCCACAGACTCATGCAATCAATCAGCACACAAGGAGGCGGTGTCAGCGTGGCCTGACGGTTCAGCAGCGCCCCCAGGGCAAGCGGCTCTTCCACCAGCCCCCATTGCGGCGGACGACGCAACTGGTGGCGGCGGATCCGGTCACTCATTTCGCCATCACCGGCCGTGGCGGTCGCCACATACACCACCGGGTCGGCCTGCTCAGTGACCAGACGTTCTGCCAGCGAACTTTTACCGGAGCGAATCCCGCCGAGGATCAGTGAACGCCTCATCCGGTCTTCTTCACGAACTGGGTCAGGATGACGATCCGCTGGCCTTCTACCCGGCCTTCGATCTGCTCGGGGTTATCCTGCACCAATGAAATATTTCTCACCGCCGTGCCCCGCTTGGCGGTGAAATTGGCGCCTTTGACATTCAGGTCCTTGATCAGGGTAACCGTATCGCCGGCGTGCAGCGCCGCGCCATTGCTGTCGCGATGTTCCACCATTGCCACGGCGTCTTGCCCCTCCCCCGTGGCCTGCGCCCAGGTCTGCACATCGTCTTCGAGATACAGCATATCCAGCAGATCCTGCGGCCAGCCCTCCGCCCGCAACCGGGTGAGCATTCGCCAGGCCAGTACCTGCACGGCCGGCACCTGACTCCACATGCTGTCATTCAGGCAACGCCAGTGATTGGCGTCTTCGTTACCCGGGTTATCGATCTGGTACTGGCAGGTTTCACACAGCAAGGCGCTTTGCGCTTCACTGCCATCAGACGCCGGGGGCACGGCATACACCGAAAGCGCGCTACCGGCACCACAAAGCTCGCACGCTGAATCGGCACGGGCCAACAAGGTGGATTCCAGGGACATGAACATTTTCTCCAAAACGTACCGGCGTCACGCGCTGGCATAAATTTGGTTCATCGCAGATTTTAGGGAATGGCTCGCCACGCCCCATGCTGTAGGAGCGTCGGTTATTCGCTCCGCTCACCCCTTCGGGGCCGCCCTGCGGGCGTTCCTTCGCTGCGCTCGGTCGCGGCGCGATAACCAGAACCGTTAAAAAAGCAATGTTTATCACAGAGCTCAAGAGCGTCTTTTCTCAGTGGTCTCTGTGCCCTCTATGCTTTGATCCAGGCTTGGGCTATCGCGCCGCGAGCGACGCTCCTACGGCAAGCAGGGAGGAGTCAATCAGGCTTTTCCCGCAAATCCGCGATGAACCATAAATTAGCCGCCCAGCAAGTCGGCAAACGAGAAATACGCCAACCGATCTCCGGGGGACACGGTACGCCCCACCGGCACCACTGCCAGGCCATCCGCCCACACGGCAGAACTGAGCATGCCTGAGCTTTGATTGGGGTGTTGCTGCAATCGCAACTCACCGTCTTCCTGCATGCACCGCACACGCAAATATTCCTGACGCTTGCCCGGTTTATTAACTGAAAAATTCACCGGTAATCTCTGCGGCGCAGGCAGCACCGTTTGCGCCCCACAGGCACGACGCAGTGCCGGCAAGACCAGCGTCAGGTAACAGACCAGCACGGCAGAGGGGTTACCCGGCAACCCAAAGAAAGGAATCCCATCGACCTGGCCAAAGGTAAACGGCTTGCCCGGTTTGATTGCCAACCGCCAGAAGTCCAGCGAGCCCTTGGCCTCCAGCACCGCACGCAGGTGATCTTCCTCCCCCACCGATACCCCGCCGGTTGAAATGATCACGTCCGGGCGCTGACTGGCATCAGTAAGATAGCGGGTCAGGGTATCGCTGATAATCGCGGGATCATCGGGCAAGTGCTCCCGCTGTACCGAAGGGAAACCGCTTTGCACCACCAGCTGTTCCAGCTGAGGGCCGTTACTGTCGTAAATCTTGCCCGGTAGCGGCGACTCATCGGCACGCTGCAATTCATCACCACTGGTCAGGATCAGAACCCGCGGTGCACTCACCGTTACCTGGGGCACCCCCACCGACGCAATCAAGCCGACAGCCTGGGGCGTCAGGCGCTGGCCGCGCTCAATCACAATGGCGTCACGACGGGCATCCTGACCCGCAGGACGAATGTTCTGACCTTGGGTGACGCCATCCCTGCCTGGCAACCGCACCCGGCCATCGGCGATCTCGCAGTCTTCCTGCATCAACACCGTGTCTGCGCCAGTGGGCACCGGCGCGCCCGTAAAGATACGGGCCACCTGACCAGGCATCAGGGTGCAGGGCGGATCACCCGCCGCCACCCGCAAGGGCATCGGTAATGTCAGGCCGGGCTCAGCCAGATCCTGATAGCGCAACGCCACACCATCGACCGCGGCATTATCAAACGCCGGCACATCCACCCGTGCCGCCACATCCGAGGCCAGGTACTGCCCCCGGGTTTCACCCAACACCAGATCCTGCACGGCAGAAAACGGGCGCATGCTGTCCAGCAGCCGAGACAACGCGTCCTCTACCGGCATCAGCTGCGCAGGAATCTGGCTCATCGACGCACCTGGGCGACAAAATTGCAGGGGCGATGGCGGGCATCCAGTTGCTCGCTGATGATGCGATCCCAGCCGGTGGCACAGGCATTGTTGGAACCCGGCAGGCAAAAGATCACGGTGCGGTTGGCCAACCCGGCCAGACAGCGGGACTGAATGGTGGAAGAACCGATCTCTTCCAGACTGACCTGGCGAAACAATTCCCCAAACCCTTCAATGTGCTTGTCGAACAACACCGACAGCGCTTCCGGGGTGGAATCACGGCCGGAAAACCCGGTGCCGCCGGTGGTCAAAACGATCTGGATCTGCTCATCGGCAATCCAGCCCGACACCACTTTGCGCAACTGGTAGACATCGTCCTTGACGATCTGTCGGGCAACCAAGGTATGGCCCGCCTCCTGGAGACGCTGCACCAACAGATCGCCAGAGGTATCGGTTTCCGGGGTGCGGGTATCACTGACGGTCAACACCGCCACGGCCAGGGGCTCGAATTGTGCCGCAGGCTTGGACATAGGTTCTCTCCTTGCAGATGCGCAGATACTACCACGCCTCAACCCCGGGGCTGGACAGGACAGCACCGATTGACCGTTGCCGACAGGCCTCTGTTCACCCTGGCACACCAGGGGTAGATTCAACCTATACAAAGTGTTTATCGGGAGTGCCGTCATGAACCGTATGGAAGCCGCCCAGCAAGAGGCAGCGCAACTACCACGTATGCCCCAGCGAAAGCTGGATAATATCCCCGGGGACTACGGCTGGCCGTTGCTTGGCGCCACCGTGCCTTTCCTGAAGGACTACCACAAGCTGGTGACCGAGCGGGCCGAGAAATACGGTCTGGTGTCCAAGGGCTCAGTGTTGTTTCAGCGGGGCGTCACCCTGCTTGGCCCAGACGCCAACGAGTTTGTCCTCAAGGACCCGGAGCATGCGTTTTCCAGCCGGGCGGCATGGAACCCCATCCTGGAAAAGCTGTTTACCGATGGGTTGATGCTGCGGGACTTTGCCGACCACAAGTTCCATCGCCGCATCATGCAGCAGGCCTTCAAGAAACCGGCACTGGCCAGTTACCTGGATCGCATGAACCAACACATCGGCACGGAAATTCAGGACTGGCCCGTCGGCACAGAACTGAAATTTCTGGAGCACATCAAGACACTGCTGCTGGATGTGGGGGCGCAGATCTTCTTCGGTCTGGAAATGGGCCCGGAATCCGACAAGGTCAACCAGTCGTTCATTGATACCACCGAAGCCTCACTGGCCGTGGTCCGGCTGAAAATCCCCGGCCTGTTGTGGCACCGGGGCATGAAAGGGCGCCGCTATCTGGAAGACTTTGTCACCGGTTTGATCCCGCAAAAACGCAACAGCGACACCCCGGATTTCTTCAGCGAACTGTGTAAGGCGGCGGATGAAGAAGGCGGCCTGACCGATCGGGACGTGATGAACCACATGATCTTCCTGTTGTTCGCCGCCCACGACACCACCACCAGCACCCTGTGCTCGATCATCTACATGCTCGCCAAACACCCCGAGTGGCAGGAAATCCTGGTAGAAGAAATGAAGGGCTTGGGCAAAACCGCGCTGGATTATGATGATCTGGGCAAACTGGAAAAAACCGGCTGGGTATTCCGCGAAACACTGCGTATGCGCCCCCCGCTCACCACTTTCCCTCGCCGTACGGTGAAAGAGGTGGAACACCAGGGCTACGTACTGCCGAAAAATACGCTGGTGAACATCTCCACCCTGTACACCCATTACATGGAAGAATACTGGAGCCAACCGCTCCGCTTTGATCCGGAACGTTTCAGTGACGACCGGGCAGAACACAAGAAACACTTTTATCAGTGGGTCCCCTTCGGCGGTGGCCATCACAAATGTCTGGGGCTGAATTTTGCCGAGCTGCAGACCAAAACCTTCCTGTTCCACTTCCTGCAGCGCTACCGGGTAAGCGTGAAAGAAGGCTATGAACTGCCCACCCAGCAAGTGCCCCTCATCATGCCCAAAGATGGATTGCCGGTGACGATCGAGAAGCGATAAATCAGCAAGGCTTCGCCTACAGCTACGAGCTACCAGCCACGAGTTTTTACTCAAAGCTGACAGCTCATAGCTCATGGCGGCCTTTATGACTGCGGGTACAAATGCACATCCCGCTGCGGGAACGGAATGGTAATCCCGGCCTGGTCGAACGCGTACTTCACCTGCTCAAAGAGCCCGAAATACACCGGCCAGTAATCCTCGGAATTCACCCACACTCGGGTCAGCATGTTGATGCTGCTATCGGCATGGGCTGACACAAAGATATTCGGATCAAAACTGCCACCGGAAAGAATGCGGTCATCACTGTCGATGACAGACTGAATGGCCTTGCGCGCCTCTTCGATGTTGTCGCCATAACTGATACCGAACTCGATATCCACACGGCGCTGGGGCTCACAGAAAATATTCTTGATGCAACCATTGGACATCAACCCGTTGGGAATCACGATACGCTGGTTATCGTAAGTAATCAGAATCGTGGTAAAAATCTGGATATCATGAACCCGGCCGGTATATCCCTGCGCCTCGATAATGTCGCCCAGCCGATAGGGTTTGAAAAACAGGATCAGCACCCCGCCCGCCAGATTACCCAGACTTCCCTGCAAGGCCAGCCCCACTGCCAGGCCAATCGCACCCAGCATGGCAATAAAGGAGGTAGTCTCCACGCCGACCATGCCCGCCACGGCCACCAACAACAGAATCTTCAGCAACACATCCAGAAAGCTGGAAAGAAACTTCTGCAGGGAATCATCAATCGCCTTGTGCCCCAGCACCCGGTTCATGCCACCGACAATCCGCTTGATGATCCAGAACCCCACCACCAGCGTAATTACCGCCAGCACCACCTTGGGCAGATATGCCATGCCCAGCTCAATCGCCTTGTCCATATATGGCTGGATTTGTTCCATGTCCATGATTCCCTTCCTCGGGGTATATTGTTGGAAACCTTAAAATAGCACTCGGCCGCAAACCGCAAACCCCACCCAGGTCTGAATTTGCAAATATTTTTACTGGTCCGGACATGCAGCCCGGACGGGGAACCGGCTATACTGCCGGTCACATTCACCCCCAGACAGCCGAACAGACAGCCATGAAGTACGCCATCCTGCCGGTGACCCCGTTTCAGCAGAACTGCTCTTTCCTCAAGTGCGAATCCACCGACAAGGTTGCCATCGTCGACCCCGGCGGCGACCTCAACAACATTCTGGATGCACTAAAACAGGTCGGCGGCACCCCCGAGAAGATTCTGGTGACCCATGCCCATCTGGATCATGTGGGCGCGGTGGCCGAACTCGCCGAGACCCTGGGGCTTCCGATTGAAGGTCCCCACCGGGACGACCAGTTCTGGATCGACATGCTGCCTCAGCAGGCACAGATGATGGGTTTTCCGGCCTCCCGCCCCTTCACTCCCAACCGCTGGCTGGAAGATGGCGATACCGTCACCGTGGGTGAAACACACTTTGAAGTGCGCCACTGTCCCGGGCATACCCCGGGGCATGTGGTGTTCTACCAGCCCGACAGCAAACTGGTGGTGGTTGGGGATGTGCTGTTTAACGGCTCCATCGGCCGCACGGATTTCCCCAAAGGCGACTTCGACACCCTGATCGCTGCCATCAAGGACAAGCTGCTCACCCTGGATGACGACGTTTCATTTATCCCGGGCCATGGTCCCATGTCGACCATTGGCCACGAGCGTGCCAACAATCCCTTTGTCTCAGGCAAACACGGTTAACTATGGAATCCATTGTCATGAAGTGGGGGCTCACTGTGGTGATCGCCCTGCTCGGCTGGGCGTTGTCCATCCTGCTGCGCGGTATCACCAAGCGGTTGGGGCGCCGCCGCAACTACACCCGCGCCCGAATTTTTCAAACCGCGGTGGTCATCAACAGCGCCAGTCTGGTCATCAGCCTGATTGCCATCGGTGTACTGTGGGGACTGAAAGGCGATGGCCTGATGGTTTTCGCGACCTCATTGATGGCCCTGCTGGGTGTCGCCCTGTTCGCCAGCTGGTCCATGCTCAGCAACGCCACCGCGGCCATCATCCTGTTCTTCAGCGCCCCTTACCGGGTGGGTGATCGCATTCGCCTGCTGGATGGAGACAATACCGTGACGGGGCAGATTCGGCATATGGGCCTGATCTTCATCACCGTGCAGGATGAGCTTGGCC
Source organism: Alcanivoracaceae bacterium (assembly GCA_002706085.1). Classification (GTDB taxonomy): domain Bacteria; phylum Pseudomonadota; class Gammaproteobacteria; order Pseudomonadales; family Alcanivoracaceae; genus Alcanivorax. The sequence goes on along the minus strand of PAJO01000043.1, from coordinate 5,952 downwards.
ACCGCTACACCCTGCCCAACAACCTGCTGCTACAGAAAACCGTCATCCGTCTGAGAAATGACACCCTGCCCCGGGACCAGAAGCACATGCGGGCAGATTGAGGAAAGAGCAAGCTGCAAGCTGCAACGCGACAACCGTTGACAGGTCCTGAAAGCAATGAAGCCGCGCCCATGATTTGAGCGCGGCCTCTAACCTTTCAAGACAAAATTAACCCGCCCCGCGTTGTAGCTTGCAGCTTGAAGCTTGCCCCTCATAGCTCATGGCTCATGGCTCATGGCTCATGGCTCATGTCTGACAGCTAACAACCCACCCTACATCCGATAACCAAAGCTGAGCATGTACTGGGTACCATCGTAGGGAAAGTCCGCGATGGCATCATTAAAATCCATCTCAACGGCCTGCTCGCGTACCACCAGCCCAAATTCGGATTTGCCGCCCACCGAGAAGATCAGCCCCAGTGAGGCATAGGCACCATAACCGAAGCTGAAATCACGCTCATCGCCATTGATCACTACCGCCGACGACAACGGCTGGGGGTAGGGCTTTTCCTGGTCCTGCTTCAAGGAGGCCATCAGCAACATGGGGCCACCCGACAAGAACAGCCTCGCCCGGTCACCAAAGTTGATATCGCCATACCCCCCCAGCATGGTGCCAAACAGGAACATTTCATTCTCAACCTTGATATTGACCGTAGCCCCGCCATTCACCACGCCGGAGTAGCTCACTGAATCATTCTGCCAGCTGATCACCGCACCGCCTTCATAGCCATAGCGAACACGATCAGAACCTCCGAGAATCTTCTGCACCCCGCCAGTAAAGAAAGGCAGATCATCATAGTCCCCGCTCAGGGTCGTGCCGTTGGCCGTCACCGTCGTATCCGCATCACTCAGCTGCAGCTTGCCAGCCTGCAAAAACATGTACTGGGTATCCTGCGCCCAGCACAGGCCCGTTACGAACAAGCCCATCACATAGAAACCTGCTGCGACCCGTTTCACCCGCCACCCCACTGTCGTATTTCGGTAAAACCAGCATAAAGGACAATGCTGGTGGATAACATGAACCGGTTACCGCCAGTCGCAGAGTCCGGTAAAGTAGTCGTCATATTTTTATCCTGCTGACCTCGCAAGAGGCAAGGAACAGCCATGCGATACCTGATTTTCCCCTTCATTCTCGCGTTTACCCTGCTGGCAGGATGCCAGAACGGCAACGAACCCGGCACGGCCAAGCTACCAGACGCCTGCTACCAACCCCCGGAATCAGGCATGTGCAAGGCCTCCATTCCCCGCTACTACTTTGATGCCGACACAGGCGCCTGCCAGAGCTTTATCTGGGGAGGCTGCCAGGGTAGCGTACCGTTCGAGACCATGGACGCCTGCGTCAGCACCTGTAACGCCACGGCCACCAGCGCCCCGGCGAAAGCACCGGTCAAAGAGGCTCCCTGATGTCCGACACCAGCCAGACCAGCCTGGTCCGCATCATTTATGTGCTGCATCTGGTGGGATTGATCACCGGCGGCATTACCGCCATTGCCGGCGTGATACTGGCCCACCTGAATGCCGGTGATGCCCCACCGCCATTACGCGAACATTTTCGTTTCCAGTACCGAACGTTCTGGATCGGGTTGCTCTATTCCGTTATCGCCGGCATCACCACTCTGGCCTTCATTGGCTGGCTGGTGATGGTCTTTGCCACTGTCTGGTGGATAATCCGTTGTGCCAGAGGGCTCACCGCCCTGAACCGGGATGTGGCGCCCGCCCGCGTTGACAGTTGGGGCTTCTGATATCCCTGTCACCGCTTTGCCATCTTCGCCCGCCAGACTGGCGGGTCTGCCAATCAGGAGAAGTCATGTTGTTCCGCGTATCCATCCTTGCCTTGCTCACCCTGCTGCTGGCCGCCTGCGCCCGTAGTCCGGTCGTCCAGCTGTACGATGGCCCCGCCCGATCTGACAGCAATGTCGTCACCGTGCGAGTCCCCAGCGAACTGGAAGTATTCACCATCAATGGCGAAGAAGTCGAAGGCGTTAACACCTTCTTTTCGACTGAATACAAGGATCTGAAGTTTGCACCGGGACGCTACGAGATTCTGGCCTATTACAAGGAACTCTGGCAGCTGGATGCAGACAATCACGAGATTGTGAAAACCAATCCTGCCAATTTCGTGGTCGATGGCAAACCCGGTGACATGTGGATTCTCGGTTTCGAAAAACCACAGGATGTGGCACAAGCACGTGCCATGGAAGACAGCTTTCATGGCTGGGTAGAAAACCCCGTCAGCGGAGAGAAAGTAGCGGCAGAAGAAAGCAAGCTGGTCCTGAAGCGCGGCTTCATGGCGCCCATCACCGGTGAAGAAGTGACCACCGCGACCACCAACAGCGTTGCACCTCAAGCCGCAGCCGGTGTTACCGCTGGCGCATCGGCAGCCGCGGCCACGGAGAAGACCTCCTCCGTGGCCCCCCAGGCGCCACCGGCAAGCTACCTGGATACCCTGAAAGCACAATGGAATCAGGCCACGGCGGAAGAACGCCGCGAATTCCTGCAGTGGATATCGCAGTAACGCAACACGAAAGGCGTTTCGGGTTTCGAGTTTCGAAGAGCAAAACCACCCGCCTCACCGGCGCGGTGGTCTTCCCTTTGATTTTCGCAACTCGAAACTCGTAGCGCGAAACGGCGCTTCCCTTTATTCCCCCTGAATCGTCGCCACCAGCCTGCGCGCCCCACCCTGATCACGGTGCTCGCACAAATAGATCCCCTGCCAGGTTCCCAGCGCCAGTCGGCCATCGGTGATGGGGACACTGAGAGACGGGCCAATCAGCACACTCTTGATATGCGCGGGCATGTCGTCCGGGCCTTCCAGGGTATGCGCATAGTAGGGCGCGTTTTCGGGCACCATCACATTCAGGTGACGTTCCAGATCCCCCCGAACATCCGGGTCCGCATTCTCGTTGATGGTCAAAGACGCCGATGTGTGCTGGATGAAAAGATGCAGCAGCCCCACTTGCAAATCGGCCAACTCCGGCAATTGCTCCAGCACCTCACGCGTCACCAGATGACAGCCCCGGCGTTTAGCTGAAAGGGTGAGTGTTTTCTGTTTCCACATAGTGCGAACTCTTCGTCCTGTTTTGACCTTGGCGTCCCCGGGAATCACCGGCACACTTTTCGTTTACCGACAAAACCGGGAACGCCAATGAAATTGAAAGGCCAGACCATTGTACTCACCGGCTCCTCCAGTGGCATTGGTGCGCAAGCTGCAGTCTTGATGGCCCGTCGTGGAGCGAGGCTGTGCCTTGTCGCTCGCCGGGAAGAACAGCTGCGCGAGGTCCAGCAGCGCGTAGAAGCGGAGGGCGCTTACTGCGCCATCTACCCCTGTGACCTCAGCAGCAGCGAAGCGATTGAAGCCTGTGCCGACCAGATTCTGCGTGAGCAGCAGGACATTCATGCGCTGGTGAACAATGCCGCTCACTCTATCCGGCGCCCCATTGAGCAGTCACTGGACCGCCTGCACGACTTTCAACGCACCGTACAGCTGAACTATATCGGCGCAGTGGCGATGACGCTGAAACTGCTGCCCCGTTTTCTCGAGCAGGGGCACGGGCATGTGGTGAACATTTCCAGTCTCTCCACCCAGATTCCCATCCCACTGTTCTCGGCCTACCTGGCCAGCAAGAGCGCGCTGGAGTCCTTCACCCGCTCCCTGCAGGCGGAGATGGGCCATCAAGGGATCACCACGACTGTGGTGTATTTCCCCATGGTCCGCACCCCCATGTCATCGCGGACGGCCATCTATAAATACATGCCCATGATGCACGTGCAGAAGGCCGCAGGCTGGATCGTGGAAGCCTGCGAGAAACGACCATCCCGTATCGCCCGCCCCATGGGCAAGCTCGGCAGCGTACTGCTCGCCGCCGCGCCCGGGCCGATCACCAACCTGCCGCAACCGCTGTTCAGGGGCATGGACAAACTGCTGGCCAGCCGGCTAAAGAAGAAAGGATAAAACCAACCCTGGCCGTAGGAGCGTCGCTCGCGGCGCGATAACAGACCATGGGCAAAACCTTTTTCACCACAGAGCACACAGAGGAGCAGAGCAATCACTTTGTTTTATCTGCGTGACCTTGGTGAACCCTGTGGTAAATCGTTCTTTTCGGGGTTTGGTATCGCGCCGCCAGCGACGCTCCTACGACAGGGCTAGTTCACCACATTGGTCGCCGCGCCGGCCTGCCAGTTCCTGATATTGCTGACAACGCCATCCAGCAATCGCTGGCGACACTCCCGGGTGCCCCAGGCGTTGTGCGGGGTAATGATCAGGTTGGGAATATCGTCGGCCAACAACACATGATCGCGGGAAGGGGGTTCACTGCTCAGCACATCCAGCCCGGCACCGCCTAGATGCCCCGAGCGCAGGGCGTCCGCCAGGGCCGATTCATCAATCAGGCCACCGCGGGCGGTATTGATCAGCAGCGCCCCTGCTTTCATCTGCGCCAGAAACGCCGCACTCACCAGCTTCTCGGTCTGTGCCGTCAACGGACAGTGCAGGCTCAGCACATCGGCCCGGGGCAGCAACTCGTTGAGCGGCAGGCGCCCCTCATGGCTCGCTCCGCTGAATGATTGCGCCACGGCAATCTCCATACCGAAGGCCTCCGCCAGCCGAGCCGTTTCCCGGCCCAGATCTCCGAAACCAATGATACCCAGGGTTTTGCCTGCCAGCTCCATGATCGGGTAATCCAGCAGGCAAAACTGCCGTGCGGCACTCCATTCACCCCGTTTCACCGCCGCATCGTACTGCACGCAGTGGGTGGCAAGGGCCAACATCAACATCAGGCTGTGCTGCGCCACAGACGCCCGCGCATAGCCGCTCACGTTGCACACGGTAATGCCCTGGGCTTTCGCCGCCGGTAGATCCACATTATTGGTACCCGTGGCACAAATGCAGATAAGCTTGAGAGACGGACAGGCCGCCAGGGTGTCAGCATCGAGCACCACCTTGTTGGTGATGACGACCTCGGCCCCCTGCAAACGCGCAATGCGCTCCGCAGGCGCAGTGAAAGGATGGAAGGTCCAGGACATCAATGCCTCTAGCGCAGAGAAGTCCAGTTGCTCGGGGTTAACGGTTTCCGTATCGAGAAAGACGCCTTGCATGATCAAAGTCCTTCAGCGGAGAAAAAGGAGAAGGCCCATGCTAACGGATCTGCTACAACAAGTGGGGATCGCCTTGCCACAGCAGGAATGGCAGAAACCGGTGATTGGTGTCAGCGCCTGTCTCACCGGGCAGAACGTCCGCTACGACGGCGACCACAAACGCAACGGCATCGTCATTCACCAGCTCGCACCGCTGTTGCGTTTTCGGGAAACCTGCCCGGAAGTGAGTATCGGGCTGGGCATTCCCCGTGCCCCCATCCAGGTGGTGCAGACCGAACAGGGCCAACGAGTCAAGGCCGTTGACGATCCCTCACGGGATTTTACCGACGCGCTGGAGGGCGTTGCCAGCACCCTGGGCGAGCCGCTGTGCGGTTTTATTCTCAAAGCCCGCTCACCCAGTTGCGGCCATCTCACCACGCCATTGCATGACGAATACGGCAACGATAATGGTATCGGCTCCGGCGCCTTCGCCCGCAAGCTGCACGAACTGTATCCCCGCATTGCCCTGGCCAACGAAACCGACCTGGAAAAGCCCGCCTTCCTGCAACACTTCGTGCTACAGGTATTCTGCTATCAGCAGTGGCACCACAACGACCATCAGGGCAGCTGGTTACAGGAACGGCTAACGCAAAGCGACGCCCTTAGTGAGCCACTGAAAACAAACTTTCAGCATTACCTTTCTCGGCTGAGTCAGGCGATGCACTAGGGAGCCTCTGAATAACTCCTTGCATGCTCAGCGTGGCCTGAAGCGTGCAGCTGTTGTGTCTTGTCTCGACGGTAAGGGTGGCTCCCCTTCCTAGAGGCAAGGCGCAGCAGATGT
>PAJO01000042.1 GCA_002706085.1 Alcanivoracaceae bacterium | reverse complement strand
CCTTTATGCTCGTCAGGGTACGTAGGGTCTTCCAGGCTGGCCCGCACTCGTTGTTGCGCTTCTTTCGAAGGTGAAGAGCCAATGGATGGACATACACCTTCAAAATCGCGCCCCTCTTTACCTTTTGGCCCATAGAGGGGGCGAGCCAGCCTGAAAGACTAGACACGCAAGGCGTTATTCAGAGGCTCCCTAGATGCTCAAGACTTTTCGACGTTTCTCCCTGCTTTGGCGCCTGGCGCTGGTGCTGGTTGCCACCGCGGTGGCAACCATGGTGTTTGGTGTCTGGCTCACCGGCGAGCTACGCAATAACGCCCAGCGGCTGGATGAAGATGGCAAGCAGGTGCTGCATGGCTATGCCCGTGAGGCAGAGCAGGCTTGGCTGACGGGGGGAGAGCCGGGGGTGGCGGCCTGGCTGGCGGTCATGCGCCACCGCGAAAGTGGCGACATCATGGTGGTCAACGACCGGGACCAGTCCCTCAGTGGCACCCCACTGACGGAAAGCGAGCGTTCAGGGCTGCGTTTCCAACGCGGTATCAATGGCCGAATGAGTTTCCGCTACGGCGCCAATATGCCCTACATCGGGTTGTTGTTTCCGACGGTGCCGGAGCAGGGCAGGCTGATTATGCAGCTGCCTCCCCGCTATCGTCCCGGCCAGAACTGGCCGCTGTTCGAAAATTTGCTGTTGGTTGGGGTGCCGACCTTCTCGGCACTGATTCTTGGGCTGCTCCTGTTCTGGCGTGCGCGGTTGCCCTTGCTTGCCCTGCAGCGACAGGTGCTGCGATTCAAGGATGATGCGGATGCCCGGGTGGCTTCCCCGTTGGCCGATCGTCCGGACGAATTTGGTGAATTGGCCCGCAGCTTCAACCACATGGCTGAGCAGGTGTCTGCCATGCTGGCCACCCAGCGCCAGCTGCTCAACGACATGTCTCATGAGCTGCGTACCCCGTTGAGTCGCCTTGCCGTTGCACTGGAAGGGCCGCTGGATGAGGCATCGTTGCGCGAACGGGTGGCAGCAGAACTGGAACGCATGCGCACCCTGGTGGACGATACCCTTGCACTGGGCTGGCAGGACACTGCGTCGGCAGACAGCCTGGAGTCGATCCCGGTGGCTGCCTTGTGGGACATGGTCACCGAGAACGCGGGCTTTGAAAGTGACTGGCCGTTATCCCGTTTTCCCGTTGACCTGCCAGAGGGGGCTGCCATCAAGGGGAATCTCAATGCCCTGGCCCAGGTATTTGAAAACCTGGTGCGCAACGCCGTGCGTCATTCTCCTGAGGGGGGGGAGGTGTCGCTGGTCGGTAGACCCCGGGCAGGCCGTTGGCATCTGACCATAACGGATCAGGGGCCCGGTGTGCCGGAGTCCAGCCTTGAAGCGATCTTCGCACCTTTTGTCAGGCTGGATGCGGCTCGTGATCGGAGTGGGTTCGGGCTGGGGTTGAGTATCGCCAGCCGAGCGGTGCACCGGTTGGATGGAGATATGTGGGCAGAAAACGCCCACCCGGGCTTGCGTGTGCATATCAGCCTGCCTGCGGCAGACCCTGTATAGAATGTAAATTGACTTTATTTGCAAATAGTAACGAATATCATTCAGCTCCTGTCGGGTGTATCCACCCGGGTTGCTGGCAAACCCTCCACAACAAAAAGCCTGATTTAGCCAGATGGGGAACGACGAGCGAGCGGGCTTCGGGTGGGTAACAACCAGCGTTGTTTTAATTTTGGGAGCCTGAAATGTCTTTTACTTGCCGAAATGCTGATCCCCTGCGGTCGTCTTCTTTTCCCAAACGGGCCCTGAGCGTCCTGGTTGCTGCCGCGATTGCCGGGGGAGCTCACGCAGAGGAAGCGAATGAGCTGGATTCTATTGTGGTGGTGTCTGCGGCCGGTTTCGAGCAGAACATCAATGAAGCCCCTGCCACTATGTCGGTAATCACCGGCGATGAAATTCGCGACAAGTCCGATACCAATATTACCGATGCGCTGCGTAATGTGGCGGGTGTCAATATAGTCGGCAGCGGTGTCGAGCAGGGTGTTTCCATCCGTGGCATGGCGCCTGAGTATACCCTGTTCCTGATCGATGGTCGGCCGATTGCCGGTGGTGACGCCTTTGACCTGTTTCGGGGCACCGTCGGGGGCAACAGTGTCAATCTGCTGCCGCCGGTGGAAGCTATTGAGCGGATCGAGGTTATTCGCGGGCCGTCGTCTTCACTTTACGGCACCGATGCCATGGGCGGGATCGTCAACATCATCACCCGCAAGGTGCTCAATGAGTGGAGCAGCAGTGTGTCCACCCAGGCGACGCTGGCAGATGCCGACAGCACCACCAGCACTGACAGCTTCCAGAGCAGCCTGGTCGTCAATGCGCCGCTGGTTCAAGACAAGATGTCCATGCAGTTTACCGGTGGCTTCCAGAGCGTGGACGAAAGCACCTATGTGGGCGATGGCTCTACTCCGGAGTACAAGCAGAAGGACTTCGGCACCAAGTTCGCTTACAACCTGAATGAGCACAACGTTTTCACGCTGGGCAATAACTTCTTCCAGGGTGAACGCTCCCGCCGTGCTGGAGTCAGTCTGGATCCTAACGCCACGGATGCTGACAGCGATGTGAACTATAGCCGTTCAGTGCGTGAAACCTACTTCGTGACCCACGAAGGTAACTATGATCGTATGATCTGGAATTCCTACATCAACTATGATGATTCGGCCAACCGGATGAGTGATGTGGAAAGCTCCGTGCTGTCGGTGAACACTCAAGCGACGACCTTCCTGAGCCGTCACACCGTAACCGGTGGGCTTAATTACAAGCTGGAAGAGTTGGAAGACGGTGGTGAAGTGAACACCATGAACCCGGACGAAATTCTGGAACGCTACCACTGGGCGGCTTACCTGGAAGACGAGTGGGCGATTACCCCCAGCCTGGCGCTGACCTTGAGTGGCCGTTATGACAAGAACGAAGATTTCGGCGATGAAGTATCACCCAAAGCCTATCTGGTGTATCACCTGACCAACTCTTTCATTCTGAAAGGTGGCGTAACCAGTGGTTTCAAAGTGGCCGACTTGCGCTCGGCTTCGCCTGAGTTTGGTATGAACTCCCGTGGAGGTGTACGTCTGGGTAACCCGGATCTGGTGCCGGAAACCAGTCTTAACCAGGAGTTTGGCTTTATCTTCGACAACCGGGAAATGGGCCTGAATACCAGTATCACGCTGTACCAGACCGATTACGAGAACAAGCTGACTCGTACGGATCGTATCTGCCAGCCCAATGTCGAGTGTGACTACAACGGGACCACCTATCCAGCGAACCCGAATGGCTATACGACCACGGTCAACCTGGATGAGGCACAGCTGAAAGGGATCGAGCATACGCTGGACTATCGTATCCTCGATAACCTGCTGTATCGCCATAACTACACCTATACCGAAAGCGAGTACGCTGATGGTGAGCAGCAAGGGGTTCCGCTCAACGATAATCCCAAGCACATGTTCAATGCGTCACTGAACTGGGAGGTGACTAACCGTCTTGGCCTGTGGTCGCAGATCAACTACCGGGGTGAGACGTCTGGCAATCTGCTGGTGGTGCGAGGGAATGCCACCACGGATCTCGATCCGGATTCCGTGCATGATGCTTACTACTACTACGACGTGGGTCTGAATTTCACGCCCAAGCAGGACATGAGCTTCAACTTTGGTGTCTATAACGTGGAGAACAAGGAAATCACCATCGAAGATGGCTACAGCTCGACACTGGATGGACGTCGCTATGTGCTGGGTGCGGTATTCCGGTTGTAATAGCCCGACCGGTTGATCGCACGAATAACAACGCCGGCAAAAGCCGGCGTTGTTGTCTCTGGCTTACATCATTTCCTGGATGCGGGCACGGAAGTCCGCGTCGTATTGCGCCAGTTGGGCGATCTGGTTGTAGGTCTTCAGTTCCAGTCCGCTGTCTTTCACGGCTTGCACCATTTCCTTCTGGGCGTCGCGTTGCACTTTCATGGCTTCTTCAGGCTGGTCTTTCTTCGACATCAACTTGTCGGAGTACTTCTGCTGGATTTCACCCATTTCTTGCTGGGCATCTGCGAAGGCTTCCAGATCCTTGTTGGAAAACTCGGAGGCCTTGGGCAGGTCAGGCTGTTGCATGGGGGCCTGTTGTTGCATGGGGGGGTGCTGCTGCGACGTTGCAGCGTTGGGGCTGCCCGGGTTGCCTGGTTGCTGGGCAGAGGCTGTGGCGGCGAAGGTGGCAGACAGCAGCAGGGCGCCGAGGGTTGTCATCCGTTTATTCATGGTTCATCTCCTTGTCAGATACTCCCCTCCAAAATAAGGGAAGCGATGTACCAGTGATGTTTCACCGGTGCCTGCACGGTCCGACCGCCCTCACGCCACAAGTTCGACCGGAATTGTTAAAAGACGATTCAGGGTGAACCGGTTCTCGTTCCAGAGGGAGAGGCAGCCGACATCGCCTGATCTTTATATGCAAATATGGATCTATATGGTCCCGTAGCGACATGGCATCGACAGTGCCGGGGGAGAGCACGCATATTCATTAATGGAATAAAAGTATCACCATATATTCCTTTATTATATTCTCTGGCCCCCTATGATGACCCCTCGCAAATCCTGTTTTGAGGTAGTGAAAGATCATGGGTAGTGCACAGCTGATTACACGTTTTGGTGACAACACGGCGGGCCTGTCGAAGGACACCCTGGCGGAGCTGAACCGTGTCTATCGTTCGCTGAGCTTTGAAGAGCGTATCCGTCGTGTATATCAGGACTTTCCCCCTGAGCGGATTATGGTGACGTCTTCTTTCGCCGCCACCTCCGCCTATTTCCTGCATATCATCTCCAGCATTCGTCCGCAGCAGCCGATCCATTTCATTGATACCGGCTACCATTTCGACAAGACGCTGGAGTACAAGGACTATCTGGTTGAACGATTTGGCTTGAGCGTTATTGATGTGAAGCCAGACCCGGATCACCACCAGGTTTCACAGGAAAACCGTATGTGGGAGACCGACCCTGATCTGTGCTGTCAGGTGAACAAGGTCACTCCGCTGGAAGAGGCCAAGGAAAACTATGACTTGTGGATTTCCAGCCTGATGGGCTGGACCACCGAGCATCGTTCTGGCCTGGAAATCTTTGAAGAGCGTCGCGGGATGATCAAGTTCAACCCGATGATCGACGTGACCAAGGAGCAACGCGACGATTACATCCGCGAGCATGACCTGCCGTTTCATCCTCTGGTGGAAGAAGGCTATGACTCCATCGGTTGCAGCCATTGTACCTTTAAGGGTGAAGGCCGCGAAGGTCGCTGGAAGGGCAACAACAAGACGGAGTGTGGTATCCACCTTTAAGGTTGAGTGCTGTTCCAAAAGCGGGCGCCATTGGCGCCCGTTTTTTTGGAGGAGGTATTCTGTCCTGTCGGGAACTCATACAATCTTGCGTATCCCTCGCCCACCGTTCGGGCACGGCTGCGGGCAATTGGAAAACAGGCAATCGCACAAACATGGGATGCGAAGGGAAAAGCGAGCCAGTCCCTGTATTTTTGTGGTCGGGTCACGGTAAGCTTGTCGCTTGATTCTGTTCGTCGGGGTGTTTTTTGGATAACGAGTCCATCGTTTACGGCTGCATCAAGCATTTGCCGTTTGGCTCTTTGCAGGAGCGCAAGGCCAGCTGCTTTCAGAACCGTCGTGCCATACGCCAGTTACCCCAGGCGGATGAGTGGCCGTTTCTTTGTCGCGAAATGTTTTCCGTGCCGGGCGATGATCTGATGGGGGGCACCTTCCAGACCCAGGTAATTCACTTTGGCATGTCTTACCGTGCGGTGGAATACGAATGGGAACACTGGATCGCCAAGTTCGAATCGCTGCTCAAGAGCATGTACTGGGTCAACGCCGTCGTGCATCTGGAGACCGAACTTTCCGGCTTCCACACCTTTGTCTGGGACAGCGCCGACGTTTACCACGAGCCCTCAGACATGCCCTTGAGGGTGAGGTGTGAGTGGGCGCGTGAGGGGGCGATTTCTTGAGTTAACAGTTAACAGTGAATAGTGAACAGTTGCGCGAGCAACCTTTTTGGTTCTTGAACGTATGAGGCCGCGCCCAGAATCTGAGCGCGGCCTCATACGTTGATCAACCCCAGGTCGCTTTCGCGACGCTGTTAACTATTCACTATTCACTGTTAACTGCCTCATCAGCCTGCTCCTTTCCCATCACCCCCACACTCTCGGTCGTTTCATCAAACACGACAAATGCTTCGCCTCGTTTGAGCTGCTGGCGGACCTGCTCCACTTTGGTGGCGGTGGGGATTTCGGTGTCGCCGTAGTCGGTGCCATCACGGGTGACGAATTCCTCGATCAGGTTGTCGAGGGTGTCGGCGGGGATGTCTTTCCAGGGAACGATGAGGGGCATAAAAATCAGTGAACAGTTAACAGTGAATAGTGAAAAAACAAGCTATGAGCTATGAGCTATGAGCTGCGAGCTTCTAGCGGCGAGGCGCGGAACTGATGCTAAAAACGTATCGAGTTCTGGCGCGACTCGTGGCTCGAAGCTCGCAGCTGTCTTTAGATGATCAGCAACTGCACCCCGGCAGCCAGAATCACAATCCAGCTGGTTAGAATGCCGAGTTGGCGGGGTGGGTTGGCGCTGCTTTTGGGCACCAGCATGCCGTAGGCATAGAGCAGGCGACCTCCGAGTAACAGGGCGCCATAGATATGCAGGGCAGTGTCACCGCCGCCGTTGATTTCCAGCAGGGCCATCAGAAGCAGCGCCAGTGGCACATATTCCATGGTGTTGCCGTGGGCGCGAATGGCGCGGTTCACATCTTTGTGACCGCCATCCCCCAGCGACACTTTCTTGCCCAGGCGAAAACGCACCACGTTGGCAGCCAGGGCGATGACAAGAAAACCGCACAGGGCGGCGTAGACGGCGGTGATCGGCAAGCTGACGAGGTTCATGGTGTCCATCCTGATTGTTTTTTACGTTTGCGCACAATAAACCGGTCTGGCGCGAGGGCGTCAACCAGTTGTTGGTCCACAGGGAGAGGATGATTGCAGATCAGATCGGCAATCAGGTCGGCGCATAAGGGGGTGCCGGTAATGCCGCGACTGCCATGGGCCAGATTCAGATACAGGCCAGTGGCAGGGCGGTGGGGGTTATCGGTGGCAACGGGCAGGGGACCGCACAGGGGCAGGAAATCGATACTCTGGCACCGGAAAGCCACGCGACGGTCCACGATGTGGATATGTTCGCCACCCAGCTCCAGCCATCGCTGGGGAAGATAGCGCTGAAGCTGTGCCAGATTGGCCTGATCATCCTGCTCGCTGGCCACGGGGCTATCATTGTGCAGATCAAAGGTGGCGCCGACACAATGCAGGTCATCCAGAGCCGGGGTTAGGTACCCACCATGGCATTGTGCCTGCTGCCACAGGCGGGAGGCGTCGGTGGCCTGACAGTAGCTCACCTGTCCCCGAATCAGTTTGAGTGGTAGCCACTGCAGGCCTGGCAGGGTTGCGGTGTTGGCTGCGGTGCATAGCACAATGGCATCGGCTTGCCGGTCTTCCCCATTGTCCAATGTGGCCGTCGCGGGCTTGCCTTCGTGTACCGCGATGACGCGCGCTTGTTCGATGCGAATGTTGTCGTGGTTCAGCAAGTGCTGACACCATCGCGCCGGTCGAAGATAGCCGCCCCCCACCAGCTCGGCTGTGTGCTGCCCCTGTGCGATGAGCAAGGCAGAGGGCCAGGCCCCTGTTTCCATGGCCTGGGTCAGTTTCTCCCGCTGCTTGTCATCCACATAGTGCTGGAGGACACCGTTGAGTTGTCCATCCGTCTCGTCACGCGGAAATGCCTGGCGCGCTAACCAGCGTAAGGCGTGGCTGTAACTTTGCTGGTAGAAGCGGTTTTGCGGGGTCAGGTGGGCACTGGGAGTGCTGTAGACCACTCCGGCCAGATTTCCGGAGGCGTGCTGGGCGATGCCATCGGCGTCTAGCACGGTGACTTTACAACCGCGCTCCGCCAGAGCGTGAGCGGTAGTAGCACCGGCAAGCCCGGCACCGACGACGATGACGCAAGGCGCTGAGGTCGGGGTGGGATCAGGAGTCGCGTGGTGGATTTCCCCGATCAGCATGTGTCGCTTGTGCCCAAAGCCCTTGTGCTTTTTCATCTCGAAGCCGGCTTCCTGCAGGCCGCGGCGGACAAAACCTGCCGCAGTAAAGGTGGCCAAGGTGGTTCCCGGCAGGCTGAGTCTGGCCATTTGGGCGAACAGGGCCGGTTGCCACATATCAGGGTTGCAGGCGGGGGCAAAACCGTCCAGAAACCAGGCGTCGACAGGGTGCCGGAAGAGAGGCCAGCACTGCTCGGCCTCGCCGTAGAGCAGCGTCAGGCTGATATTGGGGTGAAGTTTGAGCCGATGCTGGCCGGGGGTGGCGGGGGGGTACTCGGCCAGCAAGGCGCGAGAGAGTAGCGCGAGTTCCGGCCAGTGCGCCAGAGCGGTGCGCATATCGTCCAGTGTCAGCGGATGTTTTTCTACCGAGACCAGGTGCAGGTGTGCCTGGCTCGGCGCGGTTTGCAGAAAAAGCTGCGCTGCGAGCAGACAGTTAAGGCCGGTACCAAAGCCGGTCTCACCCACCACGAAGAGATCTCCGGGCGAGAGGGCGGCAAATCGGTCCGGCAACCGATTGCCTTCGAGAAAGACGTAGCGGCTTTCCGCCATGCCATCCTGCCGGGAAAAGTAGGGATCATCATACGCGGTTGCGACGGGGGTGTTGTCTTGCCAGTCGATAGACGCAGGTTGGATGGGGGAAAAGGTCGAGGATGTCATGCGAGCAGAGGCCAGTGGGGCGGGCAGAAGTAGGTGCGAGTGTAGCGCAGTCGTTGTTGGCTTGCTTGTCGAACGAGGACTAAGGGGCCGGCGCGCCACTCTTGTGGGCTTCTGGTGCGCTCTGGGCTGCACGAAATTCGGCCAGTGCCCGTTTGGTTTGTTGCAGCAGCCAGCGGGTATTTTGCTGATAGCTGGCATTATTGATGCGAATGAATACATTGGCATCACGGGTGATCAGCAGGGCCTGGTTTTGCACCGGTTTACCGGGTTCGATCCAGCGCATTTGTACCTGTGCGGAGGGGGAGCCCTCCAGGTCGACCAGCGTTTCATTGAGAATCGACAGGGCATTGGCCGGGTTGCTCAGGGCCCGTTGCACCCGCCGCTGGCGGATTTCACTGTAGAAGCTGGCCACTGAACGGTTCTGGTCCATTTCCTGCCAACCGGCGGGGAGAGCGCTGAGAATGATATAGAGCGATTCCTGATTGTCCGGGTGCTGATAGCGGAATGTGCGGGCATGCGCGGAACTGATCTCGCCGCTAAAGGTCATTCCCGCCAGGTTTTGCGGGTACGAATAGTGCTCCAGTTCAGCCGGCGCAGCGGTCAGGCTTTGAGGCAGGTTGGGTTTGGCATCGGTGCTGGTTTTGAGTTTGTTGAGCTTTTGGGCGTGAAGTGAACCTTCATCTTTGCTTTCAGGCGGGGTGGCGCAGCCGCCGGCCAGCAGCAGCGTCAGCAGGCATGCCAGCAAAAGAGTTACACGGCCTGAGCGGCATAGTGTTGTTTTCATCGGTGCAGTCGACGTTGTGAAGGCAGTCATAATTGGCACGAGGTTAGCACAACACGGAACAGAAGCACCGGAACGTTGTAGCAACGTTTTACAGTAGCCGCTTGGGTTTCGCGTGTTCATGGTGTTGAGTGGTGGCAAACTAGGGAGACCTCGGACTTGCTCCTTGCGTGCTCAGTCTGTTCGCCCCCTCGAAGGCCAAAGGGCAGAGAAGGGCGCGCTTTTGAAGGTACATTGGGTATGCAAGGAGCGAGTCAGAGATTCCCTATGTATACCCCTTTTCGGGACAGGTTGATGGAAAGACCATCACAAAGTGGATTGCAGAGTGGGCAGGCGGTGGCCATGTTGGTGGCTCTGATCTCTGTGCCGTTTGTTATCGCCGTCTTCATGATGGTACAGCAGCGTTTGGCGGTGCAGCACACCCATGCGGCGGCAGCAGATGATCTGGCGCTGTTTCAGGAAGGGCTGGCGGCGCTCGATCCGCTGAGCGACATGCGCGATCTGGCGGCAGTCACCATTCATACCCAGCACCCGGAAATCGTTTCCCGCTACAACCTGAGTCAGGCACGGGCAGCCAGTCGCTTGCAGGGCTTTTTGCTCAATGCGCGGTTAAGGGATGTCCCCGGACTTAACGAGCAGGCTGCATTGTTGGGTGAGGCCTGGTCGACGTTAACGGTCAAAACCGGTATCCCGCTGGAAGACGTGGTGGGGCCATTTGATAACGTGAATCAGGTGAACGAACGTCTGAGTAATGCGTTATCCACCCTGTTGTTTGTCTCCGAGTTGTCCAATAGCCAGGGGCTTGGGCCCAATGAAGTGCTGTCCTTGCCGTTGGGGTCTTTCCGGGTGGCGCGGGAAAATATCGGCCTGATCCGTGCACTTGCCCTGTATGTCAGCTTTCGGGGTGGGTACCTGGGTGACAACGATGCCCGGCGTCTCGAAAACGCCTGGCAGCAGCTGAACCACCAGCTCACCATCATCGACAGTGAGATCAAGGCGCTGGTCGCCCGTACTGGAGCGGTGCGTCTGCAGCAACAGTGGCATCTGGTGCAAACTGAAGTGCAGCGCTATCTGGGCTGGGTCGAGGAAGACATGATTCTGGCCCCCCGGGTGGAGCTGGACTGGGAAGAGGCCTACGATCGTGGCCACCGTGCCATGCACTCCCTGTCCGGTATGTCAGAAATGCTGGTGCTGCTGGCAAGCCGTCTTCATCAGGTCAATCTCGACCAGCAATTGCGCCGCAATACCCTGCAGATCGCCGCCGTGATGTTGCTATATGCGATGTTGCTGGGGCTGGCCTTGATGCTGTATCGCTACAATTCGCGGGCCATTCGCGCACGGGCGGAGAACCGGGCCAAGGATCTGTTTCTGGCCCGCATGAGCCATGAGATCCGCACTCCACTTAACGGTGTGATCGGTCTGGCTGAACTGCTGCGCGAAACGGGCCTGTCGCCCCGGCAGCAGGAATACATTGGTTTGATCGAAACGGCCGGGCGTACCCTGAATACCCTGGTCAACGACGTGCTGGATTATTCCAAGATCGAAGCCGGCAAACTGGACCTGGTGGCGGAACCATTTGATTTGCCATCGTTGATGGTGGAATGCGCCCAGATGTTCAACCTGCAGGCCAGCGATAACGACACCGTCGTCGTGCTGGATGTGGATGAGCTTTGCCCCTCGGTGGTGGTTGGGGATGCCATTCGTCTGCGTCAGGTGCTAATCAACTTGCTGGGCAATGCGGTGAAGTTTACCCGCAGAGGCAGGGTGGTATTGACCCTTTCCAGCCGCAAGAACGCTGGCGAGACGCCTCTGCTGACGTTCGCGGTCACCGATACCGGCATTGGCCTGAGCCCGGAGGAGCAGTCTCGTCTGTTTCAGCGTTTTTCCCAGGCCTCACCGGACACGGCCCGTCACTATGGTGGCACCGGACTGGGGCTGTCTATCAGCCGTGAGCTGGTCGCGCTCATGGGCGGCGAGATCAGTGTGAAGAGCGCCCCTGGCAAAGGGGCACGATTCAGCTTCTCGATCCAGTTGCCGGTAGAGCAGGATGCGGTGCCCATGGCTCAAGTACCGGCCCCCCCTGCCTGGCTGTGGGACTATCAGGGCAGCTTGCGGGACTGGTTGAATGACGATCCCCGCTTTGCCGCCATCAAGACTCTCGTTCCGGGGGCGCCCCTGCCAGAACTTGATGCCACGAAGGGGGCGCCAATTCTGCTGGTGAATGGGCTGCCTCCCTTGACGGTGCTGGAGGAGCAGTTGGCGGTGGCGGCGAGCCAGTGCCCGGATATCCACGTGGTGCTACTGGTGGGGATGCGTTACGAAAAACCGGAGGGCCTGCCAGACAGGGTGTCCCTGCTGCGACGCTCTGTGTTGACGGTGCATGAGCTGCTGCTGCTGTTCAGCGGGGCATCCATGTCGGTTCCTCCTGTGCTCACGCGGCGGCAGGTGCCGGAGCGTACTGCAGAGTTGCGGGTGCTGGTGGCAGAGGACAACCCGGTCAACCAGATGGTGACCCGGGGATATCTGGAACGACTGGGGGTGAATCAGATCGACATCGCGGCAGACGGTGCTTTGGCGCTGGAGTCCTATCATGCTGCGGAAGGCGGGTTTGATCTGGTCCTGATGGATCTGGATATGCCGGTCATGGATGGCTTTCGCTGCGCCAGGGAGATCCGCAATCTGGAGCGCCGTGAGCGCTGGGAGCCCTGCCTGATTCTGGCGCTGAGTGCTCACGCAGTGGCAGAGCAGGCGGGGCCTATTCGCGAAGCGGGGATGTCCGGTCAGTTGATCAAACCGCTGTCGTTGGCTGCATTACAACGGGCGTTATCCGACTTCCTGGGTGTGAACCCCTGAATTTCCTGTCGTCCTACGGGAGGAGTACGACCAATACATCCTGCACTGATTCTGGCAGTGCAGGAGACATGCCCAAGGTTGCCACAAAAAGCAGCAGCATGGCGGTCAGTGTTCCGGAAAGGGGGGGGGGCGCGATTACGTGATGTGCGGTTCCGGCGGCGGCCAACAGTAACCCGCCATAAAACAGTGCCATGCCCAACAATTGCAGACGAATGTCGGTGACCATTAGCAGGCCGCTGCCACTCAAACCGGGGGCAAGCAGCGGCAGCGATGGGACAAGTCGTACGGGGGTGGATACGACAGGGATTGCTTCGCTAGTCATACTTCAGGACTCCTGACATCAGCGGGATGAGACGGTTTCACTGCTATTCCCAATACACTTGAAAGGCCAAGCAAAGGTTGTGCCGAATCGTTCCCTGACCGACCCGGCAAAGGGTAGTCACCGGGAATGACGGTTATGTGACACCCTGGATACGAAAAAAGGACTGGATTGTCATACAATTTAAACCTTTTTACAGGATTGTGGTTACCAAAGGTAACTATTTGTTCGTATAATTCGCTCATTCTTTCATCGTGGTTCGAGGGATCCCACATGCGTACGTTGATGGTGTTGTTGCTGGCTGCCGTTTCATCCGTGTCACAGGCCCAACTGACTTCAGGTAGCGCCAGCCGTCTTTGTCAGGCCGCCAGCCAGGAAAGCGCCTACGGTGCACTGGTTGACGAAATGATCGAAAGTGGCGAAGTGGCGCTGACCGCCGGCGCAGAGCTGCTGTCCGTATCTTGCGCTGACGGTCAGACCGTACTCAGCCACATGGTGAATGGCATGCATGCCGAGAACCTCGAATACGCCGTTATTGATATGGGGCTGAGCCTGTCTGGCACTACCGTCAATCTGGATGGCCAACCCCTGAGCCTGGGTGAAGCCATGGCTCGTCTGGGAGAGCGGGGTAGTGTGGATACCCGGGAATTCGTGAATGCCTATCTGGATGACCTTGCGGACGAAGACTTCAATCCGAACCTGCGCCTGAGTCTCAAATAACCCTTTGTTGTTTTCTGTATTCTTTTAGCCCGGCTCTGCCGGGCTTTTTTATGGTTTACCCGGGACGACGAGATGTGCGACTGGCTGGACGTCAGCCTCCTGTGTGGTTCCGCGGGTGTCACAGTGGCGGTGTTTGCGCTGCGATAAGGCGCTAATCGGGCGGCCCTCAACAGCAGGGGATCAGGCAGCTATAATCGCGCCCTTGACCGTTATCCAGGATTGCTATGTCAGACCAGCAGGATCGCATCTACGCCACGGCCCATGATCAGGTGGCCCGGTTTTCCTTCGATGAAACCGTCGTAAAGGTGTTTCCCGATATGATTCGGCGTTCGGTGCCCGGGTATCCCACCATGATCGACATGATCGGGGTGCTGGCGGCGCGCTACGCCCAGGCCGGCACCTGTCTGTATGACCTTGGCAGTTCGCTGGGGGCTGCGACGACGGCCATGGCGGCACTGACCCGTGAGGTTGGGGTGCCCATCGTGGCGGTGGATAATTCCCCGGCCATGATTGAGCAGGCAGGTGTCCTGCTGCGGGAGGCAGGGTTGGCCGAGCGGGTCACGTTGACTGAGGCGGATGTAGCGTCCCTGTCGTTCGACCCCTGCTCCATGGCGGTGTTGAATTTCACCTTGCAGTTTATTCCGCTGGCGCAGCGTGATGATCTGATTCGGCGCCTGGCGGAGGCGACGGTACCCGGAGGGATTCTGGTGCTGTCGGAAAAAATCCGTTTCGAAGAGGCTGAGGAAGATGCCCAGCAGATCGAGTTGCATCATGCGTTCAAACGAAACAATGGCTACTCGGAGCTGGAAATCAGCCAGAAGCGTAATGCGCTGGAAAACGTGTTGATACCGGAAACCCTGGCCGCTCACGAGGCGCGGCTTCGGCAGGCGGGTTATCGTCAGATCCATGTCTGGTTTCGTTGCTTTAATTTCATGTCTCTGTTGGCGGTGCGTTGATGCTCGAACGTTATCTTGATGAATGCGGGCAAGCGCTGGGAGAGACGTTCTCACCGTCAACACGAGATACCCTGCTGGCGCTGACCCGGTCCCGGTTAATCGACAAGCCCCATGGGGATCTGTCGCGCTGGATGGCCGCGTTGCAGGCCTTGCCGCCGGGGCCTGCGTTCCACCAGCTTGGCGCAGACACCCTGACACTTGGTGAATCGGGTGAGCATCCCCTTGAAGGAGTGAAAGCCGCGCTGGAAGGGCTGATCCCCTGGCGCAAGGGGCCGTTCAACTTTTTTGGCGTGCAGGTGGAGACCGAATGGCGGTCTGACTGGAAATGGCAGCGGGTTGCGCCGCATCTTTCGCCGCTCGACGGGCGCCGTGTACTGGATGTGGGGTGTGGTAGTGGTTATCACTGCTGGCGCATGGCTGCAGAGGGGGCGAGTCAGGTCGTGGGGATCGACCCGACCATCCTGTTTCTTGTCCAGTATCTTGCGGTGAAGCGATACGCGCCGGAGGTTCCTGTCTGGTTTTTGCCGCTGCGAATGGAAGAATTGCCTGCGGAGCAGCAGAATTTCGATACGGTGTTTTCCATGGGGGTGTTGTATCACCGCCGATCACCATTGGACCATATTCTGGAATTGAAGGGAGCGCTCTTTCCCGGAGGGGAGCTGGTGCTGGAAACCCTGGTGGTGGAAGGCGATGAGCGCACCGTGCTGATGCCGGAAGATCGTTACGCGGTGATGCGCAATGTGTTTTTCCTGCCGTCGGTGGCCATGCTGACACGCTGGTTGGAGCGCTGTGGCTTTACCGATGTACGTTGTGTTGACGAAGCCGTAACCACTGTGGAAGAGCAGCACGCCACGCCGTGGATGCGTTTTCAGTCCCTGCCAGACTTTCTTGACCCGGATGACCCGACCCGAACCCGTGAAGGGTACCCGGCCCCACGCCGGGCAGTGTTACTGGCACGCAAGCCGTGATGGCGTGCGGGTAGAAAGATCCAGCAGCCGGTCCACCAAAACCATCCTGTCTTCCTCTGCCATGGCGGTGAGCGCAGGCATGAGCGTGTCAATAAACGCGCTTGCGCTGTTGTCCTGTTGTTGTTGGAGCAGTTCATTAACAATGTCGGGTTCGGTGCTTGCTTGCGTGCTGTTGGCAAGGAGCGTCTGGGTTTGCGGTGATAACAGGATGGCATCGTGCGATGCCGGCTGCCGCAGCAGTTTGACCGTATCGTTGACCAGCCGGTTGGCTGTGATCTGTCGGTTGTTCTGAGAAGTATGAACGCCAACGCGCAAAGGTACCTCTATCTGGAATTCATCCATCTGCAATGGCTGTTTGAAATGGGACAGCAGTCGTTCGGCCACGGCCCGGGCGCCGCTGGCAGAGGTGGCCGGAAGGATGGCGAGCATGATGTTGCCGCTGGCATAGCGCAGCAATATATCTTCGCAGCGTTTATGGCTGTTGAGGATGCGACCTACATGCATGGCAACGGCCTGGGTTCGGTCCTGGCCAATCTCGACAGAGAGGGCGGCCACTTCAGAGAGCTCGATGGCCAGCAGACTGATGGGTTGTTCATGTCGGCGGCACAGGGAGAGGGCTTGTCGAATGGCTAACTGACTATGACTTTCCTGGCTTTTTGTTCTTGTCGCGACAGTCATTGGCACCTTTTAACCTCACGGTAAGATGCGCTCCTTCGCTTTGTGTCGGAATGCGCCGGCGTCCTGCCGACGAGTGTTCACTTTAATCCCTTCACTGTGGGTTGGCATGAGGTGCATACTTTATTTAACAACAATGCCGGCCTTTGTTACGCACAGGGCGTAGCCATGACTCCGGCGTTCCAAACCCGATTGAGGTCAGGACCATGTCCGTTTTCTGGATGCTTGCCACTGCCATCAGCAGTTCGCTGATTACATTGATTGTCGTTGCGTTGTGGGGGCACTTCTATTTTCAGCCTCGCCTTCGCAATAACCTCCAGAGGGAGCTGGACGAACAGGTAGAAAACGCCGCCCAGGTGATTTCCGAGCGAGTGGAAGAGGGGGTGCGTCGCGGGTTGGTGGAAGGCGTGCGTAATTTACCGTCACGGGAGGTGCTGGAGGGTGCCAGCCGCAGCCTTGCCCGTACGGGTGCCGAATTGGTGAGTGAACGACTTGGCCAGATTTTCGGCAGCCCTCGCAAGGATCGGGATTAGCGTTTTCCCGGAATGAGCCGAGCCACAAGGCAGGCAATGCCCAGGCTGAGCATGGCTAGCGAGAGCGTATCTTGTTGCAGGGCATGCCAGCTGGTTTCCCACAGGCCTGCCGTTTTCAGGACCGAGAACAGGATCAGCAGCATGCCTGTCAGGCTAAAGAACTGATCAAGGCGGCGGGCCCGTTTCAGGTCGCCGCGCAGTTGCTGCAATTCCTCAAGGATGTCTTCCTGCAACAGCTGCTGGCGAGCTACCTGCTCCGCGAGCTGTCCCACATCGGCTGGCAGAGTGGCCAGTTTCTCCAGCCAGACCGGGTCTTCACGACGCAGCAGGCCTAGCAGTTCCTTTAGGCGGACATGGTCATCGAGCCAATTGCGGATAAGTGGCCACAGGCTGAAGGTTTCGATCAGGTCATTCAGGCGAGCAAGATGCTCGTCGCTGGCATTAACGCGGATGGCGGATTGATCAGACAGCGGCTCGCGGGCAAACAACCAGTGCACCAGTGCGCCCAGCGGGGCCCGGACCCGAACATCCACGGCACCTTCGTAGTCGGTCAGCAGTTCAACCCCGTCCTCATAAATCAGGACATACAAAACCCACAGCGGCCGCTCGGCACGCACGCGCACAACCGTGCCGTGCAAGGCTGCGAGTTTTTCGCGCCCGGTCTGGGTGCCGGTAAGCGCCTGGTTAAGGGCACTCTCCAGTCCACCAAGCACAATGAGCTGGGGAAAACTACCACTTTGAGGCATAAACGACGGGGTTTCCTGTCCTGAATTGGTGCGCGAATGGCTTATTCGCGTCCACCCGGTTTCTAAAAATTACGTTATCTTGCTTATATTTGGGAAGACAGCTCCCTATACTATGCACTTTCATAAATAAACAACATTGGCTTTATTGACCGGGATGGCAGAAAGCGGGACCTGTTTGCCTTGGCACACTGTCTGTACAGTACGGTGGCCCTTGGAGGGGAGTAGTTTTTAAATGCTGGAATCGTTGCTTTCGTACCCGGATTTCTGGAAGTACGTCAGTATCCCGTTTATTGCCGGTGCCGTTGGTTGGACAACCAACTGGATGGCCGTGCAAATGACCTTCTATCCCCTGGAGTTTCTGGGGATCCGCCCGTTTTTTGGCTGGCAGGGGATTATCCCTTCCAAAGTGGAAAAAATGGCTGGCATCGTCGTCGACAAGGCGCTGTCAAAACTCGGCAGTCTGGACGAATTCTTCCGGGAAATGGAACCCGAGAAGATCGCTGCTCACCTTACCCGGACCATTCAATCCCGTATCGAAGAATACACCGATGAGGTAATGACCGAGCGCAACGCAGTGCTGTGGGAGAACCTCCCCTTGCTGGTGCGCAAGCGGGTCTACAGCCGTGCTCGCCGTGCCATCCCTGCGGTGATGGACAATGTGGTCGATGACATCAGTCGTAATCTGGACAGCCTGGTGGACATGAAGCACATGGTTGTCACCCAGATGAGCGAAGACAAGCAGCTCATGGTGCAGATGTTCCGCGAAGTGGGTGATCCAGAATTCCGCTTCGTGACCAACTCGGGACTGTACTTCGGGTTTCTGTTTGGTCTGATTCAGGTGCCGGTGTTTATCCTGATGCCTAGTAACTGGGTGTTGCCGCTTTTTGGATTTCTAGTCGGGATTGCGACCAACTGGCTGGCGTTGAACCTGATTTTCCGTCCGCTTAACCCGGTGAAGGTTGGCCCTTTCCGGATTCAGGGCCTGTTCCTGAAACGTCAGAAAGATGTGGCAGAGTCGTTTGCCCGCCTGTCCACTGAAGAAGTGATCACCCTGCGCAATATCATGTACCAGGTGGTGAATGGGCCCCGCGGCGACCGCACCAAGGCCCTCATCAAACGGCACCTCAAGCCGTTGCTCAATGGTGGCGTTGTGCGCACGGCTGCTCAGCTCACGGTTGGACCGGAAGGGTATGCAGACCTGAAAAAAGCGGTAGAAGAGAAAGCGGTGGATCTTGCCGTCGAGCCATTTGAGGATCAGGGCTTCAACCGCGAACGTGGTGCCATCGTCGAAAAAATCATGTCCGAACGCATGCAGGCGCTCAGCTCCGGGGAATTCCAGGATCTGTTGCGGCCGGCATTTCAGGAAGACGAGTGGATCCTCATTGTGGTGGGGGGCTTCCTCGGCGCCATGGCCGGGGTCTTCCAGCTGGTGTTCATGTTCGGGGTATCATAAGTGGAAACGCTGCAGATCGACGTCACCACACTGGGGTGGTTGTTATTTGCAGCTGCAGTAGCGTCATCTCTGCTAACGCTACTGGTTCTGGGGTTGGTAGGGCACTTCATTCTTGGCCCCAGAATCGAGCGAAAGATTGATCGTCGTCTGGAAGAGGGGGCAGATCGGCTGGAAGAGCGTTTGCGAAAGCGTTTTGTCGACCTGCTCACTGGCCGTTCCCGGGAGGTGATTCGTGACCGGGCCATGGATTTGGCGCGTGGTGTGGGCCTGATTGGCGGGCGCCGGCCGAACCGGGATGACGACGACGAGCCGCAAAGGTAACAAATACGGATAAAATGTAGGCACTTGATTCTGTCTTGAACGATTGTCTGACAGAAAACTGCCACCCTTCAGTGTCACCCTCTTATACTTCTCTCTGCGTTGACGATGTTGTGTGTTGTTTTCCCGCTGCATTCGCTCGTGGAATTGCCTTCGGGAGTTTGGACCATGTCCGATAATCAGAACGAAAAAGAAGGGCGCGTCAGCCCGTTGAAAGCCCTGACAGGGGCGTCTAGAGACATTCGCAAGTATACCCACCAGATCTGGCTGGCCGGTTTGGGCGCTTTCGCTCGCGCGGAAGAAGAGGGTAGTGGCTTTTTCGATGCCTTGGTTGAAGCCGGGCGTGAAGTGGAAAAGCAGACCAAGGACAAGACCGAGTCCCGGGTCGAAGAAATAAAGGAACGGGTTCGTCATCACACCGGCGAAACCATGGAAAAGATGGAGAAGGCCTTCGATGATCGTTTGAACAAGGCGCTGTCCCGCTTGGGCTTGCCTAACAAACGTGAAGTTGAAGAGCTGGAAAAACGGGTGCAAGAGCTCACCAGGGCACTGGATGATGCGGAAGACAAGGCACCGGTTAAGCGTCAGTTGCGCAAGAAAAAGGCCGACTGAGCACCAAACAGTGTTGTAGCGCACACCGCTAACCCCTTAGTGGTGTCTTTTGACGGGTACCCCCCTCGGGTACCCGTTTTTTTTGGTTCGGATTTGAGGGAGAAGCCTGATAGCTTGCCGTAGGAGCGTAGCGCATCATCGACGCTCCTTGTCGAGTGTTTTCTATTTGTGTGTAGGAGCCTGCCTGCAGGCGATGGGGGAAGAATCGCTTGCAGGCAAGCTCCCACAGGTGGCATCACCAGGGCACAGAGAGCGGATCGGTTTCTTTGTAGGAGCGTCGCTGGCGGCGCGATTTTGGGCGTTGGGGATCGCGCCGCGAGCGACGCTCCTTGTATGTTGCCTCCACACCATATGAATATGGTATCGCCGTTACCGGGGAGGCCGTTCGCTCCTGGAAGCAGCGTGTCCT
>PAJO01000041.1 GCA_002706085.1 Alcanivoracaceae bacterium | reverse complement strand
GCTGTTGTGTCTTGTCTCGACGGTAAGGGTGGCTCCCTTTCCTAGAGGCAAGGCGCAGCAGATGTGCGCTTCAGGCCGCGCCCTTTGGGTCTTCCAGGCTGGTCCGCACTCGTTGTTGCGCTTTTTCGATGGATGGACATACACCTTCAAAATCGCGCCTAGATTGCGAACCAGCCTGAAAGACTGAGCACGCAAAGAGTTATTCAGAGGCTCCCCTGGCCACACTTTTCAGCCGTCAGGCCCCGTGGTTGGCGGGTTTTCCGTTTCTGGCAATGATCAGGCAAATGAAAAAAATCGAATTGCTACATGGGTGTAATGTGGCTGTCATAAAGCGTCTCTAGGATGCGCTGTGCTGAAACATGAACTGGCTTGCAACATTTAGAACAACCGGGGTGGACCAAAACAATCATCGCCGGTGCCATGTAACTGGAGGCTTATTGTGAACTTCAAGATCAAAGCAACCCTGGCGAGCGCCGCCGCTGCCCTGGCTTTCGCCAGCGCCCCGGCCACTGCCGACACCCGTGATTACATTTCCATCGTGGGTTCTTCCACTGTGTACCCGTTCGCGACCACCGTCGCTGAGCGTTTCGGTCGCAGCTCTTCCAACCCGACCCCGAAAATCGAATCTACCGGTTCCGGCGGTGGCATGAAGCTGTTCTGTGCGGGTGTGGGGACCCAGCACCCTGACGTGACCAACGCGTCCCGTCGCATGAAGAAGTCCGAGTTTGCCCAGTGCCAGGAAAATGGCGTGAAGGACATCACCGAAGTGGTTATCGGTTATGACGGCATCGTGTTTGCCAACTCTTCCAAAGGCAAGCACATGGACGTCACCCTGCGTGATCTGTTCCTGGCGCTGGCCAAGGAAGTTCCGGATCCGAAAGGCGGTGAGAAGCTGGTCGCTAACCCCTACAAGACCTGGAAAGAAGTGAACCCGGCGCTGCCGAACACCAAGATCGAGGTTCTCGGCCCGCCGCCGACTTCCGGTACCCGTGACGCGTTCAACGAGCTGGCCATCGAAGGCGGCTGTAAGACCTTCCCCTGGCTGAAGGCCATCAAGGGCGAAGACAAGTCCAAGTACAAGGCAATCTGTCGCAGCATCCGTGAAGACGGTGCCTATGTCGAAGCGGGCGAAAACGACAACCTGATCGTTCAGAAGCTGGAAAAGAACCCCAACGCATTCGGCGTGTTCGGTTTCTCCTTCCTGGATCAGAACCGTGGCAAGGTACAGGGCGCTAAAGTAGGCGGTGTGGCCCCGACCTTTGATAGCATTGCCTCTGGCGACTACCCGGTATCCCGCTCCCTGTACTTCTACGTGAAGAAAGCTCACGTGGGTGTGGTACCGGGCATCGAAGGCTACGTGAAGGAATTCACCAGCGAGAAAGCCTGGGGCGGTGAGGGTTACCTGGCCGAGAAAGGCATGATCCCGCTGAGCGACGATCTGCGCGGCGACATGCAGAAACAGGCTCGTGGCCTGGTATCCATGACCGATGCCGAGCTGCACTAAGCGCTGAGTTCTGGAAGAGAAGAAAAAGCAAGGATGCTTTCAGCCCGGTGGCGATTCGTCACCGGGCTTTTTAACCAGCGATCGAATTTATGACATTTTTTTTGCAGTCAACGGTGCGTCATTATTGCTGCGTTGACTGGAGAAAAAACCTAAACGGAGAACACCATGCAAACCGGTAATCTGCTGTTGCTGCTGGTGGTAATGATCGCCGGGGCCTATTACATGGGCCACCGCCGTTCCTTTGCCCTGGCACGACCGCTGGGCGGCATCCGCCACCTGCATTCATTGCCGTTCTACTACGCCATGCGTACGGCAATCTGGTGTGCTATCCCGGCACTGGTGGTGCTGGGCGCCTGGCTGGCGTTTGATGACACCCTGATTCGCAACATGGTGATGGGAAGCCTGCCGGCGGCCAGCCAGCCGGTGGACGGCTCCGCTGCGAACCTGATGCTCAATCAGATCAGCAATGTGGCCAGTGGCGCGCTTTCTCCGGCCTCGGTATCGCCGGAGGTCGCGGCGGCAGCGGAGAAACTGAATAGCCTGCGTCAGCTCAATACCATGGCAGTCACGGTCGTTGTGATTGTGGTGGCGATGCTGGGCACTGCCTGGGGCTGGGTGAAGATTTCGCCGCAAATGCGTGCGCGGCAGCAGGTAGAAAAAGTTCTTCAAACTCTGTTTATGCTCAGTGCCACTATCGCCATCCTCACCACGGTTGGCATCCTCATGTCGGTGCTGTTCGAGTCCATTCGTTTCTTCGGCAAGGTGCCGGCCACGGACTTCCTGTTTGGCCTGCACTGGAGCCCGCAGACCGCACTGCGTGCCGATCAGGTTGCCTCTGAAGGGTCTTTCGGCGCCATTCCCCTGTTTGTGGGGACCTTGCTGATTTCTGCCATCGCCTTGCTGGTGGCGGTGCCGGTGGGGCTGATGTCTGCTATCTATCTGGCTGAATACGCGCCTGCCAAAGTGCGCGCGTTTGCCAAGCCTGCCCTGGAAGTCCTGGCCGGGGTGCCCACGGTGGTGTACGGCTTTTTTGCTGCCCTCACGGTGGCCCCGGTAATTCGTCAGCTCGGTGAATCGATTGGTCTCGATGTGGCCTCCGAGTCGGCACTGGCGGCAGGCCTGGTGATGGGCGTGATGATCATCCCGTTTGTGTCGTCGCTGGCGGATGACGTGATCACGGCGGTACCGCAAGCCCTGCGCGACGCATCGCTGGGGCTGGGTGCCACCAGTTCCGAAACCATCAAGAAGGTCATTTTCCCGGCAGCGTTGCCGGGCATCATGGGCGGTATTCTGCTGGCCGCGTCGCGTGCCATTGGTGAAACCATGATCGTGGTGATGGCCGCAGGGCTGGCAGCCAATATGACCGTCAATCCGCTGGAGGCGGTGACCACGGTCACGGTGCAGATCGTGACGCTGCTTACAGGCGATCAGGAATTCGACAGCGCCAAAACGCTGGCGGCGTTTGCGCTGGGCCTGATGCTTTTCATTACCACGCTGCTACTCAACGTGATTGCGCTTCACATCGTGAAGAAATATCGCGAACAGTACGACTAGGGGATCTGACATGAGCAAGACGACCGAACAGGTTCGCAAGTCACTGGGCAAGCGCTACCGTGCCGAAAAACGCTTCAAGGCCTATGGCGTTTCGGCTATCGGTTTTGGCCTGCTGGCCCTGGTGCTGCTGTTCACGGATATCATCGGCAAAGGGCACAGCGCCTTTTTCGAAACCTACGTGAAAATGGAGGTGATCTTCGATCAGGACACGCTGGACATCAGCGATTTCCGCGACGAAGAGCAGCTCAATTTTGCCAACTACGATGGCGTGATTCGCAATGCCCTGCGTGAAGAATTTCCGTCTGCCAGCGGCCGTCAGGAAAGACGTGAGCTGTACAGCCTGATCAGCACCGGGGCGGGCTATGAACTGCGGGACATGCTCAAGGAAGATCCTTCCTTGATGGGCCAGAGCGTCACTCTGTGGCTGCTGGCGGATGACGATGTGGATGTGTACGTGAAGTCCGCCCAGGATGACCGCCTGGAATCCCGTCTCAGTGATAACCAGAAGAGCTGGATCGAGAGTCTGGAAGCGCAGGACCGGGTGGAGTTGCAGTGGAACCAGTCCCTGTTTACCCACGGGGATTCCCGCGAGCCTGAGCTGGCGGGTATCTGGGGCGCGGTGACCGGTTCGTTCTTCACGATGCTGGTGACCTTGTTGCTGAGCTTCCCCATCGGCGTGGCAGCGGCGATCTATCTGGAAGAATTCGCCCCGAAGAACAAGTTCACCGATTTCATTGAAGTGAACATCAATAACCTTGCCGCAGTGCCTTCCATCATTTTCGGTTTGCTGGGGCTGGCAGTGATTATTGGTCTGTTCGGTTTGCCCCGTTCGGTGCCGGTCGTAGGGGGGATTGTGCTGACCCTGATGACGCTGCCGACCATCATTATTTCCAGCCGTGCCGCCATCAAGGCGGTGCCGCCGAGCATCCGCGAAGCGGCCATGGGCCTGGGTGCCTCGAAAATGCAGGTGGTGTTGCACCATGTGCTGCCACTGGCCCTGCCTGGCATGCTCACCGGTGCCATTATCGGTATGGCCCAGGCGCTGGGTGAAACGGCTCCGCTGCTGATGATCGGTATGGTGGCGTTTATTGTGGACGTCCCGGGTGGCCCGCTGGATCCCTCCACCGTGCTGCCGGTACAGATTTACCTGTGGGCCGATAGCCCGGAGCAATCCTTCGTGGCCCTGACCTCGGCAGCCATCATGGTGCTGCTGTCTTTCCTGATCGCCATGAATACGTTGGCGGTGTTCCTGCGCAAGCGCCTCGAGCGGCGCTGGTAACGAGGTAAGAATCATGGATACTGCAGAAAAGTTTGATGACAAAGCGCCAGGTAACGCGAAGCTGGCTGACCAGATTGAAGGTGAACAGGCAATGGACGAGACAATCCGCTATCCGGACCAGACGGTCGGGACCCCTTACGTGGACAACCCGAAGATGCGCATGCGTGACGTGGAGGTGTTCTACGGCGAGAAGCAGGCCATCCATGGCGTCAGCCTGGACATCGGCAAGAACGAAGTGGTGGCACTGATCGGTCCTTCCGGTTGTGGTAAATCCACTTTCCTGCGCTGCCTGAATCGCATGAACGACACCATTGATATCTGTCAGGTAAAGGGCAACCTGCATCTGGAAGATCAGGATCTTTACGATCCCAAGCTGGATGTGGTGGAGCTGCGTGCGCGGGTGGGTATGGTGTTCCAGAAGCCGAACCCGTTCCCCAAGTCCATTTACGATAACGTGGCCTATGGCCCGCGTATCCACGGCCTGGCCAACAAGAAATATGACCTGGACGAAATCGTGGAAACCAGCCTGCAAAAGGCGGGTTTGTGGAATGAAGTGAAGGACCGTCTGCATTCGCCTGGCACTGGCCTGTCCGGTGGTCAGCAGCAGCGTCTGTGTATCGCCCGTACCATTGCCGTGAGCCCGGAAGTGGTGCTGATGGATGAGCCCTGTTCTGCGCTGGATCCCATTGCCACCGCCAAGATCGAAGAGTTGATTGCTGAGCTCAGCCAGTCTTACACCATTGCCATCGTGACCCACTCCATGCAGCAGGCGGCCCGTGTCTCCAACCGTACCGCCTACTTCCATCTGGGGCGTCTGGTGGAAATGAATGATACCGATACCGTGTTCACCAAGCCGGAACACGATCTGACAGAAGCCTATATCACCGGCCGCTTCGGTTAAGGCACAAGGAGAGCAGGATCATGGATCGCATGCATTTTGGTGAGCACAGCTCATCCCAGTTCAACGAAGCCCTGGAATCCATCCGCAACAACCTGATGGAGATGGGTGGCCTGGTAGAAAAGCAGGTGGTGGATGCCTTGCAGGCATTGCTGCAGGCCGATTCCGCCCTGGCGGAAAAGGTGATGGAAACCGAGGACAAGGTCGACAAGCTGGAAATGCTGATCGACGAGGAGTGCACCAAGGTGCTGGCGCTGCGCCAGCCGGCGGCGTCGGATCTGCGGTTGATTATCGCGGTTACCAAAGCGGTGTCAGACCTGGAGCGCATCGGTGACGAATCCGCCAAGATTGCCCGTATGGGGCAGCAGCTGGCGGAAGAGGGTGAGTCTCCGCGAGGCTATGTGGAGGTTCGTCATATCGGTAACCACGTGCGTAACATGTTGCGCGATACGCTGGATGCCTTTGCACGCTTTGATGCCAAAAAAGCGCTGGAAGTGGCTGCCGAAGACAAGGAAGTGGACCTGGAATACCGCAGTGCCATGCGCTCGCTGGTCACTTTCATGATGGAAGATCCCCGTTCCATTTCCCGGGTACTGAACATCATCTGGTCGCTGCGCGCGCTGGAGCGCATTGGTGATCACGCCCGCAATATTGGCGAGCAGGTGATCTATCTGGTGGAAGGCAAGGATGTGCGCCACATCAGCGTGGACGAGATTGAAGCGAAGTTGAAAAAGTAGAGCAGCCTTAAGCTACAAGCTACAAACTACAAGCTACAAGGAAAACCCGGCCCGACAAGGTCGGGTTTTTTGTTTGGATTTCCGTAGGAGCGTCGCTCGCGGCGCGATTACCTTGCGCCTTTAAAGGCGGATTTACCACAGAGGCCACAGAGATCACTGAGTTAAAACAAGGGTTATCTCTGTGTGCTCTGTGGCCTCTGTGGTGAAAAGGTTTCTGATCCAGCGCCAGAATCGCGCCGCGAGCGACGCTCCTACGGCAAGGTTGTGCTTCTAAGCGCGGCCACATGCCTGCCCGCGGGAATAAATCTTTCCCGCGTTGCAGCTTGAAGCTTGTAGCTTGCACCTTTAATATCCGTATTTCCGGATATATAGATATAGGGATGCCAGCGGCCATGATGACACCGACCCAATTGTGCAAATGCCTGGGTGATGACACCCGTCTCAGCCTGATCTGCCTGCTGCACGGTCAGGGTGAGGTGTGTGTGTGTGATCTGGTAGACAGCCTGCAGGCACCGCAGTCCACCATTTCCCGGCATCTGGCCCAGCTGCGCCAATGCGAGCTGGTAGTGGCTCGCCGTCAGGGCACCTGGATGCATTACCAGCTGAACCCGGCATTGCCGCAATGGGCGGCCGAGGTAATTGCCACCCTGGTGATTCCGGCCCGTGAGGACCTGAACATTACCCTTCCCAACACCGCTTGCTGCGGCTAACGCTGAGAGACGGATATGAATACGCCCCTGACAATTCTGTTTTTGTGCACCGGCAATTCCTGCCGATCCATTATTGGCGAAGCGCTGGCCGATCATCTGGGTCAAGGCCGGCTTCATGGCCTGAGCGCGGGTAGCATGCCCACTGGCACCGTTAATGAAAACGCGCTGGCTGTGTTGGCGCGTCACGGTGTCGCCGTGAATAACCCCAGCTCCAAGACCATGGATGCTCTGGAAGGGGAGCAGATTGATCTGGTGATTACCGTGTGTGATGCCGCCGCTGGGGAGTCCTGCCCGGTGTGGCTGGGTGATACGCCCAAGGTGCATTGGGGGCTGGCAGACCCGGCCCACGTTACTGGTAGCGAAGAAACCATTCGCGCTGCGTTCGAGACCACCTATAACGAACTGCACGCACGGATTGAAGCGCTGGCATCGCTGGACCTTGAGAGCATGAATGGGCTCGGTCTTGTCGCTTGTGCACAGAAAATCCACCGTGAGATGGGTAGCGAGTAATGCCGTTTTTTGAACGCTATCTGAGTCTCTGGGTGGCCCTGGCCATTGCGGCGGGTGTAGGGCTTGGTTTGGTCATACCGGGTGTCTTCGAAGCCGTAGCCGGGTTTGAATACGCCCATGTGAACCTGGCGGTAGCGGTCTTTATCTGGGTGATGGTCTACCCGATGATGATCCAGATTGATTTCACCGCCATCAAACAGGTCGGTAAGAATCCCCGCGGCCTGTTACTGACACTGGTGATCAATTGGCTGATCAAGCCGTTCACCATGGCTGCGCTGGGGTGGCTTTTTTTCAAGGTGTTTTTCGCCGGTTGGGTAGACCCGCAAACCGCTACAGAATACATCGCCGGCATGATCTTGCTGGGCGTGGCGCCATGTACCGCCATGGTCTTTGTGTGGAGCCAGCTTACCCGCGGGGATGCCAATTACACCCTGGTGCAGGTCTCTGTTAACGACATCATCATGGTCTTTGCGTTCGCGCCGATTGCCGGTTTGTTGCTGGGCGTCAGTGACATTACCGTGCCCTGGGATACGTTGTTGCTGTCTGTGGTGTTGTATGTGTTATTGCCGCTCATCGCCGGCTTTTTGACTCGTCAGTGGCTTGGCAGCGATGAGCGGGTGGCGCAGTTTGTTCATGCTCTGAAACCGGTAAGCGTGATGGGCCTGTTGGCGACAGTGGTGCTGTTGTTTGGCTTCCAGGCCGAGACCATTTTGGCCAAACCCATGGCCATTGTGTTGATTGCCATTCCGTTGCTGATACAGACCTATGGCATTTTTGTGATTGCCTATTGGGCGGCAAAAAAACTGCGTCTGAAACATAACGTGGCAGGACCCGCTTGCCTCATTGGTACCAGCAACTTTTTCGAGTTGGCGGTGGCGGTAGCAATCAGTGTGTTCGGTCTGCATTCCGGCGCGGCTCTGGCCACGGTCGTGGGCGTGCTGGTAGAGGTTCCGGTGATGTTGTCACTGGTGGCGATTGTTAATCGTACCTCTCACTGGTTTGAGAAAAGCAATTAATAGTTAACAGTGAATAATTAATAGCGAAAACCAGAACGGCGGAGATGAGCTGGCGCCCATTTCCGCCCTACGGTTTCGTAGGGTGGAAATTGTCTCGGCAATCTCCACCATTGTGTGGAGTGTTCAATTTCAATGAGTGATACCCCCAATCTTGATAACAACTGTTTCCGGGTTCCGACCGCGGATGCCGTGTTTCGCGACACGCCGTCGGCGCACAAACCTCGCATTTTGTTGCTGTATGGTTCGCTGCGTTCGCGGTCGTTCAGCCGGCTTGTGGTGATGGAGGCGGCCCGGATTCTGGAAGCCATGGGCGCGGAAACGGCCATCTTTCATGCCGATGGGTTGCCATTGCCCGACAGCGAAGAGGTCGATCATCCCAAGGTGAAAGAGCTGCGTGACCGGGTGAGCTGGAGCGAGGGCATGGTGTGGTGTTCGCCGGAGCGTCACGGCGCCATGACCGGCATCATGAAAGCGCAGATCGACTGGATCCCTTTGTCGCTGGGGGCGGTCCGTCCCACCCAGGGAAAAACCTTGGCGGTGATGCAGGTGTGTGGCGGGTCGCAATCGTTCAACACGGTGAATCAATTGCGAGTGCTGGGTCGCTGGATGCGTATGGTGACGATACCCAACCAGTCATCGGTGCCGAAAGCGTTTCTGGAATTCGATGACAACGATCGCATGAAGCCCTCGGGTTTCTACGACCGTATTGTCGATGTGATGGAAGAGCTGGTGAAGTTCACCTACCTCACCCGCGACCGTAGCGACTATCTCGTGGACCGCTATTCCGAGCGCAAGGAAAGCGCGGAACAGCTTATGGCGCGGGTGAATCAGCGGAGTCTTTAGGGGGCTCTGTGATCAGCGGCAGACACGAACGGTATCGTTCGGTATCAGGCGCGAAGGCAAAGCACACCTCGTGTTCTGAATAGACTGGGCGGTTGGATTCAGGTGCCCATGGATTCTCGGGCGTCCCGGATAGCTGGCCATTAACAATGCCAAGAAGCCGCAGCCGGGCGTCGAGATGGATCATGCGGATCAGGTAGGGTTTGAAATCGGGTGTGCCAGTCTGATAAAGAAAATAGCCCATCGGATTGCGTAATGTGTCCAGTGTGGAGAAGCCAGGCGGACTGAATGAATCCGCAGCAATGATGTGGCCTGGCATCAGGGATAATTCGGCGTAATGCTCATAGAGCATAAAGCCATGGTTGATGGAATGGTTGGGTCGAAGGGCAAGACGCCGCGCCAGGTATTCCGGGTAGCTTTCCTGTTCCTCACGGGGCTGTTTTTTCAGGTTGTTGAACAGGCTGAAGATCATTGCCAGCTCCTGCTTCATGGCGCTTTCAAGGCTTTTTTCTGCGTCATTCAGCTGGTAACTGGCGAGGTGTATCGGCATTCCCTGTTGTGTCAGAAGTGCAGCAAGTGCAATTTTTTCTACCAGTATCTCGCGCACAATCAACTTGCCGATCAGGCTGTGTCTTCCCGTCAGTAGTTGACGCAGGTAGCGGATTTCCGTTTGCAGAGAGTGGGCTGTGTCTTCGGTTTTTAACCACTTGAGTGATTGCAGTCGCGATGCCGCGATCAGCAGTGAATACTCCGGAAAGGTCCCGATCATGCGGTTTCCGGGAATCTGATTGGCAAACTCCTCAAGAGAGATGAGGTGAAGGTAACGCTCAAGTAATACCGCATGCTCATCAAGCAAGGCTTGTGTGTCCGCGCTGGCTTTCTGCTTGGCAAGGCATGATGGATCAGAACGATAATCGCAGAGCAGTGGGTGCTGAAGAAGCGCGCTCCAGTGGTTCGGGAAAGTGACCTCCGGTTGAGCCAGCATCGCCTGATAAAGTCGCTCCCCTTCGGCCTGGGCGGATTTCTCCGGGGCGGCGCCAAGCGCAAGAAAATACCGGAAGGCCGGGCTGTCCGGAGGCGTGTCATCAAGCCAGGTTTCTGCGGTCGGGTTTAATCGGTCATCCATGCTCCAGGCGAGCGCGATGATCACTAGCAACACGCTGCCAATGCCAACAATGCGTTTCATTTTTCCCCCGGTTTTTGTGTAGTTATCGCGCCTGGTTGTTATTCTGCGTGATAGTGGCGTGCGGCCAGTGACACCATGATCAGTGTCCAGCCGTTCATGATCAGTTCAATGGCGAGGAACAGGCCGATCACCCACTGACCGGATTCCGGCCACTGGGCGAAGATCATCCAGGCAAGGGCAAGCCCGACGACACCGCTGAGCAAGGGCAGGGCGATGTTGGTGCCGTGCCGCAGGTGCCAGGCCATGGCCAGTCGTACCGCTGAAAGCAGAGCGATACCGGCGCCCAGGATCAGGGTCAGGGCATCGGCAGCGATCATCGGATGGGCGATCATGTAGGCACCAAGCAGCGCATACAGCAGACCCATCACCAGAAAGGGCAGGCTGCGACTGAGGGTGGGGGTGCGAAAGGCATGAACGATCTGTACCCCGCCAGCGAGCAGGAACAAGCAGCCGACCCAGTACACCCCGACCAGTGTGAAGACTCCGGTGGCGACCAGGCCGCCGGTCCCCAGCAGGAGAAAAATCAGGCCGGTGACGAGAACGCCTTTCCAGTGGCGGGCCAGATTTTCCAGCAAGGGCGGGGGTGTGGCAGGCATGTCGATGCTCCGTATCTGACAGCGAATCCCGACTGTAGCACAGCCTTCACGAGAGTGTTGGTCAGTGCGGGTTGGCCGGGTACCACTGGTCCAGCCCCATTTCTACGGAGTGCTCTGCGCTGCCGAACCACACCTGGCCATCCTGGATCATGGCCTGCAGCTGCATGCTGCGCTGGGTGCTCTCGGCGAGGGCGGCTTCACTGTCTGCGCTCACATGGATAACGCGCAGGTTATCGAACCGGGTAACCTTGTTCTTGATGCTGTCCCACCATACCTGCGGAGCACGGGGGCCATAGCAGTAGAGGGTGACCTGACGCGCCAGGCCGCAGGCTTTGCGAAGGCGTTTTTCGTCGGGCATGCCCAGTTCGATCCAGTGCTCCAGAGTGTCATCGGGGTTGCGTTGCCACAGATCCGGTTCATCGGTGCTCGACAGCCCTTTGGTGAAGGTCAGGTCTTCGTGGGCGCTGAGCGCAAACGCCATCAGGCGTAGCATCATCCGCGATTCGGTTTCCGAAGGGTGTAGCGCCACCGTCAGATTATGGGTGGCGTAGTAGTCCCGGTCCATATCCGAGATGGTCAGCTCGGCTTTGTAGATGGTGGCAGTCAGGGCCATGGTTTCACTCGCAAACAGGGGCGCTGGCAATACGCACATACGCAAAGTTGGATTGTAGCAGGCCTGGGGGGCCGTCAGGTCACCAGCGCGAGAATACCGAAGCCGAAAAACAGGGCGGCGCTAATCCGGTGTGCGCGGCGCTCGAACTGTTTGCCACCAAACTGGTGGGCCAGCCAGATGACTGGCAGGTTGGCGGCGATCATGCCCAGGGTCGAGCCACTGAGTACCGGCCAGAACTGGTCCTTGAACTGCACCGCCAGGGCAATCGTCGCCAGCTGGGTCTTGTCGCCGATCTCGGCAATGAAGAACAGCACGAGAGCGGTGAGGAAAGGCCCGTATTTCGGCTCTTCCTTGATCTCTTCATCGTCATCGGGAATCAGCATCCACAGGCCCAGGGCCATAAAGCTGATGCCGAGAATCCAGCGCATCCAGTCCATCGGGACGGTGTCCGCCAACCAGTCGCCAAACCAGACCGAGGCGCCGTGATTCAACAGGGTGGCGACGACTACGCCGGCCAGAATGGGCCAGGGCTTGCGGAATTTAAGGATCAGTGCCAGCGACAGTAGCTGAGTCTTGTCACCGATTTCGCCAAGGGCAACCAGCAACAGGGAACTGAACAGGGCTTCCATTGAGGCTATTCCAGAGGGGCGGGATTAACGTTGACATGAGACACCACCTGCCAATCCCGCCCCAGCGGAATGCAAGTCGTGTCTCAGGTCTCGTCAGTCCGCGTGGCCCGAAGGGCAGTGCGGGCGTGGACGCCATGCGCATGAGGCGCAACTATGTTGACGGCCACCTTGAGGCTTGTGCCGTGAAACGGCAGTGGAAAGCGATCGAGCGACTACTCCCCCAAGACGGAATAAACCATAGCGGAAATGTGGGTAAAGGGCCAGTACAATGGTGGGAACCGCTGCAAGCGACAAGGCGATCAGGTGGGATGTCTTGCTGCTTGCCCCAGCCATTTCCGCAGGAGCTCAATAGAGAGATTCCCATGAGCGAAGACCGCTTGATTGATATCGAAACCAAACTGGCCTATCAGGAAGACCTGATCGAATCCCTCAACCAAATCGTCAGTGATCAACAGCGCCAGATCCGTGAGCTGGAAACTGCCTGTCGCAAGATGGTCGATCGGCTGGTGGACTTGAGCGAAGCGTTTGCTGCCACCCAGGTGGAAGACGCCCCGCCACCGCATTACTGAGGGCCCTCAAGGGACGCTGACCGGTGGGCTAATCGCTTGCAGGCAAGCTCCCACCACAGACCACCCAAACTGTGAGAGCGGTGGTTCCACCGCGAATAAAGGGCCGGGCCCGGCCATCGCGGATTTCCGGTAAAGGCCTGATTTAACCCCCTCACTTGCCGTAGTGAGCGTCGGTTATTCGCTCCGCTCACCCCTTCGGGGCCGCCCTGCGGGCGTTCCTTCGCTGCGCTCGGTGGCGGCGCGATCCCAGACCAGGATCAAAAGCATTTTCATCACAGGGGGCACAGGGTTCACTGAGGAAGACGGTTTTCCTCTGTGAACCCTGTGCCCTCTGTGGGAAATCAGTCTTTTACGACGTGGGTTATCGCGCCGCCAGCGACGCTCCTACGGAAGGGACTTTTCTGTGGACGATTCCCGTTAATCCGCGATGAACCAAAAGACAAGGCCGCGCCCAATCATTCGGGCGCGGCCTTGTCGTTTCCGCCAGCACGGGCTTCCCCGCGTAGCTATTCACTCTTCACTGTTAATTGTTAACTACTTTTATTCCGTGTCCTCGATGCTCAACCCGCGTGTGGCGATATCCAGGCTTGAGGCATCGGTTTCGTTGCCAAGCTTGATCATCAGGCGCAGATCGTTGGGCGAGTCGGCGTGGAGCATGGCGTCTTCGTAGGTGATTTCGCCGGCGGAATAGAGGTCATACAGGGCTTGGTCGAAGGTCTGCATGCCTTGTTCGCGGGATTTGCTCATCAGCTCCTTGAGCATGTGCACTTCACCCTTGCGGATGTGATCCTGCACCAGCGGCGTGCCGAGCAGAACTTCAATGGCCGCGCGGCGACCCTTGCCGTCGGGGGTGGGGATCAGCTGCTGGGCAACAATGCCTTTCATGTTCAGTGACAGGTCCATCCACAGCTGGTCGTGCATATCGGCCGGGAAGAAGTGAATGATCCGGTCCAGCGCCTGGTTGGCGTTGTTGGCGTGCAGGGTGGCCAGACACAGGTGACCGGTTTCGGCGAAGGCGATGGCCTTGTCCATGGTTTCCCGGGTGCGGATCTCACCAATCAGAATCACATCAGGCGCCTGACGCAGGGTATTCTTCAACGCCACTTCAAAGCTGTCGGTGTCGATGCCCACTTCGCGCTGGGTCACGATGCAGCCCTGATGCTGGTGAATGAATTCGATGGGGTCCTCGATGGTGATGATGTGACCCTTGGAATTCTTGTTGCGGTGGCCAATCATGGACGCCAGCGAGGTGGATTTACCGGTACCGGTGGCACCCACGAAAATCACCAGGCCACGCTTTGTCATGGCCAGTTCCTTGATCACCGGCGGTAAACGTAGGTCATCCACATTGGGAATCTTGGTTTCAATACGTCGCAGCACCATGCCGACCAGGTTGCGCTGGTAAAAGGCCGAGACCCGGAAACGGCCAATGCCGCGGGCGGAGATGGCGAAGTTACACTCGTGCTGTTGGACGAAATCCTTACGCTGTTTTTCGGTCATCACACCGAAAACGATATCCCGGGTCATGTCGGGGGTGAGGGCGTTCTTGGTCACCGGCAGAATCTTGCCGTGGACTTTCATGCTGGGAGGTACGCCGGCGGTAATGAATAGGTCGGAACCGCCTTTCTGGACCATCAGTTTGAGGAGCTCTTCGAATTCCATGATGACATCTCCTCGTTAGATCGAGTCCGGGCTCTTGGCTTTTTCGCGGGCCACTTCCCGGGCCACCAGGCCCTTCTGCACCAGCCCCTGCAGGCACTGATCCAGGGTTTGCATACCCAGGGCGCCACCGGTCTGGATAGCGGAGTACATCTGCGCCACCTTGTCTTCGCGAATCAGGTTACGGATCGCCGGGGTACCGATCATGATTTCGTGGGCGGCCACCCGGCCGCCACCGTTCTTCTTCATCAGGGTTTGTGACACCACCGCCTGAAGGGATTCGGACAGCATGGAGCGCACCATCGACTTTTCCTCGGCGGGGAAAACATCGACAACCCGGTCAATGGTCTTGGCGGCTGAGGTGGTGTGCAGGGTGCCGAACACCAGGTGCCCGGTTTCCGCCGCAGTCAGCGCGAGGCGAATGGTTTCCAGGTCCCGCATTTCCCCCACCAGGATAATGTCCGGATCTTCCCGCAGGGCCGAGCGCAGGGCTTCGGCGAAGCCCAGGGTGTCACGGTGGACTTCCCGCTGGTTCACCAGGCATTTCTTGGATTCGTGTACGAATTCGATGGGGTCTTCGATGGTGAGGATGTGCTCGTAACGGGTGTTATTGATGTAATCGATCATCGCCGCCAGCGTGGTGGACTTACCGGAGCCAGTGGGGCCGGTGACCAGCACAATGCCTCGCGGCATTTCCGAGATCTTCTGGAACACCTTGCCCATCCCCAGGTCTTCCATGGTCAGTACCTTGGAAGGAATGGTCCGGAATACCGCACCGGCACCCCGGT
Organism: Alcanivoracaceae bacterium; assembly: GCA_002706085.1. GTDB lineage: Bacteria > Pseudomonadota > Gammaproteobacteria > Pseudomonadales > Alcanivoracaceae > Alcanivorax. The sequence continues at coordinate 50,286 of PAJO01000041.1, read as the reverse complement.
TGTGGTTAAAGGCGTTGACCCGGAAACGGGCTACACCGGGAACCTCGAAGGAAAAGTCGGTCTCGAAGAATTCCTCGAAGTCCTTGCGCTGCTTGTCGTTCATGATGTCGTAGATCAGCGCGTGGACTTCCTTGTGCTCCATGGCCGGCAGGTTGATGCGGCGAACATCGCCGTCAACGCGGATCATGGGTGGCAGACCTGCGGACAGGTGAAGATCAGAGGCGCCGTTCTTGGCGCTGAAGGCGAGCAGCTCGGTAATATCCATGGTGTGTACTTGCTGTTATGGCGTTGTAAAGGGTGCCTTGGGCGGCCCTTTGTTATTATGTTGGCTCCCGATTGGCCGGGAGCCTCAGAAAATCGTCGCATGCCTAAAGTAACCCGACCTTTTGAGGCGTTCAAGAAACCGTGTGGTGAATTGTCGGCTGGTACCTGCCTGCCGCCAGACGGCTCAACCGCTGCCGCTGGCCCTTTTTGCCCCAACTGACCGAGCGAACATGACGGAACAGACCCCACTGCAAGAGATTGAACACGCCCTGCAGGACGCCTGTGAACAGGCCGGGCGACCCCGGGAGCAGGTACAGCTGCTGGCAGTCAGCAAGACCCGCAGTGCTGATGAGCTGGCGGTGCTGGCGGACCAGGGGCTGCGCCATTTCGGTGAAAACTACCTCCAGGAGGCGCTCGACAAGATGGATGCCCTGGCGGAGCGAGGGTTGGTGTGGCACTTCATCGGCCCGATCCAGTCCAACAAGACCCGTGATATCGCCGCCCGCTTTGACTGGGTGCACTCCGTCGACCGCCTCAAGGTGGCGCGCCGTTTGAGCGAGCAGCGCCCGCAGACGTTGCCCCCCCTGCAGGTCTGTATACAGGTGAATGTGGACGACGAAGCCAGCAAAAGCGGGGTGCCCCTGGAGGGCGTGGCCGAGCTCGCGAAGGCCATTGTAGACCTGCCGAACCTGACGCTGCGCGGCCTGATGGCGATCCCCCGGGCGGACAGTGATGACAACAACCGGGCGGCTTTCCGACAGCTCGCCATGACACTGTCACAATTGCGCAATACAATGCCGGCCCTCGACACGCTCTCCATGGGCATGAGTGCGGATTTTGGGGTGGCCATCGAAGAAGGCGCCACCCTGGTTCGCCTGGGTACGGCCCTGTTTGGCCCCCGCCCGGCCCGCTAGCTTTGGCGTGTCGCTTGCGCGACAACTACAGGACAACGCAGTTATGGCACAGCAACTGATCGGTTTTATCGGTGCCGGCAACATGGCAACCAGCCTGGCCGGTGGCATGGTGGCGAAAGGAATTCGCCCGGCCCGAATCTGGATGAGCGACCCGTCAAAGGATCGCCTCGACGAAGTGGCCCAGCTACACCGGGTACACGTGAGCGCCGACAACCGGGATGTGCTCAGCCGTGTGGATGTGCTGGTGCTGGCTGTGAAACCGCAGATGATGCAGGAGGTGTGTGAGAACCTGCGTGATCTGATCGCCGATCGCCAGCCGCTGGTGATCTCCATCGCTGCCGGTATCACCGTGGCCAACCTGAAAAGCTGGCTAGGCGAGACCCCGGTGGTGCGTTCCATGCCCAACACGCCCTCACTGGTACAGGCAGGGGCCACCGGGCTGTTTGCGGCAGCCGGTGTCAGCGATGAACAAAAAGCCATGGCCAAGGAAATCCTGGGCTCTGTGGGTCTGACCTTCTGGTTCGACGAAGAAAAAGAGCTGGATGCGGTGACGGCCGTGTCCGGGTCTGGCCCGGCTTATTTCTTCTTGCTGATGGAATCGCTGATCGAAGCGGGCAAAGCCCAGGGGCTGGATGCCGCCACCGCTCGCCAGATGGTGCTGCAGACCGCCTGGGGGGCCGCTCAGCTGGCCATTACCAGTGAAGTCGGCCCGGATGCCCTGCGCCAACAGGTCACCAGCCCGGGCGGGACCACGGCCGCTGCGCTGAACGTATTTGAGGAAGCGGGTTTCCGCGAGCAGGTTCAGGCCGCCGTCGCCGCCGCGCGGGAGCGGTCAGAAGAGTTGGCCGGGTAAAAAGCAGCTACGAGCTGTGAGCTACCAGCTACGAGGCGCGGGAAGAGGTGTCAATTTTCGACCTCTGTGCCCGCGCCTTATCGTTTGAGTGCGGGAATGGCATTGGGTTAAAGGATGGCTGTGGCGCGTCTTTTTCTCGCAGCTCATAGCTCACAGCTGACAGCTTGATTTTCCCCCGTCTTGCCCCAAACTCTACCCCCTGTTGCGACCAACGGAGTGATCCATGAACCCCCAGGGTGCCCTGATTTATCTGCTGGACTTTGCCTTCAGCGCCTACATTTTTATTGTGCTGACCCGGTTTGTGCTGCAGTTGGCGCGTGCCGATTTCTATAACCCGATTTCCCAGTTCGTGCTCAAGGCGACCAACCCGTTGCTCAAACCCCTGCGCCGGATTATCCCGGGGTATGGTGGTCTGGACGTGGCTTCGCTGGTGCTGGTGGTGGCACTCATTATTCTCAAGGCACTGGTCATTCTTGGCATCCAGGTGGGCGGATTCCCCAGCGGTATCGGGGGGCAGTTGGTGCTCTATGCCCTGCGAGAGCTGGCCAGCGTGATTCTCAACTACGTGTTCTGGGCGGTGCTGATCCGGGTCATCCTTAGCTGGGTAGCGCCTGACCCCTACAACCCGGTGGTGCGGATCATTGTTCAGATTACGGAGCCGGTGATGGCTCCCGTGCGCAAGTTGCTGCCGCCCATGGGGGGCTTTGATCTGAGCCCGCTGGTGGTGCTGCTGGGGATTCAATTGCTGCAGATCCTGTTCCGATTGCACTGATTTTCCGGAAAAAGTTGCAGAAAAGGCGCCGATGGCGCCTTTTTTGTTTCAGTGGCCTGAAAATGCGGACCAGTGATATGCATCTTTTTCATAACTCCTTTTTACTTGCGCCCCCGTCAATGGGATAACTATCAGGGAAGCGTAATGCAACAGGAGAGGCGAGGCATGGATGACCGTCGCGACTTCAGTGTCACCAGTCTTCGGGAATTACACCGGTTGGCACTGGAGGATCATCAGGATCTGGGCAGCCTGTACCAGGCTTACCTGAAGGCCGGCTGTGACCTGCTCGGGTTGTCTGTCGGTATCGTCAGCCGGATCCAGAATCAGCAGTATACGGTGCTGGCCGTAGATGCCGAGGCGGGTGGAATCCAGGTGGGCGATGTCTTCTCGCTGGGTGATACCTACTGCTCAACAGTGATTCACAAGCAGGGGACTGTTGCCCTGCATCATGTGGGCGCGTTGGAAGATATGCGCAGCCACCCGGTCTATGTGGGCATGGCGCTGGAATCCTATATTGCCGCGCCAATCCATGTGGCCGGCAAGGTATTTGGCACCCTCAATTTTAGCGACCCGGCGATTCGCCCTTTTCCGTTCACTATCGAAGAAATCGAGTTCCTTGAACTGATGGCTCAGTCGATAGGGCTTGCGGTAGAACGAGCCAGCCTGCGTCGTCAGCGAGAAAAAGCCGTCCACGAGATGGAGCAAAGCGTGGCGCTGTTTGAAGGGGCCTTTCGGTTTGCGGCGATTGGCATGGCGATTGTGTCGCCTGAAGGGCGCTGGTTACGGGTAAACAAGGCCCTGTGTCGGCTGGTGGGCTACAGCGAAGAGGCGCTGCTGAAAATCGATTTTCAGACCATTACCCACCCGGAAGATCTGGACACCGACATGGACCATGTCCAGGCCCTGCTGGACGGGAAGAAGAACAGCTACTGGATGAAGAAGCGTTATTTCCACAGCGATGGGCATATTGTCTGGGTGTTGCTGGCGGTATCGATTGTGCGTCACCGTGATGGGACACCGCGCTATTTCCTGTCCCAGATCGAAGATATCACCGCTCGGGTGTTGGCAGAGACGGCGCTGCTGGAACAGCGCGATGAGCTGGCACAACTGAATCAGGAGCTGGCGGATCTGGCCCGAACCGACCCGCTTACCGGCCTCAATAATCGTATGGTATTGATGGAGTTTCTCCGTCAGGCCCATGCCAGCAGTTTGCGAACCCGGGAACCTCTTTCCGCGGTCTTTATGGACGTGGATTTTTTCAAGGAATTCAACGATCAATATGGCCATGGCGAGGGGGATACTGCTCTCCAGGCCGTGGCTGAGGCGCTGCAGGGCGTGACCCGGGGGAGCGACATGTTGGCCCGCTACGGTGGCGAAGAATTCGTGGCGCTGTTGCCTGGCGCCGGCATCAACCAGGCCCAGGCCGTGGCAGACCGGTTCCGCACCGCGGTATCGGGTATCGAAGGGTTGCCCCGCGAGGTTCATCTTAGTGTGGGGGTGGCTACGTTGGTGCCTAATGACCCGGAAGAGACACCAACCGCTGATGCCTTGCTCAGTGCTGCAGACCAGGCGCTCTATGCCGCCAAGGAGCAGGGGCGTAACTGTGTTCGTGCAGTGGCACTGTAGCAGGGCGCGCAGGTAAACGGCCTGTATGGGATTGTAAGTTCCAAAAAGGAACCTAGAATGGAGTCCATCATTTCAAGAGGATTCCATCATGAACCCTGCGTCCATGACCGGCCTGCAAATCATGCAGGCTTTCGCGGCGGGCAAGATTCCCCGCGCCCCGATTTCCGAAACGATCCCCATGGATCCCGACACGGTAGAAGAAGGCCGAGTGGTGTTCATTGCCACCGCAGATGAGCGGCACACCAACCCGCTTGGCGGGGTGCATGGCGGTTTTGCCGCCACCGTTCTGGATTCGGTGACCGGCTGTGCCACGCATACCGTGCTTGGCGCTGGTGAGAGTTACGGCACCACCGACCTGAACATCAAAATGTGCCGTCCGGTTCCGTTCAACACTCCACTGAAAGCCGAAGGCAAAGTCATCAATCGGGGTCGTAACCTGGTGATATCGGAAGGCCGCATTGTCGATGACGAAGGCAAACTCTACGCCCATGCCACCTGCACCTGCATGATTATCGCGCCGCGCTAAGCGTACGGCCCCTTCACCGCACCCCCCTGTTCAGGGGGGTCACGCTTCTCCGGCAGCACCGTAGGATGTGACCAACTTCTCATGGCAGGGAAGTTGGTCATGGCAAAGGATGTGTTGGTCGTGTACCTGGCCGGCAAGGATGCCCGTTCTGCCAGTCGTACACATGACTTTCCATTTTCACCCCTCCAGCTTTGCCGGGATTTCTGACCAGCTTTTCTCACCGTGAACACCTGATTCCGTTGTCAGGATTGGATGCATACGGCTGGGTCGATGGCCTGAACTTGCGTCATGAATCCGTATGCTGCCAACAGGGAAAAAATCAAAAAAATCCACGGGGAAAACCAATGAAAATGATATTCGGGAACAAGGCTGTTCCAGCCATGGCGCTAACCGCACTGGTGTCCGGTTGTGCAACCACCGCAAGCGAAGCACCGACCTATGATGCGAAGGGTTCTGCCGCCAGCCAGGCGGACACCTTTATTGCAGCGGAAAACGAAAAGTACATGGAAGGGGTCGACAAGATCGGGGTGTTGTCCTGCAACGTCATGTTTGGTGTCAACAGTGCAGCGTCTGCCTCTACCAGCGGCGGCTTCCGTTCCGATGCCACGCGCGCCACGGGTACAACCCGCCGTTCCGATGTCAAAGTGACCGTAACGTATGCGGCCAAAGGGGTGGAAGAAGCCGAGATGCAGCGTCTTGCCAACAAGGCCTGTGATAACGCTGAGCAGCAGCTGGCCAACGCGGGGTTTGAGGTGGTGCCGCATCAGACCCTCAAGGCGAACCCGCATTACCAGGCCATGCATGCTGAAGGCCGGGAAAGCCCCTTTGAGTACAAGGGAACAGGGGGCACGCGTTATCTGGTGATGGGTCGTGAGGGAGAGACTATTTCTGATCCTCGTTACATCGGCACGGCAAGCGGTTTTGGGCAAGCGTTCAAGGCTGCAGCGGGCAGTTCCGCCCAGCAACATGAAGGTCGCCTGATCAAGGATCTTGGACTCACTGGTGTGAACATTAATATCCTGATCGACTTTGCCAAGCTGGAGTCGGATGGCCATAAAAGTTTTGCCGGGCTTTCCAACAAGGACTCCGCCAAGGTGGATGCCACGATTCAGCTAACCGCTCGTGGAGATGTTCGCTTCCAGCCGGTGGCACAGCAAAAATGCTGGAGTCGTTTTGGCAAGGAAGAGTGCATGATCAAGACAAATCATATGCCGGTATTCAGCACCAGCAATGCACTGGCTACACCCAACGCGTTCTACAGCAGCATCGAGGATGTCACCACGACAACCGACAAGCTGACCTCCGGATTGACCAAGACGCTTGGTTTCTTGAGCGCTATGGGAGGAACCTCCAATTCGACGGCCAGGGATATTACCCGTTATCAGGTAAACCTGATTCCGGCTTCCTATGAGGCAGAATCACAGAGCCTGGCGCAGGGGTTGGTTGGTATGGTTGCCGTGAAAGCCTCATCATCGCGCTGATTGTGAAGGCATAAAAAAGACGGGCCGCATTGCGGCCCGTTTTTTGTGGTTGGCATCAGACGATGGTGTTAGAGAGCGGAATCTCCAGCGTGACTTGCCAGCGACCCTCAACCTTGTGGTATTGACAGCATCCACCCAGTTTACGGGCCCGACTATCCATGATCTCCAGGCCTCGTACCGATCCTTGAGCATGATCCGCGTGCACACCATCATTTTCGATTAGCAGTGTCAAAACAGCGCCAGGTTGCTCCACGGTGACAGACAAAACGGTGGTTGAGGCATGCTTGAGGGCATTGGTCACTGCTTCCCTCAACATACGTGTTAGTTCACTGAACTCGCTGGCGCCAAGAACCGTTGTGCTGGCGCGGGCTTGCCAAACCAGTTCTGCGCCATGATCTTTGCAGCGCTGCAGGGTTTCTTCCTGCCACTGGAGGGTCGCGGCTTCCAGGGAGAGTGATTCGCCTTCCATGTCCTTGAGAAGATCTCGCAAGTCGTGAATGGCTTCGCGAACCAGGGGTTTGGTGGTGTCGGAGGAACGGTGCAGTAACTGCAGCAGTTTGGCTCCGAGGTCATCGTGCATATCCCGGCGTATGCGAAGCCGCTCCTCTTTGACGCCTTTGGCGTGTGCAATCCTGGCCTCGCTTACCAGTTGGTGCAGTGACAGTACCAGACCGGCAATACGACTATCTTGCCGATTGAAAACGCGCGCCCCTTGTTGAGCGTGTTGCAGTCTCCAGCTGCGTTGTTCCAGAGGGTCTGGAACAATCAGGGTGGTTCCCTGATCAGGGATGTGAATATGCGGGGCAACTGTGGCAATAGCTTCAATGGCAAGAGGCTGGAATACCGCGTTCAAGGCTTGCTCCATGCCGGCGTTGGTCTGCGTATCCTGTTGGGCTTTGAGCATGGCGGGCAATGCCTGTGCTAACCATTCATCCAGTTCCTGCCGATGGCGCAGGAACATTTTCTTCCACAGATACTGGCGTAAGGGGAAGTAAAGCCAGCCAATCAGGGCGACGGACAGGGTCAGCGTGACCGGCCCGGACAGGCTGAGCATCATGGCCAGCAACAGATCCGTGAGCATGATAAAGAGGCCGCCCAACAACCAGGACCATAACGAAAACCACCACGGCTCCAGTGCGAAAAGGCGATGCCTTACCACGCCTAATGCCATGCCCAGATACATCAGCAGGAAGGTGGTAAAAAGCAAACCCTGAGAAGCCGGTTGAGCGACCTGTAGCATGGCAGGAAGAATCATGCCGCCGGCGAAAAAGGCGGTGCCCGCAACAATGGAAATGACGACCCAGCGTAACGCGGATCGGTCGCCCTGCTGCTGTCGCGTTTGCCGCCACTGCCAGACTGAACCTAATAACCCCGCCAGAAAAATCCCCATCACCCAGGAATGAAAGCCGTCAATCGGGCTTGCAACCCATTGTCCTTGATCAATAACGATGGCCACGGCAAACGTGAGGTAAAACCCTGCGGTAAGCCAGCGATACGGGAAGCGGCGCGGGTAGTTCCACAGGAAAGCGGCGAGCGATGCGGAAAACAGCAAGGCGCCAAAATGATTCAGACCGGACAGCCAGGTAAACAGTGAGCCGGAAATAAAAAAATCACGAGTGCTGTAGATTGCCGCGGCCGAAGAGAACAAGACGTAACTCAGTCCTGTTAACGCGAATGAATGGATGGAAATCTCGCGCTTGGCGGGCACCCAGACAAGAATACAAATCACCATTCCGGCTAGCCCACAGACCAGCTGTAACCAGAAAAGGCCGGGAAGCTGGGTCAGCTGGCGTTGCTGTGATTGCACGGGGTAGTGGTTGTCAGCGTCATCTACCAGCAGCAACGTGCCCTCGGTAAGCCATTGGGACAGTTTGCTATGTGTGTCGAAAAAACGATTGAGATCGCTGTAGTAAGGCAGTACATCCGGCTCTTCCAGTAGCAGAGAGGGCGTGGCGGGACGGGAGGATTGCCCGTTACTGAACGCGACCACCGTGATATCGCCAGTGCCAGGGATGGTGGCGACAAGCTGTTCAGCATTGTGTTGAAAAACAATGTTGCTGGAAGGTAGGGAGAGTGCGGTGGCGATAGCTAGCAAGCCATAGATGGCGACCAGGATAAGCCCGGCGATAATTCGTGTTTTCAGCGAAAGCATGCATGTTCCCTATGTGCAATGACATTACCCCACCCCCGTTTTTCGGGGGTTGATCCATGGGGTTGCCACCGATTACTACTACGGTGATTCGAACAATCTGTTTTTGGACGATTGAAGAATATATTATTTGCGTGATTCGGTTCACATTTTTATTTTCGCGGATTTGGAGTGCAAGCATGGATGCAATCAGGCAGGTATTGATTGTGGAAGATCTGCCTGATGTGGCTCAGTGGCTGCACGCACAGGTGGCCAGCCTGCTGTTGCCGACACAGATAGACCAGGCGGGAACGCTGGCGCAAGCCCGGGATAAAATCGATGCGCACGCCTATGATCTGGCGTTGATTGATCTGGGCTTGCCCGATGGGAATGGTGTTGGACTGATTCGACCCTTCAAGGAAGCCAATCGCCAGGCGATGTGTGTGGTCACCACCATCTTTGATGATGCCGAGCATCTTTTTGGTTCCTTGCGGTCCGGGGCGGATGGATACTTGTTGAAAGATGATACCGAGGCCGAATTCAGTAATCAGTTGTCCGGCATCCTTGCTGGTCGCCCCCCGTTGTCAGCCTCCATTGCCCGGTGCGTACTTGAGCAGTTTCATCCTGTCTTTGGCGAAAAGGAAGCGACCCTGACCGGGAGAGAAAAGGACATGCTGACCTTGATCGCCAAGGGATTGAGCGTGAAGCATGCAGCCCAGAAGCTGGGTATTTCCCACTATACGGCGGCCGGTTACATGAAAGACGTCTACGCCAAGCTGCAGGTCAATACCCGTGCGGAAGCGACCCTGAAAGCGATCCATATGGGGCTGGTGAATCCTTCCTGAACGAGCCCCCGTGCTTACCGGTTTCCTCCCCCCTGTTTAAGGGGTGCTGAAATTTCCCCACCACTCCTATGCTGCCAGTATCCATTTTAATCAGGCAGCGTGGGGATCGGGTATGCAGCCAACAATAGGGAAGTTCGTGTTTCGTGCCGGACTGCTGGGGGTCATCCTGGCCGTGGCAGGTTGTGGCGGCGACAGCAGTCGCGATAGTTCGAGCGGTAATGGCGGAGGCGGCGGGCCGTCTGCGCCTGCCGCGTCAAGCCTTTCTGGTACTGCAGCCGTCGGTGCCGCCATCCAGACCGGCACCGTTACCGCAGAATGTGCCGATGGCAGTGGCTTCACGTCCACCGTTACCACCAATGCCGATGGGGTCTGGAGTGGCGACATCACCAGCACTGCCTTGCCGTGTGTGTTGACGGTAACCGGCGGCACGCCCTCGGTAACCTTGCGCAGCTATGCCAGCCAGGCAGGAACGATCAATATCACCCCGATCACCGACATGGTGCTGGCCCTCGCTACCGGCCTTGCCGACGGCAGCTGGATTGCGACCCCGGCCAACTGGCCCGATGCCAGCACCATTGCCAGCAAGAAAACCGAGCTGCTTACGGCCATGACCAATGCCGGTTTTACCCTGCCCGGCGGCGACCCGTTCAGCACCGCGCTGGCGGTTGGCGATGCCTGGGACCAGGTGCTGGATGCGATCCAGGAAGCCATTGATGACGACCCCTCTATCGCTGATTACAACGCACTGCTGAATCTGGTGAAAGACGGCAACCTGGGCCAGTTCCCGGACGCGCCGGAAGACGAAGAACCGGTTGACCCGGAATTACCCGCGAACCTCAACGTACTCACGAATTACGCCGGTACTTACACGGTGATCGGTAACGGCGAGGGTGACCCGGGTTACTGCGCGAGTTGTGGAAGTGCCACCCGTAACCATGCCCGTGGCACCGTTATCATTTCGGCACAGGGTGATATCGATTTTGACACCGACATCGGGTTTACCGTTGCCGACATTGTTGAAATTTATGACCGCACCAATGTGGCCACCGACCGTCGTGTCGCGGTGAATTATGGCCAGTCTGATAGCGACGAGCGCGTACGGGTGTATCTCAACGCAGACCTGGAGGTCATGGAAATCATTCATGATGACGGGGCTGGTGCAACCACGCGTGCCCTGATTCAGGAAGACAGCACAGACCCGGAACCAGAGCCCGGTGCGGAGTTGCTGGAGATGCGCAATGGTGTCGCAGTGGTGCACGATGGCAAGGTCTGGGCCCTGGAGCAACCGTTTATCGAATCGTTCATGGCCACCACGGCCAAGCGCCAGATTCGTGCCCATAACTATGACAGTGATTACAACACCATTAATACGACGCCGTTTAATGGCGATGATCTGGCCTGGGCTCAGGTGAACGTGGCCCACGGCAATCTGGGTACTCAGCTGTGTGGCCAGAGTACGGGTGTCTCCCTGCTGACGGTAGACTACGCTGCCAGCCCAGTGGTGCAGAAAACCTGGACGGCTACAGAGTGCGAGTTGTACGTGGATTACCACTTCAGCAACGGCGCCACGGAAGGCCGCATCATCAGCGCCACGCTAAGCAACGACAAGGATGATGAACAAATCACCCTGAGCGGTGGCCAGTTCCGTATTTTCATTCACACTGGCACAGAGGGTGAGGCGCCGGCGCTGGCAGATGAAATCCGTTGGGACATGACCATTGATAGCGGTACTCGCGAAATGCGCTCTGGCCATTTTCTGGGTGGCCGGCCATTGCTGGATGGCTCACATCCTGACCACAAGCTGAAATTCGAGATCCAGGCCGGCAGCAACAATAACCCGGAAGCTGGAGAGTACAGCTGCGAGGATGGTGACACGGAAGTGACTCTGAAGATGGGGTGGGTGACGGTCAGTGACCCGCTGTTCAAGTTCCAGAGTGCCAACGGGGGCAGTTGTACGGTTACCGTCGAACAGAATGCTGGCCGTAAATATGTGGGCACGTATACGGCTACCTTGATGGGGCCGAGTAATGGGGGCGGTGCCGCCTTTGGCTCAGGGTTGGGGACAGGCGATATTGAATTGCCCGCTGCCGAGCGAACCCTGGTCGTGCATGGCAAGTTCCGTAACTTCACCACGCAGACCTTCCATGCTGACAACGGCGGTGATGAAGGCGCCCTGGGTCAGGAAACCCAGGGGATTTCCATGACCATTGATGATGGCAACACGCATTTCACCCAGGGGGAGCGCTTTCAGCTGGCCTCGGAGTATTCCTCCAACGGCAGTAACGGTTACTTCTCCAAGGTGTTCAGTGATCTGGAATCGCCGAACAATCAGCTGCGGATGGTGTGGTCCAACATTCCCATGCAGGTGGGCAGCTTTACCTGCAACACTGATGTGGGTGGCTTGAAGCCGACCATGTCACTGTCAACGCCGGCCAACATTCCCTACAGCGCGACCTACACCCAGTCAGGCACCCAAAACCTGTCTGAAGGCGCCTCCTGTACCATCAATGTGACCAGCGTAAGCGATGGCGTGGTAGAAGGGACGTATATCGCAACCCTGGTGGCGAGGAATATGGGGCCGGTCCTGCCCAACAATGATGATGCCATTTCCTTGTCTGGCGAGTTCCGTTATCCCTACACACCCTGATAACGGGATAGACAGGCGATAAGACGCCATACAATGAAACGCCGGGCAGTGAGGTTGCCCGGCGTTTTTGATGGTGGGGGTTGGCCTCTTTGTTGGCCGATTACCACAGGCAGGGCGTCTTGCCCTGGTTCTCCTGGGATTCCATCCAGCTGAGGATGCGCCCACCCAATGGTCGCTGGGTCGCTTGCTGTGCCAGCGCCACCGCGGCGCGCAATTTTTCCACATCAATACCGGTCTTCAGGCCGGCACTTTCCAGCAGGTAGACCAGATCTTCCGTGGCCATGTTGCCGGTGGCACCGGGGGCAAACGGGCAGCCGCCCAGGCCGCCCACCGAGGCATCGAAACGGCGCACACCCAGATCTGCGGCGGCCCAGGCCATGGCAGCAGCCAACCCGCGGGTGTCGTGCAGGTGTACGTAGAATTTCTCCGCCCCGAATTCCCGGATCAGCGGCGCCATGATGTCCTTCATCTGCTGGGGGTTGCCGGCGCCAATGGTGTCGGCGATGGCCACTTCGTCGCTACCGGCGGCAAACATGCGCGCGGCCAGTTTCTGCGGCAGGGTGACTGGCATGGGGCCGTCGTAAGGGCAGGCGAACGAACCGGCAATGTAGGTGCGGGTGGCAATGCCGTCCTCTTTTGCGGCGGCAATGATCGCCTCGCAGCTTTGGGCGGCCTGTTCCAGGCTCATGTTCAGGTTGCGCTGGTTAAAGGTATCGGTGGTGGACAGCACCAGCGCCACCGTGGGGTAGCCTGCGTCCCGCGCCAGCTGGTAGCCCTTCAGGTTGGGGACCAGCGCGGTGTAATGCAGGCCCTCGTCGTGGGGTAGCAGGGGGGTGAGCGCCGCCGCGTCGGCCATTTGCGGAATGGCTTTCGGGCTCACGAAGCTCACTGGCTCCAGGTAGCGCATGCCCGCGTCTACCAGCAACCGGGCCAGCTGTGCCTTGGTGTCGGTGTCGACGGTTACCGGCTGGTTCTGCAGCCCGTCGCGCAGCCCCACTTCATTGATGATGGCCTGGTCGCTCATACCTTTGTCCTACCCGTTAACTGGGCGCTCAGTGTGCCACTGTGCAACGGCATGCGCGAGTGGCCAGAACTGACAAGTTCTTGGTGGTTTCGGTTTTCAGTTCGGCGCGCCCCTGTGACCACAATGGGCCACTGATACCGATAACAAACAGGAGCGACTCCATGAGCAGCCTGACCCCCTGTGCCACGCTCAAACACGTCCATCACGGCGCCTACCGCTGCCGCGATGCGGAACAGACCCGCTGGTTTTACGAGGATGTGCTGGGCATGCCACTGACCCTGGCCATGGTGTTCGATGAAGAGCCCGGCACCGGCCGCAAGGTGGATTACATGCATCTGTTCTTCCAGATGGGGGATGGCAACTTCGTGGCCTTCTTTGATGCCCCGGACAGTGCCGACGAGATGATGTTTCGCCCGCGCCATGCCTTCGATCTCCACCTGGCCTTCGAAGTGGACACCATGGAAGAGCTGAAAGACTGGCGCCGTCGCATCAACAAGGCCGGCCGCCCCTGCTTTGGCCCGGTAGACCATGAATTCATTCATTCCATCTACTTTGTCGACCCCAACGGCATTCCGCTGGAAATCACGGTGCGTGATCCCAGTTACGACCAGGTGGTGGAAGCGGATGCCGCCCAGGCCCACGATGCGCTCAAGGCGTGGACAGAAAAAACCCGAGCCCAGAAAGAGGCGCTGTTTGGCGCCGCCCTGGACATGCGCGGCATCGATATGAGCAAGACCGATTTTTCCAAAGTGAAAGCCGCGGTCGAGAAAGGCGAGAAAGACAAGAACAAGGAACAGGCAGAATGAGCAAGCACTACGACCGCACCCCGCATCTGATCGCGTTTACCGAGCAATCCAGCTTCAAGGATACCTATGCCGGCCCTATGGACCTGGTGACCCTGGAAGCCCACCTGCTGACCCCGAAAAGCGGGCCCGGCAAGACCGTGGTGGTGTTCATGCACCCGGTGGGCGGTGGCGCCTACCTGCCGATGGTGTCGGCGCTGGCCAAGGCCGGGTTGTCGGTGATTTATTGCAACAGTCGCTATCGCGGTGCCGACAGTGCCCTGTTGATGGAAAAAGTGGTAGCGGATCTGGGCGCGTGTGTGCGCTACGCCAAAGAAAAACTGGGTTACGAGAAAGTGGTGCTGGGTGGTTGGTCGGGCGGCGGTTCCCTGAGTCTGATGTACCAGGCCGAAGCGGAAGACCCGCAGATTACCGAGACCCCCGCGGGCGACCCCTACGACCTGGTGTCCCAGAAGCTGATTCCCGCCGACGGCATCATGTTGCTGGCAGCCCATGTGTCCCGTGCCATTACCATGACCGAATGGCTGGACCCGTCGGTTAAGGACGAGAACAACCCGGACGACCGAGACCGGGAACTGGACATCTATCATCCGGACTGCCCCAATCAGCCGCCCTACAGCGAGGCGTTTGTGGCCCGTTTCCGCCAGGCACAGATCGACCGCAACCGGCGCATTACCGACTGGGTGAAAAGCAAGCTGGAAGACTTCCGCAGCAAGGGCCAGAACACGGAAGAGTTTGGTTTCGTGGTACATCGCACCATGTGTGATGTGCGCTGGCTGGACCCGGAACAAGACCCCAATGAACGCGCCCCCGGAACCTGCTATCTCGGTGACCCGGAAACCGTCAACAATGGCCCGGTGGCGCTGGCCCGTTTCAACACCTTGCGGGGTTGGCTCAGCCAGTGGAGCTTTGATGATTCCCGTGCCAATGGCCCGGCCTGCGCCAAACGCATCCGCATACCGGCGCTGGTGATCGGCAACACCGCCGACAACGCCTGTACCCCCAGCCACACGCACCGTTTGTATGACAGTTTTGCCCCGGGGCAGGCCGAGCTGCGTGAAGTGAAAGGCGCTAACCACTATTATTTCGGCCAGCAGGACAAGATGGCTGAAGCAGTGGGTTACTGCACCGAGTGGCTCAAGGCCCAGGGGCTGATGTAGGCTGCATTTCGCTATCCTGTCTGACAGTCTTACCGGCTGGTGCCGGCATTCGGTGCCGACTGGTAGTGTCGATAAAAATAATTCGAAAGAGGCGGCCTGTTTATGAGCGTGATCCTGATGTTACTGGCGTTGCTGGTATTGGGCACGGTGTTGACCACTCTGGCGTTTTACCTGTGCTGGTATTACGACCGCCGCAGTTTTCCGGAGCAGGCAGCACTGCCAGGTGAGGAGCCGTTGCGCCCGCTGTCGGTGGTGCTCGGCATCGTCAAGGAAGCTGCCGCCTTGACCCTGCTGGTGGCCAGTTACCCGTTGCGCCTGATCCATGATGCTTCGCCGGCGCGTACCCGCCATCATGGTGAGGTGCCGGTGATTCTGGTGCATGGCTACGGTGGTAACAGTGCCAACTTTCTGTTCATGCAGTGGCGACTTAAATGGCGTGGCTGGTCCAACGTCTATTCAGTGAGTTACACCCCGCCGCATATCAATGCCCGTAAACTCTCGCAGCAGGTGGTCGACCACGTTCAGCGTATTCTCGATGCCACCGGCGCAGAAAAAGCCCATCTGATTTGCCATTCCATGGGCGGCCCGCTGACCCGTTACGCCATGAAAAATCTGGGGCTGGACGGTAAAGTGGACCGCGTGGTGACGCTGGGCAGCCCACACTATGGTTCGCGTATTGCTGCCCTGTTCCCGCCGCTGGGCGCCGCCGCGCAGCTGCGCTATCAAAGCCCGTTCATTCGCGAGCTGGCTACGGGGGAGCCCTGCCCCGGCAGTGCCCGCTATTTTTCCATCTACTCCAACATGGACAACTTCGTCCTGCCGGTGTCCACCGCCGTGCTGCACGGAGCAGAAGAAAACATCAATGTGCCCTATCTGGGACACTGCGCGTTGCTGTACAGCACCCGGGTTATGGATCAGGTTGAACGCTGTCTGCTCAAACCGGTTCCGAGCACGGAGTAACACTGAAGCCCCAGCGAGCTGAGGGTGGCAGACGCTATGTTGCCTTGCAGTCGCCCGCAGGTGTCAGGCGATAGAGTGGGAGCGGTCGTTCGACCGCGATTACCCTTCCCAGCTCTTCATTCGCGGTAGAAGCGCCGTCCACCCGCCAAACCTTGACGGTGATCAAGATCGACCTTGGTTGAGTTGCCTTTCGGCACCAACCGGCTCATGGTGAAAGTCATCGTGTAGAGAAAGGGAGATCGACCATGAATGAATATGGTGCAACGGTAGCCTGGCATCTCAAGCCGAACACACCGTTCGACTATGAATCCTTCAACCGGGATCACGAATGGACCCTGGGGGGAGGGGAGGTCGTGCAGGCGTCGGCCTCGCCAGACTTTTTTGGCCAGACCAATCGGGTCAACCCGGACGAAGCGGTTGTCGCTGCTACCGCCAGTTGCCACATGCTCACGTTCCTTTCCATCGCCGCCAAGCGGGGCATCAAAGTCCTCAGTTACATCGATCAGCCCTCGGGCGTTGTGGAAAAGAACGCCGACGGCCGCATGGCTATCACCCGCATTGTGCTGCGGCCGCGGGTGGTCTTCGACGAAACCGATCTGGATGGCCCGGCCCTGCGCAAGCTTCACGACAGTGCGCACCGCAACTGTTTTGTGGCCAATTCGCTCACCGCAGATATCGTCGTCGAACCGGCGTAAATGACAGGGCGTGATCCTGCCGGGGTATACAACGGACCGAAGGGTCACCCCGGGAGGATGTGAGCCGCCCGGCTTGTCGCTAGAATGTTGGCCATATTTTGCCGGCAGGGCCTTGCCCGTGCCCGTTATTGACCAACAGGACTAGCCAGTATGCTTGATCAGAACGAAATCGAACTGTTCCGCGACAACGTCAAGAAATTCCTCGAAAACGAAGTGGCCCCCTACTACAACCAGTGGGAAAAAGACGAAAAATTCCCCCGCGAATTGTGGAATAAGATGGGCGAAAACGGCCTGTTGTGCGTTGACGTACCGGAAGAGTACGGCGGCTTCGGCGCCACCTTCACCCTGTCGGCCGTCATCATCGAAGAGTGCTCGCGTGCCGGTTACGGCGCCCTGGCCTCCAACCTGTCTGTGCATTCCGACATTGTTGCCCCCTACATTCTTCACTTGGGTTCAGAAGAGCAGAAGCAGACCTGGCTGCCGAAAATGGTTTCCGGCGAAGCCGTCGGCGCTATCGGCATGACCGAGCCCGGTGCCGGTTCCGACCTGCAGGGTATGAAGACCCGTGCCGACAAGAACGGCGATAACTACGTGATCAATGGTCAGAAGACCTTCATCACCAACGGTCAGCACTGCGACGTGATCGTACTGGCCACCAAGACCGACCCCAATGCCGGCTCCAAAGGCATGACCCTGTTCACCGTGGATTGCACCCTGCCCGGTTTTTCCCGTGGTCGTAACCTGGAAAAAATGGGCCACCACGCGGCTGATACCTCTGAGCTGTTTTTTGAAGACGTCACGCTCGGCGCCGACCAGATTCTGGGCGGCGAAGGCAAAGGCTTTGCCAACCTGATGAACGAGCTGCCCCGCGAGCGTCTGATCCTCGCCCTGGGGGCTGTGGCCGCCTGTGAAGGCATGATCGAGCGCACCATTGAATACACCCAGGAGCGCATGGCCTTCGGTCAACCGATCAGCAAGTTCCAGAACACCCGCTACGTGCTGGCAGACCTGCACGCCCAGACCCAGATCAACAAGGCGTTCTGCAGCCAGTGCACCACCGAATACGATAAAGGCGAACTCAGCACCACCAACGCCTCCATCGCCAAGCTCACCACCACCGAGTTGCAGGGCGTGGTCGCCGACAAGTGTCTGCAACTGTTCGGTGGTTATGGCTACATGCAGGAGTACCCGATCTCCCGTGATTACGTGGACGCCCGCATCCAGCGCATCTACGGCGGTACCAGCGAGATCATGAAGGAAATTATCTCCCGGGATATTCTCGGTCGGTAATTCCCCCAGGAGATGTCGAACAAGAACGCGGCTTCGGTCGCGTTTTTTTATGGCTGGGGAAAATCAGCTACGAGCTTTGAGCTTTGAGTTATGAGGAAAGTCCAAGTCAAAACCGGATTGGTTGGGGCGGTCTTTCGTGGGACTCTGCCTGCAGGCGCAACCGGATCGTTGGAAGAAAAGCCGAAACCGGCCTGGAAAAATGATGCCACTAATTAGTGGCATAAGCCGTGCTCAACGGATAGCAGGGTATGGTGTGTAAGATATGGCTTACAGAAAATGCTAACTGATTGATATAAAGTGCTTTTATTCGAGGCGTAAATCGGCGGAACAGTACGGTCGTCCCGGTATTATGTCGAACGATTCGAGTTTTGTCGGATGGAAGAAGTTCTCAACTACGGCTTAAGTAATTGTTAGTGGGGAAGTTTTTGTGGGTAAAACCGCAAAAGCGAAAATAAATATGTCGAATTGAGTTAAGTCGATTCGTTCGACTGAATACGCTGTTATGAAATATAGGTACCGAGGGATAGGATGTGGCTAAGACACCAGAACTAAAGGTTGTATTTGATACAAACGTGCTTTTTACACAAGTCGCTTCAGATTTGATTCGGTCAAGTCTAGGAACGCTAATTGAAGAAAACTCTGATCATGCAGATCTAAAAATAGAATGGCACCTTCCAGCTGTAGTTGTAGGGGAGAGAAAATATCAAATGCTCGAAAGAGCAAAAGAGTTACTGCCTTCACTTCAAAAGATGGAGCGTCTTCTCGGACATTCATTTGCTATCAGCGAAGACACGTTAGAGCTCCACGTCCAAAAAGCAATTGATGGATCCATAAATAAGTACGATTTAAAAGTGGCCGAGCTGGAAGTTGAAGAAGTGGATTGGCGTCAAATTATTCAAAAGTCCATATTTAGGCAGTCACCATTCGAGCCAGGCGATAAAGAAAAAGGCTTTAGAGATGCAGTGATTGCCCATACCTTTTTACAATTACACTCTGTTTCGCCTAAAACCCCAAGTATATGCAGGTTGGTTTTGGTGAGTGAAGACGCGAGGTTGCGAGAGTATGTGTCAGAAGAATCAGACGGAAGTGCCAACGTAAGGATATTAAGTAGTTTAGATGAGCTGGAGAGCCTGATAAATACGTTAGTATCATCGATACCAGAAGATTTGGCGAAAGATCTGGCTGATAAAGCTGCCAATTTGTTCTTCGAAAAGGATAATGAGAAGTCATTATATTATAAGGAAGCCATTCGTGACCAAATTCGCTCAGAACATGGAGAAGCGCTAAAGAAATCGCCACTTGAAGGCTTGGCAAAAGAGGGGAAAACGTGGTGGATTGCTCCTCCTATATTCATGAAAAAAGTAAAGAGTAAGATTAACTGGACGTCAATGGTTGAACCGGAGTTTGACCTTTATCATATGGAAGATGATGCAAAGACCGCAGCTGATAGTCTGTCTGAAATTTTTTCGTCGCAGTCAAAAGGAGGCAGCCCGAGGATGGCAGGACTTGGTTCATTGCTGACTGCAAAAAAGGTAGTGGATCATACAGGCCGAGATTTATTTGAGGTTCACTGGAGCGCTGTTCTTTCGCAAGCGGGTAACCTTACTAAGCCAAAAATAGAGAAAATTAACTATTTAGGAAATGATCTTGCAGAATAAGATTCATAACAAGTCAAAGCACACAGACCCTGTAGTTCCCCCGCTTTAGTGGACACCTTCTCCTAACCAGAGGAGGTGGCAAGTGCCCCGATACAACAACCCGCGAAAGACCTGGCAATACTCCGCAGACTTCAAAGTAAAGGCCGTCGAGCTGAGCTACCAAGATGGCATCCAGGTTCAACAGGTGGCCGCGGGCCTGGATATTCACCCGATGATGCTTTCGCGGTGGCGAAAGGAGTACCGGGAAGGCAAGATCAAACCTGATGGCCGCAAACGTGTAGATGTGATGAAAAACAAAAAGCTGCCTACTGCTGAGGAATTGAGAGAGCTCGATAAGCTCAGGCGCGATAATGCCCGTTTGCAGAAGGAGAATGACCTTCTAAAAAAGTGGCAACGGTATCTGGCGGATCGACATCAGAGCGATTTGGATTCATCCAGGAACACAGACGACAACTAGGCGTCAGGTACCTCTGTAAGTGGCTGGGCGTGTCGCGCAGCGGTTTCTATGCGTGGCGTAAGCGAGAGGCGTCCAGGCGGTCGCGAGAAGATGCCGCTCTTCTCGAAAAGGTACGCCGGGTCCATGAAGATTGCCGTGGGGTCTATGGAAGCCCGAGAGTGCATCAGGCCTTGCGTCAGCAGGGCATTCGGGTCGGCAGAAAGCGGGTTGAACGGTTGATGCGAGAGGCGTCGTTGGTCGGCAGAGTGGCCAAAATTTACCGAAGGGTGCCTGGTGTAGAGCGGTTCTACCAGCGTCACAAGAACCTTCGCCTGAACACACCTGCTCCGAGCGGGGTCAATCAGCAGTGGGTGGCTGACCTCACCTATATAAAGGTTAATCGGGAATGGCGGTATCTCGCAGTGGTGCTGGATGTATATTCCCGGAAGGTCGTTGGCTGGTCGCTGGGGAGCAGGAAGACAGCTGAGCTTACGCTGAAGGCCTTGCGTCACGCCCTAAGGGTAAGAAAGCCAGCCTCGGGGCTGATATTCCATACAGATAGAGGTGTGGAATATGGCGCGTACTTGATCCAGAACGAGCTTGGAAGGCATGGCATCCGGCCGAGCATGAACAGGCCAAAGCAATGTACAGACAACGCACATATGGAATCCTTCTTCCATAGCATGAAAGCGGAAGTGATTCATGGTGTGTCGTTTAAAGATGAGCAAGAATTGAGAGCGGTTCTGCGTGGCTATATCAACCAGTTTTATAATCAGAAACGGTTACACTCTGGTATTGGGTATGTTGCCCCGACAGAATACGAGAGAATGGCAGCGTAAAATGAAGTGTGTCCATTTTATCGGGGGAAGATCACTGAGCCACGGCCCTTGCCGCGTTATCCTTCTGCCGCCGCCATGGCGGCAGGAGAACGGGCCAGATAAGCCAGCGCCTGCTCCGTATCCCCTTCGTGGATCGGATGGAAGCGCGGGGATACCCAGCGGGCGGTGGCGCGTACCAGAAAGGAGAAGGTGGGCACATTTTCTGTCTGCTTGCCCACCCGCTGCAGTTGCAGTAACAGCTGAGGGATCAGTTTGCGGCCGATCTTGCGGGTTTCCGGGTCCGGGTCCTGTTTTGCCAGGCTGCGAGCCCCTTCGGAAATAAAGTAGACAAACAGCGGGAACACAATGGCCATCAACGCCTGACGACTGACGTAAAAGCCCAGCTGGGTACGGCAAAGGTGCTCGAACAGGTCGTAGGCGACAGTGCGATGTTCCACCTCTTCCGCCAGGTGCCACTTGAACAGGTCGACCATGGTGGCATCGCCGTTGCGCTCCCAGCTTTCGTTATCCATGGCCCATTGGCCAAGCACGCCGGTGAAATGTTCGATCGCCGCGATCACCCCGACCCGGAACACCAGCCACTGTTTTTTCCACATATCCCGTTGCAGCATCTTCATGCCGAACGGGGCCTCGCCCAGGAAGGTGCCGAACAGCCACTCGATACGAGTGACATACTCTTCCACGCTCAGGCCGTGGGCTTCCAGATAGCTTTGTGCCTTGCTGTGGGCGCGGGAATGGATGGCTTCCTGGCGGATGAAGCCCTGTACGTCTTCACGCAACGCATCGTCCGTGACCATGGGCAATGCCTGGTTATACACCCGGCAAAACCACAGCTCGCCAGCTGGCAGCAGCATATGAATGCCGTTGATCACATGGGTCGAAAACGGATCATCCCGGAGCCAGTGCAGGGGGGTATTGGCAAAATCGAACTGCACTTTGCGGGGCAGGATTTGATGACGCTGTGTATGGGACATGGTGTGGCTCTCTATGTGCTTTCCAGGGCTTTGTGATCCGGGGCGCCTGCGCGCGGGGCCCTGCCTGGTTGTCATGCTAAAAAGCTACAATGAAACTGTGTCATTGGTCAATGTAATCGTTTGGCCCTGGATTGTCTGCGGCTGAGCGTTGCGGTCATATGCATGCAAAAGTGAAAGAAATTCGTTTGTCGGTGCCAGCCTTACAAAATTTACGTATTGAATCTTCTTCACATTTGTAAATCATTCTCATAATCAACAATACTGCGCGGCGATTTTAATCAGACGACGCAGGTGGCTGAGATGAAAAAGGGGTATGGGGCGCCGTTGCTGGCAGGCCTGGTAGCAGGGGGCTGGGCAATGCCGGCCATGGCAGAAGAGAATCAGGCCCATGAGCTGGGCTCGGTAAAGGTGGTATCCGCTGCCGGTTACGAGCAGAAGTTGACGGATGCACCGGCCAGTATTTCCGTTATCAGTCAGGAAGAGCTGCACAGCCGGCCGTTCACTTCCGCCATTGATGCGGTGCGTGAGCTGGAAGGGGTGGACGTGGGTGAGACCCGTGACAAGACCGGCCAGTCCACCATCTCCATGCGTGGCATGGGCGCTGATTACACCCTGATCCTGATCGACGGTCGTCGTCAGAACAACCACGGTGACATCTACCCCAACAACTTTGGGGGTAACCAGTTCAACCATATCCCGCCGCTGGAAGCTATCGAGCGCATTGAAGTGATCCGAGGCCCGGCCTCCACCTTGTACGGTGCCGACGCCATGGGCGGGGTGATCAACATCATCACCAAGAAGAATTACACCCGTTGGGGTGGTGGCATCAATGTGACTCGCACCATACAGGAGTACGATGAGTACGGTGATTCCAGCACGACGGACTTTTCTGTCTCCGGCCCACTGGGTGACCAGTTTGGTCTGGCCGTTCGCGGCAGCCTTTACGATCAGGATGCGTCCAACCCGGAATATGCACCGGTAACGGACCCCAATGGGGTAGTGCAAGAGCGTGAGCTGGGCTTCGGCGGTGGTGGTCGTACTGTTGACAACGAGGATACGGCGCTGGGTTTCACCCTGCGTTGGACGCCCACGGATAATCAGCGCATCTCTCTGGACTACGATAACTCTGTCCAGACCTATGACAACTCGGAAAGCCAGCTGGGCACCCATGACAGCCCTGAACGGCTGCCTCGTGCGGGTTATGCGGAAGACCAGGAATTCACGCGTGAGCAGGTGGCCCTGACTCATGAAGGGGAGTGGGGTTTTGGTTTTAGCAATGTGTCCCTCACCTATCTGGCCACCAACAACGAAGGTCGTACCATGCCGCTGACCGCGTCAGAGCGCGCCCAGTATGACGACATCATCGCCAATAATGCGGACTGTGTGGCCGATGCGGGTAGCGATGCCTGTCTGGCCGTGCTGGGTTCCACCTTCTTGCCGCGCCCGCAGCGTAAGCTGGAAAGCAACGAGCTACGCCTGGACGGCAAGCTGGATCTGCCGATTAACGACCAGCATCTGGTTGTCGTCGGTACCCAGATTCTGCGTGGCGAGTTGGAAGATGGTGTGTTCGGCCTGGAGGGGGGGGATCCCGGTGAAGTGTCAGAGAACAATTTCTGGGCTCTCTTCGCCGAAGATAACTGGACGATTATTGAACCGTTAACCCTTACGGCGGGGGTGCGTTACGACAACCACGAAACCTTTGGTGATCAGCTTAGTCCGCGTCTCTATGGTGTTTATGAAGTCAGCCCTGGCTGGACAGTGAAAGGCGGCGTGAGCACGGGCTATAAGACCCCCAAGACCACCGACCTGTATGACGGTATTACCGGCTTTGGCGGACAAGGCACTCGCCCGTGGGTGGGTAACCCGGATCTGGAACCGGAAACCAGTGTGAACTCGGAAATTGCCTTGTACTGGGAAAGCCCGAATCGTCACAACGCGAACATCACTTTCTTCCAGAACGATTTCAAGGACAAGATTTCCCGTCAGGATAGCGAGCTCTGTTCTGCCACTGGAGGTCAAAAGCCTTGCGTGGATTTGGGCAGCTATGACTCGATCGGTGGTGTCGTGACGCAGCCGGTGAATGTGGACAAGGCGGTGATCAAGGGGGTTGAGGTTGCGGGTCGCTATCAGATCTCACCCCGCTGGTCCCTGCGTGCCAACTACACCTATATCGACAGTGAGCAGAAGAGTGGTGACGCCAAAGGTTACCCGCTGACGGGCAGTGCCCGACATATGCTCAACGGTACACTGGATTGGCAGACCACCCAGAAGTTCGGCATGTTCCTGACCGTCGAAGGCCGCCACGATCGCTTCCGTGGCTTCGGCCGCAGCGGCCTGAACACCGACTCCAGCGGTGGTGAGTACTGGAAAGATTATGAAATTTACCACTTGGGGGCACGCCTGATGCTCAACGAGTCGGTGACGCTGCACGCCCGTGTGAACAACCTGCTGGACGAAGACTTCACGACCTACGATGTGGGCTTCGTGGATGACGGTTCCGGTGGTTACGACGTGGAATACTACGACGACTACAACAACAAGGATGCCCGTCGTAATTTCTGGGTCGGCCTGCAAGCAACCTTCTGATCCGCAAACCGCCCCATAAGGGGCGGTGTTGGGGCGATCAGCATGGCACGACAGGGAAACCTGCCGTGCCTTTTTTGTGGTGAACAGCGGCTTTTCGCCGCCCGGTTCACAATGGCGCCTCGCGGCTTCAGTTGCTGATAGTGGACGTGCTGCTGGTGTTCACGGCACCTTTCAGCGAATGGATCTTGTCCACTTCCACAATGCTGCGGCCATCATCATGGTCTACTTCGCCAGTGAAGTTCACCCGGGTGCCGGCTTTCAGAGGACGGTCGGCGGTGAGCTTGTCATCCAGCTCGATTTCGATCTGGCCCTTGCGGTCACGCAGCAAATAACGTTCGTCACCCAGTGACTGAACAATCTCGCCTTCCATGCGTACCTGGGTACCTTCCTTGATGCCCTGATTAATGGCAGCGCTGTCGCTCTCGATGATGTCGCCTGCGGTTACGGTGGCGGCGGCGCCCATCAGTACAGAAGCAATAATCAGTTTTTTCATGAGTCATCCTCCTTGGTTGATGTCTCATGGAATTAGTGGGCGACAGGTGGGGTGATGTTCCTGATGTTTGTAAAAGCCGGGTTAAAGTCCTTGTGGTGGCCACAGGGTTACAGCGGGTGGGCATTGAAGGTATGCCAGAACAGGGTCGGGCCAGGTTGTTGTTGGCTTATCGCGGAAAAGGCGGCAAAGGCCTTGCCGCTGTAAGTGTCTTCGACCAGGAGCCCCTCGCGGGCGGCCAGTGTTTTAGCCTGGCGGGTCAGTTCAGAAGCCTGCCCATACCCCTGGCCCAGGTAGTTGTCGTGCCAGTGCAGCAGGCGCGGGTCAAGCTCACCGGGTTCGTCCAGTTGTTGCCAGGCGGCACGGGCCATGCTCAGTGTCAGGCGCGCATTGCAGACCGAGAAGGGGCCGAGTTTGTCCTGGGCGACCTGCACGGCGTGAATGCGGGTATTCAGTCCGCTGATCTGGCTGCCCACCAGTAACCCGGCGGCCGTGGCGCAGGACCCGGCCGCCACGACCAGTGCCGCAGGCGCCGGGCAGAGCCCTTCGTCGATCTGCTGTTTAAGTTCCAGTATGGCGTTCACGTAACCCAGGGTAGCCACCGGATTGGAGCAGCCTGCGTAGAGAAAGTAGTAACCGTGCTTCAGACGGCCGGGGTGCAGATACCAACCCAGAGCGGCCCCCAGGAGGCTGCCCCGGTCATGCAGTTTGGCGCCGGCCTGTTGCATGGCCAGGCGGTTTTGCCTGACCACTGGCGAGTCCGGTTGCGGGAAGGTGAAGATGTCGCATTGCAGCCCTTCTTTCTGGCAGAGCAGGCTGGTGGCCAGGCCCGCATTGGTGCCGGTGGCGCCCAGGGTGACGACGGTGTGGGCATCTTCACGTCGAATGTCCGGCAGTATCCATTCCAGCTTGCGAAGCTTGTTGCCACCGTAGGGACGGGCACTGATGTCATCGCGTTTGACCCAGCAATTTGCGCCGAGACCCGGCAGGGGGTCCACTGGAGTGGGGAGCGTGCAGAGTGCGCTGGGGTTGAGCATGGCCAGCTCCGGGTAACGCTCCAGCAGTGGCCACGGCATCACGCACCCTCGCCCTGGGGCAGTGGTGGCCACCACTGGCGAATGGCCTGATCTTCCCAGACCGCCAGATCACCAAATTGCAGCATGACAAACTCGCTTTGGGTGGGGCGGAAGAAAATCTGGTCGTCCGGGGTCAGGGCCGTCTCGGGGCTGCCGTTGTACATCATCTGATTGGTGCTGGCGCCATAGACACCGTTGGCCTGGATGCCAGCGGGAGACACTGGCTGGGCTTTCCAGTAGCCCCCGTAGATAAAGTAGGTGCGCTGACGATTGGGATCCCAGCGCTGCCAGGCGTCACCCAGGGGAATGGGTCCGGGGAGGTTCAGCCCGTCCATGGCCTTGATCACGGGAGTGGCAATGAACACCGCTGGGGCAAAGGCATCCAGGGAGGGCAGATCGAAATCGCTGGCCTTCACCAGACAAGAGCCGGCGCTGAGTTCGTTGACCACGGTGCTGTCGTCGTACAAGGCGAGGGTGGGGCTGCCAGCACCATTAAAGCACAGCGGTTGCGTCTGGTATTGCGGTGCCTGCTGGTACAGCCGATCAATGAACGATTGATAACGGCGCTCGGTATGGCGATGGCCTTCTTCAGCACTTTCGATAAAGCCGGGCAACTTGCCCACGTGGGCGTCATAGCCCATGAAGCCGCTGAACTGCAGGTGCCTGGGGTTGGCATGGATCAGCGCAAGCAGGGCGTCCAGTTGTGATGGGTCGCCAAGGCCGCCACGGTGCAGCCCCACATCGATTTCCACATTGATGCGCATGGGCTGGTCGAGCTCCCGTGCCAGGGTCAGGTATTGTTCCAGACGCGGCAGGCTGTCGATCAACCACTGCAGTTGCTGGCTCGGGTCAAAGCGATGGGCTTCGCCCAGTTCCTGATAAAACTGACGGGCAGCCTGTATCGGCATGGGTTTGCCCAGCAGCATGTCGCAGCCCGGCTCGGCCTCGACCAACGCATTCATGAACGGTTGGTGGAACAGCATTACCCGCTGGCTGCCTGTGTGGGTCATGACTTCCTGAATCAGGGGCACACTGGGCAGGGATTTGGCCACAATCCGGAAGTCGCACCCACTGGGGATCATGCCCATCAGCGTGCGGCAGTTGGCGGCGAGTCGTTGCCGGTCGATCAGCATCAGTGGACGGCCGGGCCCCGCGTTTTTCAGGGTGTCATTCAATTGCTGGAAGTAACGGTCATGGGCGGCACCACGGTTGTCTGGCCGTAGCAGCCAGCCCCCTGCCGCCAGGGCGCCCAGCCCGATCAACACTCCACGACGTTTCATGTGTTCTCCCAGGGTTGCTCAGGCTTGTGCCTGGTTCATCCTTGCTGTGAACAAAGGAACAGGAGGTAAATGGGCGTGAACCCTCCCCCCGGCCTTGGTGCACAGCGTTATGCAAACAACCGTTTCAGGTGTGCATTCAGCATCCGCCCTTGCGGGTCCAGTTCCTTGCGCACCTGTTGGAAGCGATCAAACGCCGGGTACAGCTCGGCCAGTTCGTCGCGCCCCAGACTGTGCAGCTTGCCCCAGTGTGGCCGGCCCTGATAGCGGCGCAGAATGGGTTCCACCGGCTGAAAAACCTTCTGGTAGTCCTGGGCGAAATACTGGTGGATTGAGAGGCTGGCGCCGGGGCGCTGGTGGTACATGGACAGTAGACGATCGTCTTCGGCCACGTAGCGGAACTCGATCGGGAAGAACACATTGATATCTTCCTGGCGCAGGGTGTCGCAGACCTCTTCGAGACAGGCGATGCCATCCTCGGCGGGGACGGTGTACTCCATCTCGTTGAACCGCACGGTGCGCCGGTTGGCGAACACGGTGTGGGAGGGACCAGTGAAGGTGCTGTCTTCCACAAACAGGGTGACCAGCTTTTGCAGGCTGGGGGTCAGCCAGCCGGCATGCATGGCAAGTTTGGAGACCAGCTCCAGCAGCTCGTTATCATCTTCCCTGGCAGGGCTGTCCTCGGGGTCGTCGGTGATCTCCATGGTCTTGACGATGGCTTTCTCGCCGAGCGGAAAGGCAAAGAACTCGATGTGACGAAAGCGATCCTTCTCCTTTTCCACAAAGTCCATAGCCTCACGCAAAGGCAAGGTCCAGGTGTGCTCCTTGAGCCGGTAAGCGGGGGCATGGCGAAAGGTAATGTCGGTGACAATCCCCAGGGAACCGACACTGCAGCAGGCGGCAAGGAAGCGGTCGCCATCACTGTGGTCCAGCGTCAGGCTGTCGCCATTGGGCAGCATCAGGCGAAGGGCCTCCACCTGCCCGGACAGGCTGGTGAGTCCGGTGCCGGTACCGTGGGTACTGGTGGCAATGGCGCCGGCCAGCGACTGCAGGTTGATGTCGGGCTCATTGAGAAAACTGTGACCCAGGCTGTGGGCCTGGGCGCTGGCCATGGCCAGCCGGGTGCCGCCGCCCCAGGTAAAGCGTTCGCCGTCTTGCTGGCGCAGTCCGGCCATGGCTTCCAGCGAAATCAGGGTATCGTCCGTGGGCACCACGGCGCTGAACGAATGGCTGCCACCAAATGCACGCAGGCCTGCGTCACTGGCGGTGACGGCGTTGCGTAATGCCGCTTCATCACGGGGAAACAGCAATTGAGCGGGGTTGGCGGTCTGGTTCCCGGACCAGTTCTGCCACTTGGCAGCGGGCTCGGACTCTTGTGCCATCAGTCGCTGGGGCGCCAGCGCACCCACTGCACCCGCGCTACCCAGCGCCTTCAGAAAACCGCGTCGATCAATGGAATCAAACAGTGCCATGCGCCATCCTTGTTCTTATTTGGCACGATCGTACAACAAAGGCAGTTAACAGTGAATAGTTAACAGTGAACAGCGGCGCGATTGCGCGTCGTTGTTATTGCGATGAAAGTGCCCGCGACGTGAATTTGGGGCTGCCTCACGCGTTAAAAAGCAAAGAAAAAACGTGACACGTTATGCGGCTCGCGCAGCCTTCACTGTTCACTGTTCACTGTTCACTGTTCACTGTCGATGCCGAGACTCTCCCACATCGCATCCACCTTCTCCTTGACCGCCTTGTCCATGCTGATAGCGCGGCCCCATTCGCGGGTGGTTTCGCCGGGGAGTTTGCTGGTGGCGTCCAGGCCCATCTTGGAACCCAGGCCGGCCACCGGGGAGGCGAAATCGAGATAGTCGATGGGGGTGTTTTCGACCATCACGGTATCGCGGGCCGGGTCCATGCGAGTGGTGATGGCCCACATCACATCTTTCCAGTCGCGGGCATTCACGTCGTCGTCGCAGACGATCACGAACTTGGTGTACATGAACTGGCGCAGGAACGACCACACGCCCATCATTACGCGCTTGGCATGGCCGGGGTACTGCTTCTTCATGGTCACGACTGCCATGCGGTACGAGCAGCCTTCCGGGGGCAGATAGAAGTCCACGATTTCCGGGAACTGCTTTCGCAAAATCGGCACGAAAATTTCGTTCATGGCTACGCCCAGCACCGCGGGCTCGTCCGGTGGGCGGCCGGTGTAGGTGCTGTGATAGATCGGGTCGCGACGGTGCGTGATGCGCTCTACAGTGAACACCGGGAACCGCTCAACTTCATTGTAGTAACCGGTGTGGTCACCGAATGGACCTTCATCGGCCATTTCATCCGGGTAGATATGCCCCTCGAGGACGAATTCCGCGCTAGAAGGCACCTGCAGGTCGTTGCCGATGCATTTCACCAGTTCGGTTTTGGAGCCGCGCAGCAGGCCGGCGAAGGCATACTCGCTGAGCGTGTCCGGAACCGGGGTGACGGCACCAAGAATGGTGGCAGGATCGGCGCCCAGGGCAACCGAGACCGGGAACGGCTCGCCGGGATGCGTTTGCTGCCATTCCTGGAAATCCAGGGCGCCGCCACGGTGGCTCAGCCAGCGCATGATCAGTTTGTTGCGGCCGATCAGTTGCTGGCGGTAGATGCCCAGGTTCTGGCGTTCCTTGTGGGGGCCACGGGTAATTACCAGCGGCCAGGAGACCAGTGGGCCGGCATCGCCGGGCCAGCAAGTCTGGATCGGTAGCTGGTACAGATCCACCTCGTCGCCTTCCAGGACCTTTTCCTGGCAGGGGCCGCTGCTGGACACCTTGGGCGACATGCTCAATACCTTGCGAAACACCGGCAGTTTTTCCCAGGCGTCGCGGAAGCCTTTGGGAGGCTCCGGTTCTTTCAGAAACGCCAGCAGTTCGCCGAGCTCTCGCAGCTCTTCCAGTGACTCCCGGCCCATGCCCAGCGCCACCCGGCGTTCGGTGCCGAACAGGTTGCCCAGCACCGGGGTGCCGAACCCTTTCGGATTTTCGAACAGCAAGGCCGGGCCACCTGCGCGCAGGGTGCGGTCGCAGATTTCGGTCATTTCCAGATTCGGGTCCACCGGCACGGTGATGCGTTTGAGTTCCCCGCGCTGTTCCAGCTGGGTAATGAAGTCACGCAGATCGCGGTATTTCATGGCGTTCCTTGTTGGTAGGGTGCACCGGAAGGTTGTGTGGCGAGTATAGCAGGGTGGGGGGTAAGCTCTCAGCTATCAGCTGTGAGCTACAAGCTACAAGCTACAAGCTACAAGCTACAAGCTACAAGCTACAAGCTAGGCTTGGTTGGAAGGGTAAACCCAAAATAGTTCCGGTTTTTTTAGAAGAACGGAAACGCCATCCAGATCGTTGAGTTCGGCGCCAATAAAACAAAAACCCCGCCGGGGCGGGGTTTTGCATATTGCGAGGTGCATGCTGTGTGCCAGCGCCTCTTATTTGCGCTTCATGGACTCGAAGAATTCCAGGTTGGTCTTGGTCTGCTTCATGCGGTCGATAAGGAATTCCATGGCGCCGATTTCGTCCATGGGATGCAGCACCTTGCGCAGGATCCACATCTTTTGCAGTTCATCTTCGCCTACCAGACGCTCTTCGCGACGGGTGCCAGATTTCTTGATGTTCATGGCCGGGAATACGCGTTTTTCTGCCACCTTGCGATCCAGGTGCAGCTCCATGTTGCCGGTGCCCTTGAACTCTTCGTAGATCACTTCGTCCATCTTGGAACCGGTGTCGACCAGGGCGGTGGCGAGGATAGTCAGGCTGCCGCCTTCCTCGATGTTTCGCGCGGCACCGAAGAAGCGCTTGGGCTTTTCCAGGGCGTGGGCGTCGACACCACCGGTGAGTACCTTGCCTGAGCTGGGCTGTACCGTGTTGTAGGCACGGGCCAGACGGGTAATGGAATCCAGCAGGATCACTACGTCTTGCTTGTGCTCAACCAGTCGCTTGGCTTTCTCAATCACCATCTCGGCCACCTGAACGTGACGGGCCGGGGGCTCGTCAAAGGTGGACGCCACCACTTCACCGCGCACGGTTCGTGACATTTCAGTCACTTCTTCCGGGCGCTCGTCGATGAGCAGCACGATCATGTGGGTTTCGGGATTGTTGCGGGCGATGGATTGAGCGATGTTCTGCAGGAGCATTGTCTTACCGGCTTTGGGCGGGGCCACGATCAGGCCGCGCTGCCCTTTGCCAATCGGGGCCACCAGATCAATCACCCGGGTGGTGATGTCTTCGGTGGAGCCGTTGCCGATCTCCATGACCAGACGCTCGGTGGGGAACAGGGGCGTCAGGTTTTCAAACAGGATCTTGTTCTTGGCGTTTTCCGGCTTGTCGAAGTTGATCTCGTTGACCTTGAGCATGGCGAAGTAGCGCTCGCCATCCTTCGGGGGCCGGATCTTGCCGGAAATGGTATCGCCGGTACGCAGATTGAAGCGGCGAATCTGGCTCGGGGAGACATAGATGTCGTCCGGGCCTGCCAGGTAGGAACCTTCGGCGGAACGAAGGAAGCCGAAGCCGTCCTGCAGGATTTCCAGTACGCCGTCACCATAAATGTCGGAGCCATTTTTGGCAGCGCGTTTAAGGATGGAAAAGATGACGTCCTGCTTGCGGGTTCTTGCCAGGTTCTCGAGGCCGAGTTCTTTGGCAATGTCCAGAAGTTCTCCAATCGGCTTCTGCTTCAGTTCAGAAAGATTCATTGGCGGTCTGTTTTGGTCTTGGATGAATGAGAGGATGCACCACCTGCGGTGCCGCAGTTGTTATGAAAATCCGGTTATTTCGGAATCTGGCCCGGCAAGCCTAGGGGGCCATCAGGAATAAAAAGGTAACCAGAGGTTCCGAAGGACTTACTAAAAGGAGGTGCTTGACTTAGAGCTGGTTCTGGAATCTACCACTCTGACAGGGGGCTGTCTATAGGTGGCTGACAGTAACCTCCCGGCCAGTTGACCGGGGGTTACAGAGGGGTGCCCGGATATTACAGCGTGCTGTCCAGGAAAGCGGTCAGCTGGCTCTTGGACAGGGCGCCCACTTTGGTGGCTTCGACGTTACCGTTTTTGAAGACACTCAGGGTTGGGATGCCGCGAACCCCATATTTCTTGGGGGTTTCCGGGTTGTCGTCAATGTTGATCTTGGCAATGGTCAGCTTGCCTTCATACTCGCCGGCCAGCTGTTCCAGGATCGGCGCGACCATTTTGCAGGGGCCACACCACGGTGCCCAGTAATCGACCAGCACAGGGCCGTCTGCATTGATGACCTGGGCTTCGAAGTCCGCGTCGGTCACATTGATAATCTCGCCGCTCATTGAATTCTCCTGCTATAAAGGGATTGGCTGGCCCGGGCGAGGGCCGTTGCGCTGGGGAATAATATCAGGGTGTGGCCGGGCATTTTCAAGCAACCGCAGTCAATAATCCCGAGAGTTAGCGGCTATGACATCGTAACGCCATGATTTTTGGTTAGAATCGACCCAACGAAAGAAGGAGCTTGCATGGAGCACGGCGAACATCTGGCCGCCATTGATCTGGGGTCGAACAGTTTTCATATGGTGGTGGCCCGTCAGGTACACGGGGAAATCCAGATTCTGGATGGGCTGTCCGAGAAAGTGCAGCTGGGCGCAGGCCTGGATAAGGATAATCGACTGGATGCCGACACCCAGGAGCGGGCACTCGAGTGTCTGGGGCGTTTCGCCCAGCGGATTACCGGGATTCCCCGAGGCAGTGTTCGGGTGGTGGGCACCAATACCCTGCGTCAGGCGCGCAACGCCCGGGAGTTCATTGCCCGTGCCGAGGAGGTATTGGGCCACGATATCGAAATCGTGGCGGGCCGCGAGGAGGCCCGGCTGATTTATCTGGGGGTGGCGCACACCTTGGCCGATGATGCCGGGCAACGTTTGGTGGTCGATATCGGCGGCGGCTCGACCGAGTTGATCATCGGTGAGCGCTTTGAGCCTTCTGAAACCGAATCCCTGCACATGGGTTGCGTCAGTTTTGCGAAACGGTTCTTCCCGGAAGGGGCGCTTACCGAGAAAGCATTTGATCGTGCGGTCACGGCGGCCCGGCAGGAAGTGCTGTCGATCCATGCCAACTACCGGCGGATCGGCTGGGTGCAGAGTGTGGGCGCGTCCGGGACGATCAAGGCGATCAGCCAGGTCTGCGTCGAGAATGGCTGGTGTGAGAGCGGTATCACGCTGGATGCGCTCAAGAAAGCCCGCAAGAAAGTACTGAAGGCGGAAAGCCTTGAGCGGTTGTCTCTCAAGGGGCTGCGCGAGGATCGGGTGCCGATCTTTCCGTCGGGGCTCGCGATTCTGTATGGCATTTTCGAACAGCTGGGGCTGGAGCAGATGGAGGTCTCGTCCGGAGCCTTGCGCGAAGGCTTGCTCTACGATCTGTTGGGCCGGTTTGGCCATGAAGATGTGCGTGACCGTAGCATTCAGGCCTTGATGAATCGCCACCATGTGGAGCGGAGTCAGGCCGAACGGGTGTGCGATACGGCTATGGCGTTGCTCAAACAGGTTGCCAGCGATTGGGGGCTGGCCGGTGAGGACATGGCAGATTCCCTGCGCTGGGCGGCACTGCTGCATGAGCTGGGGCTGGCGGTGTCCCATAGCCAGTTCCACAAGCATGGCGCCTACCTGATCACCAATTCGGATTTGCCGGGTTTCTCCCGTCAGGAGCAGGAGGCCGTGGCGGTGCTGGTGCGTGGCCATCGCCGCAAGGTGCCGCTATCGGCGCTGGAGGATGTGCCTGAAGATGAGCGCGAGCCGCTGTTGCGCCTGTGTCTGGTGCTGCGCATCGCCGCGCGGCTTCATCATGCCCGCTGCGATGAAGCGATCCCCGATATTGGCCTGAAGGTGGTCGACCACCGGCTGACCCTCTCG
Source organism: Alcanivoracaceae bacterium (assembly GCA_002706085.1). Taxonomy (GTDB): domain Bacteria; phylum Pseudomonadota; class Gammaproteobacteria; order Pseudomonadales; family Alcanivoracaceae; genus Alcanivorax. The sequence continues at coordinate 16,077 of PAJO01000041.1, read as the reverse complement.
TTTCCCGCAGGCTGGCTGGAAGAGCACCCCCTCACCCTCGCCGACCTGGAGCAAGAGCAAGAGTACTTCCAGCAAGCAGGCTGTGAGCTAAACCTGAGCTGAGTATTCGTTCTATCGTTTGCTGGCAGGCCCGACAGAGGCGGTAGTGTCTGGGGTGGGAGCGGTGGTTCCACCGCGAATAAGCGGCGTGATGCCGGCTATCGCGGTCGAACGACCGCTCCCACTTTGCCTTATTGCCTGCTGTGGAGGGTTGCGGGAGGGAGAATCGCTGCTGGCGGTGTGCTCAACCCGGTTACGGTTGATTGCTGGCAAGTGGCACCGGCGCCATAGCGTCTCTCCCGGCCCCCTACCCCAAAGTATCAAGCAGCGTTTGCTGCGCAATAAACGTTTCTTCTCCCTCTGCCGGCTGGGCGCGTTGGTAGCTGCCATCGGGCTGCAGTAACCAGGCTCGGCTGTTGTCGCGCAAATAATACTGCAGGCCTTCTTCCAGCATCTGGGTCTTCAACGCCGGGTGATTGATCGGGAAGCAGGTTTCTACCCGGTTGAACAGATTGCGGTCCATCCAGTCGGCGCTGGAGCAATACAGCAGGTCTTCGCCTGCATGGTGGAAGTGGTAGATGCGGGTGTGTTCCAGAAAACGTCCTACGATGGAGCGCACCCGAATGTTGTCGGACAGCCCTGCGATACCCGGTTTCAGACAGCAGATGCCGCGAACGATCAGGTCGATTTGCACGCCTGCCTGGCTGGCGCGATAGAGCGCCTGGATGATGTTCTCTTCAGTCAGCGAATTGAATTTGGCGATGATGCGTGCGGGCCGACCGGCCTGGGCTTCGGCGGTTTCAAATTCGATCCATTCGATCAGTGACGGGTGCAGGGTGAAGGGCGAGTGTTTGAGCTGTTTCAGGCGAGCGGCCTTGCCCATGCCTGTCAGCTCCTGGAAGATCTTGTGCACGTCCTGTCCCATGGCCTTGTCGCTGGTCATCAGACCGTAGTCGGTGTACAGCTTGGTGGTTTTGGTGTGGTAATTGCCCGTGCCAAGGTGCACATAACGTTTGATGCCATCCCCGTCGCGACGCACCACCAGCAGCATCTTTGCGTGTGTCTTGTAGCCCACCACCCCGTACACCACGATGGCGCCGGCTTCCTGCAGGCGTCGCGCCCCTTCGATGTTGGATTCCTCATCAAAGCGGGCTCGCAATTCCACGATGGCGGTCACTTCCTTGCCGTTACGCGCTGCGGTTTCCAGGTGATCCAGAATTTCCGACTTGGTCCCGGTGCGATACAGGGTCTGCTTGATCGCCAGTACCTTGGGATCACGGGCGGCTTCTGCGAGCAGGGTAATGACCGGCTGAAATGACTGGAAAGGGTGATGCAGCAGGAGGTCTTCCTGATCAATGGCATCAAAGATGGATTCTGATTTTTTCACCGTGGGGTGAATTTTCGGGGTAAAGGGCGGGTAGTGCAGGCGCGGGCGATCCACGCTGGTAAACATCCGCGCCAGATTCACCGGGCCATTCACCTCATAGAGGTCATCCTCGCCCAGTTCAAATTGCTCCAGCAGATAGTGCATCAGATGGCGTGGGCAGTTGTCCGCCACTTCCAGGCGCACCTCGTCACCATAGCGACGGGACAGCAGCTGGCCTTTCAGGGCGCTGGCCAGATCTTCCACTTCTTCGTCCACTTCCAGGTCCGCATTTCGGGTGACCCGGAACTGGTAGCAACCGGTCGCTTTCATGCCCGGGAAAAGGTCGGATACATGGGCGTGGATCATGGAGGACAGGAACACAAAATTGTCGTCGCCGTCGCCGCTGATCTCGTCCGGAATGCGAATCAGGCGCGGCAGTGAGCGGGGGGCAGGCACGATCGCCAGCCCGGTAGAGCGTCCGAATGCATCTTTACCGTCCAGCGGGACAATGAAGTTCAGGCTCTTGTTCACCAGCCGTGGGAAGGGGTGCGAGGGGTCCAGCGCGATGGGGGTCAGTACCGGATAGACTTGCTCACGAAAGTATTTTTTCACCCATTCGGCCTGGGCGTCGGTCCAGTCTTCGCGGCGCAGGAAGTCGACTCCTTCCTCGCGCAGGGCCGGCAACAGGATGTTGTTCAGAATGTGATATTGCCGGTCCACCGCTTCATGGGTAATACGGCTGATTTCCTTGAGCAGTTCAGCGGGCAGCATGCCATCCGGGCCGGGTTGGCCGGTACCGGTTTCCAGCTTGTTGCGCAGGCCGGCCACCCGAATCTCGAAGAATTCGTCCATGTTGCTGGAAAAAATCAGCAGGAAATTCAGTCGCTCCATCAAGGGATGGTTGTCGTCCATGGCCTGCTCCAACACCCGCAGGTTGAACTGCAACAGGCTCAGCTCCCGGTTGAAGTAGTAGTCCGGGTTGTTGAGATCAATGGCGCTGTGTTCGCTGGCAATGTCATTCATGGTGTCGTCCTGACCGGAACCGCAAGGGCCCTCTATTCCATGACATAAATGTGACATGGGAATGACAGGGGCGGGGAAATCTCCTTGTGCCAGCTTAATCCTCGTCGTGTTGCAGAAAAAGTGGTGAATCCAGTTCGTCAGACATGGTTGGGAGCTGACAAAGCTTACTTTTCAGAAGGGTGACAACAATATAGAATGCGAATCGTTCTTGTTTTCAGTCTTTCTTTGCTTTGTTTTGGAGTTTGCCAATGACTTGCCGATATCGCGCGATTTGGGGCGCGCCGCTGGTGGGGATGTCCCTGCTTTCCCTTTTTTCTGTGGCTGCACAAGCAGACGATGCCGCCCAGGCCAATGAAATCCCTGCCGTTGAAGTGAGTACCGAAGCCCAGGAAGGGGAGGGGTACATCACAGAGGGCGGCACTGCGACGACCGGCAAGTTGAAGGTGCCGGTGGAAAAGACGCCCTATGCGATCACCGTGGTCAACCAGAAATTCATCAAGGATACCGGTGCCAAGAATATTCAGGATGCATTGATGTATTCCTCAGGCATTTACGCTGGCGCTTTCGGCTTCGATACCCGCGGTGACTGGGTGAAAGTGCGGGGCCTCGATGCCTCTTTCTATAAAGACGGGCTACGCTCTCTTTATGGTAGCTATAACAGCGTGCGTACCAATGTCTATGCGCTTGAGAGTGTAGAGGTCCTGAAGGGCCCGTCTTCTGTGCTATACGGTCAGGCTGAGCTGGGCGGTATCGTGAACTCCGTATCCAAACTCCCCAAAGCTCGGCAGCAGGGGGAAATCTGGGCGCAGGTGGGCTCCTATGATCGCAAGCAGTTGGCGGCCGATGTCACCGGCCCCATGTCAGAGGATGGCAAGCTGTTGTATCGCATGGTGGCGCTGAAGCGCGAGAGCGGCACACAGGTAGATTATGTCGACGACAATGGCTTCCTGTTTGCGCCGTCTTTCACCTGGCTGCCTACCGATAGCACCACGATTTCCCTGCTGTTCAATACCCAGGAAAACAACGGCGGTATCTCCGCACAGTTCCTGCCCGCGCAGGGCACCTTGTTGCCTAGCGCGCTGGGAGATATCCCGGTGAATACCTTTGTGGGGGAGCCGAGCTGGGATCGTTATGACCGCGCACAGGATGAAGTGACCCTGTTCGTCGATCAGCGTCTCAATGATAGTTGGGCTGTCGCGTTGACGGCTCGTCATACCAAATCAGAGACCGAAACCCGTGAGCACTGGGCGGCCATTGGCTACCCTGTCAGTGCCACTGGTGATATTTTCCGCTCTATGCATATGGCGGACCGCTCCACCGACGTGACGAATTTCGATGTGCGCCTGGAAGGTGACTTCAGTCTGTGGAATACCCGCCACATCATGGCTGTGGGTGTGGATTATCAGGATGCTCTCTGGGAAGAAGAGAACTACTTCTCTGGTGTCGTGGGTACAACGCTGAACATGTATAACCCGGTGTATGGTTTCGTTAACTACGCAGGGCTGGCTCCGGTTGATCGCAACGATAACGGCATTCGCCAGTCGGGTGTCTACCTGATTGATCATGTTGAAGTGGGCAATGTGGTGGTGTCTGGCGCCCTGCGTCACGACGAATCCACCAACACCGTCTATGTGGTGAATGGTCCAAACAACCAGAGTGATGATAGCGAAACCACAGGCCGTCTCGGCTTGATGTACCAGTTCGATTTTGGTCTTTCTCCCTACATCAGTTACTCCGAAGCGTTTGTGCCTAATCTTGGCAACAACCCCAATTCGGGTGTCGGCCTTGAGGCAACAACCGGTGAACAGCAGGAAGCGGGTATCAAGTACTTGAATGATGCGGGGGATCTGTCTGTCACAGCAGCTTACTTCTATATCGAAGAAACCAACCGTGTGGTGCAGGGGGCAAGCCCTAATACCGTTGACCAGATTGGTGCCAAGTCTGAAGGTTGGGAAGTGGAAGTGAAGAAGCATCTGGGCAACCTGGAGCTGCAGGCCAGCTACACCGATATTCGTGCGATCAATGACGAGAGCGGTGAGCGTTTGCCCTATCTGGCTGACCAGACCGCTTCGGCCTGGGCCAAGTACGAAATGGAAAACGGCCTGCGTTTCGGCGCTGGGGCCCGCTACGTTGGTGACAACGTGGGGTATGACTATGGCACGGGGGCAGGCCCGGATGTGCCGTCCGTTACCATGTACGACGCGATGCTGGGTTTCGCGGCGAATCAGTGGGACTTCAGCGTGAATGTCCAGAACCTGACCGACGAGGAATATGTCTCCTGGTGTCGTGGCCAGGCTGGACCCAACGTGTATGACTGTGGTTACGGTGAAACCCGCACTGTCATGGGGAATGTCCGTTACAGCTTCTGATAGCGGAACAAGCACAAAAAAGCCGGCGCATGCGCCGGCTTTTTTATATCTGGCAGGCCAGAGATTATCCCTGGAAAATCCAGGATTGCTGAATAATATCCAGTGTCTGCATTTCAGCGTCGCTGGGGGCGCGGGCCCCGGCAGTCGCAACAGCAGATGTAGCAAGTCCCAGTACCAGTATCAGGGTACGCATAACATGACTCCTCGGGTCAGTGACCCAATCTCAGAAAAGTATCAGCGCGAATAAAAGCGGCGAAATCATAACCGCTTTGCGCCGATAGCCATTGGCTGCAGCACGGCCGGGCGGGGCGTTGCGGTGTATCCCGCCCGACGAGCGACTTGATTTATATCGTATAGTGTAAATACACTAAATAAAGCGTCATGCTTGCCGCTCTCCCTGCAGGGTGGCAGCGCTTTCGTATTTTTAGTGTATATACATCAAGGAGAAGACGATGAAGGCGTTCCTGATTTTGATGGCGTTGTTCAGCCGGATTGCCCCCGCCAGAGCCTGCCGCATGGCGTTAAAGATGATGACCACGCCGCGGGTGGCGGCGGTCCGTCGTGACAGCAATCAGGCCTTGCGGGATGCCGATGAGTTCATGCCGGTAGGGACCCGCGCCCGATGCTGGGTGCGCCCGGGCGGGCCACGGCGGGCGCTGTTTGTGCATGGCTGGTCAGGGGATGTGTCGCAGTTTCACGCGCTTTTGGAGACCTTCGATCCGTCGGATTGGACCTGTTTCGTGCTGGAAATGCCTGGTCACGGAGTGGTGGCGGACGGACCATCGAGTGTGGGGGAGTTCATCACGACGGTTAGAGCCGCGCTGGAACAGATGGGAGAGCCGGTGGATCTGGTGGTAGGGCATTCCATGGGGGCGTCGGCGCTGGCCTTCGTGCTGGCGGAGCGCCCGGAAATTCCGCAGGCCGTGCTGATCTCGGCGCCAACGGACTTTCGCGCGGTGGTCGGTCGCATGGCGAGGTTTCTTCGCTTCGGTGCCCGTGCCCGGCAGGGGTTGCTGGACGCCATGGCGGACCGGGTCGGGATCGGTTATGAGGTGCTGGATATTGCCCGCCGGGGGCGCGGCATCGAGAGTGAGGTGTTGGTGATCCATGACACGCTGGATCGGGAAGTTCCGTTTAGCGATGCCCTGCGTCTGCATCAGGCGCTGCCCCATGCCAGCCTGTTTCAGACCCAGGGGCTGGGGCATCGGCGGCTGCTGGAGGCGTCCCAGGTCCATGCCGCCATTGAGGGGTTTGTGCAGCCAGCGGTGGCCGTCAGAGTGTCTGCTTGACCTGGCGACTGAAACCGCGCAATTCACGGGCGATGTCAGCCCAGTTGGCGGCACCGACCAGCGACTCGAATTGCTGCTGGGCGTGCTGCCAGCCCTGCAGGGCTTGTTGGTAGCGTGCTTCGCCGTCTGCGGTCAGGCTCAGGCCCAGGGCGCGTTTGTTGCCGGTGGGGGCTGCCTGCACCAGACCGTTGTCGATCAGTTTGTCCACGGTCCGCTGCAGGGAGGTACGCTCCATGCCGAGCAGTTCCGCCAGCTGGAAAATGGATTCCGGCGGCCGCGCCTTGATGGCATTAAGCACGGAAAACTGGGTGATGCGCAGGCCGCTGTCCGTCAGGCTGCTATTGAACAGCCGGGTCACCAGCCGGGAAAACACTCGGGAGTGCAGGGCGGCGCATTGCAGGCCGACCTGCTCGGGATCGGGGGTAGGGCGTTGGCGGCTCATGCGAAAACTCCGGATAAAGTGTGCATGCATTATATGGCCGCACCGGCCCGGGTTGGCAAATCAGCCGTTCAGTTTGATGGCGGCGGCCTTGGCAAAGTAGGTAAGAATACCGTCGGCCCCGGCGCGCTTGAACGCCAGCAGGGATTCCATCATGACCTTGTCCTGGTCCAGCCAGCCGTTCTGGAAGGCCGCCATGTGCATGGCGTATTCGCCACTGACCTGATAGGCATACACCGGTACCTTGAACTCGTCCTTCACCCGCCGCACCACGTCCAGATAGGGCATGCCGGGTTTGACCATCACCATGTCGGCCCCTTCGGCCAGATCCAGGGCAATTTCATGGAGGGCTTCATCGGAATTGGCCGGGTCCATCTGGTAGGTGGTCTTGTCCGCCTTGCCCAGGTTGCCGGCGGAGCCCACCGCGTCCCGGAAGGGGCCGTAGTAGGCGCTGGCGTACTTGGCGGAGTAGGCCATGATGCGGGTATGGATGTGGCCGTGGGCTTCCAGGGCGTTGCGGATCTCGCCGATGCGGCCATCCATCATGTCAGACGGGGCGATCACATCCGCGCCGGCCTCGGCCTGGGACAGGGCCTGTTTGACCAGGGCGTCCACGGTCTCGTCATTGAGCACATAGCCGTTGTCATCAATGATGCCGTCCTGGCCGTGGGTAGTGAACGGGTCCAGCGCACCGTCAGTGATGATGCCCATCTCTGGCACGGCTGCCTTGATCGCCCGCACGGCGCGCTGGGCCAGCCCTTCCGGATTCCAGGCCTCGCGGCCGTCCAGGGTTTTGACGTCCGACGGGGTCACCGGGAACAGGGCCATGGCGGGAATGCCCAGCCTGGCCAGCTCCTCCGCTTCCTTGACCAGCAGGTCGATGCTCATGCGTTCGACCCCGGGCATGGACGGCACCGCTTCGGTCTGGTTGCTGCCTTCCAGCACAAAGACCGGGTAGATCAGATCGTCCACGGTCAGGGTGTGCTCGCGCATCAGACGACGGGAAAAATCATCGCGGCGCATACGACGCAGACGGGTGGCGGGCCAGGGGGCACGAGACACAGACATTGGGTAGAGTCCTCTAGTAACATGGGTGCGCCTGATGCCGGAACGTCATGAGAGTGTTGTTTGCGACGGGGGGGGGTGAGTTGAAAGTTCAAAGTTTAAAGTTAAAACGCGGATGACGTTGAGAGGGCTTCCAGCGCCGCGCCCGCGCTTGACGTTCGGGCGCGGGTAAGGCGGATCAAATAGCACTGCCTGTCTCGCGCTTTTCAACTTTAAACTTTGAACTTTCAACTGCTTGTTCACCGCCTGCCACTCCTTGAGGATGGTCCGGGCATCAAGCTGGTTCGCGTGAGTTTAGCAAGAGCAGTAGATAATGGAAAAACAGCCGGCCTTTCATCTGGCCTTTCTGGTAAATGATCTGGAAGACGCGGCGGATTTTTATGTCCGGGTGTTGGGTGGTCGCCGTGGTCGCGATGCCCAGAACTGGATCGATATCGATCTGCACGGCCACCAGTTGTCGTTGCACAAGGGTGAGGATCTCACCCCGATTCAAGGCTACAGCGAGGTGGATGGCCATCCTGTTCCCATGCCTCACTTTGGGGTGGTGCTGGATTTTGCGAGCTGGGAAACCCTGGTGGCGCGAATCCATGAGCACCAGTGGCCGTTTCTGCTCAAGCCTCGCGAGCGTTTTATGGGGCAGCCTGCCGAGCAAGGCACATTCTTTGTGCAGGATCCCTCCGGGAATACCCTGGAATTCAAGGGGCTGCGCGAGCTGGAACGGATTTTTGAGGTGTAGCCATGGGCCGCTGGCGACCAAAGGGCAAGCCCGCCTCCAAGTACATTACCGCGGAAGGCTACCGCAAACTGAACGACGAGCTGCAGTATCTGTGGAAGGTCAAGCGCCCGGAGGTGACCCAGGCCGTGCAGGAGGCTGCCGCTCAGGGGGATCGTTCGGAAAATGCGGAATATATCTACGGCAAGAAGCAGCTGCGGGAAATCGATCGGCGAGTGCGCTTTCTCAGCAAACGACTGGATGACATGACGGTGGTGGAGCGGCTCCCGGAAGACCAGAGTCGGGTGTTTTTTGGTGCCTGGGTTGAGCTGGAAAACGAGCAGGGTGACCTGGAGACCTATCGTCTGGTGGGACCGGACGAGACTGATGCCGAGCGTGGCTATATCAGTATTGATGCGCCGTTGGCACGGGCCTTGCTGAAAAAACAGGTAGAGGATGAAGTGGAGGTGCGAACCCCGGCGGGGGAGCGTTGTCTGTTCATCAATCGTATTTGGTACGTGGAAGCGTAACCGCCGTAGGGCGGAAATGGGCGTGAGCCCATCTCCGCCATTGACGGCGGAGATTGCCGAGACAATTTCCACCCTGCGAACAGAGGAATTATTCGCCCATGAGCGCCAACCGACGCGTCTGGTTTTTTATCCGGAAATCCCTGCTGGGCGGGCTGACCATCCTGTTGCCCATCTCCATCATCGTGTTCTTCTTCCGCTGGATCTACCAGACGGTGACGGACATGATTTCCCCGTTTACCTCGGTGTTTATCAATGCCTTTGGTCTGCCCAAATTCGTGGCCGACTGGCTGGCGGTGCTGGCGGTCATGGTGTTGTGTTTTCTGGTTGGCACCCTGGTGGCAACCCGGTTGGGCAGCTGGTTGTGGCAGCAGTGGGAAGAGAATGTCATGACCCGGCTGCCCGGTTACACCACGGTGCGGGAAGTGATTGCGCAGCTGATGGGCAACAGCAGCGACAGCCCGTTCAGCCGCGGTGAGGTGGCGCGGGTCTGGCTGTATGGCCGCAACGTGGATGTGTCGGTCACTGCCCTGGTCACATCCCGCCATGCCGATGGCCACGTTACGGTGTTCGTGCCTACCGGCCCCAATCCCACCAGTGGCTTTATCTATCATGTGGATGAAACGCTGGTGGAACTGCACCCGGAAATCGGTGTGGAAAGCATGATGAAAACCGTGGTCGCCTGCGGCGCCGGCACCGCATTGTTGTTCAAGACAGACTCCCCGAAAAAACCGTAACGTGCTCCGCGCTGAAGTCGCTGCAGGAGTCCATGCTTGCATGGAAAACCCGGCGGCAGCGCAGAGTTAAAAGGGCCTCACAATCGAGTCACGAAAAGCGAGTTTGGAAAGGCAACAAGGTTGTGGCGTTTGAAGGCCCTGGTCTTGATCTTCGAAACTCACCCGACATTTTCTACGCACTCAATGCCGCCGATTTCTCTGCCAGCGCATCGTGCATGAAATCCCGCATGGCTTTCAGATAACGCCCCTGATCCAGATGCAGCATGTGGTTGCCCGGGAACCAGTGGATGTCGCAGTCCTGCCAGTGTTGTTTCAACAGGAAACTGTGCTTGGGGGGCGCAAAACGGTCGCCGGCACCGCCGATGATCATGCGGCCCTTTTGGGGTACCTGGCAGGGCCAGGTGAGCGGCGAGTGTAGCGCCGTGAGTTGGCGCAAGCCGGCCAGATCCGTGTCGTATACTTTGTGGAACAGCGGGAACTGCAGGTTCACCGGGAACCAGCTTTTCATCAGGTCCATGATGCTGACCAGCGGTACATTGGGGATGGCGAAGGCCAGGTCTTTTTCCAGTGAGGACAGCAAGCCGGTGGTGTAGCCCCCCAGCGAAATGCCGGTGGCGCCGATGGCCGGGCTGCCCTCGTCGCGCAACATGTCGAGAAAAATGCGCAGGTCATGAATCGCCTGGGCAAAGGTTTCGTTCAGCATGGCCATGCCCTGGCTGAAGAACTGCGCGCCACTGAACGGTGCCAGCGCGCCCTTGCGACGGCCATGGAATGGCAGGGTGTAGAGCAACACATCAAACCCTTGTTTGTAGAACCAGGGCAGGGCCAGCCAGCGGGTGTTCAGCCAGTACGGATCGGCCACAAAGCCATGAATCATGACCAGGGTCGGGCGCGGTTCGCCGTGGTGCTTCCAGTGTTGGGCGCAGGCAATGCGGTTGCGACGGTGTGCCTGGTAACGTTCGCTCAGGGCCGGGTTCACGGTGTCAAACGGGGAACGAAACTGCAGGGTGTGGGCCTGGCCGTCTTCCGGCTGGAAGTGGTAGCGGGCCACCGGGCCTCGCTGGATTCTGGGGCGCACGGTGGGCGGGCGGAAAAAGTGTTGTGGGTCACCGCTGTCCAGATACTGGCGATAGAAGGCTACCAGGTCGCGCTCTTCTTTTTGCTGGCGCACATTCAGGCTGGCGGGCAACGCGGCGGCGCCGGCCATGCAGGCCAGCCCGGTGCGAGCGAGGGTGTCGACGCTGGCGGTGTAATCGATGCGCCAGCGCGTGTCGTTGTCGGCCAGAAAATGGTCTGGCATGGCGTGAAACCCGCGTGGCAGGGTTTGCCACCAGGGTTGGGTCAGCCGGGGAAGATCATCGTCACAATAGTCCTCCGGCCGGATGCGCGGCAGTTCGGTCATGGCCTGCTCCCGTCGTTATTCTGCGATGTCTCAGTAGACGCCGCAGGACGGAGGGCTGCAATGACCGAATCTGCCGTTGGGCACACGGCGAAATGGTCAGGCGCGTTTGATGAAGCTGACAATGCGTTTCAGATCCTGGCGGGCTTCCGGCAGCAGCGGCACCATGATCGGCCAGACATGGAACAGGCCGGGTCGCTCGATCCATTCCACCTTCACTCCCGCCTGTTCGGCCGCCCGGCGTACCAGCTTGCTGTCTGAATAGAGCACTTCGTCCGGGGTGACCGTAATCAGCAGCGGGCAGATACCTTCATAGTTGCCCTTGCAGGGCGATGCATAGGGATGGTCGCGGTCATTTTCATTGGGGATGTAGAGGTTGATGGCCGAGCGCACAATGTCGGCTGACAGCATGGCGTCACTGGCATCCAGCGCATCCAGCACGCGGTCGTCCGGAGTGGCGTTGCTGCCCGGCGACAGCAGGACCGCACAGCGCGGTTGTGGCAGACCCTTGTCACGGATATGCAGCAGGGTTGCCAGGGTGAGCCCGCCGCCAGCGGAGTCGCCAGCGATCACAATGTCCTGTGGCTGTTTGCCAAGGCCCAGCAGGTATTCATAGGCCTCCATGACCCGATTGACCGCCTCCGGGTAGGGGTGCTCGGGGGCAAACGGGTAGGTGGCCAGATACACCTCGCCTTTCAGTTTTTTGGCCAGACGACCGGCCAGGTTGTGGTAGGTGCGGGTGACGCCGCCAACATAGGCGCCACCATGCAGGTACAGCACGGTGACGGCGGGGTTCGTCACACTCAGGCGTTCGCCACGAAACTGGGGCTGATCCACTTGGCTGAGTTTTACCCCGAAAGGCATCAGGGTCAGGCTGGGGGTGCTGTTGAACACCTTGCGAAGGTGGCGAACCACCTGCTCATCACTCAGTCCGGAACGTTTGATGGTGCGCCGGGTTACGGCTTTAACGAGGGTCGCCTGAAGACTCATGGGGAATCCGCTGTGTTGTTATTCAGGGCATCTACCTTAATGGCCGTTCCGTCTGAATGGCAGGGGTGAAGAGGCCAGTAAACAGTCGCCTGGGGTCAGGTTTGCGGCATAACAGGCCAATCGGGTTGATCGAGCTTGTGGTATGCGGGCGGCTTGCCTATGTTGCAGTGTGGTTTTTACGACATTGAGGCAGGTCATGCAGTCAGGAACAGTCGCCAGCAATGGTATTGAGCTTTTCTACGAAAGCCGCGGCCCCGAGAATGGGGAAGCGATCGTGTTCGTTATGGGGCTGTCTGCCCAGATGGTGTTCTGGCCGGAATCGTTGCTCGACAGTTTGGTTGAGCGGGGCTACCGGGTGATCCGCTTTGATAACCGGGACGTGGGCAAGTCATCGCGTATTCGTCGGCGTCTCAAGCATGGTCCGCTCACGGCCATCATGCGGGGTTATATCGGTCTGTCTGTCGATGCCCCCTACACCCTTCATGACATGGTGGACGATACCGTGGGTCTGCTGGATGCGCTTGCCATCGACAAGGCCCATCTGGTGGGGGCATCCATGGGTGGCATGATCAGCCAGCTGATGGCGGGTAAATACCCCGAGCGGGTGTTGTCACTCACCTCCATCATGTCGAGCAACAACAGCCGTCTGGTGCCGCCGCCGAAGCCGGAGGCCCTGAAGGCGCTGGTGGCACCGCGGGTGAAGATTGAAACAGAAGACCAGTTTGTGGCGTTCGGTCTTGAAATGATGGGCAAGTTGGCGGGCACCCTGCCCCAGGGGCGGGACGAGCTGGCAGACATTTATCGCCAGTGTTGGGCGCGCGGCATCAACCCGCTGGGGATTCGCAACCAGTTCCTGGGGATTGTCGCTACCGGTGCCCTGACACCCTGGCTGAAGAAAATCACCTGCCCGACCACCGTTATTCACGGTGGCGCGGACCCGCTGATTCGCCCTGCAGGCGGCAAAGCTTCTGCCCGTCATATTCGCGGCGCCAAGTTGGCGATCCTGCCGGGCATGGGGCACGACTTCCCGCCGTCCTTGCTGCAGCGTATGGGTGAGCTGATTGCCGAAACCGTGGGGCGTGCCAATTCGGTGGGGCAGCCAGCGGTGGCATGAGAGAGTGAACGGTGAATAGTTAACAGTGAACAGCGCGCGGTGGCGGGCTGTTTTTGCTGGAAGGGATGAGGCCGCGCCTGTCAGAGGGTGCGGCCTTTTGTTTGGCTTATCGCGGATTTCCGGGAAAGCCTGATTTAATCCCCTTTTGCCGTAGGAGCGTCGCTGGCGGCGTGATCCCGGACCAGGATCAAAAGCATTTTCACCAAAGAGGGCACAAAGGGTACTGAGGAAAGACGGCTTTTCTCTGTGGGCGATTCCCGTTAATCCGCGATGTGCCTTTTGTTTTGGGGGGGTGCGTTACTGGGGTGGAGCTTAGGCTCGATCCATGGGGAAGCTGATGACCTGATCGATGCGGCCGGCCTTTTGTTGTGCCATCAGCAATCTTTCTACCCCCATGGCCACGCCGCTGCAGTCTGGGAGGCCGTGATTCATGGCCGCGAGCAGGTGAGTGTCCGGAGCCATGGGGGGTAATCCCTGCTGTTTTCGCAGGGCGTTGTCCTGCTGAAAGCGGCGCGATTGCTCCTGCGGGTCGGTGAGCTCCTGGTAGCCGTTGGCCAGCTCCAGCCCGCGGTAATAGATCTCGAAGCGTCTTGCGACCAGTGCGCCGTCACTGTCCTCATGGGTTTGTGCCAGCGCGGCGGCCCAGCCGGGGAAGTCACTGACCACCGAGAGCTGGTCGACAGGCAGGGTGGTTTCGACCTGTGTCGCCATCAAGTAATCCACTGCCGCGGTTTTTTCCAGACCCGCCGGGGCGCCATGGTGCTCGGCGCATTTTCTCAAGGCTTCGTCTGTGGCGGTCAGGGGGTCCAGGCCGGTGGCCTGCTGGAAGAGGGGGCGGAAGTGATAGTGCTGGCTGCAGGCATCCGGAAACAGCTCGGCCAGCAACGCCAGGCATTCATTGATCAGCTCCTTGAGCGCATACCCGGGCCGGTACCACTCCAGCATGGTAAATTCCGGGTTGTGCCGGCCACCGGCTTCGCCGTCACGAAACGCCTTGCACAGCTGGTAGATCGGCCCGCTGCCCGCGGCCAGTAGCCGCTTCATATGGTATTCCGGGGAGCTTTGCAGGTAACCGTAACCCGGTACCGGGATGCACTGGATGTGCGGGTCGCTGACGCCGTAGTGCGCCAGTTGTGGGGTGTCCACTTCCAGCACTTTGCGGGCATCAAAAAAGGCGCGCACCGTGCCTAGCAGCTCGGCGCGCGCCTTGATGGCCTCGAGGGAGGCGGTGGGGAGCCAGTCGCTCACGCCTAGCTCTTGATGCGGCCCACGTAGTCACCGGTACGGGTGTCGACCTTGACGATTTCTCCGGTCTGAACAAACAGCGGAACGCGGACCACTGCACCGGTGGTCAGGGTGGCAGGCTTGCCGCCAGTGCCCGCGGTGTCGCCCTTCAGGCCGGGGTCGGTCTCCACGATTTCCAGTTCCACGAAATTGGGGGGGGAAACGGACAGCGGCTCGCCGTTGTAGAGGGTGATCTCGCACACGTCCTCTTCTTTGAGCCACAGCTTGGCATCGCCCACGGCGGCTTCATCGGCGGCTTTCTGTTCGAAGGTGGTCTGGTCCATGAAGTGCCAGAACTCGCCATCGGCGTACAGATACTGCATGGACACGTCCATGACATCGGCACCTTCCAGAGAGTCGCCAGACTTGAAGGTGCGCTCCCAGACCTTGCCGGATTTCAGGTTGCGCAGCTTGACGCGATTGAAGGCCTGGCCCTTGCCGGGCTTCACAAATTCGTTCTCGATGATGGCGCAGGGGTCGCCGTCGAGCATGACTTTCAAGCCAGACTTGAATTCACTGGTAGAATAGTTGGCCATAAATAATGTTCCAAAGGTTGATGTATGGCATTGGAAAGGCTGGCAATGATAACGCAGGACGCGCCCGGTTGGGAGTTACCCGACTGGCAGCGTCAGCAGGCCGATCTGATCACGGATCCGGCGGAGCTATTGTCAATGCTGGGATTGGCAGCGGATGCATTGCCCGAGCAGTTGGCGGCGGCCCGGGATTTCCCGCTGCGGGTGCCCCGTGCCTATGCGGCGTTGATGACGCCCGGTGATCCGGATGATCCCTTGTTGCGGCAGGTCATGAGCGTGCCGGAAGAGCTGCTGGAGCAGCCGGGGTACACCGCCGACCCGCTGGACGAGTCCGATCACACCCCGGTGCCAGGCCTGTTGCACAAGTATCACGGTCGCGCCCTGCTGGTGGTGACGGGTGCCTGTGCGGTGCACTGCCGCTACTGCTTCCGCCGTCATTTCCCTTACCAGACCCATCTGAGCGGCAAGCGCTGGGAGCAGGCTCTGGCATGGTTGTCAGAACGGCCGGATATCAACGAGGTGATTCTCAGCGGCGGCGACCCGCTGACGCTCAATAACCGTCGCCTCGGGCAGTTGCTGGAGGGGCTCGCCGCACTCCCGCATCTGGTGAGGTTGCGGGTTCACAGTCGTACCCCGGTGGTGATTCCGGAGCGCCTGGACGACGGATTGCTGGCGCAGCTGGCCGACCCGCGCTGGCGATCGGTGCTGGTGCTGCACGCCAACCATCCCCGAGAGCTGTCGCCGTTGCTGCTGGAGCGTACCCGCCAATGGCAGCGGGCCGGCATCACGCTGCTGAATCAGAGTGTGTTGCTGGCGGGGGTCAACGACGACCTTGAGACGCTGGTGAGACTGTCTGAGCGTCTCCACGACGGGGGGATCATGCCGTATTACCTTCACCTTCTGGACAAGGTTCAGGGGGCGGCCCATTTTGCTGTGCCAGATGATAAGGCAATGGCCCTGCATCACCAGTTGCGCGGTCGTTTGCCGGGCTTTCTGGTTCCGCGGCTGTCCAGGGAAGAGCCGGGTGAGGTGGCCAAAACGGTGCTCGCTGGCTGAAAGCCTGAAATAGCAAGAACGTGGGAGCCTTCGAATAACCCCTTGCGTGCTCAGTCTTTCAGGCTGGTTCGCAATCTAGGCGCGCTTTTGAAGGTGTATGTCCATCCATCGAAAAAGCGCAACAACGAGTGCGGG
>PAJO01000040.1 GCA_002706085.1 Alcanivoracaceae bacterium | reverse complement strand
GCTTCAATTTGACGGCGAGACAGTGGCGAGAAGGTCAGTTTTTCAGGTACCATTTTGGATAGCGGCTGTTGGTGCTTGGTGAACGGTGTAATGTCCTGAAACTATAGCACTTTCAGCCGCTTTCTTTTATCCCCTCATGAGAAATCCGGGTTAGGGCCCGGAACAACACCGTCACCATCTTCCCAGTGTCCCAGAACGGTATCGACATCGCTGTTACAGCTTGACCAGTCTTCATAGTTGCCCAGTGAAGACTGACCAAAGTCACTGCAGGTGCTGTCAGAACTCGGTGACAGACAGCGCACAGACATGGTGTTACCGCTGGTGTTGTAGCACATGGTTGCGTAATCCGGGGTGCTGGAACCGCCACCGCCACCGCCACCGCCACCACAGGCGCTAAGAGTTAAAGCTGCCGCGGAAACTGCGACCATTGATAATAAAGGCTTAATGATCATGGTACTCTCCGTTTTTTTCCTTAATATCCCACCTGAATAATTCGTTCCCTTCACCATCTACGTGTCTACCGAGGGCAGATGAAAAAGGTTTTCTTCTTCACAGTGTCTGCTGCACTGCTTATTTTGCTGATATTTCTATTGCGGCCAGCGGTCAGTGTTCAGGTGGCGGAACAAAATTCCACCAACAGGAATCATTGGACTCCTGAAGCTGCGAATACTGCTGCTATGGCGTTTCCTGAAGAAGAAAGTAACGATAATGAGCCTTTATTATTAAGAAATTCTGCGCCAAGTGATAGTACTTATGGCGCAGATGTCAGGAATGATGTCGCAATTAATTCGTCTGATTTTTTGCATCATCCACTCATACAAAACCATGATGCAGGAACGCTTCGTTATATCGAACGTTATGGCGAATGGTTATTAATTTCTAAAGAGCCGGATATTAATAAGGATGATTTGGATAAGTTATTGAAAAATAACGAAGAACAAAATATCGACGTGAATAATCGGGAAGAAATGGCGCGCTACCTTCTGGGCCTGCGTTATTACCGTGCCCTGGCCGGACGGGATTCAGACACCTTTCATCAGCGCACGGAGCGCTACATCACATTGCAGCAACAGATGGCCAAAGTAGCGCCGGAAGTCAGTGAAAGCGCGCTGCGGGATAAGTTGTTTTCCGCCGACGAACAGCGCCGCATGCAGGCATACGCAGACCTGCTGCGGCAAAAGCAGGCGCTGAAAGAGCTGCCCTGAATCCGGCACAAACAGCACCCAGCGGGCTTGATGTACATCAGGCCCGTTTTTGTATTAGCTGCCACACTGACTTTTCAGCAATGGAGGTGTGATATGAGCGGAGAACAACAGGTCATCGACAGCTTACTGCAACAGCTGGATCAGGCTGCCATTAATAACAATAAAGTAAATAAAGGGTATCTGGAGGATATTCTTTTCACTCAGATATTGAGTCGGCTCGCTGAGCGCCGGACGCAAAAAGATATTCTGCATCAGGTGCAATATCATCTGAATTTCGAGCAGCGCAATATCAGCGAAGATGAATTCGTTGTTACCCGCGGCTGTTAATGGTTATCCGGATTTAATTAACGCCTTGGGTCAGAGAGCGAAAGTGGCGGTATCGGAATTACGCCTGCATATAAATGATATTTTTATTATTTAATTATATTTATAAAAATTAATGGGTTAGCGGCATATCCTGTTACGAAATATATGTTTCTGTGCTGACTGCTCCGACAAATCAGAGCTGTGGCAGGAACACGGTTACTCTGAGCCCTCGTGGCTCGCGGTTATTCAACTGCATTTCTCCGCCGTAACTTTTCACGATGTCCTGTGCGATGGCGAGACCCAGTCCGCTGCCATCCGCGCCCTGTTCATCCAGACGCTCGCCGCGTTGCAGCAGACGTTTCTGCTGACACTCATCAATGCCCGGACCGTTATCGCTGACCGCCAGCTGCCAGCCATTGTCTTTGTGCGCAATGCTCAGATGAATATCGCCGGCGGCGTATTTGCAGGCGTTATCCAGCAGGTTGCCGAGCAGCTCCAGCATGTCGTCACGATCCTGTGGCATCACTTCGCCCGGCGGATAATCGCTGTAAATCTGCGCCTGGGGATAAAGCTGCCGCAGAATCTGAATCAGCGGCGGCAGTTCTTCATCCAGGCGGGTCTGGCGACCGGGCGATGACAGGCCGACGATGCGCGCACGTTTCAGTTCACGCTGAATCAGGGTCTGCAGGCGCTGCAGGATATCGCGCTGCTGCTGTTGCTGTTGCGGACTCAGCTGCTCTGCCATTAACTGCAGCTGCTGCAGTGGGCGCTTCATTTCATGGGCGAGATTCCCCAGCGCATTGCGCGAGCGGCTGACCCGCTCCTGCAGCAGAATCAGCAGGCGGTCGATTTCTTCCGCCAGCGGCTGTACTTCCTGAGGCAGATCGCCGACGCCGGAGTTGAGACTGTTACGCTCGCCAAATCTGAGTTCACGCAGCTGCTGTTGCAGTGGTTGCAGACGGCTGAACGCTGAGCGCAGCTGGCGGCGCTGCAACAGCAGCAGTACCAGCATGGCGCCGCTCAGCAGGGCCAGGGCGATGATACGGTATTGTTGCAGCAGGCTCTTCAGTGGCGAGATGTCTTCGGCCACCCAGACGGTGAAGGTGTGATCATTGATGCGTATGCCCTGGGCATAGCTGAGCCAGGCTTCCTGATGATCGCCGCGGTCGACGCCGGGCTGCTGCCAGTGACGGGCTTCGCCCTCACCCAGATGAATATCCGGGGCCGGGTGATCCCACAGCGAGCGGCTGTGCAGGTCGATGCCGTCGGCGTGAATGGCAAAATAATGGCCGGAGTAGACGCGCTTATACAGGCTGCCGAGGCGGTCGTAATCAATGTGCCAGACGCCCTGATCGTCTTCGTTCATGGCTGAGATCAGGCTTTCGGCATCGTGGTCGAGGCGGTCGAGAATGTAATGGCTGGTCATCTCGCGCACGCCGAAATCCGCCAGCAACAGCAGCGGCAGCAGGATAACCAACAACGTCAGCAGCCATTGGCGATGGAGTTGCTGCTGAACGGAAATCATTGGCTGTTCTCCGGGCGCAGTTGGTAGCCCTGGCCGCGGCGGGTCTGAATAAAGTCTTTGCCGAAGTACTGGCGCAGGCGGTTGATGTATACCTCCATAACGTTACTGTCGCGCTGCAGATCTTCCTCGTAAACGTGCTCACTCAGACGGGGTTTGGAATGTACGTCGTTGGGGTGCTGCAGCAGATAGCGCAGCAGGCGGAATTCGATGCCAGTGAGATCAATGGTGCCTCCGTCAGCGGTATGTGCCTGCTGGCGTTCAGTATCGAGTCGTACGCCGCGCCAGCTCAGTTCATTGCTGGCGTTGCCGCTGTGACGGCGGCCAATGGCTTCCAGTCGCGCCAGCAGCTCTGCGGTGTGGAAAGGTTTGCCGAGATAATCGTCTGCACCAGCTTTCAGGCCGTCCACCCGTTCATGCCAGGCATCCCGCGCAGTGAGTACTAACACCGGCGTGCGGTTACCCGAGCTGCGCCAGCTGCGCAGCACATCGAGTCCGTTTTTACCCGGCAGGCCGAGATCGAGAATGATCAGATCCGGGCGCAATTCGTTGCCGAGAAATTCGCCGTCGATGCCGTTATCGGCCAGCTCCAGGGCATAGCCGGCGTCGCGCAACACCGGTTGCAGCGCGGCGGTGAGTTCCTGATCGTCTTCTATTAACAGCAGTTTCATCAGTCGTGATCTTTTACCTTGTCACCCAGCAGCTCGCCACTGCTGGCATTAATCCAGGTTTTGTGGCGCTGACGGTAGTCATCGATCCATTTGAGTTCGTACACCAGCACGTCGTCTTCCCATTCCACTTCTACGTCCAGCAATTCACCGGGCAGGTTGTGGCGCTGCAGAATCGTCTCCAGCGACAGAATCTCACCCTGCTCCACCCACTGGCGGATCTGTGCCTGCGCCGGGTAAGCGTGGCGATGGCTGTGGCTGCCGTAGTTGTCGCTGTCGTGATCATGATCGCTGGCACTGGCGACGTTAATCATCCCAGCGGCCAAAACCGGGAATATCCACTTCGTGTTCATTGAACCTGCCTTTGGCTGCCTGACGGTGGCAGCTGTCGCATTGGCTGAAAGACCGCACCTGCGGATTGTCCTGTACCATCCTCTGCGGTACTTCGTCGTGCTTACGCAGAAAGTATGGCAGTTCTGTGATGCGCAGGGGAGTCTCCTGATCATCAAGACGCCGGCTGAATTTATAGTCATCACCGGCGGCACTGGTGAGGTAGTTCAGAATCCCGCTCTGTTGCTCTGGCGTGAGGCTGGCATCTTCTCCGAAGTGATCGTCCAGGCCGGACATCAGAGCCTGCCAGCTTCGGGCAGGCAGGAATTTTGCCGGATAGGCAATATGGCAGCTGCTGCACTCTGCGGCATACAAGGCATTCTGTGGTGCAGCTGACGCATTGCGGTAATCCTCGTACTGACGATAGCTGTGGTCATCATCTTTATGATCACTGTCAGCCATTGAGGTATGGATGCCACCGCCGACGCCATAGAGGCCGAGAACGAGAGCGCCGCCAAGCAGCAGAGAGCCGGCGCCGTAGCGCAGAACATTAATGACCTTGCTGCGTTGGGCAGCCTTTGCCGGGGTTTGTTCAGACATAGCGCACCTCCACAGTACACTTCTGGCAATAGCCATCGGTTACCGATGGCTGCTGATTGTTCAGGGCTGGCTCAGCCAGCGGATAACATCGCCTTTTTCCTGAGCAGAACATTCCCGGCCCAGTGTCCAGCGACAGTTGCGGCGGAACCACTTTTCGGTATTGGCGGCGTCGGTAAAGCGCTTCGGGTTAGCGCGTACCGACATCGGCGGAATCGCTTTGCCGGTACGCTGGTGGGTACCTGGCTGGTCCGGGTCTGCGTTATGGCACTGGCTGCAGCTGCGGCCGTTGACCTGTTGCTGCCATAACTCCTGACCGGCCTGGGCATCAAAGGGCCTGGCGCCCTGCTGTTGCAGTGCTTGCAACTGGCTTTCAGCACTGTCAGCAGCCTGTACCTGATTAACCGTTAAAGCAGCGGCCAGCAGGCTCATAGCAAACAGAAATATGGGACGTCGCTTCATCTTTATTCCCCCGCCTGTGCGTCATCACTGCGCGTTTCTTTGCGGCCGTGAATCATTGAACGCACCAGGTTTTCACGGTGATGGACGCTGCTGAACAGCACTCCGGCAACGTGCAGGAAAACCAGCATCAGGGTGCCGTTGGCGAAGAACTCGTGAATTTCTTTCAGCGTGTGTTCGTTAAACGTCGCCAGCCAGCTGCCTGCCAGTGGTCCGGCGTTTTCATCCGCGCCCAGCGTTGCCATACCGAAGATTACGGTACCGGCAATAAACACCAGCAGAGCGATGATCATGGCACCACCGGCCGGATTATGGCCGAGATAGCGTTTGGCGCGGCCTGTGGGAATATCCTTCAGATACTGCAGCACATTACCTGGTGAGCGGACAAAATCCGTAAAGCGGGCATGGCGTGTGCCGATGATGCCCCAGGCCAGACGGAAGATGATCAACAGGGTAACGGCGTAACCGGACCACACATGCAGCGTGTCGGAAACGTCTTCGCTGAGGTAGGCGGAAAAGAAGAACAGCACCAGCGACCAGTGAAAGATACGCACCAGCGGGTCCCAGACGCGCACGGTGCGGGATTCCCCCGCGGCTGAAGACGGTGTGGTTTTACTGCTGTGAACAGGTTGGCTTGTGTGGTTCATAGCGCACTCTCCTCTGAAGATGACTCCAGAATAAAACGCGCTGCCTTAAACCAACCTTAAGGAATGTGTGGAAATCTTATGATCAGGATTTCCACACATCAGTAGTGCTGAAGAAACACTACAGGCGAGCAGGCTCAGCGGGCGAAAACCTCAGAGGCCAAAACCAATGGCAGATACAGCTTTGCCAAAGACGGCGTCTTTATAGAAGGCTGCACCGGCATCATCACCGCCGGCGCCGGCGACAATCATCATCGGCAGCAGGTGCTCTTCACGCGGATGCACCTGACGGGCAGCAGGTGCTGTCGTCCAGTGGTCGAGGGCTTCAGCACGCTGATCCAGAGGTTTGGCCGCAGCATCGTTGAGCCAGTCATCAAACGCTTTGGAAGCCTGCATATCACTCTGGGACGGAGCAAAAAATGCGCGCAGGTTGTGGTAGCTGAGGCCACTGCCAATGATCAGCACGTTGTCATCACGCAGGCTCTGCAGTGCTTTACCGGCGGCCACGTGTTCGGCAGGGTCCAGACCCTGTTTCAGCGACATCGCCAGTACCGGTACGTCTTCGTTCGGGTACGCCACTTTTAACGGAATAAACACACCGTGATCCCATGGCGCATTGGCATCCACATTGGCTTCGATGCCGGCTGCACGCAGCAGGCCTGCGGCTTTTTCGGCCAGCTCAGGCGCACCGGCTGCTTTATAAGTCAGCTCGTAGGTGTGCGGCGGGAAGCCGTAGTAATCGTATTCCAGCTCCGGTTGAGCGCCACCGGCAAAGGTAAAGACCGGCGCTTCCCAGTGGGCGGAAATCAGCAGGATGGCTTTTGGTGCCTGCGGCACACGCTCAGGAATCGAACGCAGCATATTGGCCATGTTGTCCCACAGGTGCGGATCGCCCGGCCAGTCCATAAAGAAGCAGGGGCCGCCGCCATGGGGTACGTATAAAGAAGGTTGAGCTTTCATAAAATCACCGGATTATTCAATTAGTACCAGTTTAACTGTTTTGGTTATTTTAGAACTTAGCCACAGGCGAACAGTTTTTTTCACGTTAAGGATTAATACCTGCTGTTGTCAGGGTTTTCCCTGAGCAGGGATTGCTGCAGGAAGAAGTCGCAGGAATACAGCAAGGACGAACCCGCCGGCGGATTTGTGGTAATATCCGCGCCTTTGAACATCCCTGCTGTGATTGCCCGGACGACTACCCATGACTGATTTCAATGATGCCCTGAAGGCCCGGCTGCTGCGCGGCGCTTCCGCTATGCAGATTGAGCTCTCCGATGATCAGGCGGACGCATTGATGGATTACCTCGGGCTGTTTCAGAAATGGAATAAGGCCTACAACCTGACCGCTATCCGCGAACCGCAGAGCATGGTTGATCTGCATTTGCTCGACAGTCTGGCGGTGCATCCTTACGTGCAGGAAGCCAACAACATTATCGATGTTGGCACAGGCCCGGGTTTGCCGGGTGTGGTGCTGGCCATTATGAACCCGCATAAGCAGTTCACCCTGCTCGACTCAAATGGCAAAAAAACCCGCTTTCTGTTTCAGGCGCGTACCGCGCTGCAGCTTGAGAACCTCACCATAGTGAACGATCGGGTGGAGGCATATCATCCCCCACAGCCTTTCGATATGATTGTCAGCCGCGCGTTTGCCTCGCTCGCAGATATGACCACCTGGTGCCGCCATCTGCGCGCCGATGATGGCTGTTTTCTCGCCATGAAAGGTCAGTATCCGGACGACGAACTGCGCGCAATTGAAGACGAATTTAAGCTGGTGGCGAGTCATGCCATCGAGGTACCGGGCGTGGAAGGCGAGCGACATCTGCTGCGTCTGGTACCCCGCTGAGTTAAGGCAAAAGGAAACATCGTGAGCAAAGTTCTGGCTATCGCGAATCAGAAAGGTGGTGTTGGCAAAACCACCACCGCCGTGAATCTGGCCGCCTCTCTGGTGGCGACCAAACGCCGGGTTCTGCTGGTGGATCTCGATCCGCAGGGTAATGCCACCATGGGCAGCGGGGTCGATAAGCACGATCTTGAACTGTCCATGTATGAAGTGCTCACCGGCAAATGCCGTACAGCCGCGGCTGTGCACAAATCCGAGCATGGTCTGTTTGACCTGCTGCCGGCCAATGGTGACCTGACCGCTGCCGAAGTTGAACTGATGGATATGTCGCGCCGCGAAGTCCGTCTGCGTGAAGCGCTGGCGGAAGTGCGCCCGGATTACGACTATATCCTGATCGACTGTCCGCCCTCACTGAATATGCTGACGGTCAACGCTCTGGTTGCCGCCCAGGGGGTGCTGATTCCGATGCAGTGTGAGTACTACGCACTGGAAGGTCTCAGCGCGCTGATGCAGACCATTGAGTCGATCAAAGGCAGCCTCAATCCGAAACTGGAAATCGAAGGCCTGCTGCGCACCATGTACGACCCGCGCAACAGCCTGACCGTGGATGTCTCCACTCAGCTGATCAGCCATTTTGGCGATCGCGTGTACGGCACCGTCATTCCGCGCAACGTCCGTCTGGCAGAAGCGCCGAGTTACGGCATGCCGGTACTGACTTATGATAAATCCTCCCGTGGTGCGGTGGCTTACCTGGCCCTGGCCGGAGAAATGAACCGTCGCCTCGGGCAGACAGCACAGAGTAAATAAAGAAGGTGTCAGATCGCATGACGAAGAAAAAACGCGGCCTCGGACGTGGGCTGGATGCCCTGTTAACCAGCTCCCGTGCAGCGGAAGTAGCGACCCTGCCGGATGATGCGCCGGCAGAGGACATGCCTGAGGAACAGGCTGCCGTAACCGTCGTCGATACTGATCACAGTGATTTCACTGATGGCGAACTGCGTCATCTGCCGGTGGAGTGGATTCAGCCGGGGCAGTACCAGCCACGTAAAGATATCCAGCCGGAAGCGCTGGAAGAGCTGGCGGCGTCGATTAAATCTCAGGGTCTGATGCAGCCTATTGTGGTGCGGCCTTTGCCGGCAGGTGAAAACCGTTATGAAATTATTGCCGGTGAGCGCCGCTGGCGTGCTTCCCAGCTGGCTCAGCTGGATCGTGTACCGGCGTTAATCCGGGATGTACCCGATGAAGCCGCCATCGCCATGGCGCTGATCGAAAACATCCAGCGCGAAAATCTGAACCCGATGGAAGAAGCCAATGCGCTTTACCGTCTGCAGCACGAATTTGAGCTGACACAGATGGAAGTGGCCGAGGCTGTGGGTAAAAACCGCGCGACCGTTGCCAACCTGTTGCGGCTGATGAATCTCAATGACGACGTGAAGAAATTACTCGAACACGGCGACATTGAAATGGGCCATGCCCGTGCCCTGCTCGGTCTTGAAGGTGGCAGGCAAAGCGAGGCAGCATCACAGGTTGTGACCCGTGCGCTGACGGTTCGTCAGACGGAAGCCCTGGTGCGTCATCTGCTGGAAGGTGGTGATCAGAAGCCTTCCGCGGGTACCAAAGTCAGCCCGGATATTCAGCGCCTTGAGCGCCTGCTGGGGGATCGTCTGGGAGCGAAAGTAGCGATTGCCCATTCCGCCAAAGGCAAAGGCAAGCTGGTCATCAATTACAGCTCGCTGGACGAACTGGACGGCATCCTCGCTCACATCAAATAAGCTGGTTTTAAAAGTACCTTTACGTACCTTTACCGTCGCAAAAGCCACAATACCACTGTCTTTACAGTGGTATTTCTTACAATGTACTTCAGCCTGATCTGCATCACCTCCTTTAGGCTAATTATTATCATTTTGCCTCGTGTTTCGGTTGAAGCTATGTGGGGTACCCCATATAATCACGGCCGCCTGAAAAAGGCCGTTGCAGAAACTGACCAATTAAATGGGGCCCTGGATGCCTGGCATACCACGTCCTCCGGTCTACCGGATCGTGATCTTTCAACTGTTACTCACGATGCTGGTCGCGCTGATTGCGCTTCTGCATAGTCCGCTGGCCGCAAAATCGGCCCTGTTAGGCGGACTGACCTGCGCTCTGCCGAATGCCTATTTTATCTGGCGCGCATTTCGCTACAGCGGTGCAAGGTCTGCTGCACATGTGGTGCAGTCGTTTTACCAGGGTGAGTCCTGGAAGTTTGTGCTCACAGCGCTGTGTTTTGGTGTCATCTTCCAGCGCGTTGAGCCTCTGAATGTTCTTGCACTGTTTGCCGGTTTCATAACAGTGCAGCTGGGGCACATCGCTTCAGCAAAGATTGCCAATTTATAAACCTTAGAAAACGAGAGTGAACAATGGCTGGTAATTCCCAGGAATATATCTCGCACCATTTAACCAATCTTACCTACGGTAAGCTCCCTGCCGGTTACGTCCGTCACGAAGTTGCAGAAGATGGCACAGTGCATGAGCACGAACTGACCACTGCGACCTGGACCATGGCTCACAACTCAGAAGAAGCAGCTCAGATGGGCTTCACCGCGGTAAACGTGGATTCTCTGGGCTGGTCTTTCGGCCTCGGCGCTCTGATCATGTTCCTGTTCTGGCGTGCGGCTAAGAAGGCAACCACTGCGGTTCCTACTGGTTTCCAGAACTTCGCTGAAATGATCATCGAGTTTATTGACAACACAACCAAGGAAGCGTTCCACGGCCATAACCCGCTGGTTGCTCCTCTGGCAATGACCATCTTCACCTGGGTCTTCATGATGAACTTCATGGACCTTATCCCGGTAGACGTGCTGCCAACTATCTTCGGCGCCATGGGTCTGCACTTCATGAAAGTTGTGCCTTCTACCGACGTTAACATCACGATGGGTATGTCCCTGACTGTTTTCGCCATGATGATCTTCTATTCNATCAAGGTGAAAGGCATCAGCGGCTTCGTTGGCGAGCTGACTCTGCAGCCGTTCAGCGCTAAGAACCCAGTCGTTCAGGCCATCTTTATCCCTATTAACTTAATTCTGGAATCCGTTGCTCTGATCGCCAAGCCTATCTCTCTGGCTTTGCGTCTGTTCGGCAACATGTATGCCGGTGAGATGATCTTCATCCTCATCGCGCTGATGTTCTCTGCCGGAGCGGCGCTGGCCATTATGGGTGGTGTTCTGCAATGGGCCTGGGCGGTTTTCCACATTCTGGTGATCACACTGCAAGCGTTCATTTTCATGATGTTAACCATCGTGTATCTGAGCATGTCGCACGAAGATCATTAATTTTTAACCCTTAACTCACTTTAACTAACTACTTCTATTTGGAGAAAATTATGGAACAAGGTCTGGTATTCCTGGCTGCAGCTCTGATGATCGGTCTGGGTGCTCTGGGTACTGCAATCGGTTTTGGTCTGCTGGGTGGTCGTCTGCTGGAAGGTACTGCTCGTCAGCCTGAGCTGGGTCCAATGCTGCAAGGTAAAATGTTCCTGATCGCTGGTCTGTTGGACGCCGTGCCAATGATCGGTGTTGGTCTGGGTCTGTACCTGATGTTCGCTGCCTAAGGGTTCANGTTAANAACGAACTTCCTTAATCAATGAACATGAGGGCTCTGGCGTGAACATTAACGCGACTCTGATCGGCCAGATCATCACNTTCGCNATCTTCGTGTGGTTCTGCATGAAGTTTGTATGGCCTCACCTGCTGGGNGCNATGCAAGANCGNGAAAAGAAAATTGCCGATGGTCTGGANGCAGCTAACCGNGCNGNACGTGANCTGGAACTGGCNCANGAAAAAGCNNCTNNCCAGCTGCGTGAAAGNAAAGAAAAAGCTGCTGAAATCATCGAACAGGCTAACAANCGNGCNAACCANATNNTCGANGANGCTAAAGAAGCNGCTCGNNCNGAAGGTGNNCGTCTGGTAGCNGCTGCTCAAGCTGAAGTTGAGCAAGAGGNGAACCGCGCTAAAGAAGNTCTGNGNAAGCAGGTNNCTGAGCTGGCCGTNGCCGGNGCAGNCAAAATTCTTGGTAAGTCAGTTGATNCGGCCGCTCACTCTGAGCTGCTGAANNAANTNGCTGACGANCTGTAAGCGNGGTTNCCATGGCTGAATTAACAACTCTCGCTCGGCCATACGCNAAAGCGGTGTTTGCTGAAGCANNNGAGAANNNTGCNNTGGACGCCTGGTCTGNNGACCTGGCNNTNCTGGCNGCNTNNGNTGCCGATGCCGATATGGCAAANGTACTGGTGCANCCGTCTCTGACNGCNNAACAGCAGGCACAGGCTTTNACNGACGTATGTGGCGACAAGCTGAANGANGCAGCCAAAAACCTGGTAGCCGTTCTGGCNGAAAACAAGCGCCTGNNGCTGNTGCCTGAAATCGCNGCTCTGTATGAAGAGCTGAAAGCNCAGNTGCAGAACACNGTTGANGTNGTNGTNACNTCNGCNNNNGAACTGAGCANTGANCAGGCNGANAANCTGGCACAGGCNCTNAAAGCCAAACTGNANTGNGANGTACGTTTGACCAGCGAAGTCGATGAGTCTCTCATCGGNGGCGCCATCATNCGTGCNGGNGANNTGGTAATCGACGGCTCNNTNACCGGTAAGCTGTCNAAATTAGCCGAAGCGATGAAATCCTAGTTTGAGGGACGATGCATGCAGCAACTGAATCCATCNGAGATCAGTGAAGTCATCAAAAAACGCATCGAAANTCTCGATGTGACTTCACAAGCCCAGAACGAGGGCACCGTCGTATCTGTATCCGACGGTATCGTTCGTATTCACGGTCTGGCTGACGCCATGTACGGTGAAATGATTGAATTTGAAGGCGGTGTATATGGCCTGGCAATGAACCTGGAGCGTGACTCCGTTGGTGCCGTTGTTCTGGGTGAATACAAAAACCTGGCTGAAGGCCAGACTGCCAAATGTACTGGTCGTATTCTGGAAGTACCGACTGGCGAAGCTCTGCTGGGTCGCGTTGTCGACACACTGGGTAACCCAATCGATGGTAAGGGTCCGATCGAAACTTCTACCTTTGCTCCGGTTGAGCGCGTTGCACCAGGCGTTATTGCACGTCAGGGTGTAGACCAGCCTCTGCCTACTGGTTATAAGGCAGTTGACTCCATGGTACCGGTAGGCCGTGGCCAGCGTGAGCTGATCATTGGTGACCGTCAGACTGGTAAGTCTGCCATGGCAATCGATGCCATCATCAACCAGAAAGGTACCGGCATTAAATGTATCTACGTGGCCATTGGTCAGAAGCAATCTTCTATTGCTAACGTAGTGCGTAAGCTGGAAGAGCATGGCGCAATGGAACACACCATCATCGTTGCCGCTGGTGCAGCCGATCCTGCAGCAATGCAGTACCTGGCTCCATACGCTGGCTGTGCGATGGGTGAATACTTCCTGGACCGCGGTGAAGATGCACTGATCGTATACGATGACCTGACTAAACAGGCATGGGCATACCGTCAGATCTCCCTGCTGCTGAAACGCCCACCGGGCCGTGAAGCATACCCAGGTGACGTATTCTATCTGCACTCCCGTCTGCTGGAACGCGCATGTCGCGTAAACGCTGACTACGTGAAGCAGGTAAGTGGCGTCGAAGGCAAAACCGGTTCTCTGACTGCTCTGCCGATCATTGAGACCCAGGGTGGTGACGTATCTGCGTTCGTACCTACGAACGTGATCTCCATTACCGACGGTCAGATCTTCCTGGAAACCAACCTGTTCAACTCCGGTATCCGTCCGGCGATGAACGCGGGTATCTCTGTATCCCGTGTAGGTGGTGCTGCACAGACCAAGATCATCAAGAAGCTCGGCGGTGGTATCCGTCTGGCACTGGCTCAGTACCGTGAACTGGCGGCATTCGCACAGTTTGCATCTGACCTTGATGAAGCTACCCGTAAGCAGCTGGAGCACGGTAAAGCCGTTACTGAACTGATGAAACAGGGTCAGTACGCTCCAATGTCTACTGCGGACATGGGTCTGTCGATCTTTGCTGCTACTGAAGGCTTCCTTGAAGACGTAGAAGTGACCAAGATTCAGGCATTCGAAGCTGCTCTGCTGAGCTACGCCAACAGCGAATACGCTGAACTGATGGCGAAGATCAACGTGAAGGGCGACTTCAATGACGAGATCGCGGCAGGTCTGAAAGAGTGTATTGAGAAATTCAAGAGCACTCAGACCTGGTAAGTCCGGTGCTGGCGGTTCTATGAATCGCCAGCTGGATTCACTCAGTTAACAAGGTTGCATTATGGCAGTCGGTAAAGAAATTAAAGAGCAGATTTCGAGCGTACAAAGCACGCAGAAAATTACCTCAGCAATGGAAAAAGTTGCTGTGAGTAAGATGCGTCGTGCTCAGCAGCGCATGGAACAGAGCCGTCCATATGCGGATAAAATCCGTGATGTGATCGGTCACCTGGCCAATGCGACTTCTGAATACCGTCATCGTTATCTGCAGGACCGCGACGTCAAGCGTGTTGGCTATATCGTGGTGTCTTCCGACCGTGGCCTGTGTGGTGGCCTGAACAACAACATGTTCAAGCGCCTCGCCCAGCAAGCCGGAGAGTGGAAAGAAAAGGGTGTTGAAGTTGATTACTGTGCAATCGGCTCAAAAGCATCTCTGTTCTTCAACAGCTTCGGTGGCAATGTTGTCGCCTCCCAGTCTCACTTGGGTGACGCTCCAGAGCTGGCCAGCCTGATCGGTGCGGTGAAGGTAATGTTGGAAGCGTTCGATGAAGGTAAGATCGATCGTCTCTACATCATCTACAACCGTTTCGTGAACACCATGACCCAATCGCCTGAAGCGGTGCAGTTATTGCCACTCAAGGCACAAAAGGACGAAGAACTGAAAGGTCACTGGGATTACATCTACGAACCAGACGCCAAAGAGATCCTCGAAGGTCTGCTGGTGCGTTACGTAGAATCTCAGGTCTATCAGGGTGTAGTAGAAAACAATGCCTGTGAACAGGCTGCGCGTATGCTGGCGATGAAAAACGCCACCGATAACGCCGGCAACATGATCACCGAGCTGAACTTGCTGTATAACAAGGCTCGTCAGGCGGCTATTACCCAGGAAATTTCAGAAATCGTCAGCGGTGCCGCGGCAGTATAAGCCGGGCAGCGAACAGGTTTTAAGTTAAGAGGAACCGAAAATGAGCGGACGTATCGTACAGATCATCGGTGCCGTCATCGACGTGGAATACCCACGCGAAGATGTACCTAAGGTCTACGACGCCCTGACCGTAGATGGTACTGAGACCACCCTCGAAGTTCAGCAGCAGCTGGGCGACGGTGTTGTCCGTACTATTGCGATGGGCTCCACTGAAGGTCTTAAGCGTGGCCTTCCAGTAACTAGCACTGGCGCACCTATCCGTGTACCAGTTGGTAATGCAACTCTGGGTCGTATCATGGACGTTCTCGGTCGCCCGATCGATGAATGTGGTGAGATCGGCGAAGAAGAGCGTTACGAAATTCACCGTGATGCTCCATCTTTTGATGAGCAGGCGAACAGCACTGACCTGCTGGAAACCGGCATCAAGGTTATTGACCTCATCTGCCCATTCGCTAAGGGTGGTAAAGTTGGTCTGTTCGGTGGTGCCGGTGTTGGTAAAACCGTAAACATGATGGAGCTGATCAACAACATTGCGAAGGCACACTCCGGTCTGTCTGTATTCGCAGGTGTTGGTGAGCGTACTCGTGAAGGTAACGACTTCTACTACGAGATGGCTGAGTCTGGTGTTGTAAACCTGGACGACAAAGCACAGTCTAAAGTAGCCATGGTATACGGCCAGATGAATGAGCCACCAGGCAACCGTCTGCGTGTAGCACTGACTGGTCTGACCATGGCTGAGAAGTTCCGTGACGAAGGCAAAGACGTACTGCTGTTCGTTGATAACATCTATCGTTACACCCTTGCTGGTACTGAGGTATCTGCACTGTTGGGTCGTATGCCATCTGCGGTAGGTTACCAGCCTACACTGGCAGAAGAGATGGGTGTTCTTCAGGAGCGTATTACCTCTACTAAGACTGGTTCGATCACCTCGATCCAGGCGGTATACGTACCTGCGGATGACTTGACTGACCCGTCTCCAGCGACCACCTTCGCGCACCTTGACTCTACTGTTGTACTGTCACGTGATATCGCGTCTAAAGGTATTTACCCAGCGATCGACCCACTGGATTCCACCTCTCGTCAGCTGGACCCACTGGTTATCGGTAACGAACACTACGACATCGCTCGTGGCGTTCAGGGTGTTCTGCAGCGCTACAAAGAGCTGAAAGACATCATCGCGATTCTGGGTATGGACGAACTGTCCGACGAAGATAAGCAGCTGGTTGCCCGTGCACGTAAGATCGAGCGCTTCCTGTCTCAGCCATTCCATGTGGCAGAGATCTTCACAGGCGCGCCTGGTAAGTACGTGTCTCTGAAAGAAACCATCCGTGGTTTCCAGGGCATCCTCAATGGTGAATTCGATGACCTGCCAGAACAAGCGTTCTACATGGTTGGTACCATCGACGAAGCTATCGAGAAAGCCAAGAAAATGTAACTTGGGCGGGT
>PAJO01000039.1 GCA_002706085.1 Alcanivoracaceae bacterium | reverse complement strand
GAGCTTGTCACCGAGGGCTGCGCCAGCCTCACCGCCAGCTACTCCCCCTATCAAACCGCCAATCACGGCTCCGGCGATGCCGCCGAGCAGTGATCCTCCCGGGCCTGCGATATAGCCCAGTGTCATGCCAACCCGGGCGCCACTGGTGGCTGCAGCTACCCCACTAGCGGCACCTGCAGCTGTGCCGACGGAGCCGCACACCCTGCGTCCGTTGTGGAGTTCCGCTATCCGAATAGATTGGCAGCTGGGACATTGAATGATCATGAAACCTCCATGCGATGGGTCAGGAAGGTCATTCCTTCCTGGCTTCGTGGAGGTGATATGTGTCTGAAAAAATCTTGGTTAACGTTGGTTGTTGATCTTGGGTATCAATCAACGTTTATGTGCGAAGGGAATACTGTTTTACCCCTTAATCAAAGCTGGGATTGCCATATTAGTTGTCTTTCCAAAGCCACTTTTGGATTGCTTTCCGATTTCCTAATACAACCTGCTGGGCTATGGCCTCACGGTGATTCTGATCATCCAGTCGTAGAAGTTGCACGATGTAATTAGCCATGGCTGCCCGACACGTAACGGCCAATACGCCACTTGTCATGCCATAGTCACGAGCAATCACGGCCTGCTGAGCCGGCGATAGTCGTGGGTCGGGAATGATGTCTAGCGTTAGCGTTTGCTGCCAGGCGGTATCCTGCTCTGGGCCATGCTCTCCAGCTAGACTGATGTCCGGTTCATCCTGAATTCTGCTAAGCACAAAATCCCGATAGCCACTATTTTTTTCGCACCAGGCACGGACATGCCAGCGCAGACCACTGTGTACCACTGTGTGGGGCTGGATGACCCGATATTCCGGTTCCGGATTGCTCAGGGAGGCGTATTGGATTTCCACACGTAGGTTTTCCCGGCAGGCTAGAAGAATCGGGCGCAGTACTGCGGGGCGTAGATCCCGGGAGGGGGGAAGCAGAACCTCAGTATTGAGCTCGCGCACATCCAAAGCTTCAAAAGCACAGCTCAGATCCTCCCTGGCATGCATCATCTGCAAGTATTCATCAGCTTCGCCTCGAGTGAATATCGGGTTGAACTGCTCTGATGGCCTGTACCCCTTGAGGGAACGGTCATAAATCAGATTGCCCGGCGCATATTCAGCAAGATAGTGGTTAATGTCCTTGCTGGCCTGCTGTCTGCCAATACCGAATGCCCGCTGAAGATGGTTGGTCGTCAGTCTCCCCTCCCAGAGGGCGATCACCTCGATCAGTCTGTAGCGCAATAACAGATCCCAGCGCAGCGGCCAGTCCGCTGCGTTTTTGCCCGCAGTCCGTGCCATGGATATGCTCCAAAAAACGATATGTGCCAAAAGGCGACGTGTTAATGTATTCAGTATCAACATGACAATAATAAGCACATAGCCTTTGGGTGTCATCATGGATGAGACAAAAGCGGCAGGATGCCGCATCTGACTTAGGGAAAAGTGGCGAAGGAGAAAACAATGAAAGTCTATGCACTATTGATGCTGGTCCTCGCGGTCATGGCCGTTACAGGCTGTTCTGATCCGACCATTGATGCCTCCAGTGAGGCCAAGATGAAAGAGTCTGTGGCCAAGGTTAGGGAGTCATTGCCTGAGGCGAAGGGGTCAGACTTTGATCAGGCGGTTCAGTTGATCGCCTTTAGTCAGATCGATATGAAAAGCCTGTTTGCCAATGGCGGTGCTGATGCGGGAGATATGGAAGGCAAAATGCGCGACGCCCTGAACGGCAAGACGGCGGCGCAGGTGCTGGCCCAGGCAGAGGAAATCCTGGCCGAACGCAAAGCCCGGGAGAAAGAGCAGGCACTGGCTGAGATCCGCGAACTCGTTACCAAGCGGGAAAAGGCTGAGCAGGCCAAACAGCAACTGGACAAATTCCAGGTGGTTCGCTCTCGCTTCTATATGCGGGAAAGGCAATACCTTGGCGAGCAGCCGATCATTGAGCTAACGGTCAAGAACGGCACGGATCAGGCCATCTCTCGTGCCTATTTCTCTGGCACCATCGCTAGTCCTGATCGGAGCGTGCCCTGGCATGAAGATCAATTCAATTACAGCATTTCCGGTGGCTTGGAGCCGGGTGAGGAAGCCACCTGGACGCTGGCACCGAACCGCTTTTCTGACTGGGGGAAGGTGGATGTCCCTGCTGATGCGGTCTTTATCGTAATGGTGGAAAAGCTGGATGGGCCGGATGGGAAGGTTTTGTACTCCACAAGAGACTTCAGCGAGAGGGACCAAGAGCGTCTGGCTGAGCTTCTACATGAAAGCGATGTCAGTGCGGAGAGCGAAGAGCATTGGGATTCTGACAATGTGTAAGAATCTCCAAGCATTATGGATCCTCGCCTCCCGGTGCATAGGGGTGTCGTGCCGGGACAGGCAGGGGAAAAGGGATTTGATTCAATAAGCCAAAAGCATTTTCCGGCGATCTGTAAGGGGGGCAAATGGATTTGTTTGAACCACTAAAGGTTACTGTGGCGCTTCCTGAAAAGCTTGTTCGCAATCAGAAGGTAGGAAGTAATTCAGTGCGGCGACTGCTGGTGAGATCGAGGCGTGTTGACGCATTAGTAAAAGATTCAGAATTCAAGGGGCAT
Source organism: Alcanivoracaceae bacterium (assembly GCA_002706085.1). Lineage (GTDB taxonomy): Bacteria > Pseudomonadota > Gammaproteobacteria > Pseudomonadales > Alcanivoracaceae > Alcanivorax. The sequence goes on along the minus strand of PAJO01000039.1, from coordinate 45,522 downwards.
CTAAAGCTGGAATGCCAGCTGAATCCTCCTTTTGACTATATCTACCTAAAGAAACCTGGTGTTGGAGGGCGTTGCCCGGACGATGTGCCAGTTTTAAAAGGAAAGACGGCATTCGATATAGCTGAGCTGTCACCAGAAATTTCACTAGTCTGGGAAAGACTCCCAAATGAAATTGCCGGGCTTTCCGCGCAAGAGATAAATAGATCATGGGCTGGCCGGTTCCATTTCAAAGAAGAGGATCCAGACCAGGACCTCGTCGGTCTTCGCCGCCCTCAACTTGGTGCATTGCATGCAATATCAGCATACTTCGCTACTGATAGAGAGATAGAGCCGGCAACCGTTGTTCTGCCAACCGGAACGGGAAAAACCGAGACCATGTTGGCAACCATGGTCTATCAGGAATGCGAAAAGGTATTGGTTGTCGTTCCGTCGGATTCACTCCGAACCCAAATATCTAACAAGTTTTTAAACTTAGGATATCTCCCGGAGCTGGGGGTTGTGCCTAGTGACATAAATTTGCCGGCTGTAGCAACCATTAAGTCCGGAATAAAAACTCCCGAAGAGGCCGATAATTTGGTCGATGCGGCGAATGTTGTCATTGCAACTACTGGCGCTCTTTCGGCTGGTGACGTGAGGGCTGTCGATCGACTATGCGAACGCTGTTCTCACCTCTTTGTTGACGAAGCTCATCATATTTCAGCCAAGTCCTGGTTGGAGGTGCGTGAACGCTTTAAAGGAAAAAAAGTCATCCAGTTTACCGCAACGCCTTTCCGAAATGATAAAAAAGCCTTGGGCGGTCGAATTATCTATAACTACACCATGGGTGAAGCCCAGCGGGCTAATTATTTCACCCATGTAGATCTCCTGCCGGTCGAGGAATATTACGAAGACCGGATTGACACTAAAATAGCGGAAGTGGCGGTGCAGCGCTTGCGGGAGGATCTTGCGCAAGGGCTTGATCATCTGATGATGGCTCGAACTTCAAGCAAGTCAAAAGCTGAGGCTCTTCTCTCAGTTTATGAGAACATTGCTGCTGATTTGAATCCAATCGTCGTACATTCGACCTACGGAAAGCCAGAGATCCGAAGGCGACTTGAAGGGTTGTTGTTGGGAAACTCGAAGATCGTCATTTGCGTGGATATGTTAGGTGAAGGCTATGATTTGCCCAATTTGAAAGTTGCAGCATTACATAACCATCACAAAAGCCTGGCTGTAACGCTCCAGTTCATTGGACGCTTTACCAGGGTCAGCCACAATCAAAATTTGGGTAAAGCGAGTGTTGTCATGAATGTCGCAGATCCAGAAGTGGAAGGTGATCTGCAAAATCTGTACTCCCAGGGTGCAGATTGGGATAGTGTTTTGAGGCGATTGTCTGAGAATCGCATTGAGCGTGAGGTTCGACTCCAGGAAGTAGTGGATTCGCTGAAGAAGAAAGGGGATTTACATAACCAAATATCGTTATGGAATCTTGAGCCTTCATATTCCGCCATGCTTTTTCGGACTTCATGTGATTCCTGGGCTCCTGATAATTTTTCTGAGAATCTGCCAAGATTTGATGAATGTTGGCATGCCATCTCAGACGATGAAAATATGCTGGTTGTGCTCGCAATCCAGTCCGCGCCGGTAAAGTGGGGGTCCTATAAAGATCTTAGGGACACCAACTTTAAACTACTCATTGCCCATTGGGACGAAGATCGAAAAGCCCTCTTCATTTTTTCGAATGACTACAAGGTGTTTCGTGTAGAGTCTTTGGCTGAGGCAATAACTCAAGATCAGTGCGAGTTGCTTACAGGGGATCAAGTTTTTAATGTTTTTAACGACATTGAGTACCCACTGGCGAGAAATCTCGGAACTGCACAAGAAGGCGCTATTAGTTTTACGCAATACTTCGGGCCTAATGTGACGGAGGGGCTGTCACTCATCGAGTCAGAACGCTCAACATTGAGCAATATTGCGGCTCTAGGGTACGAATTCGGAAACCGGGTGGTTTGGGGCTGCTCTCAGCGGAAAGGAAAGGTGTGGTCGCCGCAAAAGCGTGGCTCTATCGCAGATTGGTGTGATTGGGTCAGAAAAGCCTGGGATAAAGTTGCTGCTGACCAGCCAAATGCTGACAACCTGGTTCGTAATTTTCTAAGGCCTGAGCGCTTGAATGGCCCGCATCCCAGTTACCCCCTCTCAGTGCAGTTTGGTGAGCAGCTGTTTAATGCCTTCGAAGATAAAGTCGATGTGTTATTTGGTGATGTCCCGGTCCCGCTCTATGAGGTGGATTTAGAAGTAGACGGGCAAGATGAAGACAGAAGTGTTCGAGTTGCAATTGGTTCTAATACGTTGCGCTCTGTTTATAAGATCGTTGTTGGCAATGAGGTAAATACTAAGGGCTATGACTACATATTAGTTGATGGGCCGGAGGTTGCCATTAGTAAGGGATCGGCAGGAGCAATCCCCTTGCCTGAGTACATGATTTCTGATCCATTCACGGTTCATTACGCTGACAGCGCGTTTTCCTACAATGCACAGATTGTCCGCGTGAGTGAAAACGTAGGGTTGCACAGAAAGGATGATATTGTCCCATTCGACTGGGGCGGAACGGATATTCGTATCGAGTCAATGGGGAGAGATAAGAACGATCTTTCCATCCAGTGGAACTACTTCAAGCATATTGTCGACGATTACGATCTTATTATAAATGACGATGGACCTGGGGAAGCAGCTGACTTGGTTGCATTGAAGGTGTTAGATGACAGAATCCTATTATCTCTAGTCCATTTAAAATACTCTGGTGGTGATGAGCCCGGTGCTCGACTGAAGGATCTTTACGAGGTTTGTGGTCAGGCTCAGCGAAGTGTGCGATGGAAACACCTAAACCTGAATTACCTTTATCATCATATTAAGCGGCGTGATGAGAAATGGCGCGCTGACGGATATACGCGTTTCCTCAAGGGGTCTATCAAAGATCTTGCCGCAATCCGCGATAAATCTCGCACCATGCCTCTTGGCTTTCATGTTGAAATTGTTCAGCCTGGCTTAAGTATTCATAGGATCAATGATGAAGGGCTCAAGCTTCTTGGAAGTACTGCTCTCTATATCAAGAAGACGACTCTGGCAGATCTATCGGTGATAGGTTCAGATTGATTCGGTTAACTATCCATGCTGCGCATGGCCAGACATCCGGAATGTTTAGTGCGTAAAGGTGGCGACTTGTCGCAGTATTAAGTAAGTAGTCAAATTTATATTGAGTGAAGAGGCTGAGTTGAGATTATCGATTAGGGATAGCGGCAGATACCTTATTGAATTTGACCGTTTGGATGTACAAGGCCGAAAGGCGGTGTCTGGTTGTGGGTTGGTTTTTTCTCTTAAAGGAAGCAGTCCTGGATCCGAGAGAAATGTCGACATATTCGACATTCAGCTAGGGCTACATAACTCTGAGGGATCCAGGTTTATTGTCCCTTCAATTCCTTATGCTGACTCGCTTCGCCAGACATCCCAGTATTCCAATGGCAATGAGAGTTTTCACTTTGAGGCGGTTCTGACTTTAGAGCAGATTAATGCAATCGAAGAAATTCGTCAGGATGGAGATCTTAAACTGGTTGTAACGCTAAAGGCTTTGCTGTCTTCCTCGTCCGGTCTTGAGCGTAGTTATGAGCGATCTGAAGTGGTTGTTCCTCGAGAGGTCTGGCTGAAGGCATTGAGCTCATCAGGGTTCTGCAGAACTGTTCTGTACGAAATTCCCTTGCCTGCTTCTGATGTTGATATTGAAAGCCTTCTTACCAAGGCTCGTGGGTTCATTGAAACTGGCCATTACAAGGATGCGGTCATGCAATGTCGTCATATTATCGAGTGGCTAGAGGAGCAGCGTGGTGACAAACGTGAGGCTGCGGCAGCAAATCGTATGGCTCATAGTGACTCGCGTAAAGACATGACGTCCATTGAGCGTTTGCTTAGTCTGAGAGAGCAGTTGAAGAATGTATGTCAACTCGGGGGGCACGGAAGGGAGGCGTTTACACGATCCCAGGCACTTTCCGTACTTGGTATGACAATGGCCCTCATTTCTGAGCCCACTGTCGGTGCCTTAAGCGTACGTTAAAGCGGCTTGGCGCGGTTTCAAAGATTAGTGCTTCAAAGCAATGAGATAGCAAGCCACAAAAGCTCTGAGTTTCTGAGAGAAGATCTTGGGGATACAATTTTTTAGGGATTAGCCATGTCTGACCAGGAAACGTCAAAAATAAAAATCCACACCACTCTGGTGGAGAAGATCAACTTCGCCTGCCACCAGAGCGCCTTTGCCGTGCTGCGTGAATTGCAGATCGAGAATCTGGATGAAGAGCAGGATCTGTCAGACCTGGCGGTGACATTAGAAGCCTCCCCGGCGTTTGTGAAGTCGAAGACCTGGACGGTTGACCGGTTGGCGGCGGGTGGTCTGCTGGCCATGAAGGACCGTGACCTGGAGCTGAATGGCGGTTTCCTGCTGGGGCTGACGGAATCCATGCGCGGTACGGTGACGATTCGAGTCACCCAAGCTGAGCAGTGCTTGGCCGAGTTGGTGATCCCGGTGGAGTTGCTGGCCTGTAATGAGTGGGGCGGAGCTACCTATATTCCTGAATTGCTGGCGGCGTTCTGCACGCCGAACGATCCGGCGGTGGACCGGTTGTTGGGCCAGGCCAGCCAGATTCTGCGCAAGGCGGGTAAGTCGGGCAGCATCAATGGCTACGATTCTGGCAGCCGTGAGCAGGTGTGGCTGATGGCGTCGGCCATTTATTCCGCCATTGTGAAAATGCAGGTGGGTTATGCGTTGCCACCCGCCAGTTTCGAGAGTAATGGCCAGAAAATCCGCCTGCCCAACCAGATTGAAAGCGCCAAGGTGGCCACCTGCCTGGATACCACCCTGTTGTTTGCGGCGGCACTTGAGCAAGCGCAGTTGAACCCGCTGGTGATTCTTACCCAGGGGCATGCGCTGGTGGGGCTGTGGCTGGACAAGGAAGACCTATCCAGTGTGGTGGTGGATGAGGCCGAAACCCTGCGCCAGCGCATTCCCCTGAAAGAACTGATCCTGATTGAAACCACGTTCCTGACCAATCACCCAGCGCCACCTTTCTCCCAGGCGGTGAAAGACGGCAACAAGCAGGTGGCGCTGGATAAGGACAATGAATTTGTCGCCGCTATCGATATTCGCCGGGCGCGGGCGCACCGTATCAATCCCATTAGCCTGAAGCCGCAGATTGCCGGGCTTGCCGAGCCAGCCGATGTTGAGGGTGTGGTCGAGCCGGGCCTGGAGGATGCGCCGGTAGATTTGCCATCAGCCACAGTGCATGTGGAAGAGGATGTGCCCGAGGATACGCCGGGTGGTCGCCTTGAGCGCTGGCAGCGCAAGCTGCTGGATCTGTCTGCGCGAAATCCGCTGCTGAATCAGAAGCCCAGTAAAAGCAGTTTGACGCTGGTGTGCCATGAGCCCGGTGAGCTGGAAGATGTGCTGGCCACCGGGGCGCGTATTTCCATTGCGCCTTTCCCTCAGTTAAAGACCCAAGATCAGGATTCGGATATTCACCGTCAGCGTACCGGCGAAGAGCTGAAGGAAGTGTATGCCCGTGATGCCCTGGCCAAGAAGCAGGTGCTGGTGGAGCTGACCCAGGACGATCTGGACAAGCGGGCGGTGGAAATTTACCGAAAGGCGCAGACGTCGCTAAAGGAAGGCGGCTCCAACACCCTGTTTCTGGCAGTGGGTTTTCTGCTGTGGAAGCCCAAGGACAAGGATAATCGCCGCTACCGGGCGCCTTTGATATTGCTGCCTGTCTCTCTGGAGCGAAAGTCTGTGCGCAGTGGCGTGAAAATGGTGGCTAATGATGATGAGCCCCGTTTCAACACCACCTTGCTGGAGCTGCTGAAAAAGGACTTCGGTATCGAGATCCATGGCCTCAGCGGTGCCTTGCCCGAGGACGACAGTGGTGTGGATGTGGCGGGCATCTGGAATCGGGTGCGCCATGCCATCAAGGAAGTACCCGGATTCGAGGTGGTGGAAGAGGTGGTGCTGGGTCACTTCTCCTTTGCCAAGTACCTGATGTGGAAGGATCTGGTGGATCGCTCCGAGGCGCTGAAAGAAAGCCCGGTGGTGCGGCACCTGCTGGATACGCCGCGTGAGGCGTATGAGAGCGACATTCGCTTTGTTGACCCCAAGGAGATTGACCAGGAATACACCCCGGCAGATCTGCTGTCGCCGTTGCCGGCGGATTCTTCCCAGATGGCGGCCATTGCCACGGCGGACAGGGGCAAGGATTTCGTCATTATTGGCCCTCCGGGTACCGGCAAGAGCCAGACCATCGGTAACCTGATTGCGCACATGCTGGGCAAGGGCAAGAAGGTGCTGTTTGTGTCCGAGAAGACTGCCGCACTGGAGGTGGTGCACCGGCGTCTCAAGGATATTGGCCTGGGCCAGTTCTGTCTTGAATTGCACTCGAACAAAGCCAGGAAGGCTGATGTGCTGGATCAGCTGCGCACCTCCTGGAATAGCGCTTCCCAGTCCACGGTCAGTGACTGGAAGGCCGAGGCGGAACGGCTAAAGGCACTGCGTGACCGCCTGAACCGAGTGGTGAATGCCCTGCATCAACGCCACCGTAATGGCCTGACGGCGCACTATGCCATCGGTGTAAAGGTGCGTGATGCCGACCTAGCGGCCAAGGTGAAGCTGAGTTGGCCAAATGCGGCCTATCACGACGAAGCGCAACTGCAGAAGCTGCGTGAAATGGCTGAGTTGCTGGCTGTTCAGGCCAAGGCCGTGGGTAATCTGGTAGACCACCCACTGGCATTGATCAGCAATTTTGACTGGCGGCCTCAGTGGGAAGAAGAGGTGGTGGGTGCCGCCCGCAGCCTGAAAGTCAGTGGGGCGCAGTTGACCGACAAATTGGCGTCGCTTGAGAAAGCCCTGGGCATCAGCCTGGGTGTGGTGAGCCTGGCCAAGTTGGCTGCCATGGCCGAGTGTGGTCAGGTCTTGCTGGACGCCTACCGCCAGCCGGCCTCTTTTGCGCTGGAGCCGGATGCAACGGATCGACTGGATGCGCTGGAAGAAGCCGTCACACAGTTGAAGGCCTACATTGAGACGCAAGCGAAGCTGAGTTGCACCTATGAGCCGTTGGCCTGGCAGAAGCTGAATGCGGCGGTGCTGGGGCAAGCCTGGGCGGAAGCCAATGACACCTGGTGGCCCAAGAGCTGGTTTGCCAAGCGCAAGGTCGTCAAGCAAATGCGGGAAGGCGGGGCGCAGGGTGATCCGGACCCCATCAATGATATTCCCGTGCTGAAACAGTTGCGGGAAACCGGTGGCCATATCGACCGTCTCGATGGCGTGCTGAAAGGCCTGCGGGAATGGAATTCCTATAATTCAGACCCCAGCGCCATGGCCGCGCTGAAGGCGCTTGGTTCACGGGCTCGTGTTGCGGTTGGCAAGCTGGCAGATGATGCGGAATCCCTGGCGACCCTGCGCGGCAAGATTCGCACGTTGCTTTATGATGCCAACGACCTGTTGGCACCGGATGCGCCAGTGGGGCGAACCATCAATGATTTCAAGGCGGCCTTCGAAGCCTTCTCTGCCAACAAGGAAAAGTTCGAAGCACTGATCGGTGCCTCGCTGGATGGTCGATTGCCTGAAGGTGTGGCCGCCCTTGAGTCTCTGGGCGTGCAATGTCAGGAAATTATCGATCATCACATCGCCCTGCGGGATTGGTGTGCTTGGGTGCGCCGTCGCTCCGAGGCACTGGACTTCCAGCTCGGCCCGCTGGTCGAAGCCATCGAAAATGGCTCTGTGCCCGCCTTCCAAGTGGAAGAGGTCTTCGAGGCCGCTTATTGCAGCTGGTGGTCGTCGGCGGTGATCGGTGAGGATGAGGTGCTGCGTACTTTCTCTTCTCCGGAGCATGAGGCGACGATTGAGAATTTCCGCGAGCTGGATACCCGGTTCAGTGATCTGACCGCGAAATATATTGCCGCAAATCTGGCGGGTGAGATCCCGCACCAGGAGACCACCAAGAAAAAATCGTCCTGGGGCGTGCTGGCGCATGAACTGCAGAAGAAGATGCGTCACAAACCGGTGCGGGAAATGATGGAAACCATCCCGGACGTGATCACGACGCTGGCCCCCTGCTTGATGATGTCGCCACTGTCGATTGCGCAATTCCTGTCCGCCGGGCAGGCTCAATTCGACGTGGTGATTTTCGATGAGGCTTCCCAGATCACCGTGTGGGATGCGGTGGGCTCTCTGGCCCGTGGCAAACAGGTGATTGTGGCCGGTGATCCGAAACAGATGCCGCCCACCAACTTCTTTGGTCGTTCTGATGATGACCCGGATGGCGATATCGACGGCGAGGGGGATCTGGAAAGTATCCTGGATGAACTGATCGGTGCGAGTATTCCCCAGCGCGTGCTGAACCTGCATTACCGTTCCCGAAGAGAAAGCCTGATTGCCTTCTCCAATAGCCGCTATTACGACAGCTCCCTGATTACCTTCCCGGCGCCAGTGCACCCTGACAAGGGGGTGTCACTGGTGAAACCGGAAGGCTTCTACGCCCGAGGCAAGGCGCGTCATAACCAAGGTGAGGCCAAGGCCATCGTGGCGGAGATCGTGCGTCGATTGACTTCAGACGACCCCGCTGTTCGTAGCCAGTCCATTGGGGTGGTGACGTTCAATACCGAGCAGCAGAGTCTGATTGAGGATCTGCTTGATAAGGCAAGAGCGGAAGACCCGGGCATCGAATGGGCCTTCTCCGAGGACGAGCTGGAACCGGTGTTCGTGAAGAACCTGGAAACCGTGCAAGGGGATGAGCGGGATGTGATCCTGTTCAGTATCACCTATGGTCCGGATGAAGCCGGTCACGTCACCATGAACTTCGGCCCTCTCAACCGTACCGGTGGTGAGCGCCGCTTGAACGTGGCCATGACCCGCGCCCGTTCCGAAATGGTGGTGTTCTCCACCATGCCGCCGGAACGTATTGATCTGGCCCGCACCCAGGCACGCGCCGTGGCGGACCTCAAGCACTTCCTGGAATACGCTGAACGTGGTGCCTCCGCCTTGGGCGCGGCGGTACACGGCTCCATGGGTGACTTTGAATCCCCCTTCGAAGTGGCCGTGGCTAGAGGGCTACAGGAAAAAGGCTGGACAGTGCATCCCCAAATTGGCGTCTCTGCCTACCGCATCGACATGGGCATTGTTCACCCCGACAAACCGGGCATCTATCTGGCAGGCATCGAGTGTGACGGTGCCATGTATCACAGTTCGGCGTATGCGCGCGAACGGGACAAGATCCGCCAGGGTGTGCTGGAGGGGCTAGGCTGGACCCTGTTCAGGGTGTGGTCAACGGATTGGTGGACTAATAAAAGCAAGGCTCTGGAAGAGGTGGATGCTGCACTGCGAACTCAGCTGGATAGGAGTCGACAAGAGTAGTGATTGTCGATAGCTCCTCAGCCCCTCCTTAGCAAGGAGGGGCTGTGGCGTTTAAGACTTTAGGTAAGACTCGTAGAAATCTTTTCCTGATTGCTTTTTAGAGGTGACTACTTCGATCTTGATATCTGGACCGAATTTGAAAATGACCTTTCCGTATAGGCAAATTGGGATTTGATAGTTCACAGAAAACCGTCTGTCTGGGCTGCCGTCTTTGTTTGGGTGCTTCCAGGTTTTCCCTGTGATCGTGGCATCTTCTGGCGGATTTTCATCAATCACGCTTTCAAAGCTATAACTGGGCTTTACATCGCTATAGTTGAGTGGCTCGATCTTGAGGCCGTTAAAAAGCAGTATCCCCTCGGGAAGAAAATAGAATGATCCCTGCTTGGTGTGTAGTGAGGGAAAGTTTATGTTGCTCCTGATCCAGGGCGGAGGGGGTTTCCCGACGTTGCAACGACTCATATCAATCAGTGAACTGGCCCCCGCATGCCGTTTTTGTTCATGAAAGCCGAAAATTGATTCGGATCTATCTAAAGTCCATAGCTTATGGTTTTCTTCCAGGAATCCAAAAGAACGGATTAGTGATCGGTAATGTTCCGGAAGTGAGCCTGTATCATAGCTAATTTTAATGAACCGACGTTCTTTGTCCCATCTTCTTGTGATGATGTGAATGGGAACCCAGAAGGCAAAGATAATAAGAAAGGCTTCTCCCGCCTTAACCGATAGAGCTAAGACTAAAAGAGCCGCGCCAGACCAGAATGTTAGGCTTTTGAAGTTAAATAGACGTGCTGACTCTTCTATTCGCTCCGAAATTTGCTCAATATTCTTCGGTGGCGGAGGAGTTTCTGCTTGGATGCTATCGGGGTAATTATTTACTTGAACGTGGTTTGGCTCAGAGTCGGGGGAATCAGATGAATACCAGGCCATGGGGGCTCCGTGCCAGAGGTGGTTCCGTAGTCTAAAAGTCTATTTTTACTCTACTGTCCTGTCGTGGTCTATCAGTTGTGGTCAACTATTCCAGTACAGTAATGAAAGATGAATGACGATATTTGTGTTAGGTCCCCTACCTAACCAGAATGTGTAGCATTTAGTGTAGTAGTTCAGTCCGAAGACTTTGAAACAGCCTTGGTTTCTGTCTTATAGACCTTTGTATTATTGATGTATGTTGAATCAGAAAAACCCACTTTACCTCCGAATATTGGTTCATTAAATAAAAGTGGGCATGATATGAAAATTGCTCTAGGGAGCGAGACTTTTCCCTTTCTCAATTGAGGACATCCCCAAAACGCACGTCAGTCCTAAATCAGGGGGGCGATTGGGGTTTCACGCGACTATCCGGCATGAGTTCTATCAGTTGGCGCGGCGGCGAATCGTTTTCAGTCATGCTGGCGTTGCTCTCTGGGTGATGCATGGTACAGAGCGACACCACATTTGCCCGCGCCGATCAGTGAATGTGCGTCATTGAGCCTGCCACCTCAGAAATAGGTAATGGCATCGCCCTCTCCATCGTCTTTTCTAATGCAAAAGCGGCAGATTTCGTAGGCATCCAGTCACGACAGAGTGTGATATACAAAATAGGAGTAGGGGCGTATCACGGCGGTGTGGCTGGGGCCTCAAACCCGGCACGTTGCCGGTCGAGTTTGCCCTGGTCATCATCTGTTGATGGGGGGGCGGATTTGGTCAGGAGTTCAGATAAAGTTTGATTATTCCTGACCAAAATTTTTCGTCTTATTGTAAATGCAATCAGTTTACATTTTAATTTTCGCTGAGCGATGGAATCAGTTATTGAAAGCCAACTTTTAAAATTGACTCGCGATTAACCACCGTGCGATATTTTCTGGAACATATAGCCGTGGAGCGTATCTGACATCAGTGGCAGGTAGGATACCATCAATAGAGCGGTCAGCATCACGGCAATAGGCAGAAGATACTTCTCGTGGCGACGGTAAAAGCTGCCTCCGTGAACTTTGGCGGATTCCACTTCCTCGTCGCCGACCACCTGTCTTGTTAATAAGTGGTTAAGTGCCACCGGTGGTGACAAGTAGCCCAGTTCGAAGGCCGCTAGAGTGATCATCCAGAAGTGCAGGGGCTCAATTCCATTGGCGAACGCCACAGGAGCTATCGTGGCGTTTACCAGTAACACCGCGCCCATCGGATCCATGGTCATGCCAATGATTACCATAGTGATCACCAATATAGTCATTGCAACCCAGATATTGGCAAAAGTTTCAGGTAAGTTTTCCATCATCCCAGAACGTTCTACGATGCCACCAAGGCTTACCGACATGCCCATCAAAATCAACAAGGCACCGATATGTCCGGTGGTTTCATTGGTGGCAAAACGCAGTGAAGACTCTAGCTTCTCTCCTGTGCCTGGTTCAGGCTGGTGGTGAGGTTTTGCCGAGGGTTTTTTTACTAGATGCTGCAGAATCAGGCTGACACTAAGTAACATATTGCGCCAGAAAAGCTCCCAGAACAGGCTGTTAAGTTCATTTTTTGAAGTGCCAGTAGGAATGTTGCCGCTATTCAGGGCCTCCTGCATACCAGCCATATTGTAAGAGGAGTAGAGAATGAGGGGGACTAGCGTCAACGAGAAGACGTGTAGAGATTTTACGCTAAGTTTCTCGTAACACAGAATCGACAGCATCATTACAGGCAAAATGATGGGGGCGTAGATTTCGTTTAACTCCGCACCCAGAATATCTCGGAAAAATACTACCACCGTGCCCATGATGATTATATAGGGAAGCAGTGGGACCAGGCGTTTAAGACTGGCGGGTACTGCTTCAGATAAGGGTGCAATACGGGCGGGTGATGTGCGTACAAACTGGCTGTAAACGAAGAACAAGAACAAAGACAAAGAGAAAACCTTCAAGCCTGAGGAAAACATCTCATCTGTCGTAACTGCGTTATTCAATGCGGCAATAATCACTACCAGAAGACAAGGTCGAAGAACGACGCCGAGAGAGCCAGACATAGCAGTGGCTGCCAGAGCTAACTGCTTGCGGGCTCCGGCGCGAATCAACTCATGGTAAACGGTGGCGCCAGCTGCGATTACAAAAATACCTGAAGCGCCGGTGAACGCTGTCGGGATTGCGGTAATTGCTAGCACGACAAAACACATGAGCTCTGGAGACATTTTCCAGGGTCGCAGTACATCAAATACCAGGTGGGCGAGTTTGGTTTGACGTAACATCATGCCTATCCAGATATACAGCGCGAGGCTCAAAAACAGTGTGGAAAGCTCCATGAGCATACCTAGGTATACACTTATTCCGTGATAGTAACCTTGTTGGGCGAACTGGATACCTGCGGAAATACACATGATGCTGTACAGCGGAATGGTCAGCAGCGATTTCCCCCAAGAGCCGCCATCGCTTAGATCTTTCGGCGGACGGAGCAACTGGTAGAACGCTGCCAGGCTGAGAATACTAAATCCTGCAATCCAGAACTGATGAAGATAGAAGTGATCAACGTTGACTCCATCTGCCACTGCGGATAATTCTGCACTGCGATAAACCCATGCTGACGCCAATAGCATCAGGTTTGCACTTAGCTGACCAACAGTTGAGACCAAATGATCCTTGCGCGTTTGAGCAGGCCGAAGTGCGATGTGGTGTCGGGAGAATGTAGCTGTTGCTGCACAGATTATGATAAGTAGGCAGAGTAAAAGGCGCTTGTAACCCCCAAGGGTGGTGACCAGATGGGCGACCCCTGTTTCCAGGTTGCGGAAGGCAATCACTCCAGGAGTGGCGTTCTCTTGAACCATCCTGTAGTCGCTCCATTTATTGCGACAAATGGAGCGGGATGACTCCAGCGATTGACGTATCGCTCCTTCGTTCACCTCTGATCCCAAAATTCCGGCTAATGGATCGGCCGCCATTCGTGCTTTCTTCTCGGTGATGGCCTTCTGGATCTCCTGTTCAATGTTAGGATCTGAATTACAGGTGGGGGCGCCGACAAGTCCCGCTGTTCGCAGCTTGAAGTAACCTTCCCATGTGCTCTCACCAATCTTGAGTAACTGGGAATGAATCACTTCGCCAGAGGCTAGAAAAATAGTGAGCAATAGCAGGATTATGGTTGGCAAGGAGGAAAGCCATTCTCCCGCAGATCGCTGTGCCATGCTCAAACTGGCAATATTCATCGGTACTTCCTTGCTCTATAAATTTATCGGTTACAAACGACAGGGTCGAACCGAATGTTTAAGGGAATTCTGAATATTTCGTAAAATGTGGTGATTCTCACTTCTTGGCTTTTGATCGGCCCATAGCGCTGATATTTAGCGCATCTTTCATGGTCGAATCACTACTTCGAAAGTTATAAGCATGAAACTTACGTGGTTTTGCCGCTTTGTAGGTTTGTTCTGGTTGACATTTGGTTAGTTGACCAAATAACATCGAAGGATGTCAACCTAAAGACAACCTGTTTCATTGGAGGAATTATGACTTCTTTGCCAATCCAGCCACGTAAAGTTGCTTTTGATGTCTCATCAGTGCCGCGGCACTGGAATGGCGGTGATCCCGTGCTGACCCGCTTTTTTGACGCCCTCTCGGTACATTTCCCGGAGGGAGAGCGCTTCTTTATCCAGTCAGTGCGTAACTTCAAGGATCAGGTGACAGATGATCAGCTGATCGAGGACATTCGTCACTTTATTCGCCAGGAAGGTCAGCACGGCATTGTCCATGATCGTTTCAACGATGTGATGGCCAGCCAGGGCGTGGATGTAGATAAGGTCACTACGAATTTAAGGACGTTTATTCGCACCACACAAAAGTACTTGCCGAAGAAGTATCAGCTCGCCATGACTGCGGCGTTTGAGCACTTTACGGCAACCTTGGGCGAAACAATGGTCAGCGAGAAAAGCGACATGTTCCGCGAGGCCGACCCGGTAATGAGGGCTCTATTTCTTTGGCACGGGGTTGAAGAAGTAGAGCACAAGGCTGTGGCCTATGATCTTTATCAGGGAGCGGCTGGGGGGGGCTACCTGACTCGTGCCTCGGCGCTGGTGGTTGCGACACTGATGGTTCATTTGGTCGTGGCACCGGTATTCTGGAATATGCTCAAGCTTGATGGTGTCACGCGCCAGCCCGGTGTGATTCTGAAGGGTTTGAACAAACTTTATGGGCGAAAAGGTATTCTCACAGGAATGTTGCCTGATTTTCTTGCCTGGTTTCGTCCCGGGTTTCACCCTTGGGACACCGGTATGCCTGAGAAGGTTGCCGCCTGGTTGGCAGAGTATGAGGCTCATGGTGATCCAATGCAGGCATCGGAGACCATTTATGGTCCGGATCCTGTGAGAGAGGCAGCCTGATGCAGACCAACGATCAGGGTAACCCCGGTGCCTTTGATTTTCGGCACACTCATAGGCCCGGACGCCACTGTGGAAGTTCAGCTATCAGGGATCTTCTGGAGTTTCATGGGCTTAATTTAACTGAAGCTTTCTGCTTCGGTCTCGGTGCCGGGCTTGGTATTACTTATGTGGAAATACCAGGCACGGACACCCCGTTTATTGTCCATGTCCGTTCAATGGGATTTGAGGAAACGGTGTTCTCTACACTGGGCGTGCCGTTTCGCTGGGAAACTTGGCAAGATAAATGTGCTGCCGCCGATGCGCTGGATGCCCATCTTGATGCGGGGCGGCCTGCGCTTCTCTTAACTGATATTTTTTACCTTCCTTATTTCAAGAGCAGTACACATTTCCCCGGTCACGCCATCGTCGCCTGGCAGCGAGCCGAGAAGGGCGAGACGATGCTCGTTAGCGATACCGAGCGCCCAGGGCTTTTAGAGGTGCCTCGTGACAAGTTGGTTGAAGCCAGATTCTCCTTGTCGCCACCCTTTATCCATCATGGTTCATTGTTCGCACCCGAAAGTGTTTCGGTTCAGGTGTCTGCCGATAACGTGCGCAGTGCGATTGTGAAGAATGCAGATAATCTCCTGCAAGGAAGCAGGAATCACGGTATTCAAGCGCTAACAACTTGGATCCAGGAACTTCCTCGCTGGAAGGCAGTGGATAAATGGCAATGGTTGCTCCGTTTCGCCTATCAAGTGATCGAGAAGCGTGGAACGGGGGGCAGCGGCTTTAGAGCGATGTATTCAGAATTTCTCGATGAAGCGAGTGAAATTGTTCCTGAAATACATGAGGCAGGCTTGGTCGAGTTGATGCGAACGAGTGCTGCGGCATGGTCCACTCTGGCTGATTGTCTGCGAAAGGGGTCCGAAAGTGAAACATTCCCTGAAGAGGCAATAACGGACGCCATTGAATCTGTGCGTGTTGCAGAGACCCGGTATGCGGATGCCGCTTCAACATTCTGATAAAAAGTTGCTAACTATGACAGCTGAGACATCACTCCCGAGAGAACTGCTTGCCGCAAAGGCTTTTTTTGGTTCAGGGCATCCGTTGTTCAGGGTTTTTGGTATCGCAATGGATGACATTACCAAAGATGGCGCGGTAATGAGCATGCCTTGTGTGGAAGAGGTTTGTGATCAACAGGGAAAGCTTCATCGGGGAGCCATCGCTACCTTGCTTGATACGGCATGTGGTTTGGCGATTTTTGTGCGCCTCGGCGACATGCGCCCAATTGCGACAATTGACTTGCGCGTTGATTTCATCGCTAACCCCGAGGCTGGCGAAGGGGTGGCATGTAATGTCACCTGTTTTGCAGTTGAAGAAAATATTGCCTATGTCCGTGGAGAGGCATTTGGGCGTGATGGCGGCAATTTGCTGGCGTCGGTATCAGGCAGTTTTGCGATAGGAACGGCAGGCCCGTCCTTTGATCAATCTGTGAATCCTAGCAATAAGAGAGCCCCCTCCAAGAAAAAAACAATCGATGATGAAGGAATCATCAGCTTCGAAACAGAAAGGGTAACCGCTCTCTCTACTGTGGTCGGCGATGTATCACCATACGAAAAATTTCTTGGTATGACGGCTTCGGACGATAACGGCGAAGCAACCTATAAAATGCCGTTTCGCGAGCAGCACATTGGCAACCCTCTGATCAAGACTTTTCATGGCGGTATTATCGCAAGCTTCGCGGAGCTTGTTGCTGGCGCGCACTTAACAGCGAATCAGACTGAACAAAATAAGCCAGTATGTTCAAGTATGACTCTGGATTATTTGCGCCCGGCCTTTGCGGGTACGTTGGTGGCCAAGCCGAACATTATTCGTGAAGGAAAGCGCTTCATTGTGGTTGTTGTGGATGTGTTTCTTGATGGCGCCCAGGTTTCCCGAGGTCGCTTCATTTATAAGAGAGCCTTCGCTTCCAGCTAATCCAATCTATAAACAACCCTCCCCCCTTCATTTTCTGCCTCAATAGAGGAGTTCTGTTATGTATATTTCACAGACTTTGCGCCGTGCGGTTCAATTAAACGGCCAAGGTACGGCTACCGTTTTTGCTGGTCGGCGGCAAACCTGGCGAGAGTTTGAAGACCGTATCGCATGCCTTGCTAACGGGTTGCTAAGTCTGGGCATCAATGCGGGTGACAGGGTTGCCATACTGGCATTAAACAGCGATCGCTACCTGGAGTATTTCTATGCAGTGCCGTGGGCCGGTGCGGCAGTGAATCCCGTCAATATTCGGCTCGCACCACCTGAAATCGCCTATACCTTGAATGACTCAGGTTCTAAAGTGCTTTTCGTTGATGACACCTTTGCAGCATTGCTGCCATCCCTACAGCCACAGCTTGAGTCTATCAAGCATGTTGTCTTCATGGGTGAGGGTGAGTGTCCACAAGGGTGTATTGATTATGAATCCCTTGTCGCCAACGCCGATCGAATCCGTGACGCCAATGCTGGCGGTGACGATCTGGCGGGGCTGTTTTATACCGGTGGTACCACTGGGCGGTCAAAAGGCGTGATGCTGAGTCATGACAACCTGGTATTCAATGCCCTGAACGTGGTTGCCGAGATGGGCTATGACAGTGACACCATATATATGCATGCCGGGCCCATGTTCCACTTGGCTGATATGGCCAGCACGTTTGCCGTGACACTGGCTGCGGGGACACATGGCATTGTTCCTCGCTTTGATGTTGATGAAGTGCTGGCTTTCATTGAGCAGGAGAAAGTCACGAACACCCTGTTGGTGCCGACCATGGTCAATCTTCTAGCCTCATCTGGGCGCATCGCCAATTACGATGTCAGCAGCATAAAACGCATGCTGTATGGCGCCTCGCCAATGCCAGAGGCGGTATTGATTAGTGCTATGGAACAAATGCCGACAGTGTCATTTGCTCAGGGCTATGGCCAGACCGAAGCCTCCCCAATCATTACCTCACTCGGGCCAGAACATCACATTCCCGGCGGAGAAAAATTACGTAGCGCCGGTCGCGCAGCACTGGGTGTGGAGGTGGTGGTGCTTGATGAAAATGATCAGGTGGTATCTCAAGGTACGGTTGGCGAAATATGTGCGCGGGGACCAAACGTCATGTTGGGTTACTGGGGAATGGAATCAACAACCGCTGATACCTTGCGCAATGGTTGGCTACATACCGGCGACCTTGGCTACATGGACGAGGATGGATTTGTCTTCATCGTTGATCGAGCCAAGGACATGGTAATTAGCGGTGGAGAAAATATTTTCTCTGTTGAAGTTGAAGGTGCCATTTATAGCCATCCTGAGGTACAGGAGTGCGCGGTAATTGGTATTCCCGATGAACGCTGGGGTGAAGCTGTGCATGCAATCGTGGTGCTGCGTGAAGGAGAGCACGCCAGTGAGGCAGAGATTATCGAACATTGCCGTGAAAGAATTGCAGGTTACAAAGTGCCTCGTAGCGTTGATTTTAAGGCAGAGTCGTTGCCGGTGAGTGGGGCAGGTAAGGTGCTGAAAAACGAACTGCGAGCCCCCTTTTGGGAGAGCAACGGTAAACAGGTTAATTGAGTAATCGATGACCTTGTATTGCGAAATTTATGGGCTTGGAGGCTTCCATGAATCTGGATTTCAGTAATGACGAAAAAGAATTTCGTAAGAGTATCCGGCAATGGATGAAAGAAAATGTACCTGACGATATTCGGAGCTGTACTGCTCGAGGAGCGATGCCAGATAAGAGCATGCAGCAACGATGGGAGCGTTTACTTGGCAGCCAGGGCTGGCTAACGACAACCTGGCCGGAACAGTACGGTGGCCCAGGGTGGAGCGCAACCCAGCGATATATTTTCGATCTGGAGCGCGCTTTGGCAGGTGCTCCTCCGACAAGCCCTTTTGGTGTGGCCATGGTCGGGCCGGTGCTATACACCTTTGGATCCGAAGCACAGAAGGCGCACTGGTTGCCCGGTATTCAAAGTGGCGAGACGCTCTGGTGCCAAGGGTATTCCGAACCCAATGCCGGCTCAGATCTGGCCTCATTAAAAACTCGTGCCACGCTTAATGGTGATCATTATTTGGTAAATGGCCAGAAGATCTGGACCACGCAGGCACATTGGGCGGACATGATGTTCTGTCTGGTGCGCACAGATAGCAGCGTGAAGCCGCAACAGGGTATTTCATTCCTGCTGATCGACATGAAAACACCGGGCATTGAGGTGCGGCCGATTTATTCAATTGATGGGCATCATCACCTCAATGAAGTGTATTTCACCGACGTGAAAGTCCCAGTGGGAAATATGGTGGGTAAAGAAGGGATGGGATGGACCATCGCCAAATTCCTGCTTACCCACGAACGTACCACCATTGCTGGTGTGGCAGATATTCACTACGAGATCAGCCGCCTCAAGACAGCGATGGCCGCCCTGCCAACTGAAAATGATAAAGAGCAGGCGAAGCGTCGTCTGGCAGCCTTGGAAGTAGACCTTATGGCATTGGAATACACCAACTTTCGTACCGTTGCTGCCACGGATGAAGGCAAACCGTTCGGCCCAGAATCGTCAGGGCTGAAAATCAAAGGCACGGAACTACAGCAAAGGGTTTCCCAGGCGATGGTAGAAACCGGAGGTTTGATGTCTCTTCCATGGGATAACGAGGAGCCCATCGGGGAGCAAATTTTTAATCAGGCCAGTCGTCGCTATAACTTCCTGCGTGCGTGCACCATCTATGGTGGATCTAACGAGATCCAGAAAAACGTGTTGGCGAAGATGTTGCTCGGATTGTGAGGTGAAAAATGGATTTCAAGTTACCCGAAAATACCACCATGATTGCGGATACGGCGCGCCGTTATCTTAAAGACAACTATTCATTTGACACCTACATTGCGCAGCTAAATGAGAGCAATCACCTTGAAGCGAATCGCTGGCAGTCCATGAATGATTTGGGTTGGTTTGGCCTTCCTTTTGCTGAATCCGTTGGAGGGTATGGTGGATCATTGCTTGACGTCTGCGCCATTGTGAAGGAGTTGGGAGCCGCGCTTTGTCTTGACCCTTTTGTCGATTTAATTGTTTCTCCCGGTAAGTTACTGGAGTACGCCAATACCCCAGCATCCTTAGCGTTACTTGATCGCATTATTGCTGGTGAGGAACGTGTAGCGTGCGGTCTTTATGACCGGCACGCCGGTTATCACGTGCTGAACCCTTCCTTGAGGCTAAACGGAGAACGACTTTCCGGGCAGAAGCACGTTGTGTCTGATGGTGGCGTTGCAGACGCCGTGCTCGTCTCCGCTATGTCTGGTGATGAGTTGGCCATTGTCGCGCTACCTTTCGACGCCTGTGACGTTGAAAGATATCGACTGCTCGATGGAAGCCGTGCTGCCAGTTTGACGCTTGATGATGTGCTCATCACAGACGAAATGGTTTTGTGTCGTGGTGATGCGGCAAAGCAAGCGGTTTCTGCCTGGTTCGATTATCTGTGCGCATTGGACTGCGCACGTATGTACGGCGCCTGCCGAGAGGTGTATCAGGCCACTCTGGAATACGCTCGAACGCGTAAACAGTTTGGTACAACGATTGGCAGTTTTCAGGTAATCCAGCACTACCTTGTTGATGCGTTTATTGATCTCCAGCAGCTGGAATCCATGCTCTTGATGGTGTCAGTAAAAGGAGAGAGCGCAAACGTCTGTGAGCGCGGGCGCGCGACAGCGGCGGCAAAGGCTTACTACGCAAACCGGGCCGTTGGTATCACTCAGCAAGGTATCCAGATCCATGGTGGCGTTGGTGTTACGGAAGAGCTGAACATTGGCCATTACTTCCGTCTGGTGACACATGCATCATTGAGTCATGGCGACCGAGAGCACCACATGTCACGGTTTATTCAGGCGGGGGAGAAGCAAAATGAAGTCGTTTGATTTTATCGTCGTAGGGGCGGGCTCTTCGGGCTGTGTTCTTGCCAACCGGTTAAGCGAGTGCGGCAAGTATTCCGTTTGTCTTATTGAGGCCGGCCCCCACGATAATAGCGGTTTTATTAATATTCCGTTTGGACTCATCGGTCTAATTAAACAAGGAAAGCGAAACTGGGGCTACGACACCGCGCCACAGAGTCACCTTAATAAAAGGCGCCTCTACTGGCCGCGAGGAAAAACACTGGGGGGCAGCAGCTCAATCAATGCCATGGTCTACATTCGAGGCCAACAACAAGACTATGATGACTGGGCAGCGCAAGGCGCAACAGGGTGGGCGTGGAAAGATGTGCAGCCGGTATTCAATGCACATGAAAACAATGAACAATACTCCGCTGACAATTGGCATGGTGTGGGTGGGCCACTGAATGTTACCCGAGTCAGGGATGTTAACCCGTTAACCCCGCTGTTTATTAAGTCCGGTGAAGAGCTGGGTTATACCCGAAACGATGATTTTAACGGGCCGGAACAGAAAGGCTTTGGCCGGTTTCAGGTAACACAAAAAGAAGGGCGCCGATGGAGTGCCGCGCGTGCTTTCCTGGATCCTGCACGTGGCCGCGATAACCTGCACATCATGACGGATGTGCAGGTAACCAAGGTGTTACTGGATTGCGGCAGGGCGATTGGCGTCGAAATTTGTGATAGTGATGGTGCTCAATCGGTCATTCGTACGAACAAAGAAGTCATCCTGTCCGGTGGGGCGATCAATAGCCCTCAGTTGCTGATGTTGTCGGGTATTGGAGAGCGAGAGCACCTATCGAAAATCGGCATCACCTGTTTGCAAGACTCGCCGGAAGTTGGGGAGAACCTTCAAGATCACCTTGATATGACCGTCATGATCAAGGACAAAAGCCGTCAATCAATCGGCATGTCACCGTTTTTTATACCTCGGCTGATTAGTGCCTTCTACCAGTATTTTCGTCATCGGCGCGGCTTTCTTGCCAGTAACGCGGCGGAAGCAGGGGCTTTTGTCAGCCTGCTCAGCGAGCCGGATCGTCCGGATGCTCAGCTACACTTTTTACCGGCTTATCTTCGAGATCATGGACGTCAGTTGACGCCTGGGTTTGGTTGTACGATTCATGTGTGCCAACTCAGGCCTAAGAGTCGAGGACAGATTCGATTGGCCAATAGCGATCCATTTGCTGCGCCTTTGATAGACCCAAACTATCTTTCTCATCCTGACGATATTCTTGTGCTCCGTGAAGGCGTGAAACTAGCCAGAAAAGTGTTTCACAGTCATTCTTTCAGCTCTGCTTTTGGCGGTGATGACGAACCGGCTTCCAGCGTGGAGAGTGATGACCATATTGACGCGGATATTCGCCAGCGCGCTGAAACAATCTACCATCCCGTCGGCACTTGCCGAATGGGTAGTGATGAAAAAGCGGTGGTGGATGTCCGTCTGCGGGTAAACGGTGTGAAGGGGTTGCGTGTCGCCGATGCCTCGATCATGCCACTGTTGATCAGTGGTAATACGAACGCGCCATGTATGATGATTGGCGAGCGAGCGGCACAATTCATTCTAGAGGATGCGCAATAAAGATCGGCTAGAGAAAAGCTATGATAAAAGGTGTAATGCCGGAGTTGCATGGAAGCAATTCCGGCATTTTTTTGTGTGTCTTTTAGCAAACGGTGGTGACAGAGTCGTCAACTATTCAGAGGTTCCCTAAACCCCCTTGAGCATTATTATGCCGCCGGATTGCTATACAGCTCATGCAGTTGGCCACCTTCAGCGAACAACTTCTCACGCCACAGTTTTTCCAGCCCTTTGGTGTCATGTTGATCAGGGTGGAAATCCGGCTGAATGAACTCAGGAAGGCGCGAAAGGATTTGCGATACAAACCCGTTACGACCTAGCAAAATATTCAGACCTTTAACATTATCGCTGATGTTGCCGAGCTGGCCGTCTTTGACAAGCATCCAGCTCCAGGTGATGCCCAGCATCGGCAGCAAGACGACCATCGAGGCGAGGGCTGCAGCCACGCGCTCTGTACGGCTGTTACCAATAAGCTCATATACGTCGTAGGCAACAGATTTGTGTTCCAGCTCTTCGAGCGCATGCCACTGCCATATTTTGAGCATTTCAGGGTCTGCCTGGCGTACAAAATTCTCGTCTTCAAGTAGCTGCTCGGCGAGAAGCGCAGTAAAGTGCTCCATAAACGTGGTGGCGGCTAGCCGAGTGCTCGGCGGCAACTTCTCTAGTATGGCCAAGCCAATTTTGACAAACCGATCTGGCGACTGCATGTCATAGCCGTACTCGGCGAGAATCTGGTTCAGCCTGTCGTGCTCTCGTCCGTGAATGGCCTCCTGCCCCATGAAGCCCGATATGGCCGCCCGTAGAGATTCGTCCTTAACCTGACCACGAAAGTGTCTAACGGACTCCATGAAATAGCGTTCACCAGGTGGGAAAAAACCGGAGAGCATGGCAAAGAAAGTCGTTGCTGTGGCATTTCCAGCATAAAAATACTTTGGAATGGAATCCGGAAATTGAAAATTGATATGACGCGGTGGAATGCCCACCAGCGCGCCGCTGAGTTTCTTAATGCTTTTTACCGTATTAGACGAGCGCATATCGCCTCCAATCAATAATGTGATAGTTAAAGAGAAAAATGTCAGGCCATGCCCTGATGCGTTTTTTTATTTTTGCTGCTTTGCTGTTTTTTAAACATAATTTCAAGCAAGCGTTGGTAGCCTGTGGGTATCAGTCTCTGTGTGGTGTCCAGCATGACCGCGTCACCGCCTACCAAAACTCTTCGCCGGTTTTTCCGCACGCCTTTCAGGATGGTTCTAGCGGCAGCTTCGGGTGTGGTCATGGCAATTTTTTCGAACATGCTGGCAATCTCTTCTTTGTCGCCCATGTTCATGCTGCCCATGTCTCCCATGCGACTATTACGCGCGATGTTAGTCTTTACTCCACCTGGATGAACGCAAGTCGCGCTGACAAGGCCGCCCGCGATATCCAGCTCTTCACGTAATGATTCTGTAAATCCGCGAACAGCAAATTTTGCGGCGTTGTAGGCTGACTGGGTTGGAACACCGATAATGCCGAAAACGCTGGAGATATTGACGATATGGCCTTCACCTATTTTCTGGAGATGGGGAAGAAATGCCTTTGTACCGTATACGACACCCCAGAAATTGATATTCATCAGCCATTCAAAGTTTTCATAGCTCATGTTCTCGACGGTCTCACCCAGTCCCACACCGGCATTGTTCATGATGAGATTTACTTTTCCGTGTGTTGATACGGTATCTTCCGCGTATTGATAAACCGCATTTTTGTTGCTGACATCAACAACATGAGTGCTGATGTTGACGGCGTAGCCTGCCAGTAATTCGACCGTCTTCTCTAGGCTTTCTTCGCTGATATCAGAGATCGCTAAGTGGCAACCTTCTTTTGCTAGAGCAATCGCCGTGGCTTGCCCGATGCCCGACCCGGCGCCAGTGATCGCCGCGACTTTTCCTGAAAATGATTTCATCGTTGCGCCTCTATATTGATGTGTTGCTCAGAAGTTTTTGGACGAGATTGCGTTTCGTTTTATGTAGGTTTGTCGTTTCGAATTTAAGGTGGCCATCATTCATTTTTCCATAACGAAGCGCCGGCAGGTCGTGAAGATAATCGTTGAGGTTTTGCCAAGGATCTTTGTTGCCTTGGCGTGGCAGGCGGTCATCAGCACGTTGAATGTAGCCAGATCGAAGGTTGAGAAAGTTGACATCAGAGCCACACCCTTCCTCGTCGATAGGGGTCACCTTTTCTGCGCCTGTCTTGCGCATATGCTTGAGAAGCCGACAAACAAATTCGGAGGCAATATCTGCCTTGAGGGTCCAGGACGCGTTGGTATAGCCAAAGACCAGTGCCATATTAGGCACTTTTTCAAGCATTAAGCCTTTGTACATCATGGTGTTTGAGAGATTGACGTGCGTACCATCAACACGTAGCTCTGCGCCGCCCAACATTTGCAAATCCAGACCGGTAGCTGTGACGATAATATCGGCAGGTATCCAATCCCCAGATTCCAGTTTTATACCGGTTTTGGTGACATTTTTTATATGATCCGTCACCACGGAAGCCTTGCCTTCACGAAGCACCTTGAACAGATCCCCCTTGGGAACTGCGCACATTCGTTCCTCCCATGGGTTGTAGTGAGGTTGAAAATGCTTCATGTCGATATCCGGCCCCAGTTGTTTGCGAGCAGCGGCCAGCAGTAATCTGCGGATCGCTTTGGGCTTACGAATCGATAGGTTAAATACGGTTCTCTGCAGCAGGATATTGCGTGTGCGCGCCATGCGGTAAACAAGCATTTCTGGCAGTACTCGGCGCAGGTTTTTCGAGATGAGATCTTGCTCAGGGACGGAGGCAACATAAGTAGGGGAGCGCTGTAACATGGTGACATGCGCAGCGCGGTCGGTCATCGCGGGCACCAGTGTTACGGCGGTGGCGCCGCTGCCGATCACGACAACTCGCTTACCCGTATAGTCGTAGTTATCTGGCCAGTGCTGCGGGTGAATTACGTCGCCGCCAAAGCGATTGATTCCAGGAATTTTCGGTGTGTAGCCGGCGTCATAGTTATAATAACCGGTACAGTTGAGGACAAACCCAGCGGTGAAAACTTCTTCTTCACCGGTTTCCTCGTTCAACGCGGTAACCGTCCAGCGATTGAATTCGCTGCTCCAGTCCTCGGCAGTGACTTTCAGGCCAAAATGAATTTTCTTGTGGACCTGATGATGCTCAGCGGTTTCTTCGATGTAATTGCGAATAGAGGGGCCATCGGCAAGCATCTTGGTGTCTGTCCAAGGCCGAAAGTTATAGCCGAGTGTGAACATATCGGAGTCCGAACGGATGCCGGGATAGCGAAATAAATCCCAGGTGCCACCAACGCGCTTGCGTCGCTCAAGGATGCCATAGCGTAGATCTGGGCACTTGCGGCTTAGGTGACAAGCCGCACCGACGCCGGAAAGGCCCGCGCCAATGATCAGCACGTCGAGGTGTTTATGTTTCATGGTGTAAGTCTCCGATCGGTGGAGCGTATGTGATTTCCTTGCGGGTCAAGGTGCTGAAGAAAGTCCAGCACTGCTCCGGTAAAAATACTGTTGCGGTCACCCGCTACCATATGACCTGCTTGATGGATTACTCGGTACTTGGCATGTGGCACCAGGGCTAATAATTCCTGGGCTCCTGCTTCGCTGAGTACATCACTGTGATGGCCGCGGATGAGTAATATCGGTAATTTGAGTTTGCTTGCTGCAAGATTGAGTCGCGCTCGGCCGAACATGCCTTCATTTGCTTCAGGGATTACCGCATGATCAAGAAACGCAGGATCCCAGTGCCAATGGAGACGGCCATTAGCGTCCTGGCGGAGGTTTTTTCGCAAGCCCTGTGAGCTTGATGGTGCTTTTCGTGTTGGGTTATAGGCAGCCACGGCATCCTGAACCTGATCCAGAGAGTCGAAACCGTCAGGGTGGCGGCGCATGAACTCAATCACCCGGCGAACGCCTTTGGTCTCAAGCCGTGGGGCCACATCCACCAGTACCAGACCTCGACAGGGCAAGGGGGGCTCCTCCCCAAGGGTAAGCATGGCCGTCAGTCCGCCCATTGACGCTCCCACGATATAAGGTGATGTGGGAAGTGATTGGATGATGGCGCGGAGGTCTGATACCAGCGCGGTGCCGCTGTAATCCCCTTCAGGGCACCACTGGCTTTGACCATGACCGCGGGCATCAATGCAGGTAGCGCAGTACCCTGATCTGGCCAGAGCTGTTGCCGTGTGCGCCCAGGCATGACGGGTCTGTCCGCCGCCATGCAGCAAAAGCACCTGCGGTGACTTCGGGTCCCCGAACTGGGTTGCACTAAGAACCAACCCGCCGTTTCCCGGGAACTGTATATCCCTGCCAGATTCCGGTGAGTGCTTTGAATCGCTGTAGGCAAGGCTTGCGAGGCTGTCGTGAGGATGCATCATTATAGGCATTTATTTATTTGGCCAAACAACCAAATATTAGCGTTTCTTCTACACAAAGAAAAGTCCTATTTGACGATATTGATGATCATTCAGCGGTGTGGCATACGGTGAGGACAGAAAAAAGCCCCCATAAAGGGGGCATGAAAGTGCGTTAGCACAAGGGGAATATATTAAAAATCTTTTACCGGCAAAAAGGTAAAGGTCAGATCTACGCCGAGGGGGGGGACTTCCAGCTCAACACCCGCCAAGCCGATTCCCAAGAGATCAATGTTGGCCGGTATGATGAGAGGGTCGGGGTTACGGACTTTGAGAATCAGACGACCATCATCGACAAAGCGCAGGGGGCCTTCGAGGGTGACTCCGGTAATTACTTTGCTGCGGATGTCATGCCCGAGTTCTATAATTAGCCGTGGTTCTAACTCTGGTGCATCCACCATGAGATCAAACGTAGTACTGAACCAGGGGCCATCCGGGGTTTCGGTGATATAGCCCGTAATGGGTTGATTGTTTTCGTATCCCAATCGAAGTACCAGAGGACCGGTGTCCAGCGGTATTGTGATTAATCCCAGTGCGCGAGCTTCCAGAAAGACACTGGTCGTTGAGAGAACGGTAGGGAAGACTTTGGCAATGACGGCGCCGGTGACTTCATTTGATGTCATTGGGTCGCTGTCGATGAGGCGTCGGTTGATGGTGACATCCGGCTCATACTGGCTTACCCCGGCTTGCAAGGCGCCTGACCCGACAAAGGCAAATTTCTTTTCCGGGCAATCGTCGCCTATACCACAGCCAATGTTGGCATGGGTTATTACTCCCGATTTGTTTTTTAGCCTAAGCTGTAGGTAGTTGGCATCGGCAATGGCACCGCCGTTACCATCGGGTACCGCACCTTGCTCATTGTCATCGAGACTGAGGTTCGCGTTGACATCCGCTACAGGTAGTGACCGTAATGATACGCGGGTAATCCTGTCCTCTTCTCCTGTTACCACAAAGTGATTGGTCAGGTCCGGACCTCCTTGTCTAAGGCCAGGCGCTGTGGAGCTGGACTGAGAAATTTGCCGTGTTTGCAGAGGGGCTCCATCATTTGAACATATGGCGTTGACTCCACAGTTCGGCGCTCCTTCCTCGGAGTGCAGGGTATAACGGTAAAGGTCACCAACCCGCCAGGGACTGTTCGGTAAAAATTCGATTCGCTGTGAAAGTACTTTATGGCGACCATTGACGGGTTGCCATACGTTATTAACGGTATCGAAGTGTTCAACAACAAAAGTCTGATCATTAACCGTGTCGCCGTCGATACTGCGGCTAAAGATGACTCGAATACTAAAATCCTTGAACATATTCGGTACAGGATAGAGCGGGTCGCTATTTTTACCTCCTACACATCGGCCATTGCGCCAAGTCTCTCTTTCGCCGGTAAGATCGACATCGGTTAACGCACAGGGGTAACCGGGAAAAACAGCAGCGACAAGTGGTGCACGTAGCTCATTGGTGCTGCCATTGGGAAGCACGAAGTCCGGTAGGCGGATGTTGAGTGTCTGGTCCTGGTTGAGCGGGTTTCCCTGCGTATCTCGGAGCAGGCTGGTGAGGGTGAGCTCGACGTCTTTTCCGTGTTGAAGGATATCTCCTCCGATGATGATCGTGGCTCCATCGTGACGTATTGGGTACGTCTTTACTACATCATCAACAGAAACCTGTACGGCACCGTCAAGGAACACCGAAGCTGGGTCTAATGGTTTGTTGAAGTTCAGGATAACGGGGTCACCAGGCCTTGCATTGGGTTGGAACGTTTCTCCCGGTGCCCAAGACTGAAGCTGCAAGGGTCGAGTGTCTTGGCTTGGGGCAGGCGCTTGGCGCTGGTTTTGATAGGCCTCCATGCGGAATGAGAGCAGACCGGATGCCTTCTCCAGGCCCAGTACATCAGGTTCAACCACACTGACCGCATCCAGTACTAGTACACCATCCTTTACAACGGCTAAACCCGCTACCTGCACATTAAGCAGGTTCTGGCTGAGAGCCGCATTGGGCTCTTGACCTGCTGCAGTCATTGCTGCGTCCATATTAAGCAGGGCATAGCGGGGAACCGATGGGGAATCACTGAATGGATTAGGGATCAGATACCCATTAGCGTCGCTGAGTATCGTGATGGTGACTTCACCGGTTTCCAGCCCGGACGGTATTTCGCCCAGTATATTGACGTCCACGGGGGTGCCTCGGAGTACGGAACCAGCGGGTACTCGCAGTGGAACGGCATTAGGAAAGTTGGGAGCAAAAGCCAGATCTGCAGCTAGATCCCCGCTCAACCCGGTAAATGATTCATCTCCCAGCACAAAGGATTGTACTGGCACCTGATTGATCGGGTTGCCGGTTAAAGTTGACACTAGTCCAGGTTGCTCAGCTCCAAGACTGCCAACTTTTAGAACGGATGTAGCACGGGGAAGAGTGGCTTCCGGAACAAAAGTCCGATTGTACTCCGGCAACTGTTCACCGGTAGTCTGGGCCCGCAGCCCAGCAATCGTTAGTGTGTGTTCCACAGGTTTCAGATCCTGGTCAGGATCCAGTGTCAGGTAACGACCCTGCAAAAATAGCGATGCGGGAACCAACTTGCCGAGGTTGTCACGAAGTTGAACCGATCCGGTTTCGCCATATGCTGTGCTGGTCGGATCAACCGTTTGGTTAAACGACATCCTGAAGGTGCTCATGTCGTTGGGATGGCTGGCATCATCAATCGGCTCTAGCAATGACGGTTGGTCTAGAGGAGTGGCTGAAAGCAGGGTGAAAGAGCCGCTTCCCATGGTTTGCGATGCGCCGGCTTGACTGCCTGCAGTCCGAAACCGAACGCGGGCCACGGAGTTATCATCAATGGCTCCAAGGCCATCATCGTTGACAACCAGATGGTACGCTTCCGCCGGAGCCAGCCGCGATTGAGGATACAGGGCCAGGCCTCTGCCATTGTCTACCACCTGATAGTCAACCATGACGGTATTCCCATCAGTATCACTGACCAGCTGTAGGCGTGAGTCAATGTCATCAATAACCTCTTGCTCAAGTGCAGAGGAAAATCGCAGGATTACTGGCGCGGTAGCTGGAACCTCGGTCTGGCCAGGATAAGGGTAAGAAAAAATTAATGTCTCTGGTGTGCTCCAGGGATTGCTTACATCGCCCTGATCGCCACCGCACCCGGTCAGAAGGGCTGCTATGGCGACCGCCAGACTAATCAGAAACTGGTGGATTGTGATGGGGTTATTATTCATTGCTCTTCTCCTGGTATTAATCGCATGCCTGTTGTTAAAACTTTAGCGACAGGGAGGAAGAAAATACGTTTATTTCACCATCAGCCCTTACCGTTTCATAAGGGGCTGGATCGGTGGAAGAGTTGATGGAGGTCAATTCGAAATCAGCTTCATCCAGCATTTGATACTGGTAAGCGAAGGAGAGTTCTAATGGCATATCTATTATTGGCGCGCTGGACAGACGGTAGCTGGCACCCAGACCGAAAACCTTTTTATCGGTGTCAAGATAGTTAACGTCCTGGGATCGGCTGGATTTTAAAGGTGAGTCCTCCAGGGCTGCGCCGGCAAAGAGTTTCATGGACTCCGACCACTGATAGCTAACGCCAATTCGGGGAATGGTGATGTCGTCAAACGCTAGATTAGCCTGATCGCGAATAGTATCGTCGGCAAACTCGCTTTCAAGCGCAGACCAATTGTGCTGCTCAATGCCTGCCGTCAATTCGAATTTGCCAACGGGAAGCAAAATGGCTGCGCCGAGAACTTCAGGTTGATAGGTATCAATTGTACTAAGCGCTAGGCTCAGGCCTGGTTCAGGGATAACTCCCGGCACAACCACATTGGCATCCACGGATACCTCATAGCTACTTTCCCCCCGCCAGAAAAGAGCCAGCTCCATCTTATCCATTCCAAAAGGCATGCACTCGCTTGTACCGCAGAACATTTCTCCAGAGCGGATATTGATACCTAGTGCCGGTGATAGGGATGGAGAGGCTTCCAGGGAAAGTTTTTCAGAGTCTGTGTTGCCGCCAAGGTCTGAAACTGCTTCCAGGTTGGCTTTGGCCTGGAGGGTAAGACGTGCTGATGCGCCGACGTCAACGCCCCTCAGGACGTTGCTGATAGCGCCACCAAAGGCGAGATAAAGTGGCTGAGATTCATAGCGTAGAAACTGCCCTTTCTGGCTGGTATTGGCCTGATAGGGCAATAGGTTGGATGTGTATTGGTCTACACCCACGTTCAGGCCAAAGTAAATGGGCTTGTCGATGCTGGAAATGCCGGCGACGCGGCTTTTGAAGCCGATTAATAATAGTTCGGAACTGGTGTCAGAGAGGATATCATTCTCTCGCTCCAAAGGGTCTGTTCCTCCCAGTGATTTGGCACGTAATTCCTGGTCGCCATACTGCACAATGACTCCCAGTTCGCCCTCCGGGGAGCGGGCCATGGCGGCCGGGTTGTAGTACACCGACCAGCTGTTGGATGCAAAAGGACTGAATGCCAAGGCAGTGCCGGCATTCATCGGGCCTAGCCCATAAGTGCTCGCTCCGTCGCCAGCACCGCCAATGGCCAAGCCGGGTGAGAGCAATGCTGTAGTGCACGTGAAGAAAAGGAGAGGTAACCGTTTTGTTTTTTTTGCAGACATTTCAGGCTCCTAAAGGGGGCTGTTCTGGTTATAGATGGTGAGTTGTTCTGATTTTCTGTTTGTTTGGTTAAACAACCAATATTGGTCTCAGGCTTAGCTGTCTGTGTCCATGACTGTAATGACGTTGTGCTCTGGCGCTCCGGTAATGTCACACATTAATGCGTGACGCCCAGTCGTCGTCTATGACGAGATGCCGTGTTCTGTTGCTGACCAGGCATGGGTTATCGAGTGGTGTAACGCCTCCTGGGCAGCGCTAAAGCGCACGGTCAACTGGATCTGGAGAGCTCTGCTGGCGTGACATGTACAAGCAGGCTCCACACTTTCTCTGGCACAGTCACTGAGAATTGTTATCTGTTTGTTTTGCCGGAATGCCCTTCTCTGGCAGCTGGGGATGTGGCTCACAGGCTTGTCTCCCGCCGTCGTGTCTGCTGGGAGTGTGCCCGGCCAGTACACTGAACCGGTAGTGATCCATCGGTAAATGCTTGGCTCGCCACAGCATTTCCAGAGAGGTAGAGGGCCGCAGCATTGGCGCGTCACCATGATGGTCGAAGTAATAACTGTTCGACAGCGCGCAGTTGTGGTTAAGGAACACGGTGTTTTGCTGGCGTTTCTGGATATTGCGGAAATACGCGTCATGGACGGACTGACGTATTTCCACTTGGCTGGCTCCACGTCGGTTGGCTTCGCGAATACAGCGAGAGAGGTGGATGGCATTCCCTTCGACCATCTTGAAGTAAGAGGTGCCGATAAGGGCATAGGGACCGAGCATGATGTAAAAGTTCGGGTAGCCCGGAATGGTCAACCCTTCATAGGCCTGGTAACGGTAGTCATGCCAGAAATCGCCCAAATTGATGTTGTTGCTGCCGATGACGTCGAACGAGGGAATATTTCCTTTCTCGAAGGTTTTGTAACCGGTGGCGAGGATCAAGGTATCTATGCGTCGTGAGCGGCCGTCTTCGGTGGTGATGCCACGGGAGGTGATGCGTTTGATCGGCGTCGTCACCAGCTCGACGTTGTCCCGGCCGAAGGTGCGGAAATAGTCGTTGGAGAAGGTTGGTCTTTTACAGCCGAAGCCGTATTTCGGTGTCAGTTTCTCCCACAGGTCTTTGCGGTTGGGCAGTTGTTCGCGCAAGTTGTTTATGCCCGCCTTTTCGCACATGCGGACCAGCCAGGGGGCCTGGCGATAATAAATTGCTGAAAGCACCATCAGGGTTTCACTGGCGGTATCGGTGGCGCCCCGAAGGGTGCGTTGCAGGCCCGGTACGGTTCGGAACAGAGTCTTGAGCCAGCCGGGCAGGCTATGATCGGGTTTTTTCAGTACCCAGATGGGGGTGCGCTGGTAGACATCCAATTGGCGGGCCTTGCCGGCAATTTTCGGAATCAGTTGCACTGCAGTGGCGCCAGTGCCTATTACCGCTACTCGCTTGTCACTAAGATCAAGGTCATCTGGCCAGCGTGCAGTGTGAATGACATTGCCCTGGAACGTATCAAGCCCTTCAATATCTGGCATCTTGGGTGATATCAAACCGCCACAGGCCGAGACAATATGGCGTGCACTAAGTCGCCTGCCATCCGTAAGATCGATCAACCAGACATGGCTGTCGAGATCAAAACGGGCGCTAGCGACTTCGACACCAAAGCGAATCAGTGGGTAGATGCCATACTTGCTTGTTACCTGTCTTGTATACTGGTAAAGCTCGTTTCCCGGCGCAAAAACGCGAGACCAATTTGCGTTTTGTTCGAAGGAAAATGAATAGGTAAACGAGGTAATGTCGACAGCGATTCCCGGATAACGGTTGTCGCGCCAGGTTCCTCCCACATCCTTGCTTCGCTCAAGGATCAAGATATCTTTGATGCCATCGGCACGCAGCTGGATTGCCGCACCAATTCCAGAAATTCCCGCGCCGATGATAATGACTTCATGATCAGGAGTAACGCTGGGACGAGGGTTATGGATTGCAACAGCAGCCATATTCATGATGCAACCTCAACTATGGCGCTATCGCTAGCATTGACCGTTTGGGATGGGGCTTTGCCGACGTTATTGCTGGTCAGATACTTTTCCAGAATTCGGACGATGGTAGGGAAGTCCTGCTTTGCCTCTGGTAGCAAAAAGGTGAATACGGGCCACACGTGCGGCATATCATCGCGCTCCAGAACCTGCACGGGCACCCCCGCATCTCGCGCGCATTGTGCTGCTGCATGGGTATCGTCGCGCAGACACTCTTCGCTACTGACAGTGAAAAGTAGAGGGGGCAAGCCGGTGAAATCCGCGGTGATTGGTGAGGCATACGGGTGAGCGGGGTCCGCGCCGGCCAGATAGATATCCGTTGCCACCTCAATCATGCCATGGGAAAGCATGGTATCGCTGTCGCTATTCGCCTGTCTGGACATCAGGGTGCCTCGCGCATCCGATGCCGGCGAAATGGCGNGGGCGCAAGCCGGCATTTTCAGCAGCTGATCACGGGCACGCAGCAATGTGACTAACGTCAGGTTGCCTCCCGCAGAGTCTCCCGCAATGACCACAGGGCGAGGGTCTGCGATCAGTTCACGATACACATTAAAGGCGTCATCCGTTGCTGCCGGGAAGGGGTGCTCAGGGGCTAGTCGGTAATCCGGAAGAAAGACCCGCGCATTCAGGGCGTGAGCCAAACGGCCACAAAAGTGGTGATAGGTATCAAGCCGCCCGCCGATGAAGGCGCCACCATGCAGGTAGAGTATGGTGANNTGTGGGTCTGNNGTGCCTAGCCAGTGGCCAGNTATTCCNGCAACCTTGCCTCGCTTGAGNNGCACTCCNCGTGGCAGCAGAGAGGGGGCCAAAGGCGCGTTCATNACNCTNCGCAAGATGTNTTACCAGTTTGTCNGGNTCGCGTATATCNNGCTTCANNCCGGNGCGAAAAAGNAGCTTCANNATTGTTGTAGGAATGGAGGCCATNTTGNNTTCCTTGCGTGTTTCGTTTCCACTAATGCGGTTTAATCAGCCAGCATTCTGTAAGCTTCGCCAATCGCGCGGGCGTATAGTCGTGGCGTCAGGCGTTTCAACCGCCAGGCAAGCCGGCCGTCAATTTGTGGCAGCATGTAAAGCTCACCNCGATCNAGNGCANTGAGNGTCTGTCGGGCCACCTGGTCGGCGTTGGTGAGGGCATAGCGGGTCATCGCTGAACGGGCAAAGTCACGGCGACGTTCAGGCAGGCGCCCATTCTCGACGATATTGGTCGGGACCACGGTTGGGCACAGGGCCGTGATTTTTACGCCGGTACCGGTCAGTTCAGAAGACAGCGTTTCGGACAGGGCCAGCACCCCCGCCTTGGTGACGTTGTAGGCGGCCATTTCCGGGGCGGACCCGAATGCGGCAGCAGAGGCCACATTGATGATGCCTCCATAGCCCAGATCGCGAAGCTGAGGGGCAAAATAATGGCAGCCGTGAATAACNCCCCATAGATTGACGTTCATGCACCAGTGCCAATCTTCAAGTGACACCTCGCCGATTGGGCCNCCGAGGCCGACGCCGGCGTTGTTGATNACCAGGGTTACCGGCCTGCCGAGCAANNGCTCNGCATTNTCCGCNAGGNANGCCATCTGTTTTTCATCGCCNACATCACACCCCAGGGCTACCGCGTGAGTACCGAGTGCTCGCAGGCTGATCGCCACCTGTTCGGCGCGCTCTTCATTGATATCGACACACAGTACCGAACCGCCTCGACGGGCAACTTCGTAAGCAAAGCTACGACCGATGCCGCTACCCGCCCCGGTGATGACAGCTGCCGCCTGAGTTGACGGGTGCAAGGGTTTCTTTTTCATGCCTGCCCCCATGCGGGTTCAGGTTGTGGCGTTTCGNATGTACCGTGTACATTGTTGGCNCGNTGGTCTCTGAGCGCTTGATAGGCCTTATGAGGGTCGCCAGTTCTTTCGTAGGCGCGTTTCCAGATCCGGATTACATCACGGTTATCGTCATCCCACGGGTGGAAAGTGGGGGAGAAATAGGGGGGCACGCCAGCGAGTACCTTGGAAAGAATGCCGGGACGCCAGAACAGGACTTTGGTCATTTTGGCGGCGGACCACAAATTCAGAATTTGACGATCCTTGTAGAGCAGATAGGTCTGGTTGCCGATCATAATGGGGAAGCCCAGGGCAATGGCCAGTAGCATGCCACTGATACGCAGTCGGTAACTGCGGTAGCCACCACCACTGGCATCGACGAAGACGTCATAACTGACGCTCTTGTGCTCGGTTTCTTCGACAAAGTGCCAGTAGAGCATGGCACGCAAATCCGGGTGGGTTTCGTCAAACAGCTCCGGGTGCTCAAGCAGTACCGAGGAAATAATGGCCGTGAAATGTTCAAACGCCGCTGCGATGGAGCTCTGCATATCGTCACTGAGGCGGTGTTGGAGTTGCTTACGGATCAGCTTGAACACGCCTTCAACCTTGTCGATGGGAACCCCGTGTTGCACGCCGATGGCGTTCATTTCATCGTGCTCACGAGCATGAATGCGCTCCTGGCGAATGAATTCTTTAGCTGCGTTCAGCACTTCTGGATCGTCAAGCTTGCCAAGCTGCCGTCTTGCAGAATTCATCACCCAGCGTTCACCGTCGGGGACGGCGGCGAGAATGGCATTCATCCAGTGAGTGGACCACGGGTCGTTGCGAAACCAGTGGCGAGCCACGTTTTCGATGTTCATGGGAAAGTGAATGTCACGGGTTACAACCTCGTCGTAACCAATCTTGCGGTTTGCCAGAGCCATTGGNTCGCTCCCAAGTAAAGTGCATTCANTGGACTTTATTTGTATGACCAACCAAATTCAAGATTATAAGGTAGACAGCGTGTTNTTATCTGTATAGATCGAATAGTGCCATCGGCCAGGAAGGCTGGGCCGACTTTAAAAGGAATGCTAGAATCAAAGGCTTANAGNATGGGAGTGNCTTGTGGGAAGAAAGAAAAATCAGGTAACNCCGGTNGCGNANGCGGATCGAGNGTTTGTGCTCGGTGCTGCNGCNCGTCTATTTCGTCAAAAGGGGTTCGATAAAACCACCGTTAAAGAAATNGCCGANGCTTGTGNCATGNTGCCTGGCAGCNTGCATTACCGTTANCCCTCCAAGGAAAGCATNCTGGTNGACNTGATGCGNCTTGCGCTTGAGCAAGCNTCNACNGCNTTGTCTGAGGCNATTCGGGGGGANAGTGANCCNCTTGAGCAGTTGCGTCAGGGNATNAATGCTCACCTTGAGTTNCTGGTNGGNGGNTCGGATATGGTCTATGTNCTCCTTTTTGAATGGCGCTCCTTGCANGGNNAGTCNCGCNAGGAAATGATTGATCTACGAGACANATACGANCTTCTTTGGTCTGCNATGNTNCAATCNTTGTCCTCTCANNNCCTGATTCGTGCNGATGTNGATCGTGANCTTTTGCGNCTTATCGGNNTGGGNGCGTTNAANTGGGTNGCAACNTGGTTNAANGAGGGNGGGCGNTATACNGTNAANGATNTCGGNGANTTTGTGTGGNNGGTAATTAANGANGGTGTGCTCAAGCGNTAGACGNTGCTATTNANTGAGAANTNATGNCCGTACTCGCTGCTGATTGCTGANTGTCAGNACNGNTTATNNNCNCNNACCTNCATGCTGCCTGTANTGATCNGGNGTCTGACCAAACCAGCGTTTAAANGCCCGTCTGAAGCTNGCNGTGTCNTGATAATTCAACAGTGTNGCGGTNGCTTCGACNGANAGCTGNCTNTNGCACAAATAGCTTNCTGCTTGCNTNGATAGNACNTCNTCGCGAATCTTNCTGAANCTGCTGTTNTCNTTNTTGAGNTTCCGTGCNAGGGTGCGNTTGCTNATNAAGAGNGAGGCNGCNGCNTCNTCTTCACTNAGTGTNCCGGGTGGNCGGGANAGCATCATTTTCTGTANCCGAGTCCGATAGTCCGGTTCAGGNNTCTGAAGNCGCGCAAGCATGGATTCGCACTGCTGAAAGGCNAGATGATAGCTTTCATGATTGGCNGATGCGTTCGGNTTTCGACANAACNCCATTGCNAATTTTAGNTTGAAGTGATNGNAGTNNAAGTAANCNTTGCCTGGTAAATACTCCCGGTACATGNCCTGGTAGACGGGGGCTGGATGGGGGAAATGAACCTCTGATTCATACAATGGGCGACCTACGATGAACTCGCCAATTTCAAAAAAAGCCTTGATCACAGTATCTGCCAAGCAGCGCTCCACGTCGTTGTCCATCGCTACCTGAAAGCTCACAACACATTCCAGATAATCCTCAGTGTTTTGCAAGTTCACCTGAATAAAGCTTGCTCGCGTAGGCAGGAAAGTGTGAACGGCTTGCAGCGCGGTATAAAGGTCGGGGCTGCTGTTAGCAACAAAGCCCATCACCCCATGGGTTGCCGGGGTGAGGCGCCTGCCCAACCGCAAGCCGAACTCTGGTTTACCGGATAGATCCAAAGCATTACGCAAGATCTGGATCTGTTGGGTTGCGGTGAGTCGACTCTCATCTTTGAGTAATTGCGTAACATCCACATCTGTGTTGCGCAGGAGTCGGGGCAGCCCTCGTGCACTCAGACCAAGTTCACGGGCGATAAGGCGTGAGTAGTTCGATGGGATATCAGCATCCACGCTTTGCAAGCTATCACTCTGCGTAGTTATTGCCATTAGCCTCTCCTCGGAAAGTTATTACTGTCTTTAAATGTCCCTGTCCTGTCAAGAAATGTCCTCGCTGGCATGCCGCTATATAGCCAATCTTCAGGTTAGACATAAATACTAGGAGACGCGCTGTGGGAAAAATTATCTTTATTGAACATGACGATACCGAGCATGTGACGGAATTCAGGGCGGGTTCTACGCTTATGCAAGTTGCGGTTGATAACGCCGTGCCAGGTATCGATGGTGATTGTGGCGGCGAGTGCGCCTGTGGTACCTGCCACATGATTGTTGCCGATGAGTGGTTCGGCAATACCGGAACGGTTGGTGACGCGGAAGAACAGATGCTGTCCATGACCCCGGAGCGGGCGAGAACCTCGCGTCTGGGCTGCCAGGTAGAAATTACTGAGGCGATGGACGGTATGACCGTGCATTTGCCCGAATTCCAGATGTAATCAGGGATAAAGCTATGTCAACAAAAACAAGCTCAAGCAATAGTTTGCAGACCAAGGTTTTCAACGTTTCGTCGAAAGTGGTGCCAATGCATTTTCAGATTAAAACCATGAAAATGTTGATGAAGGCAAAGAGAAAGGCCGTGGGTTCTCGCTCCACACAAATGGAGTTTGTCGAAACTCCCCTGCCTGATGTTAGCACCTTGGCACTGGAAGATATCGACACCAGCAACCCTTTTCTATATCGACAAGATCAGTGGCGCGCCTATTTTAAGCGGTTACGAGATGAAGCTCCGGTACATTACCAGAAGAACAGTCCATTCGGGCCTTTCTGGTCAATAACGCGCTATGAAGATATTTTGTTCGTCGACAAGAACCATGAACTGTTTTCCTCTGAGCCGCAAATTATTCTGGGTGATCCACCGGACGGACTATCGGTGGAAATGTTTATCGCCATGGATCCGCCCAAACATGATGTACAGCGCCGAGCGGTGCAGGGCGTCGTTGCTCCGAAAAACCTTAAAGAAATGGAAGGGCTGATTCGTTCTCGTGCGGCGGAAGTGCTAGACAGCTTGCCTCTGGATAAACCTTTCGATTGGGTGCCGGCGGTGTCCAAAGAACTGACTGGCCGTATGCTCGCTACGTTGCTGGATTTCCCTTATGAGGATCGTCACAAACTCGTTGAATGGTCTGATCGTTTGTCTGGCGCGGCATCCGCCACGGGTGGAGAATTTACCGACGAAGATGTCATGTTTGATGACGCGGCAGATATGGCGAGGGCGTTCTCCAGGCTGTGGCGAGACAAGGAGGCGCGACGTGCTTCCGGCGAAGAACCCGGTTTCGATTTGATCAGTATGCTGCAGAGCAACGACGATACAAAAGACCTTATCAATCGACCGATGGAGTTTATCGGGAATCTGGCTCTGCTTATCGTTGGCGGCAATGACACCACAAGGAATTCCATGAGTGGTGGTGTTTTGGCCTTGAATCAATTCCCCGAGGAATTCTCCAAGCTGAAGGCGAATCCGGAACTGATTCCTAACATGGTTTCGGAAATCATTCGTTGGCAAACTCCACTGGCCAACATGCGTAGGGTGGCGACACAGGATGTAGAACTTCGTGGCCAGACCATCAAGAAAGGCGACCGGGTGTTAATGTGGTATGCCTCGGGTAATCGGGACGAACGCAAGTTTGATAACCCCGACCAACTCATTATTGATCGCAAGGACGCACGGAACCATATTTCTTTTGGCTACGGTATTCATCGTTGTATGGGTAACCGCTTGGCCGAACTGCAATTGCGCATTTTGTGGGAAGAGCTGCTCAAGCGCTTCGAGAATATCGAAGTGGTTGGTGACCCGGAGCGTGTACAGTCCAACTTCGTGCGCGGCTATTCCAAGTTGATGGTCAAACTGACGGAAAAAAATTAATGAAAGGTTTGACCGGACTGGCGACTGAAAAATTCGATTATATCGTTGTGGGGGCTGGGTCGGCAGGGTGTGCGGTAGCCAATCGTTTGTCTGAGAGTGGCCTCTATACGGTGTTGCTACTCGAAGCCGGGCCAGAGAGTCGCCGCAACCCTTTCGTCAGCACGCCTCTTGGATTTTTGCAGTTGATGTTCAGTCGCCGTTTCAACTGGCAGTTCTATACTGAGCCACAGCGGCACATGTACGGTCGTTCATTGTTCCAGCCGCGGGGCAAGATGCTTGGCGGTTCGAGTGGGATTAACGCCCAAGTCTATATCCGTGGTCACGCCAGAGACTACGACGAGTGGGCACGGCAGGGGTGTAACGGTTGGTCATACGCCGAGGTGCTGCCGTATTTTCGTAAGTCAGAACATTACGAGCCTGAGATGGTGCCGGATACAGAAGGGTTCCATGGTCAGGATGGCCCTCTCAATGTGGCGGAGCGGCGTTATACCAACCCGTTGAGTACGGCGTTTGTCGAGGCCGCAGTACAGGCGGGGTATCGGCGTAATCGGGATTTCAACGGTCCTGATCAGGAAGGTGTCGGTTATTACTACGCCTACCAGAAAGACGGCTCCCGTTGCAGTAATGCGCGTGCTTATCTTGAGCCTGCGGCGGGGCGATCTAACTTGACCATTTGCAGCGATGCACATGTTACCCGCGTGCTATTTGAGGGTGCTCGCGCTATTGGTGTCGAGTATCGTCACGCAAAGCGTTTGGTTAGAGCGCATGCCAGACGGGAGGTTGTCCTCTGCGGTGGTGCATTCAATTCGCCGCAACTGCTTATGTTGTCAGGCATCGGTCCCCGCGAGGAACTTGCTCGGCATGGCATTGAGCTACGTCATGCACTGGAGGGGGTGGGGCGCAATCTCCAGGACCATATTGATGTTTTCGTCCGGGTCAAGGCACGCAGCCGCCATAGTATCTCGATGCACCCCAGCTACTGGTTGAACGGTGCGTGGGCCTTGCTGCAATACCTATGGGGCCGTCGCGGAGCACTGTCGAGCAACGGCGCTGAGGCCGGTGCGTTTATCTGTTCCCGGCCAGAGTTGCCGATGCCCGATCTGCAATTGCATTTCGGGCCAATGCTATACGCCGATCACGGACGTGACATAAGAACCGCGATGAGCGGTTATGGCTACATAGTGATGCTCTATGGGCTCAGGCCTTTGTCCCGTGGCCGTATTGGTTTACACAGTGCCGATCCTCTGGCAGCCCCGTTGATTGATCCCAACTATATGGCTGAACCTGCCGATGTCGAGCAGCTCGTTCGTGGGGTAAGGATTGTTCGTAAGATATTGATGCAGCGTGCATTTTATGAGCACCAGGACGTAGAGCTTTCACCAAGCCAGTCCGTACAGGAGGACGTCGATCTCGCCGACTGGGTGCGTCGCAACGGCGAATCGGCATATCACCCGGTCGGCACCTGCAAGATGGGGAGGGGGCCGATGGCTGTGGTGGATTCCCGACTTCGTGTGCACGGTTTGCAATCGTTGCGGGTGGTTGATGCTTCCATCATGCCAACACTGGTTGGTGGGAATACTAATCAGCCGGCGACCATGATCGGTGAGAAAGGCGCTGCGATGATTCTTGAGGACGCCGCGATGACAGGCGGTCAGGCATGATGTTCTTAGTTCGCTGGATATTACAGGTTCTTTTTCTTCACTAAGTTTTTGGTAAGTGGATAACTCGGTTACAGGACACATAGAAAGAGACAAGATATGACCAACAAAAAGAAAGAGACCACTGTCATCATTGGTGGTGGACACGCAGCAGGAACACTTCTGACCGCCTTGCTGCAAAAAAAATACCCAAACGAAGTGGTCTTGGTGAGCGAAGAGCCGCACCCTCCCTACCAGCGGCCGCCCTTGTCCAAGACTTATCTGGCGGGGGAGGTTGATCAGACGTCGTTATACCTTAAATCGCCCTCTGTCTACGAGAATGCGGGGCAGCAATTACGACTCGGCGTGCGCGTAGAACAGATTAACAGAGACGACAAAAACCTCATTTTGTCAGATCAGAGCACCTTGCAGTACGACCGACTGGTCTTGGCCACTGGCTCACATGTTCGCCGCCTTAACGCGCCGGGCTCAGAATTGAAAGGCATTCATTATCTGCATGATATCGCGGACACGGATGCCCTGCGTAGTGAGTTAGCACCCGGTAAACGCCTGGTCATCGTGGGGGGCGGCTATATCGGACTTGAAGTAGCAGCCAGTGCGACCAAGCAGGGTGTTAATGTTACCGTCCTGGAAGCTGCTGATCGACTGATGCAGCGTGTTACGGGGCCAGAAATTTCAGAGTTTTTCTACGCCAAACACACGGATGCCGGCGTTGATGTGCGCCTGGACACGGCCGTAACCGGTTTTGAATCAGACGGTAAGGGGCGTGTCTCTGGCGTCACCTTGGCCGCTGGGGGCAGGGTGTCAGCGGATATTGTGCTTGTCTCAATTGGTGTAGTACCGGAAACAGCCTTGGCTGAGCATGCTGGCCTGCTATGTGATGACGGCATTGTCGTTGATGAATTTACTCGCACTGATGATCCAGACATTCTGGCAATCGGCGATTGTACCCGCCACCGGAATCTATTCTTCGAAAAGAGGCAGCGCCTTGAATCTGTGGCTAACGCTGTGGATCAAGCGCGTACGGCGGCGGCGACTCTTATGGGCGAGGAGAAGCCCTACGATAGCGCCCCCTGGTTCTGGTCGAACCAGTATGACGTTCGCCTGCAGATGGTAGGGTTGTCGCAAAATCATGACCAGCGCGTACTACGTGGCAACATCACTGACAAGGAATTTGCAGTTTTCTATCTATGCGAGGGGTGTGTCATTGCTGTTGATGCAGTCAATCTGCCTATTGCTTTCATGGTGGGTAAGAAGCTGGTGCAGCAACGCAAAAGCATCAGCGCTAAAGCATTGCGTGATCTGAATTTTGAACTGAAGTCTTTAATCTGAAGTACGGAACTAATTGTTATCTGTAACCGGTCTTAATGACGAGGTGTGTCAATGAAGGTCGTACTTTCGTCCAAGAGTGTCCATGTCCATCCAGCTGAAACCACGGTTTTTGTATAGCTTATGGTGTAGCTAGCCTTATATCCCTTATCCAAAGCAGTAAAAACAGCCGCAAACACACCTGTGCATCATAGGTGTGTTAAGGCTTCTATGGCGTTGGCTACTCGCTGGTGAGCTATTTTCCGCTCCTCGAAATAATCATACCGATCATAAATCCCCTCAACTCCCTTCAACTTGTGATTCAAACACCGTTCCGCCACATGACTCGGCACGCCTTCCGCAGCCGCGAGGCTGCGGAAGGTGCGTCGGAGGTCGTGGATGGTGAAGTGCTCCAGGTCGCCCATTTTGTTGGGTGGCTGCATCTTCCGGCCAGCCTCTCGGCCAAATAGCTTGGAAATGGCGCGGTTCAGGGTGTCAGGGCCCATGTGGGGGCGTTTGCTGGCGCGCCTGGCAGGGAACACATAGGGGGAGCCGCAGGCATGGCCTTGCTGTACTTTTAGCCACTCAATGGCTTGGGTTGGCAGAGGGATGGTGATCGCTGCGCCAGTCTTGCTGCGCTCTTTGGAGAGATCCCAGATTCCGGCCTCGAGGTCGAATTCTTCCCAGCGGGCTTCGCATAGCTCGCTTTTTCTAACGCCTAGCACCAGGAACAAGCAGCAGGCCCGATAGTTGTCTCGACCAAAGCTGCTGATGTGTTCACGGAAGACCCCAAAGACATGTTCGATTTCT
Source organism: Alcanivoracaceae bacterium (assembly GCA_002706085.1). Lineage (GTDB taxonomy): Bacteria > Pseudomonadota > Gammaproteobacteria > Pseudomonadales > Alcanivoracaceae > Alcanivorax. The sequence continues at coordinate 1,956 of PAJO01000039.1, read as the reverse complement.
TCCAGCGTCAGGGTGCGCTCCCGGCTGGCTTCGACGCCGCCGGCGTCGCTGACTGTGAATGGGCTGGCCGGGTTGTTCTGGCACAGGTCCAGTTTGATGCCATGACGAAACAGCTGCTTCATGTACATCAGGGTGTCATTGGCGATGGTGGGGCGGTTGCTGCGCTGGACGCGCTGCAGGACGGCCCGGATATCCCTTGGGGTGACGTCGGCAATTGGGTAGAGGCCGATCACAGGGTGAATTTCTTTCTGATAGATGCGCTTGGGGATGTTGGGGTGTTTCAGGCGCCGGGACAGATCGGTTTCATGCCAGTCCTGGAAGAGGTCTTTGACGGTGCGGATGTTGGGCTGGACAACTTTGGCCCTTTCCTGGAGTGGGTCGGTGCCCGTTCGGATGCCTTGCTTGGTTAGCACAGCGGCTTCCCGGGCGTCACCCAGGGACATCTGTGGGTATTGACCCAAGGTGATTTCGTGGCGCTTGCCCTGGGCGCTGTAGCGTAGCATCCAGTAGGGCATGCCGGACTTGCGTACACAGAAATAGAGGCCGCCGCCATCGGTGTGTTTCTTGGGGGCCTGCTTTGCCAAAGACTTGATCTGAGTGGCGGTGAGTTTGCTCATTTTGACCTTGTGGCGTTTGAGCCTATAAAAACAGGCTGCCCACCACTTTTTGTTTGTTGATTAAAGAGAAAATTTCTCTGTCATCAATGGTTTGCAGGCAGCCCCTTGAGAGCTGCCCACCATTTCAGGTCAATATAGGTGTCAGGGAGGAAAAAGTCACGTTTTTGCCCACCATTTTGCCCACCACTTTTGTCTGGATAGGGGTGGATGACAGTGGATTTCCATGGACTGGAGATCGGATTTAATCCTTTAAAAACAATATATTAAATGCAATTATGGACTTCCCTGGATTTTACTCGATATTCTGGATCTGCTCGCGCATCTGCTCGATGAGCACCTTCAGCTCCACCGCGGCAGCGGTGGTTTCGCTGTCCACGGATTTACTGGCGGTGGTGTTGGCTTCGCGGTTGAGTTCCTGCATCAGGAAATCCAGCCGGCGGCCAATGTGGCCGCCTTTCTTGAGAATGCGGCGCACTTCCGCCACATGGGTGACCAGCCGATCCAGTTCTTCTTCCACGTCCATTTTTTGCGCCAGCAACACCAGTTCCTGCTCCAGGCGGTCCGGGTCCGGTGACTCCACCACTTCCTGAATGCGGTGGCGCAGGCGCTCGCGCTGGGCTTCCTTGATGCGTGGAATGGCCGCCTTGACGATCTCGACCTGGGTGCCGATGCCATCCAGGCGGTCCTCGATGAGTTTGCCCAGCTGCTCGCCTTCACGGGCGCGGGTGTCGATCAGGGCGTGCAGGGCCTCATCCAGCAGGGACAGGGCTTCGCGCTGCAGCAGCTCCACATCCAGTTCCTGGCTGCTGAGCACACCGGGATAACGGAGGATTTCCATCGGGTTGACCTGGCCGGGGTGCTGGACGATATCGCCAACCCGGCGGGACACATCAGAGAGTTGCTTGACCAGCGTTTCGTTGAGTTCCAGGTTGGCCTCACTGTCGTCCTGCTGATAGCGCAGGGTCACTTCCACCTTGCCACGGGCCAGCGCCTTGCGGCACTTCTCGCGCACGCCATTTTCCAGGCCTCGCAGGGCGTCGGGCAGGCGGGGGCTGACCTCCAGGTAGCGGTGGTTCACCGATTTGATCTCCCAGGCCAGGCTGTAGCCTTGCAGGTGGCGGTCGGCACGGGCAAAGGCGGTCATGCTGCAGATCATGGGAGAACCTCAATGTTGGCGATGGAAGGGCCGCCCCGGATATAAGGGAGCTTGCCGGCTCCCTAGGGAGCTTCTGAATAACTCCTTGCGTACTCAGCGTGGCCTGGAGCGTGCAGCTGTTGTGTCTTGTCTCGACGGTAAGGGTGGTTCCCTTTCCTAGAGGCAAGGCGCAGCAGATGTGCG
>PAJO01000038.1 GCA_002706085.1 Alcanivoracaceae bacterium | reverse complement strand
TGCGCTTCAGGCCGCGCCCTTCGGGTCTTCCAGGCTGGCCCGCACTCGTTGTTGCGCTTTTTCGATGGATGGACATACACCTTCAAAACCGCGCCTAGATTGCGAACCAGCCTGAAAGACTGAGCACGCAAGAGGTTATTCAGAGGCTCCCTAAGATCAGTGAATAGTTAACAGCGAAAACCGCATTAAAGAATCAACGTCAACCCGCCGGTCAGAATCGCAAACAGTACGGATAACCAGATGAGGGTCCACCAGGGGAAGGGTTTGGGGGGCGGCTCGACTTCCAGTTGTTTTTCCAGATAGTTTCGCAGCAACTCGGTGTTTCGGGTGTTGGCCTTATAGATCGCATCGAAGGCATCCCCGACTACTGGCAGCAGGCCCCCGAGAAAATCGATCAGCATGTTTCTCAACATACGCAGCTTCACGGCCTTGCTGGCGCCGGCGCGTTGCGCTTCCAGCAGCACATAACTGGCCAGCGCCAGACCCGCCGCATCACCAATGCCCGGGATCAGGCCAATCAGCGCTTCGGCTCCGAAACGGAACCGGGTAAACGGAATGCCAATACTGCTGTCGGTGAAGCGGCTGAATTTCTCCAGCCGCTCCAGTGCGGCTCGCTGTTGCTCTTCCTTGCTGAGGGCCATCAAATCTCCACGTAAAGCTGGCCGTTTTCTTCTGACACGGGCCAGGTATCCAGGGGTTTTTCGCCACGCACCACATTCAGCATCTGCACCCCCGGCGGAAAGTTTGCCCACTTCACCACCTCTCCCGTACGGATATCAAACTCCGCCCGGTGCAGCGGGCATTGCACACATTTATCCTTGAGAATCTTGCCTTTGCCTAACGAAGCAAAGACATGGGGGCAACGGGCCTGGGTGGCATAAAAGCCATCACTCAAGTGGTATACCACCAGTTTGGTTTCCCCGGCTTTCATTGCCTTGCTCTGGCCTTCGGGGATCTCCTGGCTGGCACAGAGTTCATAACGCATGGCGCTCTCCTTGCTGGCTGGAAAATCAAAAATCTGACGTATGGACGGTTTATATGACCTTCGTTGATACGCCTCGCTTATCGTTACTCAAGATAGGTATACCCTGCCAGACCATCCCGTACCAGTTCGATAAAGCCCTCTTGCTCATCATCGCTGAGGTGGGCCTGGCGGCAGTGTTGCTCCAGCGACTCAAGCAAACGGTCCGGGTCATAGTTCACGTAGCGCAGCACCGAACTGACGGTATCGCCCTGTATGGCATGATCGAGAACAATCTCGCCGGCATCGGTGACATCCACATCCACCGAATCGGTATCTCCAAACAGGTTGTGCATGTCGCCAAGGATTTCCTGATACGCCCCTACCATGAAAATGCCGAGGTGACCGTTAATCTCAGCCGGCAACGGCAAGGATGACTCCACCCCTTCGCCGTCCACGAACTGGTCAATACGCCCGTCGGAATCACAGGTAATGTCCTGCAACACGGCACGACGCGTCACCGGCTGATTCAACCCGGACAATGGCAGTACCGGGAACACCTGATTGATGCCCCACACATCAGGCACCGACTGGAACACTGAAAAGTTCACAAACAGCTTGTCCGCCAGTGTTTCGTTAAGGTTATCCAGCAGCTCCCGTTGCTGCTTGCGCAACGGATTCAGGCGGCTGCGCAGGGCCAGCAAGCCGTTCACATACAGCTGCTCCCCCCGGGCGCGGGCATCCAGCCCCAGATCGCCGGCGATGTAGCGCTGGTGGATATCCTGCCAGGCCCCCACTACTTCGGAGAACCGCTCCAGCAAATTCCCGGCCTCGCCCTGCAGGGCAACCTGGAGATCCCACAGCTGTTGCAGCTCCGGGATAGAGTCGTCGCCCGGCTGCAAGGTGACCGCGACCGGCTTCTGGGCTTCCTGGTCGGTAATATTCACCAGCAATACCGCATGGTGCGCCGTCAGTGCGCGCCCGGACTCGGAAATGATGTGCGGCTCAGGAACGCCATGTTGCTGGCATTGCTGCTGCAGAGTCTGCACGATATGGCGGGCATAATCCGCCACACCATAGTTCATGGAACAGTAGGAACGTGAGTGGGTGCCTTCATAGTCCACACCCAGACCGCCGCCCACATCCACGGTCTCCACCTGCGCGCCCAGCGCACGCATTTCGGTGTAATACCGGGCCGCCTCACGCATGCCAGCCTTGATATCCTGGATATTCGCCACCTGGGAACCCAGATGGAAATGCAGCAGTTTCACACAGTCGAGTCGACCCGCCTCACGGCAGTGCGCCAGCGCACTCATCAGCTGCGGGGCACTCAAGCCAAACTTGGACTTCTCGCCCCCGGTGTTCTGCCAGTTGCCCTTGCTGATGCTCATCAACCGCACCCGCAGACCAATCCGCGGGGCCACACCCAGCTCATCGGCAATACGCAGCAGCGCAGGCAGCTCGGACATCTTTTCCACCACGATATTCACGTGGAAGCCCAGTTTTTCGCCCATCAACGCCAGACGCAGGTATTCGGCATCCTTGTAACCATTACAGACGATCGTGTCGCCCGGATTGGACAACGCCAGTACCGCCAGCAGTTCTGGCTTGGAGCCTGCCTCGAGCCCGATACGCTCGCCCTCTTCGCGAGCCCGAATGATTTCGTGCACTACCCGGCGCTGCTGGTTCACCTTGATCGGATAGACCGGGGTGTATTGCCCGTCGTAGCGATGGCCATCGATAGCCTCACGGAAGGCCCCTGCCAACAGTTTGACCCGTTGGCGCAGAATGCCGGAAAAGCGCGCCAGCACCGGCGCCCGCAGCCCCGCCTCACGACAGGCCTGCAACACGGCTTCCAGCGTCGCCTGGCCACCCTGCTCACCATTGGGACGAACACACAGCTCGCCATGCTCATCGATACGGAAGTAACTGTCGCCCCAGCGATCCACGTTGTAGATCTCACTGGCGGGAATGGAGCTTGAATCGGTCATTACCTGTCCTGAAACGGGCGAGGCCGTCACCGGCCACCGCAAAGGGGAAAACTGTCGCCATTATGCCTGCCTGCCACCGCTTGTCGCATCCCTTTTTGGGGCAAGGAATCAGGCTTTGACAGGGGGGCCACAGGTCTTACAATCGCGACTATTGTCCACCTCGGGAGCCCACTGGCTCCCACCCACTGGAAAGGCCCATGAGCAGCACCCAAAACAACTGGTTTTACGAGCACTTTGACACCGCTGGCACCGCTTTCGGCCTGCGTTTGAAGCAGAAGCTGGAAGAAGTGCAGACCGAGTATCAGCACATCGAAATGTGGGAAACCGACAGCTTCGGTTACCTGATGACCATCGATGGCGCCACCATGCTCACCACCCGTGACAACTTCCTTTACCACGAGATGATGTCGCACCCGGTGCTGTTCAGCCACGCCAATCCGAAACGGGTCGTCATCATCGGTGGTGGCGACTGCGGCACCCTGCGCGAAGTGCTGCGTCATCCCGGCGTAGAAAAAGCCACCCAGATCGATATTGACGAGATGGTCACCCGCTACTCGGAGAAGTATTTCCCGGAACTGTGCGAGTCCAACGACGACCCACGAGCGGAACTGTTGTTTGAAGACGGCGTGCAATACATGCGCAACTGCGCAGATGGCAGCGTGGACGTGATCATCGTTGATTCCACCGACCCGGTAGGCCCGGCGGAAGGGTTGTTCAAGGCCGATTTCTTCCGCGATTGTCACCGCGTGCTGGCCGAGGGCGGCATCATTGTGCAGCAATCGGAATCCCCGCTGCTGCACAGCGACACCATCATCAAGGATCTTCACGCCAACATGCGCGAAGCGGGTTTCACCAGCACCCAGACACTGCCCTTCCCGCAGCCGGTTTATCCCAGTGGCTGGTGGAGCTGCACGATGGCGGGCAAGAACACGCAAGTGGGCGAGTTCCGCGAAACGGATGCCTCAGACAAAGGCTTCGACACCCGGTACTACTCTGCCGCAATTCACAAGGGCGCGCTGGTGCTGCCGCCATTTATGCAGGCCGCAATCAACCGCTAACTGCTACAAGCTACAAGCTACAAGCTACAAGCTACAAGCTACAAAAAAGAATGCCCTTGTCTTCGCTGGAAGCAAGGGCATTTTCGTTTAGGCATACCAACCACCAGGAATCTGACATGTACAAGGGAAGATCTTTCCCCCTTTCACTGATGGCGGCTTTTCTGCCTGCTCGTAAACTACCGACAGCCAAATCCGTAAGTAAAGGTGCCGAACTTGTCTACGCTGTACTTCTGCATCCCCACGTTCATGTCATATTTTGACAAGTACTTGTTCATATCTTTTCGCGTAAACACCTTGCCTTCTGGATTACGGGCAGAAAGGTAATAAACCCCGTTTCCGGTATCAAATACCGGCATTTCATGCTTGGGTTTCAATAACATGAAACCTCCTGCACGCCAATCTCCTGCATGGGTTTTATAATTGTAGGCGATGTAAAGATCTTCATCGCTGCACTCGTTTCGAGCGTAGACATAGATCTTATTTTGATTGACATAATCCATCTGAATCCAGGGCTCGACAATTCCTTCAGATTGATAGGCCGCCGACGCGAACTCCCCTTTCGTTATATAGCGAAATATTTTTGCCCTTTCCGGTGAGATTCGGGACCCAAAATTCATTTTGGCAGATTCACTCTGAATCACAGCCTGCACATGGAACGTGTCATACTCCCCGGAGTAAATCAGTACTGGGCTCCCGCTTTGCCCTTGAAATACATCGCAGTCAATCCACAGATCGTTGTGATTGTAAGGGTTACGATTTACCGCCTGACAACCTTCCTGAAAGTATTGATGCCCATCCTGCTTGTCACCAGGGTAGCCGATGGTAGACACCTCTCCATCCGGGAAATCGGCACGCCCCCAAAAGCCAAACCAACCTGCAACCTGCCCGGCATGCCGCCCGTTATCTGCCGGCTCCAATTCCATGATTGCTATATCCCTGCCTGTATCCTCGTTCGCATCATGGGTATAGCTGGCGGGTAGAAAGACCCTAGCAACCCGGTACTTGTCGTAGTTCACCCTGCCTTCCTGAATACCAGGATAGAAGAACTGGTTCTCGTGAAGCTTGCCTTGACTGTCGAATGCGCAATGCGCCGCTGTCACGATATAGTTCTTCTGGATCAGCGAGCCGGTACAGGTCGTTTTTGCAGTTTCACCCGACTCCAGATGGTTATAGGTAATGAGCTCCCCCACCCGGCGGGTATATTTTTTCAGGTAATAAGGCACCTCACGGGTGCTTCTGCGATCATCTTGGCCAAGGATGCCACGGCTTTTCACTTCATCCGCCAGATCCTCAGGCACATGCTCGATAGTGGGCTCACCAACAGGCTGCGCCGCAGCGACAAGCGGCCAACCAACGAGCATCGCAGCCAGCAATCCCACTATTTTCATATCCAATCCCCATCACTGATTACAGAACCCTGTTCCTGATTGTGATGGACAATCTCGACAAAACAACTTTTTTCGTGACTGGAAGAAAAATTGATATAAAAAAAGGCCACACCCGATGCCGGATACGGCCTTTTTCACTTTGATCTACTTCGTTTTTTGATTGTCGTTATTCACTGCCTTTGAGGGCGTCTTCGACAAAATCCAATCTATCCTGCCCAAAGAACATTTCATTGCCCACAAACATCGTCGGCGCGCCAAACACACCGCGCTTTACCGCGGCTTCGGTATTGGCTTTGAGCTGCTCTTTGACAGTCTCATCGCTGGCACGGGCCAACCAATCTTCTGCGTCCAGCCCCGCCTCCGTCAGCACGCGCGTCATCTCGTCCACTTCCGACAATTTACACGGCGCTTTCCACATGGCGTTAAACATGACATCCACCATGTGCTGCTCCTGCTCTGTACCCAGAGCAGCAGTGATGACGCGCATGGGAGTAATGGTGTTCACCGGGAAGTGCGGGTTCATGGTCAATGGCACCTGGTAACGGCTCGCGTAGCGAGCCAGATCGCGCATCATGTACATGCCCTTGGCGGGGACGGCGCCGGGAGGCGCATTGCCGGTGGCCTTGAACACGCCTCCCAACAGGATCGGCTTGAGTTCCAGTTGCGCCCCGGTTCGCTCGGCAATGGCCGGAAGCTGGCTCCAGGCCAGGTACGCCGTAGGGCTACCCACATCAAACAGAAATTCAATTTTTTGAGTCATGATATTGTCCTTTCAGAAATGTCCGTAGGAGCGTCGCTCACGGCGCGATTCCAGACGTTGGGTTATCGCGCCGCGAGCGACGCTCCTACGGCAGGATTTTGGTGTTGCGTGTTACTCAAAACGTCTCCATCCACGGACGTAGATCGATCTCGTGGGTCCAGGCGTCACGCGGCTGTTGATGCAGCATCCAGTAGGTTTCGGCAATGTGTTCCGGATTGAGAATACCGTCCTGCGCTTTTTTCGCGTACATGGCCGGGAAATTGTCGCGGATGAACGCGGTATCGATGGCACCATCGATCACCGGGTGAATGACATGGATGCCTTCCGGCCCCAACTCCCTTGCCATGCTCTGGGCCAACGCTCGCAACGCAAACTTGGCCCCGGCGAAGGCAGAAAAACCCTTGCCTCCGCGCAAAGAGGCCGTCGCTCCCGTGAGAATAATGGTACCCCGCTGGCGCGGCACCATCACTCGGGCTGCCTCCCGACCAGTCAGGAAACCGGCAAATGCCGCCATCTCCCAGACTTTTCGATACACCCGAGCCGTCGTTTCCCGGATCGGGAAGAAAACATTGGCACCGATATTGAAAACCACCGCCTCCAGTGGCCCCACTTCCGATTCAATGGTATCGAACAAGGCTACCATCTGCTCTTCATCGCGGGCATCACAGCCAAAAGCGCGTACCCAGCCGCCGTCCCCCTCGATCTCGGCCACCAACTCAGCCAGAGCCTCCTTGGTGCGGCGAGCGACACAGACCCGATACCCTTCCCGGGCGAAACGTTTGGCGATGGCGCCGCCGGTGGCATCACCGGCACCAATAACCAGCATGGCCGGCGCAGTCTCTTTCTGACTCATGGCTCCTCCCGGGCAGCCCTCAGTTAGTTCCAATTTGGAACTCATGGTGAGTTCTTTTTTGGAACCTGTCAAACAGGTATGATGTGGGGACACCTTTTCGGAGAGCCCACATGCGCTGGCAAGACATCGACCAACAGCCCTGCTCCGTGGCCCGCAGCCTGGCCATCATCGGCGACAACTGGACACTGCTGGTGCTGCGCGACTGTTTTCTTGGCGTGCGCCGTTTTGATGATTTTCAGCAACGGCTGGGGGTGACCCGCCATGTGCTCAGCGACCGCCTGCGCAAGCTCACTGAAGGCGGCATCCTCGACAAGGTTGCCTACCAGCAACGTCCGGTTCGCCACGAATACCGTCTTACCTCAATGGGACGGGATCTCTACCCGGTGATCGTGCACCTGGCACAGTGGGGAGACCAGTATCTGGCGGACGACCACGGCGCCCCCCTTACCCGCATTCATAAACAATGTGAGCACACGCTTCAGGCCCAGCTGCACTGTAGCCATTGCGGCGAAACGGTAGCTGCGCAGGATATCCGAGTGGAGGAGAATACGGGATTCGAGGGGAAAATCTTACAGGCCAGAGTTCAAGACACTGCGGGATAACGCCGAACATTGCTTATGGCCATTGTTGCGCCGCGTGAAGCACCTGAACGATGACAATACTGTCGCCAGGCGGTGCGTAAACAACGATGTAGTTGTCTCTTACCACCAACTCCCTTGTCCCCGCCACTCTTCCCTCACGATGCATGAGCGGGTTATCAGGCAAGCTCCCTACCTTCCTGACAATATCATCCAGAAGTGTCTGTGCTGCGGCAGGGTTGTCATCAGAAATATAATCGATAATCGCCAGCAGACTTTCCTTAGCCGCTGGACGCCATTCAATTGCCGTCACCACGCTTCCTTGTGATTAGTGCCTGCAGATCCTCCATGACCTGCTGGTGAGATTCCTGAGGTCGCGGATCTTCCAACGCCTCTCGGACTTTCGCGCGGAACCAGGCATCATAAGCATCAGGGTCCGCCGTCAGCCCGGCAGGCAAGGCTCCCTCCTTCACAACGCGCGTCAAAAGAATGCGCACAGCATCAGATATCGACAGTCCAACATTACCGAGCTTCTCCGCCGCTTCGGTCTTAAGCTTTTCATCGATTCGCACATGCAGCATCGAGGTCTGGGTCGCCATAAACATCGCCTCCTGATCGTATATTGTATCTCATTTGAGATACAATCAAACCACATTCATCACTCCTGTGACCACTGCCCCTGTTGCTCTTCCAGCAATGCCAGCACCTTCTGTCGTAACCAGCGATGCGCGGGATCACCTGCCTGGTCACGATGCCAATACAGATGCATTTCCAGGTCCGCAAGGTCCGCAGGGAACGGCTGCAGTACCATCCTCTCACGGGACAAACGCCCTGCCAGCGTCGCGGGCAGGGTCAGTAGCAGATCCGTGTTCTGCACCGTGGAAATCGCGGCCTGATAGTGCTGGCAACGTAACCGGATATGGCGGCGGTAGCCCTGCCGGGCAAGACCGAAATCTTCCAGCCCCGGCCCTTCCCGCCGGGACGAGACCAGCACATGCTGTGCGGCCAGGTAGGCTGGCAGGTCCATGCCTGCCGCCAGAGGATGCCCCTCCCGCATCATCACCACCATGGGGCCGGACAGGACCGGCACATGCTCAATGGTCTCCGGCAAGGCCAGCATCACATCACAGGCCAGATCCAGTCGTCCGCTGGCCAGCTCCGTGGGCATCTGCCGCCGCCGGATAGTCAACGACTGCAAGCGAATCCCCGGTGCCTCTTCCATCAACTGCGCCATCAGCGGCGGCAGCAGGCAGCCCTCCAGGCCATCCCGCAGGCCAAGCACAAAAGTCCGCTCGGCGTCGGAGGCATCGAACCCGCCTTCATCACTGAGGCAACGCTGAAACCCGCCCAGCGCGTGCCGTACCGGGCTCACCATCGTCCGGGCCCTGGCGGTGGGCACCATGCGGCTCCCCTGGCGCACAAACAACGGGTCTCCCAGGCGCTCGCGCAGCCGTCCCAGCGCGTGGCTGACCGCAGGCTGAGTCAGGTTGAGCACCTTGGCCGCACGGGTCAGGGAGCCCTCGGTATAGATGGCGTCGAACACCACAAACAGATTCAGATCAAAGCGCGAAACATGCATAGGATTTATCAGGTTTCATTTTGAGGATTCATTGGATTTATTGAAGCCCGCTCTCTAGCATCGGTCAATGAATAGCTGCGCGACGCCACCATGCTGTCGTCTTACGCACGCACGATGACCGAAACCACCACAGCAGGACTTCCCATGAGCCAGACCTCCCAACGCATTTTCATCACCGGTGGCGCCTCCGGACTGGGTCGCGCCATGGCCGAAGCCTGGTTGCGCGAGGGTGCCCGGGTACTGATCGGTGACGTGAACGAAGAGCGCGCCGCCGAAACCCTGGCCGCATTGAAAGACTTGCCCGGCGAACTGGCCTTCCAGTATGTGGACGTGCGTGACACCGCCAGCCTCAATAACGCCCGCGAGTGGCTCGAGCAACAGTGGGGAGGCCTGGATGTGCTGGTAAACAATGCCGGGGTGGCAGGCGCGGCCCGTATCGACCGTGGCGACATGGCGGACTGGGACTGGATCTTCGATATCAACGTGAAGGGGGTAGTCCGGGGCTGCAAGGTGTTCGTGCCGATGATGAAACGCCAGGGCCATGGCCATATCGTCAATATTGCGTCGCTGGCGGGACTCCTCAACGCACCGGTGATGGGCAGTTATAACGTGACCAAGGCTGGCGTTATTTCCCTGTCGGAAACCCTGCGCTTCGAACTGGCCCCTTTTGGTATCCACACCACGGTGGTGTGCCCCGGCTTCTTCCGCACCAACCTGCACGAATCCATGCGCAGCCCCGAGCCAGGCATGATCGAAACCGTGGACAAACTGCTGGCCAGCAATGAGCTGACCGCCGACCAGATCGCCAATATGATCAAGCAGGCCGTGGCAAACCAACAGTTCTTCCTGCTGCCACACAAAAGCGGGCGGCGCGCCTACTTCTTTAAGCGTTTTGTCCCTGCCATCTTCAACCGCATGATGCTCAAAGGTGCCGAAGGGTTACGCCGCAAACTGGAAAAGGCGGAGAACGCCTGATGCCAGTGATCTACCTGATTCGTCATGGTCAGGCCAGCTTCGGCAAGGAAGACTACGATCAGCTCTCCGAACCGGGTTGGGAGCAAAGCCGTATTCTCGGCCGCGCCCTGCAAAACCAGGATCTCGGCGTTGCCCGGCCGATCTGCGGCACCATGCGCCGCCACCGGGAAACCGCAGAGGCCGCCCTCGGCGAACTCGGGCTCCCCGCCGAGTGGCACACCGACACCGGCTTCAATGAGTACAACCATACCGAGCTATTGGCGCTGGACTGGCCCATGGCCAACGACCGCGCCGCCCTGACCGAGTGGCTGGGCAAACAGGCTAATCCGCGGAAGGTTTTCCAGGTCCATTTTGAACAAGCCCTGCGTCGCTGGCAGCGTAACGACGACAGCGACCGTAGCGCCTACAGTGAAACCTGGCCCGCCTTTCGCGAGCGTGTTCTGGCCAGCACCTATAGCCTGGGCAACAGCCTCAGCAGTGGCGAAAGCGCGCTGGTGTTCACCAGCGGCGGCGCCATCAGCGTCATCATCCAGCACCTGCTGGACATGGACGACGAGGCCCTGATCACCTGGAACCGCACCTTGATCAACACCAGTGTGACGCGCATTCTTGTGAATGCGGGCAAGCTACGGCTAGTCTCGGTGAACGAGCACCTGCATCTACCGAGCGATCAGGTCACGTATCGATAGAACATTTTTCCGCAGGAACGTCGCTTGCGGCGCTCCTGCAGCAAACCATTTAACGCGGGGATAACAATGCCGACACGCAAGACGATTCTGATCACTGGCGCCAGTTCCGGCCTTGGCGAAGGCATGGCGCGAATTTTTGCGGCCATGGGGCGCAACCTGGCCCTGTGTGCACGACGCATGGATCGGCTGGAAACCCTGAAAGCGGAACTGGAAAACAAACACCCGAATATTCGCGTGCTGATCAAACCTCTGGATGTGAATGATTACGATCAGGTGTTTGCCGTGTTTGACGCCTTCCGCACGGAGCTGAGCGGCATCGACCGGGTGATCATCAATGCCGGCATGGGCAAGGGCCAGCCGCTGGGCACCGGTTACTTTTATGCCAACCGCCAAACCGCCGAAACCAACTTTGTGGCGGCCCTGGCCCAGGCCGAAGCCGCCATGGAAATTTTCCGGGCCCAGAACAGCGGCCACCTGGTGATGATTTCTTCGATGAGCGCCATGCGCGGCATGAAGAAAAATCTCACTACCTACGCGGCCACCAAAGCCGGCGTGGCCATGCTGGCGGAAGGCCTGCAGGCAGAGCTGATCGATTCGCCCATTGAAGTAACCACCATTTTCCCCGGGTTCATCAAGTCAGAGATCAACGAAAAACTCAAAAACACGCCTTTCATGGTCGACACGGAAACCGGCTGCAAGGCCATGGTCAAAGCCATCGAAAAAGAACCCCTCAACGCCGCCGTCCCCGCCTGGCCCTGGGGCCCCATGGGCATCGCCATGCGCCACTTCCCGCTGAAGGTCGTGACGAAGATGATGTAGAAGGGATAATTAATAGTTAATAATGAATAATTAATAACTGGCGCGAGCCAGGCCCTGAAATTTTTAAGCACAAGAGGCCGCGTCCAACCCCTGGGCGCGGCCTCTTGCGTTGTAATGCGGATTGAACCAGTCCGCGACGTTCTTAATTATTCATTATTAACTATTAATTTCTCTCACCCCTGCCACTTCAAGATCGGCGCCCACTCACGCCAGTCGTCTTCTGCTTCGCGGTGCAGCTCGAAGCGGGTGCCGGGCTCGGCCAGGTTGCCGGCCTCGGGTGGGGTGGCGAAGCTGATGCCACCACGTAGCAGGTTTTCCAGGGAGCTGGCCTGCACTTCCGCTCCCTTGAACAGGCCCACATCCACAGTCAGGCCAGAGCTGTTCCAGAACTTGCTGTTGGTGCGCACCAGCTTGCTGTATTCCGGTTTGATGATGGCCTGGATTTCAACAAAGCGACCATCCTGGCTCAATTCACTTTCGCCGATGGTACCCACTTCCAGATCCCGGTAGTAAATGTGGCGGCCCTTTTTCAGGGAGCCTAGCTGGTTGGCAACCAGGGTGATCTTGAGCCCCAGATCGGGCTGTTGGTCAGGCGGGGTTTCCAATCCCTTGAAAGTCTTTTCCGGTTCGCCTTCGCCCGGTTCTACGGCAATGTATTTCCCGGACACCAGGGTATCCAGGTTACGGGCACCGGCAATGCCCAGCTCCGGTTCCACTATCCAGAACTTGCTTTTTTCCCGTGCCAGTTTTTCCGCATCACGATTCAGGCTGGCATGCACGTTCACCGTTTTCAGGTCATCACTGAGCACGATTTCATCCACGCTGCCCACTGGCACACCACGATAACGCAGCTCGACCCCAGACTTGATGCCCGCGCCGTTTTCAAAGCTGATCTCAATCTGCACATCGCGCTGCAACAACTGGTCGTACAACAACCAGGCCGCCACGATCAGGCTCAACAGGGGCACCAGCCAGATAGGCGATGGCCAGTGCGAGCGTTTCACTTCAGCTGTTTCCATGATCCTTGTTCCATAGTTGATTGGGCGAAAAGGCATGAGCCGACAGCATGGTCAGCACCACCGCAATACCAAACGCGAGAATGCCGGGCTCCGGTTGCACATTGGCCAGATTGCCAAATTGCACCAGCGCCACCAGCAACGCGACCACAAACACGTCCAGCATGGACCAGCGCCCGACCCAGTACACCAGCCGGTAAGCCCGGGTACTGGTCAGGGGCTGCGATTCCGTCGGCGCGCGCCAGTAAACCACCGCCAGCACCAGCACCTTGAAAAACGGCACCAGCAAGCTGGCCACCATGACGATAATGGCGATGCCCGGCATGCCCGCGTCAAAGAGCTGCCAGATACCCTCTGCGATGGTACTGGTCTTGCTGCGCCCCCCCTGAGTGACGGTCATGATCGGTAACAGGTTGGCGGGCACCAGCCACACAGTGGCGGCAACCAGTAACGACCACGCTTTGGCGTGCGGCTTATCAGGCATCGCTCACCTCACCGGCGCGCTGGTCAATCAGGCGTTGCAACTGCTCCGGCTGCGCCAGGGTTTCCACGATCAGCCGTAACAGCACCGCCAGCCCCAGACAAACAATGCCGGCGCCCGGGGTCACCGTGGCCAGGTCGCCCAGTTTGGTCATGGAGATCAGAATCCCCAGCAAAAAGATATCCGTCATGGCCCATTCCCGACTCTGCCGATACACCCACATCCAGCGTGGCGACGGCACCGGCTGGTGCTGGCGAGCCGCCCATAGCAGCCGACTCACGGCCACCAGATTCGCCAGCGGCATGATCAACAAGGTAAACAGCAACAGCAGTCCGGCGGGCAAGTACAGGCCATGCATCAGGGCAAAGATGCAACCGAGCAGGCTGGCGTGGTTATCAAGGCCGAGGTTTTCAAGACGCAATAGCGGCAACGTCAGGGCCGGGACCCACAGGAAGGCGGTGGCCAGAGACAGGGCCAGAAGGGAATCCGGTTTCAGGCGCCAGGCACCACTCAGTTGACAGTCGCAACGGGGACAACGCCACGTGCCGCGCCCCTTGCCGGAGGGCAAGGCAAGATCGGTATGGCAATCCGGGCACTGCAAGGTGCCCGGTTCGGGGGACACATCCCTGTCCGCTGGCAAAGGCCGCTCCTTTCCCTGAGAGAAATACTAGGATGACATTGCCTGATTACCCCGTCTGTGAAAAGACACTGGGGTTTTACCGAGTTTTATAAAGCGGGGCGGGGAGCCTCTGACGTCTGACGCCAAGCTCAAAACAAAGCGGCCCCCGAAGGAAGGATGACCTTAATCCAGCGGCCCCGGGTTTTTCTTTTTCTTCACCGTGGCATAGCCGCCCTGGGTATCCGGTGCGGCAGGTTTGCTGCTGCGTTTGGCGGGTCGCTTGGCGGCGGCCTTTTTCTTCAGCGGTTTCTTTCCGGTTTTTTTCGCGTCGGTTTTCTTTTTGATCTTTTTCTTCTTGCTGCCAGCGGCCTTGCCGTTGGACTTGAGTTTTTTCGGCCCCATGAACTTGCCCTTCAGGGCATCCACAATGCGGAATTCAAACTGCTGGCGCAGGTAACGCTGAATGCTTGCCATCAGGTTCCACTCATGGGCCGCAATGAGGGAAATGGCCGTGCCTTCACCGCCAACCCGGCCAGTGCGGCCAATGCGGTGTACGTATTCGTCACCACTGCGTGGCATGTCAAAGTTAATGACCAGATCCAGCCCTTCCACATGAATACCGCGGGCCGCCACATCGGTGGCCACCAGGATACGCACGCCGCCATCCTTGAGCCGGTCCATGGCCAGCTTGCGCTCTTTCTGGTCCTTCTCACCATGCAACACAAACACCTTGTGACTGGTGGCGCGCAGCACGCCGCCCAGGCGGTCGGCCTGCTCACGGGTATTGGTGAAAATCACCGCCTTGTCATAGGTCTCATGGGCCAGCAGCCACTGCACCAGGCGTTCTTTGTGCGCCACATCATCGGCGGTGATGATCTGTTGCTGAATGGATTCATTCAGGTCGCGGACCGTGTCCAGCAACAGGAACTTCGGCTCCTTGAGCACACTTTCCACGACCCGGTCCATGGCATTGCCACCGCGGGTGGCCGAAAACAGCAGCGTCTGCCGTTCACTGCGGCATTCCGCCGCCAAACGCAGCACATCTTCACTGAAGCCCATGTCCAGCATGCGGTCGGACTCGTCCAGTACCAGCACTTCCAGATCACCCAGCAACAGGTTGCCGGCTTCCAGATGCTCAATCAGACGCCCGGGGGTGCCGATCAGGATTTCCGGGTTCTTGCGCATGCTGGCGGCCTGAACCTTGAAGTCTTCCCCACCGGTCACCAGCGCCGCCTTGATAAAGGTGTAACGGGCTAACGCCTCCACTTGTTTGAGGGTCTGCTGAGCCAATTCGCGGGTGGGCAGCAGAATCAGCGCCCGGGTATCGGTACGGGGGCGGGAATGCTGCAGCAGGCCGTGTAGCAGGGGCAGCAGGAAGGCGGCAGTCTTGCCGCTGCCGGTACGGGCAATCACCCGCAGATCATGGCCCGCCAACGCGTCGGGAATGGCCGCCGCCTGCACCGGGGTAGGCTCGGTAATATCCTGTTCGTCAAGCGCGCGCACCAGGCGCTCGTGCAGGTTCAGATCAGCAAAGGTGGACATGGGAATCAGCTCCGGAGTTGAAGGGGCATTGTAGCAGCTGCCAGAGTTGAAAGTTCAAAGTTCAGGGAGCAAAAGTGCAGGAATGCCGTCCGCCCCGGACCGCGTTTCAACCTTTCACTCACCGATCCAGGCAAAGCGGGGTTGAACCTGACCGTCTCGCTCGACGGTTTCGGTGAACATGGCCAGGGGACGCACCCACAGAGCCCCATCCCCGTAGAGAGGCCGGTAGACCACCACCGTCTCTTCGGTCTCTGAATGCGTGGCCAGACCAATTACCTGGTATTCATTGCCCTTGAAGTGCCGGTAACGGCCGGGCTTCAGTTCCGTCATTTGTCTCTCTCGCTATCGTAACGGGCCAACCGTTCCGCGATGGCCGCCAGCACCGCGGGGTTCCAGGGCAGCCCCACATGAGTCCCTGCCACTTCCACGTTATCGGTATTCGGGCCGTCATTCTCCAGACAGCACGGCCAGCTGACAATGCCATCATCACGGGTATAAATCGCCGTGCAGGGGACGGGCGGCGGCGTAATCCGTGCCTGAAAGGCATCGTGATCCGGGTTTTGCCGGTTTGGGTTAAACAGCTTGAACAGGGCGGTCACGTTGTTGGCTTCCGGGTCCCGGTTGATCGGGCTGCCCAGGGTGAAGACCTGACTGACCTGTTCCGGAAACGCTCGAGCCAACTCACGGGCGAACACCCCACCCAGACTCCAGCCCACCAACGCCACCGGCGTGCCGTGCCGGGTGTGGATCGCTTGCAACTGGCTTACCAGCAACGACTTGCGCTTGCGGTTCATACCCAGATTGGTGCCCTGCGCCCAGCCATAACTGGTATAGCCCAGCTGCGCCAACCCTTTTCGAAGTGGGCGCGTACTTACGTCACTGGCACCGAACCCTGGCAGTACCAACACCGGCTCGCCATTACCCCGGGGTAACTGGCGATAGCCCATCCCGCGCAACAGGTAACGCCCATAGGCCATCATCGCCCGGCTTTCTCCCAGTAACAGCCGCAGGGAGGGCGGCGCCAACTTGTCAGTCATGGCAGTTCCATTTTTCGGTTCATGTCCAGATGGTACCCTGTGAAAAACACTGTTAAACCCTGTCCGGTACGATTGGCTCAGCCGGCCTGCCGGGGAACACAGCGGCCCGTCCCCGGTCGTAAAGAGGGAATCACGGAATCACAAGGAGCTTCCATGAAGAAAGGTCTCGTTACCGCACTCGCCCTGTCACTACTGAGCACATCCGGCCTGGCCATGGCAAAACAGCCACAAGGCGCCAAGAACGTTTACGGATGGGTCGAGAAAACCACGTTGGAACCGTGGGGCGTTGAGCTCAAGACCAAATTGGACAGTGGCGCACTAACCTCGTCCCTCCATGCCACCAACGTGGAAGTCTTCGACAAGGACGGCGAAAGCTGGGTGCGCTTCAAGGTGGAAGTGGAAGACGAAGCCTCTGGCAAGACTGTCAGCAAGACGTTCGAGAAGCCTCGCTACCGCAAAGTACTGATTCGCGGAGCCGGCGGTGAAGAACGTCGACCTGTGGTACTGATGAAATTGTGTGTTGGCGATACCGTCTATGAAGAGCAATTTACCCTGAATGATCGCTCCGACATGATTTACCCGCTCCTGCTGGGCCGTCGTACGCTATCTCACCTGGGTTATCTGGACGTCACGGAAACCTTCATGCACACACCCAACTGTGATGAAGACTCCCCCGTGAAACTGGACAAGGACCAGAAAGACGACAAGGACATCGACGACTAACGAGGGTGATACAGGGGCCTGGCCTGCCAGGCCCCTGTGGCGGTCACCTGACCGTTACGCAGGATTCACCTCGAAGTAACCGAACAGGCTATCCAGTGCCTCGCGCAGCACACTCCCCTGCAGGCTGATACGGGCCTCCAGTTCCGCCACGGCATCATCTGCATCCAGGGTGTCGATGTTTTCCTGCAGGACATCCAGCGCCTTGATGCGCTTGATCTCCAGTTTGTCATTCACATCCAGTTCCAGACTGTCCTGCCAGGCCAGATTGATGCGGGTGACCACCATGCCGGTTTCCAGATGGGCGAGAATCTCTTCCTGTCCCAGATCCACCGCAGTGAACTTCACTGCCGCCCCTTCATCCTTGGTGCCTTTCAATTCACAACGGTCGCCCAGGGTAAAGCCCTCGGGCAGCAGCTTGGTATCGCGCAGCCAGTTGCTGTAGCTGGTGTAAGGGGCAGAATTAGGCGCCGGGTAAGCGACAGGCAGGGTACCGATGGCCTTGCGCAGGCACGCCACCACTTCTTCCGCACGAGTTGCAGAAGAGGCATCCACCAGCACCCGCTTGCGCTGGGTATCGATCAACAAATTGGTACGGCGGGAACGGGTAAAAGCACGCGGCATCAACTCAAAGGTAATCTGCTCTTTCAGTTCGGCCTTTTCCTTTCGCCCAACCTTGCGCCCTTCTTCGTCCTGGATGTGCTCGACCTTTTCATCCAGCAACTCCTTGATCACCGGCCCGGGCAGCAGGCGCGTGGTCTGCTGGTAGGTGCAGTAGATAAACCCCTCCACCGCATAGACCATCGGGTCCTGACCTTTCAGCGGCGGTACAAAGCCCTCGGTACTGAGCGTCTGCGAGCCGCAGGGCTGGCAGCGGTTATCCGCAAGAATCTGGTCCAGCTCGCCAACGGAGAAAGAAAAGGCGTCATCGCCCAGATACACAATCAGGTTCTTGATCCACATAGTTCCATATCCAAAAGCCGGGGCGAGGAAAAGGCGCCCCTGGGTCACAGGGAGGGCTGGCCACAGTAGCGAAATGGCGGCCAGGGCTCAACCTCCCGCTGCGCCTTCGTCATTTGACCTGTAACGACATGGCGGAACATCGCATCCATTGCTATTCAATACAGGAATTTTGTACCCACGAGGACACCCCATGGAGTACCTGCGCACCCCGGACGACCGCTTTGAACGCCTGCTGGATTATCCCTTTGTCCCACACTATGTGGATGTGGGAGGGCTTCGAATGCACTACGTTGATGAAGGCCCAGCGGATGCCCCGCCGGTACTGATGCTGCACGGCGAGCCCACCTGGTCTTACCTGTATCGCCACATGATCCCAGTCTGTGCAGCCGCCGGTCATCGGGTGATCGCACCAGACCTGATCGGCTTCGGCAAGTCTGACAAACCCACCCGCATCGATGACTACAGCTATCAGTCCCACATGGACTGGATGCTATCGCTTCTGGATCAGTTAGCGCTCACCCGAATCACTCTGGTCTGTCAGGACTGGGGCTCCTTGCTCGGGTTACGCTTGGCCGCAGAAAACCCTGATCGCTTTCGCGCAATCGTGGTCGGCAACGGCATGCTACCCACCGGTGACCAGACCGTGCCAGCCGCGTTTCAACTGTGGAAGAATTTCGCTATCTACTCGCCGGTGTTCCCGGTCTCGCGCATTATCGATGCCGCCAGCTTCCGCAAACTCGGTCCGGATGAGAAGCGCGCCTACGAGGCCCCCTTCCCGAATCGTAAATACAAGGCCGGCGCCCGTGCGTTTCCCAAGCTGGTCCCGGTTACCCCCAACGACCCGGCCACCCGGGCCAACCGCACCGCCTGGGAATCACTGAAACAATGGCGCAAACCTTTCCTGACCACCTTCAGTAATGGCGATCCGATTACCCGTGGTGGAGACAAATACATGCAGGAGCAGGTACCCGGCGCCAAGGGGCAGCCTCACCAGACACTCACTGGCGGGCACTTCCTGCAAGAAGACTCACCCGTAGCGTTTGCCCAGGCCGTCAATCAACTGATTGCCACTCTGCCCTCCCAGGGCTGAAACGGCGGTGCTGCGATCAGGGAAACGCCGCAGCACCTTCCTCCTCCTGAGACCAGAACATCACCCGGTTCCGCCCTGCCCCCTTCGCCAGATACAGGGCTTCATCGGCGCGCGAAAGCAACTGGGTATCCGTCAGGGCGTGATTTGCGGGATGACCAGGCAACCAAAGAACGGCTCCAAAACTGGCCGTCACAGTCAGGAAATCCCCACTTTCCAGGGGCACAGGGGATGACGCAATGGTCTCACGGCAACGCTCCAGCACGGTGGCGGCTCCGGCCGCCCCGGTCTCCGGCAATGCCAGAACAAACTCTTCACCGCCAATGCGGCCAATCAAATCTGTTTCACGCAGGCAGGCTCGCAGAATCTCCGACACCTGAACCAGCACCTGGTCTCCAACCCCATGGCCATGGCTGTCATTGATACGCTTGAAGTGATCCAGATCCATGACACAGAGGGTCAGAGACTGTCCACTTCTGCGGCCTCTCGCCAGCTCGTGAGCCAGCTGAGCGAACAGCTCACGCCGATTGGAAAGGCCGGTAAGGGGATCGTGAAGCGCCTGGTCACGAATCTGCTTTTCCCGATGCACCCACCGACCCAGCAACAATGCCACAAGGGTGATCACCGACGTGATAAAAGGCACCATGAATGCCACAGTGCTGGCAATCCAGTAGTAAGATAAATGCTGTTTGGACACCGGGTCCCGGGCAAAATAAATGGCGTGTTCTACGTAACCACTTACTGACAGCCAGGCCAGCAGCAACACCACACACACCGTAAAGGCAAAGTTCCATGCGACGCGGGTGAACCCAAACAGGATAAAACCGACCAGTGGCGAGCCCATCAGCACCATTCCTGTCATCGGGCTGTAGAGGCCGAACACCCATCCCAGCAGCATAAAGCCCACACTGAAGAAAGACAGGAACACATTGGGGTAGATCCGTGAGTGCCGGCTCTTGTGCCGCAACCAACCACCCCATGCCAGCAGCAGCGCCCAGCCCAGCAAATTAATCAGCACCACGCTGTTGAGCATCGCCGTCCCCTGCGACGACACATAGTTGCGACCGAATTCAGTGAGATGAACCGTAACCTGGTGCCAGACACAAATAAAAAACATGTACCCCCACAGCAGTACTGACAGCAGCAGGCACTTATCCCGGTCGGACCAGTCAAGCAGCTTCAGCAATCTGGAACGGGGGACATGCGGATCGGTCATTATTTTCATTCTTGGACGTGACCTGTTTCACACTCTTTCCGCCATTATGTCAGTGCCAAGACTTGCCGGCGGCCCTCCAACTCTGCGTTGGTCCTGCCAAGCCGGCCAGTGGTCGGAAAACAACCACAACGCGGATCATTATTCATAGCTCAGATCGCTGGCCTTGCCCCTGAACACCCGGTAGATGAACACGGTATAGCCCAGAATCATGGGCAGCGTAATGATCGCCCCCCAGAAGGTGAACAGCAGCGATTCCGTGGACGACGCGGACTCCCAGATGGAGAGCTGACCCAGCACGATATCGGGAAACAGGCTGTACGCCAGGCCGATGCCTGCCAACACGCAGATAACCACCAGTGAAAGAAACGCCAGCCAGCCATAGCCATGATGCAGAATCTGGCGACTGTTAAAGATCCAGATCAGTCCAGCCCATGCAAGGCCCGTGGCAATGGGGATGGGCATCAAGCCAATCGCATTGGGCAGGGTGAACCACTTGTCCGCGATGGTCTGACTGACCAATGGGGTCGCGATGGAAATCAGCACCAGAAATCCTCCCATGGGCCAGACTGCCAACCGCCCCCAGTGAGCCGCCTTGCGAAACAGTTCTCCCTCCGTCTTGATCAACAACCATGCCGCCCCCAGCATGATGTAGAGTGCAGGTAATGCCACCGCAATCAGGGCGGCAAACAGGGTGCTGGTGGAATCGCCGGTCAGCCCCGTAACAAAGGCCCCCAGCATCCAGCCCTGGCAAACCGAAGCAACCAGCGAACCCAAGGCAAACAGGGCATTCCACTTGGCCTTGTGCCTGTCTCCTGCCTTGACCCGGAAGTCGAATGACACCCCCCGCAAAATCAGTCCCATCAACATGATGGTCACCGGCAGGTAGAGGGCCGTCAGCACTACACCGTGCGCCTGGGGAAAGGCAATCAGAAGAATCCCCACCCCCAACACGATCCAGGTCTCATTGGCATCCCAGAACGGGCCGATCGCCGCCACCATGACATCTTTTTCCCGGTCATCGGCAAAAGGCAGCAGCATGCCTATTCCCAGGTCATAACCGTCAAGTATGACGTAAATCAGTAGTGCCAGCCCCATGGCGCCAGCGAAGAAAAGCGGTAACCAGTATCCCAGATCCATCATGCCTCTCCTTGTGCACGTTCGGCATTCATGGCGCGCTGCTGTGGCATCAACGACAGGGAGCGTGCCGGTTTGGTCGCCATATAACGCAGCGCCGCAATGTAGGACACGAGTAAAAACAGGTACAGCAAGATATAACCAAACAGAGTACCCGCCACCGTCGCACTACTGTGATCCGCCACCACATCTGCCGTGCGTAACAACCCGTCCACAACCCAGGGTTGGCGGCCGATTTCGGTCACGTACCACCCGGCCAGTACTGCGACCCAACCGGAGAACGTCATGACTGACAGTATGCGCAGCAATACACCTTGCCCCTCACGGCTCTCTTTACCCCGAACCCACAATTGCCAGGCAGACCATAGCCCGACCAACACCATCAACACCCCGACACCCACCATCACCCGGAAAGCCCAGAACACCGGAGCGACCGGCGGATGCTCGCCTTCGAATTCGTTGAGCCCGCGAATCTCGCCATCCCACTCATGCGTCAGGATCAGGCTGGCAAGACCCGGCACCTTGATTGCCATATGTGTGGTGCGAGCCTCCTCGTCCGGAAATCCGAACAGGGTCAGCGGTGCATGCCGTTCGGTTTCCCACACCCCTTCCATCGCCGCAATTTTGGCGGGCTGATGCTCAAGGGTATTGAGCCCGTGAAGGTCACCTATCCAGACCTGTAAGGGCGCCAACAACGCCGCCATCACCGCCCCGGTACGCATGACTTTCCAGGTGGCAGGACCATCCACACCGCGCCTGGCACGCCAGGCGCTGATCCCCATGATCAGGAACGCAGCAGTCAACAGCGAGGCATTGAACATATGCGCAAACCGATACGGAAATGACGGATTGAAAATTACCGCCCACCAGCTCTCCACATGGAAAATGCCATCTTCCAGTCGGTAACCTGCCGGGGTTTGCATCCAGGAATTCAGGCTGAGAATCCAGAATGCCGAGAAAGAGGTACCCACCGCCACCAGAGCAGTCGCAATCAAGTGCATACGATTGGAAACGCGATCCTTGCCGAACAGCATGATTCCCAGAAATGAGGCTTCCAGGAAAAAGGCAGTAAGCACTTCATAGCCGAGTAATGGCCCGGCAATATTGCCCGCCCTTTCCATGAAACCAGGCCAGTTAGTGCCAAACTGAAAGCTCATGGTTATCCCGGAAACCACCCCCAGCGCAAAGCTGAGCGCAAAGATTTTTACCCAGAAAAAGTAGGCGTACTCCCATGCCTTGTCTCCGGAAAAGGTATATCGCAACCGGAAATAGAAAAGCACCCAGCACAAACCTATCGTGATGGTGGGAAACAGGATGTGGAAGCTGATATTGGCTGCAAACTGCAGCCGGGCGAGCAGAAACGGATCGAATTCCACCGGAGCACCTCCCTCAAGAATGCCAGCGATAACGACAGCGCTGTCCCACCGTAGCACACCGACATGAACGGTAAATGAGACAAATTGCCCGCGGCAATCTGTGCCGCCGTGAACAGGGCGACAAGACCAAACGGTCGTTAACACTTTGTATACACCCGCAACAATTCATTGCTCTGCTCACAACAAGGATTGCACAGCAACAGGCCCGTGTAGCCAACAAAATGCACTGACTGGAAATGGGTGCCTGTCTTGGGTGCCCGCCATACCCTTCTCGGAGAGCACACCATGAAAACAACAACCGGATTGGCAGCCCTGGCCGCTGTCGCCCTGTTAAGCCTCAGCAGTAATGCCATGGCGTTAACCAAGCGCACCTTCTGCGTGTTCGACATCATTGGCGCCAATGGCGACACCTACAACATCATGCGCGACTACAAGACCGCCGCGGTGCAATGGGGTGTGGATGTAGAACTGAAACCCTACACCGATGAAAAGATCGCCTCGGAAGATTTAAAAGCCGGCCAATGCGACGCTGCTGTTCTCACTGGTATCCGGGGTCGTCAATTCAACAGCTACACCGGCAGCATGGATTCCATCGGTGCCATTCCCAGCTACGACGCCATGAAAACCGTGATTGCCGTCATCGCCAGCGGCAACGCCAGCGTCAATCAGCACCTGGTATCCGGCCCCTACGAAGTGGGTGGCGTGGTCCCGTTGGGTGCCGCCTTCCTGTTTCTGAAAGACAAAACCATTGATACCGTCGAAGAACTGGCTGGCAAGTCCATTGCCGTTCTCGAGTACGACAGCGCCCAGGCCAGCATGGCCTCCCGCGTGGGCATGTCTCCGGTCATGTCCGACATCACCAACTTTTCTACCCGGTTTAACAACGGCTCTGTCGATATCTGCTTCGCCCCGGTGATGGGGTATTCCTCCCTGGAACTGTACAAGGGCATGGCGCCGGATGGTGGCATTCTTGATTATGTGCTCGGCCAGCTAAGTGCGCAGGTGATCCTGAAGAAAGACAAGTTCCCCGCGGGTTTCGGCGAACAGTCCCGCGCCTTCATGTTCAGCCAGTTCGACCGCGCCATGAAACTGATCGATAACGCCAGCGGCGAAATCGACGACAAATGGTGGATCCGCATTCCCAATGCCGACAAGCTGCGTTACGACGAAATGATGCGAGAAGCACGCATTGAGCTGACCCGGCAAGGCGTCTACAACAAGGACATGATGTCCCTGTTGCTGAAAGTCCGCTGCAAGCAGGAACCCTCCCGCGCCGAGTGCGTAAACCCGGTGGAATAACCGGCCCATTGCTGGCGCGAGCCCGTCAACGGACAGTGCCAGCACATCGCCTCTGTGGGAGCGGTTGTTCGACCGCGATGTCTTCTCCGCCGCCAGGCGGAGAGGAACTCCCCCTCTCTTCCCCCACCGCCACTCTGTTACCCTGTAGGCATCGGATTCATTACCCCCCGGATGCCCATGTCAGCCACGTTTGGATTTCGTTTCGATAACCGCTACGCACAACTGCCCGAGCCGCTGTTTTCGCTGTGCCCTCCGCAGCCGGTCAGCCAGCCGGAAATGGTGTTGTTCAATGCCGCTCTGGCGGAGCAAATGGGACTGGAGACAGACGCCCTGCGCACCCGCCCTGACCTGTTCAGCGGCAACACACTGATTGCCGGTAGTGAGCCATTGGCCCAGGCCTATGCCGGTCATCAGTTCGGCAACCTGACCATGCTGGGGGATGGTCGCGCGATCCTGTTGGGAGAACACCTGGATGCCACCGGCAACCGGATGGATGTGCAACTCAAGGGCGCTGGGCGCACCCCCTTTTCCCGTGGCGGGGATGGCAGGGCAGCGCTGGGGCCGATGCTGCGCGAATACCTCATCAGCGAATCCATGCATGCCCTCGGCGTGCCCACCTCCCGCAGTCTGGCAGTGGTGGGCAGTGGCGATCCGGTGTACCGGGAAGAGGCCTTGCCCGGCGCCATCCTGACTCGCATCGCTGCCTCCCATCTGCGCGTCGGCACCTTCCAGTACGCAGCCGCCCAGCAAGACGCAGCATTGATGGATACCCTGATTCAATACACTCTCGCCCGGCACTACCCGGATCAACAGAACAGCGACAACCCCGCCCTGGCGCTGCTGGATGCGGTGATTGAGCGTCAGGCCTCACTGATCGTCCAGTGGATGCGGGTGGGCTTTATCCACGGTGTGATGAACACCGACAACGTGACGCTGAGCGGCGAGACCATTGATTACGGCCCCTGCGCCTTTATGGATGCCTACGATCCAGACACCGTGTTCAGTTCCATTGACCATCAAGGTCGCTATGCCTACGGCAACCAACCCACCATTACCCAATGGAACCTGGGCCGTTTTGCCGAAACCCTGCTGACCCGTATCAACGACAACGTGGACACAGCCATCGAGATCGCCACGGATCGCATCAAGGGCTATAGCACCCTGTACGATCAGAAATGGCTGGCCATGATGCGCCGTAAACTGGGCCTGTTCGGCGAGGACGTCATGGATGCCACCTTGATTCAGGATCTGCTCGACTGGATGCAGGCCAACCGGGCCGACTTTACCAATACCTTCCATGCCCTGATCGGCGGCGAGGTGCCCGACAGCGACCTGTGCCAGCAACCCGCATTTCTTGATTGGCACACNCGCTGGCAGGCGAGACTGGCGCGCAACAGCAAACCGCGCGAGTCGTCCTGGTGTCTGATGCGCAACAGCAATCCTGCGGTCATTCCGCGCAATCATCTTGTCGAGCAAGCCCTGACTGCCGCCACAGAACAGCACGANNTGGNCCCCGCCAAGGCACTGCTGGCNGTGCTGGGCCNGCCCTATAGTGACGACGCACCCGAGCAGTACCGCCGNCCNCCGGAACCACAAGAGCGCGTGTGCCAGACGTTCTGCGGCACCTGAACANCGCGGCGCAATCATCGTTGTTCACTACAAGTTCATCGAACACACAAGGCCGAGGGAGTGAAGACGGCTTAGTTCTGTGAGTTCAGTGCTCTCTGTGGTGAAAACGCTTTTGATCCAGGCCCGCAATCGCNCCGCCACCGAGCGCAGCGAAGGAACGCCCGCAGGGCAGCCCGAAGGGTGAGACCGACGCTCCTGCGGCAAGCCGGGAGGAGTCAATCGGGCTTTACCTCAAATCTGCAATGCACCAAAAAAAACGCCTCCACGAAAAGTCCGGGGAGGCGTTACAGTCTAACTTTGCGGGTCCNTCAGAACTGGTAGGCCACCGTCGCCTTGATGTTGCGACCCGGTTCGAAATCCTGCAGATAGAGGCTGCCAAATACCGGGTGGAACGTTTCCCCGGTACGGGAGGATTGCGAGGCGTAGAATTCGTCAAACAGGTTGTCCACCCCTGCCGTNATGGTCAGCCCTTCCACCTGACGGGGCAGCCACATCACCGACACGTTATGCACGGTGTAGCCTTCCTTGGAGCGATCCANACCCGCGCCATCAAGATCCACGGCATTATGCAGGTCGTTCACGTTCACCATGTCCCANTGCAGATTCAGATCCAGCGGNGCAATAAAGTAATCCACTTCCACACTGATGCTGTCGCCCTGCTCGCGATCNATACGGGCACCATCCAGCGCNGCGTACTGATCAAACGCATCCAGATCGCTGTTGGCATTGGCATANGTCAGCAGCACATTCAGGTTGCCTTGCTCAAACCCGACGTAACTCTCGTAACCCTCGATGTGCATGTCGCCCACGTTATCCTTGCCAGCGGCGGTGTTGTCATAGATGTAGTTATCGATGTTGGTACGGAACACGGTGACCCCGNCGCTGAAGCGATCAACCCCCAANTCTCCGCTGGCAAAATCCGCCGCCAGCTCGTGGTTGTTGCCGCTCTCGGCCTTGATATCCGGGTTGGGAGTATCGAACAGGCCCGCACCGACAAACACCTCGCCAATTTCCGGCCCCTTGAACAATTGGGTNGTGCTGGCCCGCAGCTTGAGGGAATCCATCNCCTGATAGTCCACCGCAAACGCCCCGGTCACATCATCGTAGGTGTCGTCCACCACCACNGAGTCGATCTTGTATTGGTTGTAGCGCACCCCCGGGGTCACCACCACGCGCTCGCCCAGATGCACACGGTCTTCAACAAAGACGGCATTGGACTGGGCATCTTCAGANGACTCATCAACGGTGCCATTCACATACTGCGCCTGGTAGCGGGTGTCATAGCGAATCACCTCCGCNCCNTACACNAGCTCCTGTTTGATCCCGGCATCCAGCCAGGTCCGCGCCAGCAGGTTCAGGCCGGTGTTCTCGGCCTGGCCATACACTTCCCCGGCGGTGGCCGCAATAAACGGCAGAGNGGANTGGGCAAGCCCGGTTTCATCCCGCTCCAGTTCGCTGTCGTTGTAGAACAGCGTGGACTCNAGGGTGGTATTACCCAGCGTCGCGTCATANTTCAGCGTCCAGGTATCGCGGGTAAATTCGGTGGGATACGTCAGCGGAGCATTGATGCCATTGGCAATGGCGATATCTGTNGCCAACCCCATGTCTGGCCGGTAGCTGTAATCCCCTTCGTCCTTGTAGCTTTCAAANCCCAGGGTCAACCGCTGNCGGGACGTNAGATCCCANCCCAGCTTCACCAGCGCATTGTTGAGCTCGCCTTCCAGGCCTTTCACTTCGCCATCGGTACCCGGCATTTCATTGCCGTTGGCATCTTCGATAACGCCGCCACCGACCTCGAAATTATCCCGGTCCAGATAGTTGTAGTACGCCAGATAATCNGCNCTGTCACCCANCGTTCCAAAGCCGGTCAGNGAGGCGCTTTCGTAGGCATTGGTGGAATAGGTGCCCTTGCCCAGCACACCAAAACTGTCCCCCGGCATCAGCAGGTCACGAGCTGACTTGGTGCGAAACTTCACCACGCCCCCCAGCCCACCGTTGATCACGGAATTATTACCCACCTGGATATCCACCGATTCGAGAATGTCGGCGTTGATCTGCAGGTTACCCATGTGGTGGTACATGTAGGTGTTCTGGTTGGCGCCATCGATACTGATNCGCAGGTCCTTGTCATCCATGCTGCGGATGGTGATGCGCTGGTTGAGTGAATGCGCACCGCCCACATCCACCCCGGGCACGGTGCGTAGCAGGTCACTGATGTGGTCTGCCTGACGGGTCGTCATGGCCTGTTCATCCATGTGCACCGAGCTGGCCGTCACTTCGGTAGCCCACACCGAGACCTTCTCCAGCTCATTGGCCTCGTTTGCGGCCTCCTCGGCCATGGCGGGCNCAGCCACCATCACGGAGCTGCCNAGCAGCCCCCACATCACCTTACGCATAAAAACCCCGATACTTATGACAATTTGGACAGCAGCAAGCCACAGCAATCGCTGCAAATGAGAGTTGTTATTATTTATGATAGCCACTACAGCATAATGCGGCGCCGCTAACTGCTTTGCGGAAACCGCAAACCGTTATGCGAAATCATCAGGGATCCAGCCATGAGCGGAATCAGTCAGGAACAGCTCGCCTCGCTCTCACGCCAGGCCGGCGTAGAGCAACGACACGTTGGCGACACNGCGCAAGGCGATGGGCAGGTACTGGAGGGGGATTTCGTCCTCAAACGTCACCATTCCGGCATTCTGGTGCATGCGTCCGATGCCGTGGAGCGACAAGATACCCAGGTCAGCTTTGAACTGCCGGCGGGACTCTCGGCAACNCTGTTGCTGGAGGGTGAGCTGGCGTTCCGGGTCGANCAGACCCACTACCACCTTGAGGCCAGCTCGCTGAGCGGCTTTGCCCTGGTCTGCGACCAGCCCCGGGAATTGCAGCGCGAACTTCGCCAGGGGCGCCGCCTGCGCAAGGTCAATGTGTCGGTGCCCAAGGCCTGGCTCTACCAGTACTGCGGCGATGACGANCACGCGTGCCGCTGCATCGACCAGNTGTTTGCCACCCATCAGGCATCCTGCTTCAGTGAATGGNCNGTCTCTTCTGACCTGACCGCGNTGGCGGAACAAATCTTCCGCCCNTCACCCTACACCTCATTCATGCAGAANCTGCATGTGGAAAGCCGTGCACTGGAAATTCTGGATGCCGCCCTGGCGCAATTACTGAAGGACACACAGGCCCCTTCAGGCCCTCGCAAAGTCGAACGGGCACGGGATTTTATCGAGGCCGAATTACAGACACTGGACAGCCTGGAGCAGGTCGCCAGTCATGTCGGCATGAGTGTGAGTTCACTGCAGCGCCAGTTCCGCCAGCACTATCAACTGACGCCTGCGGCCTACATTCGCCAGCGNCGTCTGGAGAGAGCCCGGGACCTGTTGCGCCNACAGCAGCTCTCCATTGGCGAGGCGGCCTACCTGGCAGGTTATCGCCACCCCTCCAATTTCATCACNGCCTACAANCGNGCGTTTGGCACCACCCCCGGTGAGCTNTGAAAACGCCGGGGCACTAGCACGCCGAGCATGCAAGGCGTTATTCAGAGGCCCCCTGGCCTTGCAACTTGTCNACGGTCTTCAACTCGAAATCGCTGGCATCNTGCCGTTCCAGCAACTGGCTTGATGGCTCGCCCCAGGCACGATTGACCATNCGCCCGCGTTTCACCGCCGGGCGTTCTGCGATCTGGTGGNTCCAGCGCAGTACGTTGGTGTAGGTGTGGGCTTCGATAAATTCCGCCGCCTCGTACACCTTGTTGGTGACCAGCGCACCATACCAGGGCCACACNGCCATATCGGCAATGGTGTATTCACTNCCGGCCAGGTAGGCNTTGTCGGCNAGGCGCCGGTCCAGCACATCCAGCTGGCGTTTGATTTCCATGGTGTAACGGTCAATGGGGTACTGGTACTTCTCCGGCGCATAGGCATAGAAATGGCCAAAGCCGCCNCCCAGCATCGGGGCNCTTCCCATCTGCCAGAACAGCCAGTTGAGGGTTTCGGTACGGACCGCAGGATCCGATGGCAGAAACTCGCCAAAGCGCTCCGCCANNTACAACAGAATACTGCCGGACTCGAACACCCGNCGTGGCGGGGTCACGCTGTGATCCATCAGCGCCGGGATCTTGGAGTTGGGGTTCACGTNCACAAAACCGCTGCCGAACTGATCNCCATTCTGGATNTTGATCAACCAGGCATCGTATTCCGCCTCGCGATGNCCNTTCTCCAGCAGCTCCTCCAGCATCACCGTCACTTTCACCCCGTTGGGGGTCGCCAGCGAATACAGTTGCAGGGGATGCTTGCCCACCGGCAGGTCCTTGTCGTGNGTGGAACCGGCAATGGGGCGATTGATACTGGCNAAGGCGCCACCGTTTTCCTTGTCCCATTTCCAGACCCGTGGCGGGGTATAGGTATCGTCAGACATGTTGGCTCCGCATAAACGTTAATGGCTTCACTATGGGCAGGCGCCCGTAGTGGAACAAGGGAAATAATCCGATCTGTTCCTTCAGCTCAGTGNATCAATCAGGGCGCTGGTCCGCGATTTGTTGGCGCAGGGCCTGTTCTGCNNTGTCGGCGTAACGCTGGCAATCCAGCGGCGAGGACCTCGCCGGGTCGCNATAGTGCCAGCCGCTGGCGCCAGGATGCGGGGTCAGTAGCACATCACAGGGGAGCGCTCTCACGGTGGCAAAAGTGGCGTTGAAATCGTCCACGATCCGCGGGTAACGCGGGTTGTCCAACAGCTGGTATCCGGGCGCGGTAAGGCTGTCCACATACGCCATATCGACTGTCTTTCCCTGCCGGCGCGCCTGCCAGGTCCAGGCCATGCTGCCGGGAGTGTGACCGGGAATAAAATGGCCGGTCAGCGTCACCTCGCCCAGGGTGACCTGTTCGCCATCCTGCAACTGTCGGTCCACCGACACGGGCGGGTAAAGAATCTCATCGTCAAAATGGATATCGTGGGCACCGCCTGCCGCCATCAACATGGCGGTTTCCGCATTGGCCGCGAGTCGGGCGCCGGTGGCACGCTGAATCGCCGCCAGCGACCCCGCATGGTCACCATGGCCATGGCTCACCAGAATCCACTTGAGGTCCTCTGGTGCAACCCCCAGCGTACGCATGTTGTCCAGCAACATATCNGCGCCTTGCGGCATNCCNCCATCGATCAGAATCGCGCCGTCAGCGGTTTTCACCAACAGCGCCGTGAGTTCTTCGGTCCCGATGTGCCACACGTTNTCGGCAAGCGGCAGAGGCGACATGGGAGCCAGCCAGGGCTCGGGCACCGTATACGCCTGCAGTTGNGGNAATGGNTCGGCCTGCGCAACGGCACATGCCAACAGCCCGCCGGACACCATCACAGAAACATGTATTCTCACTGGCATTCTCCCGTAAACACCGTTGGACACGCCGGTTCTCANACCGTTCGCTGTTGCAGCCAGACCACCAACCCCTGACTGTTCAGGTGAATATCAAACCCCAGTGCGTCATCCAGGGCCGCATCGGACAGGTTCACCCCGTGCTCACGGGCTTGAGCGAACAGATAGTCTCGCAGGGCAGGTTCCAGTCGCCCCATCAGATCATCGTCACCACCTTCTNCCGCCTGCTCCGCCAGCAACACATAGTCATCCACCATGGCCAGCAAGCGCTCCCCCGGTCGCGCAGGCGCTTCCAGCAGTCCGTAATGGGTAAGAAACATGCGCTCCGGTTNCAGCGCCAGCAATTTGCGAATCGACGCTTTCAACGCGGGCGGGTCAAATTGCACCGGCGTAGTGGTGGGCAAGATGAAGGGGCCGCGTTCTGTCACCAGGGAAGGGTAGGCCAGACCAAAGGTATCGCCGGTGAAAATGCCATTGGACGCACTGTCCTGGACACAGAAGTGATGGCGGGCATGNCCNGGGGTATCGTGAAACGTCAGGCGGCGCTGGCCAAGNGTCACCTGATCGCCATCGTGCATCACCNTCACNCGCGATTCCGGCACCGGAATAATGTCGCCATACATCTCGGCAAACGCCGCTTCACCATACACCGCCGTGGCGCCCGCCTTGAGTNTGGATGGGTCGATCATATGGCGCGCCCCGCGGGGGTGAATCAGCAGAGTGGCCGCGGGCAACGCCTGCATCAGGCCACCCACCCCGCCGGCATGATCCAGATGCACATGGGTGGGGATCACATATTTCACCTGNCGGCGATCGATCCCTTTCTGTTCCAGCAGATCAAGGATGATGGGGACGGTGTGATGGGTGCCGGTTTCGATGATGGCGCACTCGCCGTCATCTTCCATCAGGTAGCAGGCGGCCAGTTCATCACGGACCATGGCCGTATCAATGCGGGTAATACCGTGGGCTAACGGCTGGTAAACCTGGAAGGACATGATAGCTCCGGGAATGACTGGGAGCCTCACTATACGACAGCGTTTTTCACCACCCCAGTGGACTTCCGTCGCAGGTCGGAAAGCGCGCCTGATACGTCGTTTTCCGCCGGGAAACGGCTCCGTTTAAGGGCAACGCAGCCGGTTAAGCGTGGCCGCCGAACCTTTCAGGGAAAAGTCCGACACGTACAGCACCTCGCCCGCCTTGTTCAGGTAAACCACATCCAGCTCCCTGCCCTGCTTGAGCGCGCGAACCACCGGAGACGAAAGCGGCACCGCACTGGCAAAGATCAGCAGATTGTTGTCGGCATCGTAGCTGCCATGACGTGCGCCAAGATCACCAAAGTGCACCCCGTCCACCCGGAACTCACGTAACAACTCGCCCTGCTCGAACTGTGCCGGCAGCGTGGTGGCGGGACCGCTGGCGGTCACAAAACGNCGGTGGGCCAACACATACACCGGCTGCCCGGTGTCCTGTTTGCACAACATGCCCACCGCGAATTTGGCTGCACCATCCTGCCCACCATGGGCTCCGGCGTAGGGGTGGCCATGATAGGTCGCCATGGTCCAGTCGGCATGGGCCGACAGGCTGAAAAATGCCAGACAGAAAAACAGCAGGCCGCGTGTCATACATTCCCCCGGGTGGTGTGTTGTTGGTGTTCTGTCCAAGAGACNAAGNATCCTAACAGACTCCTGAATGGGAAACCCGAAACACCGCACACCCGGATCAGCTGGCGCGCGCCACCTTCAGCGAGGCCTCACCACCATAGTTTTGCGGAAACTGACGGGCGTCCTGAATGGCACTCCAGGCCTGGGGCACCCAACGGGATTTTTCGGGCAACAGTGGCCACACGGCACGGAAGGTCANGCTGATCAGCTGGAACAGGGTCTTGTCCCACCAGTTCCAGCGAATCCCGAATCGCTCGCGGTAGGCCTTGGGGAAAAAGCCTTTNTTGAGATGCCAGGTCATCGAGCCCACGACATACTGGTACATCTTCCAGCGCCCGTCAGAGACTTTCATNCCCGGCGGCTTGGGCTGGTTGGTNTAGTAACCGCGATGTCCCACGTACTCGGTGGCGGGGTTTTCCTGTAACCGGTGACGGATAGTGTCATCCAGATACGCCCAGTAGGCGGCCCGGGTGGCAGGCATGTCCTTGTCACGGATCCCCATNTGGCGACCAAACTGCAGCCATTCCTGGAACAGCTGTTCCTTGTCNGCCTCACTGAGCTTGTCGCCGTTGAAACGGGCCAGGTAGAGCATGCCGTAGTAGGTCGTGATGTGGACCCAGGTGTACAGCTCCGGGTTCAGCGCATGATAGGGTTTGCCGTTGAAATCGGTGCCCTTGATGCTGCGATGCATTTCCCGCAACCGGGTACCGAAATCCCGCACCCCTTCAGCAGTGTTGTAGAGCACCGGCCACAGCAACGCCAGCGAACGNTCGGCACGGCCCCAGGGGTCTTCCTTGTAGGCCGAGTGCTGCTCGACGCCGGCACCAATACCCGGATGCGCNACCTGCAAGGTGGTCGTGCTGGGCAGCAACATCAACACCCGGCTGTCACCGAAGTACTTCCACATCAATGAATCCGGACCAAGGACGGTCTGTTCCTGTGTCATGTTGCGCTCCCGCGTTGCCGCTATCGGTGCGGCGTATTGGTTTTTCTTCAACGCTACACCGTGTATACCNTGCTGTCCCGAAGGGTAAATAAAGGATTCGCGCCTGTTCGTGACCAAAAGGCGCAGNTTTTGGCAAAAAAGACGGNGTTTCGCCNACCCGGTCAGGAAATATGGCGAAAGGCGCGCTTTTGCGGGTCTTCTGGCAAATTCTTGTGCAGGGCGGNTCGCANCATCCGCACATTCAGNCGTTCACTGATGCGATCCACCCCCGGCACCCGGTAGTGAGCCAGNGTCGCCACCTTGTTGGCCGCCTTGTAGGCCAGCACNGCCCGCAACCAGAANGNNCTGCGCGGCAGNTCNTAGACATCCGCCAGNTCGTCGCCNAGACAGATACGNCTCAATTCATACAGCANGGANTCCTGCAGCCGGAACGGCGGCTGCCCNGCCANCGCCGTGATCACCGCCTGGGCCAACAGCCGCCCTTCTTCNTTGGGGTTGTACTGGCGNTCNCGGATACGCTGATATTGATAGATTTCCTCGTCGAGCGAGTCGGTCAGCATGTCATCGCAGACACCGTTGAGATGGGCCATGTAACGCCACATGTGATGGCAGGCCACCTTGTCATCGTCGCTCAGTGACGCCCCCATGCGCTCCATGCCGCGCAGGGCCAGGTAATCAAACTCGATGATGGTGAAAGCCATGTCTTCCTGGTTGATGGGCTCGTCGTATTGATCGGTTTCCCAGCCNCGCCCACGCAGGTANTTACGCACCATGGCGTGCANCAGGCGCACTTCCATCACTGTGCGGTGGCCTTCGGCCCCCGGNCGCAACCCNCCGGGNACATTCATGTTGTGGGTCATNTGNGAGGTTTCATACACCCGCCGCATCACGTCCTGGTGCAGGCGCCCCGTGGCAATCAGCACATGGGTGGCTTTGCTCAGGGANTAGCCTTCCACCAGGCTGCTCACCAGCAAGGCAATCGCGCGGACGTTGGCAAACCCCAGATTNACCCGGGCCGCGTGCTCTACTTTCTGCCAGTCCACCCAGGACGGAGTGCTGTGGCACTGATCGACGTAATCAGCAAAGGGGCCGCCCTCGGATTTTGCCCGGGCATACACCTCNTCCAGCATCTGTGACGGTCGGGCCCGCTCAATCCGCTCTGCTACCGCATCCGCCAGAGGGTCACAGGTGTAACGCATGCGATCCATNACCTCATCGCGGTACTTGTGTTGCCAGGCGGGCGGGATGATGACTGATTCGCTCATGGTGTCCTCGTACTTGCCATTTTCGCCACCCTGACGATAATCCAAGCAAATACTTGGTTAAAACTTGGTTTTATGACACAGCCTTTCCCCCANCTCTCCGCCCTGAAAAAACAGCCCACCCAGCCGCGGGCCATTCGCACCGTGGAACGCATCATCGCGGCCACCGGCGAACTGGTGAAGGAGCAGGGGCTGGAGGCCCTGACCACCAACAAGGTGGCCGACCAGGCCAACGTGAATATCGCCACCCTGTATCAGTATTTCCCCCACAAGCAGGCCCTGCTCAGCGCGTTGATGCAGAGCTACCTGAACGACCTGACACGGGTATTGAATGACCTTCTGGACGGANTGGGGGACATCTCCATCGAAGAGTCCACGCGGCTGTGGGCGACNCTGGGGATCCAGTCATTCCGGCAAAGCGGNGGCGTGTTAACCGAACTNCTGCGCAGCCAGCACACGCTGACCGCCTTGCCGGAAGGCAAGGAATTCGANCGACGATTAATGGAAGCCATGCACCGCTTCCTGATCAAGCAGCGCCAGCGGCTGCAGGTGGANAACCTGGACCGCGCCATCTACACCGCCTTTCATGCCTGCACCGCCATCCTCTCCCANCACCTNCTGGAACCGGTGCCGTATTACACCGACGAGGAAATGGTGGACGAAGTCGCCACCCTGATGAGCCGGTATTTCTATCAGCCGTAGCGGTCAGTCAGGCAGGGCACTCACCGCGAACCATTGCAGAATCGCCTCNCGCTGCGCCTCACTGTGAGGGTGCGCCAGCAGGCCCTCCACCAGAAAGGTNCCNACCGTCGCCAGCATGGCCGCACGCGCCGGGGCCACTCCTTCCGCCTCCAGGGTATGAATCACTGCCGCCTCCACAAAGTGATGGAACTGCTCGTGCCATTCCCGAATCACGGCAGACTGCTCCAGTCGCGCATGCACCGTGGTCACCAACTCGCGACTCTGCTCGAAGGCCTGCAGGGCCCAGGCCATCTTGTCCTTCAGTGGCAGGCCTGCAATGCCCGGCAAGCGCGCCAGGGTTGCTGACATCTGCCGGTTCAGCACAGCGACNAGCAGCTCATCCTTGCTGGGGTAGTACCAGTACAGGGTATTCGGNGCGACCCCCAGCTCACGGGCAATGCGACTCATGGAGGTGCCGTCATACCCCAGCGTCAGGAATAGCCGGGCAGCGGTGCTCTCCAGCTCTTCCTGTTTCACTTTCAAATCGATCTCGCGCTTGTTCTTGGCCACGGCGCATGCTCCTACAGTCTNCCCGGTCATCTTGTATGGTATTCAAGAATGCTAGCCTGCGCTCTTGAATGCCATACAAGATAACGGAGCCCCACCATGGATGCCCTGCGACACAACCCCAACNNCCTGACCTGCNACAGCCAGCGAACCGGCTTTTACTCAGCNGGNACCTGGTGCGCNGCCACCCTGCACCGGCCGGCAAACCCTGCAAGCAAGACCCTCCCGGCCATCCTCATGCTGCACGGCTGGGGCGGCATCCAGGACGCCCTGACGGTGCCGTACTACGAGGAGTTCACCCGCGCAGGGTATGCAGTCATGACCTTTGACTATCGCAGNTGGGGAGACAGCGCCGGGCTNCCACGACAGGTGATTTCAGCAAGAGAGCGGGTTGCCGATGGCGATGCGGCCCTGGCCTTNCTGAAAAGCCAGCCNGGCATCGACCCCCGCCGTATCGTGTTGTGGGGGTCGTCCTTTGGCGGCGGCCACGCCGTCGAGCTGGCCGCCGGGCATCCGGAACTGGCGGGCGCCATTGCCCAGGTGCCCATGCTGGATGGCATGGCCGCCGTGCGCGCCGTACCCGTTGGCCGGTTNTTGCGGTTCGGCCTGTATGCCCTGGCCGACTTGCTCAAACCCGGGCACCCGATTTACGTGCCGGTGGTCAGCGAGCCCGGCGCCTTCTCCTCCATGGACCGGGACGACGCCGGCAAAGCCCTGCAACTGGCAGAAACCAGCATCGGCCGGCCCTACGACAACCGGGTGGCGGCGCGNTCGCTACTGACCATGGGGCCCTATCGTCCCATCAAGCACCTCAAGAACATCCGCATCCCCACCCTGCTACTGGGGGCCAGCGGTGACTCGGTGGCACCGTTTGTCGAAAACGCCATCCGCAAGGCGAACAACCCTCACCTGACCCTCGCCAGCGTTCAGGCCAACCATTTCGAGCCCTACTTCGAACCGGCCTTCAGCGATGTGATCCGCCAGCAACTGGCGTTTCTTGCCNGGCTGGATANCACCGCATGATCAGTGANTGGACTGCTGACGCCACTCNCGTGGCGTCATGCCCGTCCANCTTTTGAACGCNCGGGTAAAATTGGCCGGGTTCAGGTAACCCAGCTGGTCACTGATNCGGCGGAT
This sequence comes from Alcanivoracaceae bacterium, assembly GCA_002706085.1. Lineage (GTDB taxonomy): Bacteria > Pseudomonadota > Gammaproteobacteria > Pseudomonadales > Alcanivoracaceae > Alcanivorax. The sequence goes on along the minus strand of PAJO01000038.1, from coordinate 8,290 downwards.
TTCGCGCTCCGGATCCCGCAACAACTGGCAACTGTCACGGCGCCGCGCCTCNTCCAGCAACTGCTGGTAACTGAACCCCTGCTCCTGCAGCCGNCGACGAAAGGTGCGCGGGGTCATGTGCAACCGNTCNGCCAGCATCACCGGGCTGGGGTACCCGTNGGGCCCGGCCAGCAGCATGGCCNGCACCCGCCGCAACACATCCCCNCCCGGATCGCTGAGAGCACTCTCCCGTTCACACTGCGCCACCGCAGCGCGCAAGCCTTCCGGGTTGGCGGTGGCCAGTGGCTGGTCCATCACACTCAGGTCGCCCACAAGGTGAATACCCGCCCGGGGCATACTGAAACGCAAGGTCGGCAAGCGCGCATGCCAGGTCTCCACCCCGTCTGGCGCGGGGCCTTGCAACCAGATTTCCGCTGTCCCCGGCAGATCCCGAATCAGAAATTCCATGCCGCGGAACATGCTGGTGGCAATGGAACTGAACATCAGGTCCACCAGCCGTGGCGGCAACGCACACTCCGGCACCAGCTCCATGAACATGTCATTGTCGGATTCATTGACCAGCAGCTGCACGCCCCGCCCACGCAAGTGCCAGAAACGTTGCAGCAACCCCACGGCTTCCCGTGGCGTCCCGGCACACAACAAGGCGTAACCCAGATTGCCATGGGCGGTCAGTGGCATGCTGTCACCACAGGCAAACCCCAACGTGGGATCCCCGCTGCGCACCCGCGTCACCGCCGCCAGCATCCAGACTTCACGCAGCGACAAACGCCCCTCCGGGTCCTCTACCCGCTGCGCATCCAGCCCCGCGTCCGCCAGCATCTGGGCACGGTCGGCCCCACGGGCCTCTGCCGCCGCCAGAAAAGCCCGCGGATACGTGGACGACTGGGTCTGCTGGCTGATCCAGCCAGGCATCGCATCGAGACGCTCACGGGTCTCGGCGATCAGGGAGTCGGTCTTGGAGTCGCTCGCCACATTGGCCACCAATGATAATTATTATGTCCATGCAGAATCTCACGCTGCCACCGGCGGAACCAGTACCGTAGAGGCCATATTGAGACAAAACGCCCTGACGGGCAGAAAGGAGCACAGCCATGAATGCCATTGTTCCCATTGGACCGAACCGCAAGCGCAAGGGAATTACCGGTGCTATCAGTGCCGTGGCCAGCAAGACACCCAAGGGAATGATCCCGCAGGTGCGCCGCCCGGAATTTGAGTTCAACACCGATGACATGCCCCGTTACTGGTGGGACAACAACCCGGTGAAAACCCTGCTGCTGGCCGCCATGTCTGCCGGTTTTCCGCCGGGGGAGCGGTTCTTTATCGATTCGGTACGTTACTTCGAAAAAGAGATCACCGACCCGGAACTGAAGAAAGCCATCAAGGGCTTCATCGGCCAGGAAGCTCACCACTCCCGCGAGCACGAAATGCTCAACGGCTTCCTGCAGGACAAGGGCGTAAACCTGGCCCGGCTGGAAAAAGAAATTCTCGGGTTCATGAACTGGATGCGCAAAAACCTGAGCCCGGAACGCCAGCTGGCCCACACTGTCGCGGTGGAACACTTCACTGCCCTGATGGCCGAAGAGTTCCTGCTCAAGTACGACGCCCTGGAAGAAATGGACCCACGCATGGCTCCGGTATGGGCCTGGCATGCGGTGGAAGAATCCGAACACAAGGCGGTGGCGTTCGATGTCTACAAGGCCATCGGCGGCAGCGAATTCACCCGAGTCACGGAAATGATGCTGGTAAGCGTGCTCTTTCCGTTCTTTACCACCATGCACCTGACCCAGCTGATGCGGGAAGAGGGGCAACTAAGCAACGTGAAGGCCTGGGCCAGCACCCTGAACTATATGTGGGGCAAACCCGGCGTATTCCGCAAACTGTTGCCATCCTACTTCAAGTTCTACAGCCCCAACTTCCACCCCTGGAATCACGACGCCAGAGACCTGGTGGAAAAGGCCAAGAAGAAATGGTTGGGCGACTGGGCCTGAGCCAGTCTAACCCTGCCCCCCAGCGGCCCATTCCAGGGCCGCTTCCTTATCGTCATACTGAAAGTGTTTCACTTGGGCTGAAACAAAGTGCCCGGCCACCTTTTCAGCCACATCGCCCAGGGCCGAGTCTGTGACCATAGCCACCCGTGCTACCTGCCGATGATGGGAATGCACAAAACGCATGTGGGCCACGAACGCGCCCAGTGACTCCCAGCCAGGAAAGCTTTCCGCCACGATCACCAGCCCCGCCAGCCCTGAATGCTCTTCAATATGCGGATCAATTGTTGCCGCCGCCCTCTCGAAATCCTCGCGGCTGAGCGCCTCATTCAGGGTAAATACCGCAAGATTACGCTTCCCATCGTATTCAGCTTTCATCACGCACTCCATGCAGACGAATGTTCAAAACACCGGCGCGCCCTAAACGCGATCACCGGTTATTCAACGTTACCCCATTTATATTGTGTGACTAAAGTTCATTAACAAATCACCACAGTCTCTTCGCACCCGGACTATGTTGTAATACTCGAAACCCGGGGCTGCGCCAAAATACCCGGCACCGTTACGCCACTATCATCAAAGGTACCGTAAGGTGAATTCCCCATTCCGGCATTTGAACACCGCCCTGAAAGCGCTTGCCGTCACCCTGTTGGCACTGTCAGCAGTGCACGCAGGGTCGCAAGAGGCGTGGCCGGAAAGTGTTCGCTTCGCTCTTGCCAAAGCGAAAGCAATCGCCAGCGCCCCCACCGTCATTTCTGCGGTGGAAGAACAAAACCGGTTAAACCGGCATATCAAGCCGACAGAAATAACGAAACTGGATAATCAATGGCGAGCCCAATACGGAAAGGCCGACGCCACATTGATTAGCTTGATGATGGAAACCCCTCTCTCTGATTTCCTTCGCAATATTCATCTTCAGGAAAAGGGCATAATCACCGAAATCATCGTGATGGATAACAAGGGCCTTAACGTGGGACAGAGCGCCATCACCACAGACCTGTGGCAGGGAGACGAACTCAAGTGGGAAAAAACCTTTCTGGCGGGCCCAGGATCCTATTACGCAAGCCCTGAGCGGCATGACGACTCAACCGGGGTACGGCAAATCCAGGTGAGCTATACCATCAGCAATGCTTTGGGAAAAGCCATCGGCGCAGTGACGGTCGGCGTGGCACTTTCAGAGTTTGGACAGTAATTTCTAGCGCCTGCGTTGCGCCCGCCCGGGGTTTTCTCCATACCAGCTTTTGTACGCCCGGGAGAAATTGCTGACATGGTTGAAGCCCGCCCGCAATGCGACCTGCTTCAGCGCAAGCTCCCCTTCTTCGATCAAGCGTCTCGCCAAAGCCATCCTCTCGGCACGAATAAACTCCGCACAGCGTTTGCCAGTGCGAATCTTGAATAAATTATTTAACCGGGTTTCCGCCATGCCCATTTCATCGGCCAACTGACGAGCCACCAACGGGGCACCTGGATCCTGCTGGATGCGCACCATGATGCGCTCCAGCGCAACCTGCTCCCAATCCGGCAAGTCCTCGCTGTCATCACCCAGCCCTTCACAAAAACTGTCGATAATTTCATACAGAAAAAGGGTCGCCAGACCTTCCAGTTGGAAGCGACGGCCCGCCCCGTGGAGCTGGCGGGCAAACATGGCAGCCCCCACGCCACGCATCCGCGGAGTGACTTCTGTGACGCGCATATCCACCACATCGGCACCGTGCTTCACAAACGGCGCCAGCGCCACCGGCAAGCTTCCATTGAAGCGCTGACGCAACGACTCCAGCGTGCAAGTCACACCGATGTGGCGAATCAACTGTCCCGCCGGTAACAGATAGCGGGTCCCCGTGGTATCCACCCGCATGATCAAGGCATCCGATTCGCCGCACGATAACGGCGCCATTCCCGGGGGCTGAACCTGCAGCTCACCAAGAATATTCCAGCTGCCACCGATCCAGCCCGGCGCCATATAGTTTTCCACCGCAAAAAACGCGTCCTGTTCAACCTCCAGCTCAGCAAGATGCAGAAACAGGCCAGTGCCGAATGCCAGCTTTTCCATGCGCCCCCGCACTCCGGGAATCGCGAATCGCTCGCCATCACGCATGCTCAGCCGATCCTCAGGCTCCCCCCGATCCAGAACACCAGCGCATTCCTCTTGCCGAGCATTCATTCGCGCCACCCCTTCACCCTTTCCTCAACCAGTACTTTTCATAATGATGCCATGCATGACAGCCACGCCCCGCACTCTCTCCCAGCATTCACGGACCTGCCGGACTCCCCGGGGGTATACCGGTTTTTCGGTAACCAGGGCGAGCTTCTCTATGTCGGCAAGAGTATCAATATTCGTCAACGGGTGCGGAGTCACTTTCAGGCCAGCAACCCCAGCCCAAGAGCCAAGCGGATGTGCGGCCTCACAGAGCGAGTGGACTTCACCGTAACCGCCGGCGAACTGGGGGCCCTGTTACTGGAAAACCGTGAAATCAAGGAGCGTCAGCCCATCTTCAATCGGCGCCAACGACGCTACCGGCAATTGCACACCTGGGTTCTGAACCCCGCACCAAACGGGTTTCTGGTACCCGGCCTGTTTCGCCCCGCCGACAACAACCCCTTGTGGCAACAGGACTGCTTTGGTCTGTATCGCAGCCCTCGCCAGGCACACCAGGCACTGGAAAAATGGGTGAAGGACGCCCAGCTATGCCCTGCCATCTGTGGCCTGGAGCGGCATCAGGGCGCGTGTTTTTCGTGGCAATTGGGCCGTTGTCGTGGCGCGTGCTGCGGCGAGGAAACCGCGGACCAGCATAACCAGCGCCTGCTGGGCACCTTGCTGGCCCACCAAATTCAAGCCTGGCCTTACCGTGGCACACTGGTGATCCGCGAGCGCAGTGACGACGCAGAGGACTATCATCTGATTCGTCAGTGGTGCCATCTCACCACCCTGCAGCAGCCCCCTTCTCCCAACGACCTGAGCCAGCCCTATTCTCCCTGTTTCGACCTGGACAGTTATCGCATGCTGGTACAGTTTCTCAACCGCGGTATCGAACACTTCGTGATGCCCTGACCCCCTTCACGGGTCATTGCCGCGCCAGTCGCATACTGTCGGAATGTCTGCCATTACGCCTTCCCCCATCACCCGACTGATTACCGGAGCAAGCTCTGGCATCGGCCTTGCTCTTGTCAGGTATTGGCTGTCACAGGGCAGTCCGGTGATCGCTGTTTCGCGTCGCGCCAGCCATTGCCTGGCGCTATTGCAACTTCAATCTGAACATCGCACAGGCGGTGGCGCCCTGCGGATTCATGATGCGGATATCACCGATGAACAACAGCTTGAAGATCTGGCAACCTGCTTGCGCAACGACAATCAGATTCCTGATCACATCATCCAATGCGCGGGTGTACTCCACGATCCAGCGCAGTCACTGACCCCGGAAAAAAGGCTGGAAGATATTTCGCTCCAGGCACTGCAGCGCAGTTTCGCAATCAACGCCTTTGGTCCCATTCTGCTGGCGCGCACCCTGCTCCCCTTGCTCGACGGCAAGCGACGCAGCGTGTTTGCCAGTCTCTCGGCCAGGGTGGGGAGCATTCAGGATAACCATCTAGGTGGCTGGTACAGCTATCGCGCCAGTAAGGCCGCACAGAATCAGCTGTTACGCACCCTGGCAATCGAGACCCGGCGCCGGTTACCCAATCTGACCGTGCTGGCTCTGCATCCCGGTACCACCGACACCCCATTGTCGCGGCCCTATCAACGCAATGTTCCCGAAGGAAAGCTGTTCTCGGCCGAACGATCAGCGCACCAACTTGCCGCCATCATTGATAACGCAGGGGAAAACGATCATGGCCGTTTCGTCGCCTGGGACGGCAGCGATATTCCCTGGTAGCAAACAAGCCGGGGTTTCGGACTACGACAAGGCAAGCAAACCCGCGGCGTAGGCATTCACGTCAAAGCCGGTGCCAGTTTCATCACTTCGGGCGATATGCGATGCCAGCACATCAGCCATGGCAGTTAGTGCCTCCTCGTGGTCCATCCCTTTGGAGGTCAACGCCATCATCACCAGGCCCGCCTCACGGGGGTGCCCCTCTGCAATCTGATTTTCAATCGCCTCCACCAGTGCCTTGTGGGCGAAATCATCCTCGGCCTGTTCCAGCTCTTTCATACTCACTCCCGTTACTCACACCCCCGTTTCACAAGGGACTACCGGCAAAGGCAAAAACGGTCCACCGCCACCGGGCCAGTGCAGCGTATTGTACCGCTATTTAGGGATAAGACAGTGAGGAAACAAGACAGGAAACTCGCAGGAGCTGCCCAGGCAGGGAGGCACCTTCCCCCCGGAGTTTACCTCCCTGAACCTGAACGCCACCACACTACCGGCCTGCTCCACCGGCCTCCAGAATCGTTTTATATGATTTTCCGGAAAGTTATCATTTTTCTGCGCGGGCACACTGCGCTCAAGACTCCAGCAACCACTTGGAGAGAGTCTCGGCCAAGGCATCCAGAACCGGGTCCACTTCCATCGACGGCGGCGCCATCAGCACCATGTGCATCAGGGTTCCCGCTGCCGATGTGGACATCAAATACAGAGTGGTGGGCGACACGGAAACCCGATACTGCTCGTGGGTTCGCTTCAATCCCTCCTGCAATACGGTTTGCAGTTCCTGCTGCAGCTTGCGAGTGGCGGGCAATTGATGCAGGTACGGCACCTGAAACACCAATACCCGCAGCAGTCTGCGATGCTGGTGCATCAGCGCATGCAGTGCACCGAGAAAATGGCGCATGGCCACGTTCAACTCGCTGCGCTGGTCGGTCATGGCCAAACGGCCTTGCAACAAGTCGGTGGTTTCCGCCAGCAACGATTCTGCCAGCCGCGCCACAATGGCTTCCTTGCCAGGAAAGTACTCATACACCGAACCAATGCTCACCCCGGCCACCTCTGCCACCGCATTGGTACTTAACCCCGCGTACCCACGGCGCTCCAGAATCCGAGCACTGGCTTGCAGCATGGCCTCTACCGAGGCCCGCGATCGTGCCTGGCGGGGCTCTTTTTTCATTTTAAAAACAGTATGTTGACGATGATCAGCGGCCATTCTTCCCCCGTTCTTGCTGCAGCGAAAACCCGAGTTTTTCCGAGTATATGCTCAGGTTAAGATGTAAGCCTATCTGCAACGACGAGCCAGAGCACCCCGATCATGTCCAGCGAATTGAAGTTCCGACTCCCGACCATCCGCCCCTATTTTTCGCGCTTGCGGGACCACTGGTCCTGGAATACCCGCAGCGTGATTCAGCCCGGCACCGCTCTACGCAGGCGGGTGAGTGGCAAAGTCGTCATGCTGACCGGCGCCAGCTCCGGCATTGGTGAAGGGGTCGCCGAAAAACTGGCCGAGGCAGGCGCCACGGTGTTGCTGGTGGCCCGAAACAGGGACAAGTTGAATGTCATTGCCGAGCGTATCCAGGCCAGTGGCGGCAAGGCCGGGGTGTACCCTGCCGACCTCACCAATCTGGAAGAATGCGACCGAATTTGCGAGCAGGCACAGCAGGATCACGGCCGCGTGGACATTCTGATCAACAACGCCGGCCGCTCCATCCGCCGCTCCATCAAATTCACTTACGACCGCTTTCACGATTACGAACGCACCCTGCAACTGAATTACCTGGCCTCAATCCGCATGGCCATGAACCTGTTGCCCGGCATGGAAGCTCGCAACGAAGGCCATATCATCAATGTGTCCACTGTCGGCGTGCAGGCAAACCCCGCCCGGTTCTCTGCTTATCTGGGTTCCAAGTGGGCCCTGGAAGGCTGGACCTGGGTGGCCGCCAACGAGTTCGCCCACACCGGGGTGCGGTTTTCTTCACTGAACTACCCGCTGGTGCGCACGCCCATGATTGCGCCAACCAAGATCTACCAATACATGCCGGTGATGTCGCCGGAAACGGCCGTGAAATGGATGCTGGATGTGATCGTCACCCAGAACAAACGCAAGCTAGGGGTGTTCGGCAAAGGCGCGCTGGCCATGTACTACCTGCTGCCGAAAACCTCCGAGTCCATCGTTAACGTAAGCTACCAGAGCATCTATGAAGAACCGCCGGAGAACCAGGGAGCCTCTAAATAACTCCTTGCATGCTCAGCGTGACCTGGAGCGTGCAGCTGTTGTGTCTTGTCTCGACGGTAAGGGTGGTTCCCTTTCCTAGAGACAAGGCGCAGCAGATGTGCGCTCCAGGCCGCGCCCTTCGGGTCTTTCAGGCTGGCCCGCACTCGTTGTTGCGCTTTTTCGATGGATGGACATACACCTTCAAAATCGCGCCTAGATTGCGAACCAGC
>PAJO01000037.1 GCA_002706085.1 Alcanivoracaceae bacterium | reverse complement strand
AGGCCGCGCCCTTCGGGTCTTCCAGGCTGGCCCGCACTCGTTGTTGCGCTTTTTCGATGGATGGACATACATCTTCAAAAGCGCGCCTAGATTGCGAACCAGCCTGAAAGACTGAGCACGCAACGGGCTTTTCAACAGCCTGCTAGGTCGGTGACTTTGCAGTCATCGCGTGTTGGGGCCGGCATGAACGGTGGGTCACAAATAAGCCTGTCACCAAAGCGTCTGGCTGCCTAAAATTTGCGCCCTGCCAATTTTCGGGAGATGTGCAAATGGCGATCTATAAAGCGCCCCTCGAGGACATGCGTTTTGTTCTCAACGATGTGTTCAAAGCGGATGAGCAGTGGGCAACCATGCCGGCCACCGCCGAGGTAACCCGCGACCTGTCCGACGCCATTCTGGAAGAAGCGGGCAAAATGACTGAAGGTCTGTTGTTCCCCCTCAACCGTGAAGGCGATGAGCAGGGTTGTCAGTGGAACGACGGGGATGTGACTACCCCGGAAGGGTTCAAGGCCGCCTTCAAGACCTTTGCCGAAAATGGCTGGACCGCGTTCTCCGGTAACCCGGAATTCGGCGGCCAGGGCATGCCGAAATCTCTTGCGGTGCTGTTCGAAGAAATGATGCACAGCGCCAACTCTTCCTTTGCCCTCTACCCGGCGCTGACCAGTGGTGCTTGCCTGGCCATTGATGCCCATGCCTCTGAAGCGCTAAAAGCCCAATACCTGCCGAAGCTCTACAGCGGTGAATGGAGCGGCACCATGTGCCTGACCGAGCCGCATTCCGGTACCGATCTGGGTATTGGTCGCACCAAGGCAGAGCCCAACGACGACGGTTCTTTCAACATCACCGGTACCAAGATCTTCATTACCGGCGGTGAGCACGACCTGACCAGCAACCATATCCATCTGGTGCTGGCCAAGCTGCCGGACGCACCGGCAGGCTCCAAGGGGATCTCCCTGTTCCTGGTGCCCAAATTCCTCCCGGACGCGGACAACAACCCCGGTGAGCGCAATGGCGCGACCTGTGGCTCCATCGAACACAAGATGGGCATCAAGGGGTCTGCGACCTGTGTGATGAATTTCGATAGTGCCAAAGGCTGGATCATCGGCGAGCCGAATCAGGGGCTGGCATGCATGTTCACCATGATGAACTACGAGCGCCTGTCTATCGGTCTGCAGGGCCTGGGTCTGGGTGAAGTGAGCTACCAGAGCGCCGTGGATTATGCCCGCGAGCGTCTGCAGGGCCGCAGCGCCACCGGTGCCAAGAATCCGGAAGGGCCGGCGGATCCGATCATCGTTCACGGTGATGTGCGTCGCATGCTGATGAACATGCGTGCCATCAACGAGGGCGGTCGCGCACTGGCGGCTTACGTCGGTATGCAGCTGGATGCGTCCAAGTTCAGCGACGATGCGGACACCAAGAAGAAAGCTGAAGACCGGGTAGCGCTGCTGACCCCGATTGCCAAGGCGTTCTTCACGGACCGCGGTCTGGAAACCACCATTACTGGCCAGCAGGTTTTCGGCGGCCACGGTTATATCCGTGAGTGGGGTATGGAGCAGTTCGTACGTGACTGCCGTATTTCCCAGATCTACGAGGGCACCAACGGTATTCAGGCGCTGGATCTGGCTGGCCGTAAAGTCGCTCGCAATGGCGGCAAATCGGTTGATGCATTCCTGGCAGATGCCCAGGCGTGGGTGGATGCCAATGCCGCTAACGCCCAGCTGGCCGAGTACGTGGAGCCGGTGAAGGCCGCGTTGGCGCTGCTCAAGCGCGCCACCGATGAGCTGCTGAGCCAGGCCGGCGGTAATCCGGATGCGATCAGTGCCGGTGCCGTGGAATATCTGGATATCTTCGGTTACGTGATCTACGCCTGGCTGTGGGCGCAGATGCTGGCGGCAACCGACGGTCGTGATGATGACTTTGTGAAAGCCAAGCGCATTACCGGCAAGTACTACTTCCAGCGCATCCTGCCCAAGGCAGAGGGCCTGTTTGCCCAGCTGAAAACGGGTGCAGACACCATGATGAGCCTGGACGAAGACCTGTTCTGACAGAGCCGCTTCATGCAGCACGCTATAAAAACCGCACCCTTGGGTGCGGTTTTTTTTTAGGCTCATCGTGGATTGGCGGGAAAACAGGTTGGTCAGACGTCTGACCCCATCACACCCATTCGCTCAAATCTACGCAGTGAGCCGCCTTTGCGTATTGCCTGCAGCGTGATGTGTGAAGCTTCTTTTTAGGGAAACTGCATGTTCAGAGGTGACGAACCCTTGATGCTGTTGGCCCGGTCCGGGGAATCAATAAAGGGATTGCGGTTGCCCTGAACCTCGGCAATGGCTCCGTTGCGGCGGCGCTCTTCGTCATCGACCGGGTCTTCCCGGTTCCAACGCTGGTACATTTCCAGAGTGCCCAGTAGCGGCAGGTCGTACTGCTCATGAAGATAAAGCATGGCCCGGGCTACGTTCCCTTTGGCGTGTGGCGGTGGCTGAAATACCTGGAAAGATTGTCGGTAGCCACACTCGCTGTCTGCAGCGGTGGTATCGGGCAAATCTCCGAACAGGGTGCGGCGACGATCCAGCTCTGCCTTGCGGGTAACCGGGAACAGGCTATGGCGGTCACGACGGATTTCCGCAAACTCCGGGTTGTTGTCGCACAAACGGCTGGAGCGGCAACCAAAATGCTGGGCAAGCCGGCGCTCATCATAGATCTCTTCTACCGAGATACGATCCCCGGGCCGAAAGCTTTCCTGACAGTAGAGCGTCTTGCCGCCGTTGGCATAGATCTGCTTGAGGAAAAGCTCTTCCATGCCGTCAGCAAGGCAGGTACCTACGGGCAAAAAAAGCGCCAGAAGCACCAGTGATAATTTGTGCATATTGTGAATCCTGTCACATTTCTAATCGCCATCTTAGCCCCCAAGGCCAGGGTGACAGATATCTACAATGTATACCGGAGCGACAGGCGGTGCCAATGAACGGTTTAACGGTTGTCCAACAAAACCGTAATGCAATTGCGGACATGGGCGTCGATGGCATCGGCATCCGGGAGTTTATGTGGGGCTAGTAGCGCACATATCTGAAAATCGGTTTTCACCATGCCGAGAAATTGGCGGGCTGTGTGGCGAGTAAGCCGATGGGATGGCAGTTCTCCTCGATCTACGAGCCATTGCAGGTAGTCGTGGAGTTTTTCCAGCACCAGCGTTGGTCCGGCTTCGTAAATCTGTTCTGCCAGGGCGGGGAAGGTGGGGGCAAGGCCAATCAGCTGGCGGTACAGCTCCAGATAGAGTGGCGAAAGCATCAGCTTCACAAAGGTGGATGACAGCCTGTGCAAACCCTCGCTGGCAGGAAGGTGTTCAACACCGGTGGCTTCCAGTTCCGCCATCATGGTGCCGACATGGTGTTGCATGACCGCACTGAAAAGTCCGTCTTTGTCACCAAAATACTGGTACAGGCTGCGGCGTGAGCCGCCCGCCCGGGCAATGATCATGTCCAGGGTCGTGCCGGTGTAACCTTCGGTGCTGAAGATGTCGGTGGCCGCATCCAGCAAGGCCTGACGGCGTTTCAGGCCGCGTTCGGTGCGTGGTGTATCCATCAAAGGGTCCTGTTGCGTGCTGAAATGGTATTGGGCAAGACACTTTCCGGCAATGACTACAGATGGAGATCGGCCTGACAGAAGCGCGCATGCGCATTATGAAAACTGGATGAAAGCATCAGGAAACGAGAGAAGCCGCACGTCTTCGGGGTTGATATATAAACAAGAATCAATATCATTTCGCATCTCTTTACGACCCTTACAATTGTCCATGGAGGCGGACGGTACATGACCTTGTTGGGATTGTTGTTCTCCGGGCGCAAGGCGGCATTCGTTGCTGTTGTTGTTTTCAGTGTGCTCAGCGCCTTGCTGAGCGTGGCCGTGCTGGCCTTTATCGGGCAGCGGATGTTGTCGGCGCAGGCGGATCTGGGGCTGGTATTACTGCAGTTCTCCGGCTTGCTTGCGGCGTTGCTCGCGGCGGCGACGATCGCACAGGTCACGCTGCACAAGCTGGGTCACCGGATGGTCTACGGGCTGCGCCGGGATCTGGTGCGCCGTGTTCTCGCCACCGATATCGAACAGCTGGAAAAAGTCGGTGGGGCACCGCTGCTTGCCGCGCTGAGTACCGATGTTCGTAATCTCACCATCGCGTTCGTGCATCTTCCCGAGCTGGTGTATGGCTGCGCCCTGAGCGTGGCAGCGCTGGGCTGGCTGGCGTGGTTGTCGCCAGGCTTGTTCGGCGTCACGGTGGGCTGGCTGTTGCTCACGGCGGGCATGGGAATCTGGCTGGTAGGGCGAATCAATTTCCACGTTGGCCAGGTACGCGAAGGCGATGACCGGCTTTACCAGGATTACCAGGCCATGATCGATGGCCGCAAGGAGCTGGCCCTGAATCGTCATCGTGCGGCCCGTTTCTTTGATGAAGAGTTTGATGGTCATGCCGAGGCCTATCGCGACCATGTGACCCGTGCCGATATCCACAATGGTATCGCGGGCAACCTGGCCAATGTGTTGATGCTGGGGCTGATTGGTGTGCTGTTCTTTCTGGCGGTGGGCCAGGGTTGGGCACCGGCGGATACCGCCTCCATTTTTGCGCTCACCATCCTGCTGCTGCGCACACCGTTGATTGGTGCGGTGGCGGCACTGCCGACCCTGCTGGCTGCACGAGTCTCATTAAAAAAACTGGCGGGGCTGGCGCTGGCGGAGGCCGGTGAGGCGATTGTCCCGGAAGGCGATGACTTGTCCGGTTTTCAGCGTCTGGTGCTGCAGGGCATTACCTACCGGTACCCCGATCAGGATGGGCTCGGCGGCTTTGCCGTGGGGCCACTGGATCTGGAGATTCATCGCGGCGACCTGATTTTTGTGCAGGGCGGCAATGGCAGTGGCAAGAGTACCTTTGCCCGACTGCTGACAGGGCTCTACCGGCCTGCCAGTGGCGATATCCTTGTTGACGACGTGCCGGTCTGTGACGACAACCGGGTCGCCTATCGGCAGTTGTTCTCTTCGGTGTTTACCGATTTCCATCTCTTTTCCCGACTGCTGCGTGGTACGGGGGGTGATGTGCCTGCAGCGGAAGTGGATCAGTGGCTGGCCACGCTGGGCATGCATCACAAGGTCGACCACGACGGCCAACGGTTGTCGGATGTGCGTTTCTCTCAGGGGCAGCGCAAACGTCTTGCGCTGCTGATGGCCGCCGTGGAGCAACGTGACTGCCTGTTGCTGGATGAGTGGGCGGCAGATCAGGACCCGCAATTTCGTCAGTTCTTCTATCACGAGCTGCTACCCGCACTGCAATCGCAGGGCAAAACCATCATCGCCATTACCCACGACGACCATTACTTCGATCGCGCAGACCGGCTGCTGAAAATGGACGCCGGTTGCCTCACCGAAGTGGATGGCCAGACCGCACGACAAAGCGTGCAGGTCCTTCGCGAGGCAGGGGTCTGAACCCTGCCTGTCAGGACGCTCCGGCTTTGCAGGTGCGTCCAGCCTTGAGTCTCAACGACGAGGAATGTCATGAGCATTGATAACCCGGATACCGAATTTACGGTAGTGATCAACGATCAGGAGCAATACAGCATCTGGCCTACCTACCGCCCTGTGCCTGCCGGTTGGCAGACCGTGGGGGTCACGGGCAACAAGTCAGATTGTCTGGCCCATATCAACGACGCCTGGACCGACCAGCGTCCCAAGCGCCTGCGTGACGCTCAGGCCTCCTGAGATTTTTCTGATACTTTCGGCAAGGAGCTGACATGACCGGGTCTGCCAATAACACTGCCCATCCCGGACCGCAGTGGTCTCCGCTTTCCTGTTCGCAGCAGCGGCTCTGGTTGTTTTCCCGACTGTCTCCGGACAGCACCGCTTACAACATCAGCGGTATCGTCTGGCTGGATGGCGAGCTTGATGTCCCGGCATTGCAGGACACCATGCGCTATATCCTGGCACGGCAAGAGATCACCAATGCCCGCTTTGCCGAAATCGATGGGGTCGCCTGGCAGCGGCCGGTGCCGCGCTCCCCGGATGACATTCCGCTGGTGGATCTGAGTAACGACGCCGATCCCCTGGCGCGGGCCTATCAGGAGGCTCATCAGCTCAATGCCCGGCCCTTTGATCTGGAAGCGGAAAGTCCCGCTCGCTTCCGTCTGGTGCGACTGTCGGCTACCCGGCATGCGATTCTGGTGTCCATGCATCACATCATTGGCGATGCATGGTCGCTGGGAGTGTTCTTGCAGGAGTTCCTGTTTTCCTACAGCGCGTTTCGTTCCGGTGTTCAGCCGGCGGTTCCGCCACTCAAAAAACAGTATGTGGAATGGGCAGAAAACGAGGCGCAGTGGTTAAAGGGGGAGTCGGCCGCCAGCCAGTTGAGCTACTGGACCGATACCCTGGAACACGAAGGGGAGCCTCTGGCATTGCCGCGCCTGAAGCAGGACGCCGGCGCCTCACACCCTGCTTGCTGCAATGACTTTTCGCTCAGTGCCGAGGACAACCGCGAGCTTAAACAGTTGGCCACGCAGCTGGGTGTCAGCCGTTTCACCGTGCTGCTGGCGGCCTTTCAGTATTTGCTTGCCCGGGTGTCGGGGCAGCAGCAAGTGCGGGTGGGGGTACCCAGCGCCAACCGCAAGGGTAGCAACCAGTTTCTGATTGGTTTCTTCGTCAACAATCTGGTCATTCAGGGCCGGGTGCAGCCGGGGATGGCAGTGCGCGACTGGGTTGCGCAGATTCATGCCGCTCTGGACGGAGCCAAACAACACCGCGACTTGCCTTTCGATCGGGTGGTGGATGCCCTGTGCCGTTCCCGCGATCAGGGCAGTCATCCCTTGTTCCAGGTGGCATTCAATTATCGCCAACAGGGTAAGGGCATGAAGCTCGACCTGGGCAATCTCACCGTGACGGCGGAGGACGTGCCGGTCACGGAAACCCCCTTTGATCTGGTGCTGGATGCCTGGCCAGATACCGATGGCGGACTGGGCTTGCGGCTGGTGCATGGCGAGGGAGTGCTCAGTGATGACTTTGCCCGCTACCTGCGCGAGGCGTTTGTCGGGCTGCTGCAACAGTGGCTACACAACAGCGAGCTGACCCTGGCCGAGAGCGATGTGCTGCCGCCTGCCGATCTGGCGCGCTTGCAGCAGTGGCAGCAACAGGGGCAGGACGATTGGCAATGGCAGAGCTATCCCGCGCTGTTCGCTGCCCAGGCGCAACGTCAGCAAGAGGCCGTTGCGCTGGTGCACGGCGATCATCGCTGCACCTTTGCCCAGCTGGACGCCCGCTCCAATCAGTTGGCCCAGTATCTTCTGCAGCAGGGGGTGACGGCGGATGAGGTGATCGCGGTTTCCTTCGAACGTGGCATCGCCATGATCGAGGCATTCCTTGCCGTCATGAAAGCCGGAGCGGCATTTCTGCCGCTGGACCCGGCTTATCCGTCGGAGCGGCTTCACTACATGCTGGCAGACAGTGGCGCCCGGTGGTTGTTGACGGCCTCGGGGCTGGTCAGTGCCTTGCCGGATGTGCCGGGTCTGAAAAAAGTGCCGTTGGATTCCCTGTCACTGCAGGGATTTTCCACCGAGCCTGTGGGTGTCAACGTGCACCCGGACCAACTGGCCTACGTGATCTTCACCTCCGGTTCCACCGGCAAGCCCAAAGGTGTGGCGCTCACCCATGGTGGCTTGTCCATGCATGTGCAAACCATCGGTAAGCGTTACGGCATGACGCCGGAGGATGTGGAGCTGCAGTTTGCCTCCATCAGTTTCGATGGTGCGGTGGAGCGCTGGACTGTGCCGCTGGCGTTTGGCTCCCGGGTGGTGATTCGCGATCAGGCTCTGTGGAGTGCGGAAAAATGCTGCGAGGTGTTGCAACAAGAAGGCGTCACCATCGCCTGTTTCCCGCCCAGTTATGTGGGCCCGCTGCTGGACTGGATCGAGCAGGAAAAACCCGCACTCAGCGTTCGCTCCTGGACCCTGGGCGGTGAAGCGTTTACCCGCGAAACCTTCGAGCGTATGCAGCAGGTGCTTCAGCCCCGGCGTATTCTCAATGGATACGGTCCTACCGAAACCGTCATTACCCCGCTGTTGTGGGATGCCTATGCAGGGGACACCTTAACCAGTGCCTACGCGCCCATCGGTACCGCCGTGGGGCCGCGCAAACTGTATGTGCTGGATGCTTCCCTGAATCGTGTCCCGCCGGGAGTGGCGGGCGAGCTGTATATCGGTAACGAAGTGGGTCTGGCCCGTGGTTACCATGGTCGCGCAGACCTGACCGCAGAGCGTTTTCTTCCCGACCCCTTCGGTGAGCCCGGTGAGCGGATGTATCGTACTGGCGACCTGGTGAAATTCCGCGACGACGGCGTCATGGAATATCTTGGCCGGGTGGATCAGCAGGTCAAAATCCGTGGCTTCCGCATTGAGCTCGGTGAAATCGAAAGTCGTCTGCTGGCCTTTGACTCAATCCGCGAAGCCGCGGTGGTCGCACAACCTTCCCCCACCGGTGATCGACTGGTGGGCTATGTCGTGTCACGTCATACAGAAGACGCGCGAATCGATACCGGTGCCATCCTTGCAGAATTGTCCCANTCCCTGCCGGACTACATGGTCCCCAGNCAGCTGATGCAACTGGAAGCCNTGCCNCTGACCCCCGCAGGCAAGGTGGANCGCAAGGCGCTGCCGGCACCGCAGTGGCATGCGCGCACTACCGGTGAGGCGCCGCAGACNGATAACGAACAAACGCTGGCCACAATCTGGCANGACTTGCTGGGGATGGAATCGGTCAGTCGNGACGATCACTTTTTTGCNCTGGGNGGCGATTCCATTCTGGCCTTGCAGGTGGTCAGCCGGGCGCGCCAGCAAGGCTTGGCGCTNACCCCGAAACACCTTTTTGAAAAGCCCACGCTGCGCGCGCTGGCGGCGGTGGCNGGCGCGGTAACGGTCAACACGGCCAGTCAGCAAGCGCTGGACGGCCCGGTTGGGCTGTTACCNATNCAGCAACAGTTTATCGAGCANCAAGGATTNGCCGCCTGCAACCAGTACCTGCAGTTGTCGTTGGCGCAGCCGTTCCAGCTCGATGCACTGGAGAGCGCTCTGCAATTGCTGGTGCAACACCATGATGCCCTGCGTTTGCGGTTTTCCACCGAGAACCCGGCCCAGGCACAGGCCATGCCGTCAGCGTCGCATGCGTTGCTGCAGCGCTGCGCACCCGCTACCTNTGCCGAGCTGGAACAGTNCAAAGNCGCACTGCAGCGTTCACTGGATCCGGCGACGGGCAAGNTGTTACAGGCGCTCTATGTGGAGGGCGTGGAGGGCGAACCGCCGCAGCTATTGCTGACGATTCACCATCTGGCGGTGGATGGTGTGTCCTGGCGCATNCTGCTGGAGGACCTGTTCTCTGCCTACCAGCAGTACGGTCAGGGCGGGTCGGCCAGTCTGCCGCGCAAGACCCACAGCGTGNTCGACTGGCGCAATGCCCTGGATGACACCTTGGTTNCTGTNGCCACACAGGAGCAGGATCTCTGGCAGCAGACANTGGCCATGCCGNCGCTGTTTACGCCTCAACGCGGGCTACAGGAAAAGCCGCAAGCGGCCAGCCAGTGGGACATCCAGATCGAGACGTCTACCTTGGCTCGCTGGCAGCAGCAGGCCGAACGGCATGCCCGGCTGAATCTGGAAGAATTTTTGTTGATGGGGCTGGCCAATGCCCTGTGTGATTTTGCGGCCACGGATCAGGTCTGTATTTATCGTGAAAGTCATGGCCGTGCCGGCGATGTGGCTGAACTCGATCTGAGCCGTACCGTAGGCTGGTTTACCAGCCTCTATCCCCAGCGTCTTGATCGTCAGGGTTCTCTGGCAGAAACCCTGCGTTGTCAGAAAGAACAACTGCGTTGTGCCGCCCATGGTGGTTTGGGATTCGGGATCTTGCAGCAACGCGGTGAGCTCTCCACGGCGGCCGGTGACCGGCCTCGCGATGTGTTGTTCAACTACCTCGGCCAGTTCCGGCACGAGGGGCTGCCCGGTGTCTCGGTGACAGAGGCAGGGCTTTGGCAAGAAGCCGATGCCCCGGCAGATGCTGCCCTCGCCATTAATGCCGAGCAACGGGAAGGCCAATTGCGGCTGCGCATTGAGACCGACGGCGTGCGTCTGAGCCGTGAACAGGGTGAGGCACTCGTGCAGCAATGGCTGCAGCAGTGCGAGCAACTGGCCCGGCACTGTGAGCAGCACGAACCGGTGCTGACGCCATCCGATGTGCCGCTGTCGATGTTGAGCCAGGCGGAACTGGATGCCTTGCCGGCACGGCCCGAGCAGGTGTTGCCGTTGTCCCCCCTGCAGGCGGGATTGTGGTTTCATTCCCAGCTCAGTGCCAGCAGTCGCACCTATGTTAACCAGCTGGTCTTGCCGGTGACCGGGCTAAACCCCCGCCGTTTCCGACAGGCCTGGCAGGCCATGCTGGAGCGACACGACGTGCTGCGAACCGGACTGCTGCCGGCGCATGCCTGCGCCGGGGAGCGCCATCAAGCGGTCTGGTCTGCGCAGCAAGTATCGCTGTGCTGGCAGGAAACCGATCTGCGGGATGCCGGTGATGATGCTCCTGCCCGTTTCTGTGAGCAGAGATTGAGTGAAGGCTTCGATCTGGAAGCCGCACCGTTGTGGCGGGTGGACTTGCTGCAGCTGGGGGATGATCACTGGGAATCCGTGCTGACCCTGCATCACCTGCTGATGGATGGCTGGAGCACCGGCGTCATGCTCACCGAGTTGCTGGCGCTGTATCACCAGATGCCGTTGCCGCCGGCGCCTCTGCAATACGTGGATTACCTGCATTGGTTGCACCGCCAGGACCGGGCGGCCACTCAGGCGTTCTGGCAAGACTATCTGGCCCCGGTGCAGGCGCCTACCCGGTTGGTGGATGCGGTGGGGACGTCGGAGAAGGGCGAGTTCCGTCGTCATCCGATCACGTTTGATGCCGCCACCAGCGACCGGTTGCGGCAGGCCGCCCGTGATCAGGGACTGACAATCAACACCCTGGTACAGGCTGCCTGGGCCCGGGTGCTGGGACGCTTTACCGGGCAGCAGCGAGTGGTGTTTGGCAATACCGTGGCCGGTCGGCCGGCGGATCTGGCCGGCAGCGATGCCATGCTCGGTCTGTTTATCAACACCCTGCCGATGACGGTGTCCCTGGCGGGCGACCAGCCGCTGGCGTCCTGGCTGGCGGCGTTGCAGGCCGACAATGCGGCCCTGCGTGAACACGGCCACGCACCGCTGTTCGATGTGCAGCAGGACGCCGGTTGGGGCGGGGAGAGTTTGTTCGATACCTTGCTGGTGTTTGAAAACTATCCGCTGGATGAGAGCTTGCTGGGCTCCGGGCAACAGACCCTGACTCTGGGGGCGCCACGAAGTCACGAGTTTACCCATTACCCGCTCACCGTGGCGGTTTTGCCGGGCGATCAACTGGATATGTTGTTTGCCCATGACACGGCGGCTTTGCCGATCCCGTTGGTGGACCGACTCGCTCGCCAGTTCCGCGATACCCTGCTGATGCTGGCGGAACAGGGCGGCGAAGAGACCGCGCTGCTGGCGACGCTGGATGCGCTGGGCGGCGATGAGGCGATCCTGCAGCAGTGGGGCGAAGGCGAAGGGGCTTATGCGCCCCAGAGTTTTCCTGCGCTGTTCTCGCAGCAGGCGGCGTTGCGCGGCGAGGCCATCGCCCTGGTGCATGGCGATACCCGTGTGTCGTTTGCTGAACTGGAAGCCCGTTCCNATCGTCTCGCGCGTTATCTGGTCGAGCAGGGTGTCACCGCCGATGACGTGGTTGGCGTTTCGTTCGCGCGTGGCGTCACCATGATCGAAGCGTTCCTGGCCGTGATGAAAGCGGGCGGGGCTTTCCTGCCACTGGATCCCGGTTACCCCACAGACCGTTTGCACTACATGCTCGAAGA
>PAJO01000036.1 GCA_002706085.1 Alcanivoracaceae bacterium | reverse complement strand
CCTGGAGCGCACATCTGCTGCGCCTTGCCTCTAGGAAAGGGAGCCACCCTTACCGTCGAGTCAAGACACAACAGCTGCACGCTCCAGGTCACGCTGAGCATGCAAGGAGTTATCCAGAGGCTCCCTTGAACAATGGCCCCACACGATGGGGCCATTGTGCATCACTGCCGCCCTGCCGTTACCCACCCAGCACACGTAGCGTGAGCCAGATCAGCCAATCACAGCAATACTTAAGGGCCCGAGACCTGGACAGATTCTTTTGCTGCACGTCGCTGAGCATAATCCGCCGCGCCAAAGCCATGCATACCACTGTCGAAATACAGACTTACTGTAAACCGTAATTCTTCTGGCTCAGGCCAGCCTTTGAGCAGGTACCCCAGATTGGGTAACTGACCGACAAACTGCTCTGGCTCAACCTTGAGGCTGGCATCATCCTGATAAATCAGGGCCAACGGGGTACTCATCAACTCCGGTGGAACCGTAAGTTCAGTAAGCAAGGAAAACTGTTTGCCACTATCGAACAGGATCCAGTTTTCCTCCATCGTGAGCGGCTGGTTAGCAAACTCCGTTTCGTTAGGCTGGCCATCAACGACGATCGGCGTGTCCGCAAAGGCCGCCGTATAGACACGGGCGCCGAGCTGATTATTACCATCCACCGTCACTGAGACTTCCGGGTCCTTGAGAGTGGCCCGGTAAAGATCAGGAATCTTGGCATAGGTATGGGCTTCGTAATGCGCCGCATAGCGCATCGCCTGGACTTGCAGGGTCATGACCGGAATCCCCGCCAACACCACCTTGGTGCGAAGGTGCATGACGGACCGAATGGGCCCCACTGTGCTGCCAACCAGACGAGGACGGAGGTTGTAATTGTCGAGGGTCATGCGGGTAAAGCGCGACAGAACCCCTGCACTCATACGCATCTTCAGCGTATCAATGATGGAGCCTTCTCCCTGATAGCCTGCATAGCGGAGATATTGCCAGTTGAGCTCGTTATCAGGTTCGGCATCCAGCTGATATAGCGCCGTACGGGTGTGTCCGGCGTCAATATCGTGGGACACGTAATAGCGATCGCTACGTTCAGGGTTATTGCGCATCAAATAAAAGTGGCAATCGTTTGCCACTTCCAGGTCGGCAAGTATCTCCCCTTGGGGCTGCGACAGGGAGGCCAACTGTGCCGGGCCCGCATCCGTCAGCATCAACAGCAGTTCATCACTGGCATCAAAAACGCCGGCCTCACCCTGTTGATCAAACCCGGATTGCTCGAACCAGACCATGCCCTTGTCAGCCATCTCGTCAATCTGGAAGGGAACAGGCACAAAACCGCCCTGCTCGACCCGCATGACGGAAAGCTGGCTGACAGGGATACCAGAGGCCTGAGGTACGCTACTGGCAGCCAGATGCACTACCCTGCCCTGGTCGAGAGGGTCGAACAGACACTCAGCCTGTAGGGGAGCAGCGCTTGCCAGTAGCAAGGCAACAGAAAGAAAGTGCCGCGTCATGTTATTGCTGCAGCGTCGCCCGAACGGTGGCAGTGCCGGACTTGTTGCCCGGAGTCATTTCGAGATTGCTCAATTGAACACCCTTTTCTTGTAGTGATTGCAGCCACAGGATCGTCTGGGCCGCGGGTTGTTCTTCAAGCTGAATCCTTACAGCACGGGTTCCATCCGGGGAAAAGCCCTTCAGAGTGAGTCCATAGTCATTGGCACTGCGGCTCACTTCGCTCACCCAGTTTGCCGGAAGCCGCTGGCGGCTGCTTCCTGATCCGGCAGCCCGCACAGCAGAAGCGTTCGCTTCAATCCAGTTGTGGGTTTGCATATTGGTCACGTACTGGCGCCGGGCATCATTGCGGCCATTTACCGCGGGTGCCCAGATCAGCCAGTACAACATCACCAGTACCAATACTACCCCAAGCACCTGCAGAACCTTTTGTTCTCTGGGCTCACGGCTCTGGTACCAATGGGCAACCGGTTTCCAGCGCTGGCGAAGCTGTTGTTTCCAATCTGCGCTGCTCATCCCGGTTGCTCCACCATGATTCGTGCATTCACGCCCTGGGCACCATTACGGTAATTGGCAATGGAGGCTTTTGCGCCTTGCTCATTGATCGCGTTCTGAAGGCTTTCCAGCTGGCTGTAATCCTTGGCCCCCACATCCAGCAGCAGGGTGTTCTGACGCTGGTCGTACTGGAGGCGCTTGGGCTCAACCTTGATCTGCTTGAGCACCCGCGCTACCGGCACCAGTAACGGGAAGAAGTCCTGGCCGCCTTCGGCGGAGCCACCGGCTGCCAGCCGGTTCAAGCGACCCTGAAACTGCCGATTGAGTGCCGATGAAGCCTTATCGCCGGGAAACAGTTGCTCATAGCGCTGCTTGGCCTGCACCAACGCCGCATCCGCTGCGGTCTGATAACGCCATTGTTGAACCCGAAGCCCCGCCACCGTCAGGATAAAGATCGCTGCCGCCAGGTAAGCCAGGGGTTTCCACGGGGTCAGCACACCCGGGGCGGAAGAGGTCTTGCGGGGCGCCAGCGCCCCTGTCAGCAATTCTTGCCCACGATGGTCGCGCAGCTGCTCGAATACAGCCTCATTGCCGGCCAGCACAGTGGCGTCCTGCAATTGCTCACCGAACAGCGACTGCATGGATTCACGCTGATCGATCCCCACCTGCAAGGCATTTTCACGACTCGCGGCCAACAGTGTCTGCGCGTCATCAAACTCAAGAACGACAGGCAATAACGCCCCGAGCCGCTCCACGTCCACCTGCAGTGAGACCAGATCCGCCCCTGCGTCACGGGCAAGCTGGACCAGCTCCTCCACCAGCAACCGATCGGTTACCGTGACAAGGTATTCGTCCTGATGGCCCTTTCGTGAGGCAAACCACAGGTTATCCGGGGCATCGAGTAATTGTTCTTCAAGCAAGAAAGGCAGCACCCGCTGCAGATGACGCGCCTGCTTGCGGCTTAAGGAAACGTGAGTCAGGTTGGCGAACGCAGCCCCCAGAACCAGATGCAATGCTGCGTCGGCCGCTCGGGTAAAGGCTTGCTCAAGCCCCAGTGCCTCGACCGGCTCCCCGGGCGCAGGCTGGAACAGCACGGTGCGGTCTGGCAGCGGCTCGCTACCCGGAACACCGTGGAGATAAATCAATGCTGTCTGGCTCACGCAGTCAATCCTTGTCGTTATTGTGCTGTCACTGTGCTTGTTCGGGGAGGCTTCTCTCTTGACTAAACTAACGCCGCCAAGCTGTTGAACAGTGAGTTACTCAGACCTACCCTTTCTACGCTTTACATCAATCCGCATTGTAGAAGGGATTGCAGGCCGGTTCGAGTGCTGTCAGCAATGGGCTTACCTGCCGACTGAACACATCCGTGGTTTCCCCTTCGCCACTCCGACGTCGTAAACGAGTGACCAGACGGCTTAACTGGTCATCAATTTCCACGTCGACCATGACCTGAAAATACTCACTGCTGACCCCCAAACGGCTACTGATATGTTCCTTTACGTCAGCATCAATGTCATTGAACGCGGGCAGCGCCATCAATGCGCTGATGTCAGTCACAGGTTCATCCTTACGGGCTTCCAGCACCGCCTCGACCGCCGCCTGCCCCGCCAGGTCTCCCAACACGGCATCCAGCACCTGTGGCGGTGCAGTATTGACGTTAAGGGTGGTGCCCACAGGCAAGGCGGTCAACAATCCCCAGACCCCGGCGTCCGCTGGCTGGTGGATTACCTCAAAACCCAGCAAGGCACGTAGCTCTGATTCATGAGCCGCCGGCATGTTCGGGGTGCGACTGAGCCGATATTCTGCATCTTCGGCCCCTTCTGGATCATCAACAATATTGTTACTGTCGAGCCAATCCGCCATTTCCGAGGCCAGGCGAGCGCCGTTGGTTTCCTGAGGAAAGCTCAGGTTAATCAAGCGGGCAAGCTGGCGAATGCCCTCGGGATTACGCTCAAACCCCTGATTCTGAGCGGTAACCAGCCAGTTAAGATTAAAACGTCCCTGAAGGTCCTGGACACTGGCACTGAGCATGGCATCGTCATAAGGCGTGGGGGGCAGCTGCACCGCCCATTGCTCTTCTACGCAATCGTCTACCAGTGCATTGTTGTTCTGGTCATCCTGAAGATCATCAATCAGCCCTTGTTGGGCCACGACCTCCGCCGCCATGGCGTACTGATAGCGTTTATCCCATTGCATCAGGTTATCGGCACGGGTCAGAAACCGATCCTGGCGAAACAGCACCTCAAGCATCAGGGTCGAAATAATGGCGAACAGCATCAGCACGATAATGAGTGCCATGCCCCGCTGCCCCCGCTTCAAATCCATGGATTCACCACTGTGCGGTAAAAGCGGTGAATGATGTCACCGTCTTCCAGTTCGATTTCGACTTCAATGCTCTTGGGCAACCGCTGTTGCCAGACAGGCTGACCGAGCATGGCCACATCGGGCCACAGTTCAAGCCACTGCCATTCTCCCTGTGGGGTCAGATCCAGGTAGCGTACGGTAAAAGTTTCCACATTTTCGAGCAGCACATCTTCCTGCAGCTCGGTGGCAACATTGGCGTCGAGTACCGGCCAGTAACGGCGATACAACGTGCCCTCCTCCAATGAATACATTACCCGCTGCATCTCACTTCGCTTACGCAAACCAAAGGGGTTCGACCAGCCAAGGCGGGTAAATTCCACGTAATTGTCTCGCCCCATAATGGCCGGTTGCGGATCGCCATAGGGATCGCGTACCGGACGGCTGACCAGCTGTTCAAAATCCAGGGTCAGGAAGGTCATGGCCCGCTGGTTGCGTTCCATGATGTCGGCACTTTCGGTGAGTTGATCACGCCCCTGCAGGGCACTGCCAAGGAACGACGCCGCCCACACATAGATGAAGGCAAAAATGGCGATGGTGATCACCATTTCCAGCAGAGTGAACCCTCGTGCTATACGTGGCTGCAACGGTTTCATGAGGCAGGCTTGCCGATCAGACTGGCCAGATGGTAGGCCATACCGGCCTTGTCGCCGCCTTCCATCGGCCCCACCTCGATGTCCACCCGTCGGGTATCGGGGTACGGCCCTTCTGACACCTTGGTCAGAATCCACCAATCTTTACCATTACGAGTGACTTCGCTGTCAGATTCGCCGGTAGACGGCCACTGCTGGTAAACCTGCATTTCCACCAACTTGTCGGAGGCAACCAGATACCCCAGGTGGGTTTCGTTGATGTTGGTATAGGCCCGGGCAGACGCCCCAAGGGTTTGCCCCAGCGTGACCATGACCAGGGCCAATATCGAAACGGCGATCAGCACTTCAATCAGGGTAAAGCCCTGCTGGCGGTGCCCGGACAAGGCATTGAGGTGAATCATTCGTCGTCCTCCTCCCTGTCACGATAGCGAGGACGGTCTTCTTCGTCCCTCGGGGGCGCATCCGGATCCAGCAGTCGACCCAGTGCCGTGACCTGCAGCCGCTGCTCCTGATCAAGGTCCTCAATCACCCGTAGTGACAGGGTTACAGGGGTTACCTCACCACTGGGAAAGAAAAAGACCTGGGGAAAATCGTCTTCGTCGTCACCCTGTTCTGCGCTTTGCTCCGCTCGGCGATCCTCTTCCCNCTCTTCATCTTCGTCGGCAAGTGTGGAGGTATCCATCATGCGCTCTTCTTCCACCANAGAGCGGGCCACCTGTTTCAGGGAAACCTGATCGTCTTCAAGGGTATCGAGCTGCCATTCCATCTCCAGCGACGGCGGCAAACTGCGAGGCGCAAGCGAGGTATCGTCCACAGGCAGGAATCTCGCTTCGACCCGGTCATAGACCAGCGGCTCCCACCCNGTNCCTTTGAGTCGTAACGCCATCAGCTGCCCGGAGAACAGGCTGCGTTCATTCAGCAGCGCAATGGTGTCCTGTAGCCGGGCACTTTCCTGGTCGAGATAGCTGTCGTTACTGGTCCANTTGCCCTGCGTNGCAATCACGGCAGTCAACAGGCCAACAAGCATCACCACCACCAGAATCTCCAGCAGGGTAAAACCGGCCTGTCTCACTGCCAAAGGCATNTTACTGAACGTCGCGCCAGTTGATGTCGGCATCCGAGCCTTCACCGCCCTCTGCACCATCCGCACCCAGCGACAACAGATCAAANGGNCCTTCTACCCCNGGNCTGATGTACTCATANGGGTTGTTCCAGGCNTCTTCGGGGACCTTGGGCAGGTAACCGCCATCAGGCCATTTCCGGGCTGAGGCCGGGCGTTCCACCAGCGCATTNAGGCCNTCTTCGCTGGNCGGGTAGCTGCCATTGTTGAACTTGTANAGATCNAGCTGCTGGACGATCTTGCCCATATTGGCTTTNGTCAGNTCNACTTTGGCNGCCTCACCCTGNCCNATCACATTCGGCACNATCACCGCTGCCAGCAAACCGATNATGGCAACAACNACCATGATCTCCAGCAGGGTAAAACCCGCNTGNNGTGCCTTGAATCCACGTAATTTCATTCCTNGTCACCTTATCCGGCTATGAGATTGTTCATTTGCATGATCGGNAGCATCACCGACAGCACGATGAGGACCACGACGGAAGCCATCACCAGCAGCATGATCGGNCCGAGCAAGCCCACCATNGTNTTCACNGTACTGGTNAGCTCNCGTTCCTGGTAATCCGCGGCACGGGTCAGCATGTGATCCAGCTCACCACTGGCCTCNCCACTGGCAATCATCTGCACCAGCATGGGCGGGAAATAGCCNCTGGCATCCAGTGCCCGGCTCAGGTTNCCCCCCTCGCGNACCTTGACCGCTGCNTGTTTCACCGCATCCCGAATGGCGAGATTGCCNACCACCTGGGCCGCAATAAACAAGGCGTCNACCAGAGGGACNCCTGAGCGCCCGAGGATGCCGAGGGTNCTGGCCAATCTGGCACTNTCCGCCGCTCGCAGCATGGTGCCNACCATGGGCATACTGGCNAGCTTGCGGTGNACACGCAACCGGAAACCCGGCTCTCGCATGGCNCGGCTAAAGACGAACACACCCACAACGATCAANAACACCAGCANCCAGCCCCAGCTNCGNGCGAAATCACTAAGCGTCATGACAATGATCGTCAGCATGGGGAGCGCNTGATCNCGGCCTTCAAAGACAGCGACCAGCTTGGGCACNACGAAGGTCATCATCAGCATGATCACGATGCTGGCAAACACCATGATGAAGGCCGGGTAAATCATCGCCTGGGCTACCGACCGNCCCGTGTCGTGNCGGGTTTCCAGGTAGTCGGCAAGTTGCTCCAGCACNTGCTCCAGGTGCCCGCTCTGCTCCCCCGCGGCCACTGTCGCCCGGTACATTTCGGGGAAAGCACGGGGAAAGGATTCGAAACTGCGNGCCAGNCTAAAGCCTTCGCGAACCTTGGCCCGCACAGCCANCATGATGCGTTCNATGCGATCGTTGGCGGCCTGTTTGGNNACCGCAGACAGGGCCTGCTCCACCGGCANNCCGGATTTCAGCAGGGTTGCCANNTGNCGNGTCACCAGCGCCTGCTCTGCNCCACTGAGTTTGCCAGANGAAGAAAAACGGCCAAGCCCGGCTTTGGGNGCCGAGTCCTGGGCTTCGTNGACTTCAATNGGAACCCANCCCTTGTCACGCAGCTGCTGACGCACCTGGCGGGCACTGTCNGCNTCNAGNGNNCCCTTTCTTGATTTTGCCCCTGTGATCCAGGGATCGNNATTCGAATGCNGGCATGCNGCNGCTGTCCCGTTAGTCNTCNCGGGTNACCCGNAGNACCTCTTCNACNCTGGTNTGNCCGNCNAGNACCTTNCGCCAGCCATCCTCACGNATNCNGNNGGTNAGNNTNCGGGCATGGCGNNTGAGTTCCAGTTCGCCTGCCTGATCATGGATAAGCTGGCGCATGTTCTCATCGATCAGCACCAGCTCGTAGATACCGGTCCGGCCTCGGTAACCCAGGTGGTTACAGTGCTCGCAGCCGTCCGGGTGATATAGCGTAACCTTGTCGCTTTCTGGCAGCCCCATCATGGCCAGCTCGCTGGCGGCAGCTTCATAGGGCTGCTTGCAGTCGTCGCACAGCACCCGCACCAGACGTTGAGCCAGCGCGCCCAGCAGAGAGCTCGAGAGCAGGAAGGGTTCAATTCCCATATCCTGCAAGCGGGTCACCGCACCCACCGCCGTGTTGGTATGCAGTGTGGACAATACCAGGTGCCCCGTCAGAGACGCCTGGACCGCAATTTCAGCGGTTTCCAGATCACGAATTTCCCCCACCATGACCACGTCAGGGTCTTGCCGCAGGATCGCGCGCAACCCGCGGGCAAAGGTCATGTCGACCTTGGTGTTCACCTGGGTTTGGCCAATGCCTTCCAGCTGGTATTCGATCGGGTCTTCCACCGTGAGGATATTGCGGGAGCTGTCGTTGAGCTCGGTGAGCGAGGCATACAGAGTGGTGGTCTTACCGCTACCGGTAGGCCCGGTGACCAGAATGATCCCGTGGGGCTTGTGGATCAGCTCCCGCATGAGGCTGTCACAGGCCTCGCCCATTCCCAGATGGGAGACCTGCAGCCGCCCGGCCTGTTTATCCAGCAAACGCAATACAACCCGCTCACCGTTGCTCGAAGGCATGGTCGAAACACGCACATCTACGTCTCGACCACCAATTCTGAGTGAAATACGGCCATCCTGGGGAATACGTTTTTCTGCGATATCCAGACGGGCCATGACCTTGATGCGGGACACCAGCAATGGCGCCAATTCGCGTTTGGGGGTCAGCACTTCTCGCAGCACGCCATCAACACGTAACCGCACTACCAGACGGCGTTCGAAAGTCTCGATATGAATATCTGAGGCATCTTCCCGGATTGCCTCCTGAAGCAGCGCATTGATCAGGCGGATAATCGGGGCATCGTCCTCCTGCTCCAGCAGGTCGGACGTTTCGGGCAAAGCATCGGCCAGACTGGCCAGATCAAGCCCCTCAAGATCATCTGCAGCTTCGGCTGCGGCGCCCCGCTGCTGCTCATACGCCAGCGCCATGGCGGCAGTGAATTCTGCCTCATTCAGGCGCACAAGAGCCGGCAAACTGCCAATCTTTCGCTGCACTTCAGACAGCGCGTTAACCGGCATGTCTTCCCGGCAGCACAGCTCCCTTTTACCGTCGCGGTCGCGCAGCAGTACCCCGAACCGCTTGGCATAGCCATAGGGCAGCAAATACGGCGCCTGTGGCTCATTTACCTCGGGTTCAAGTTCCAGGGTCTCTGCTACATCCGGCATCAGTACTTATCCATAAGATTGACAATGACTTCACGTGTCTGGGGGCTCAGGTCGACGAACTGGAAGCCTACCTGATATTCCCCCGGGGCATCCAGATTCTCTGCCCACACTGCCCGGGCGTCAAAGCTAACCGTATTGACCCCGGCAATCTGGTCCGGAAGTACCATCCCGAGCTGCAGATTTTCCCCGGCGGGGAGATCCCGGCGAGTAAACAGCTTGAATCCATCCACACTCAGATTCATTAGCCGGCCTACATTGCCACCGGTACTACGGTCAAACACGACCATTTCCCGGAACAGCTTCTTGCGCGGGTTTCGACGATGGTCTTTGCGGGCGTCACGCACTTCGTTTTCATCGTCTGACACACGAACAACCAGCACCAGGCCGGTGAAATTGCCATTGTCATCGTTGATGGCATTGCCGCGCAGGGTTAGCGCAACGAGCCCGTCACGGTCATGGGCATAGAGGCTGTGCTCGTTTTTCCAGCTTTCGCCCTTTTCACAGGCAAGCCGCACGGGGGAATCTTTCCATTCCCACCGGGGCTTGCCGGTATCATCATTGAACAGGGTCGTAGCAAGGTCTTCACCCACCAGCTCATCCCGCTGGCGGCTCAACAGCGCACAAGCGGCTTCATTGCAGAAGGTAATACGGCCACGGGCATCAGCTCCGACCAGTGCTTCACCAAGGGCATGCAGCAGGCGCTCATTTTCATCCTTGAGCCGTTTCATCTGCACTACGGCCTGCTGCAGTTTCTTGCGCTGACGATCGAGCTCGAGGAACACATTCACCTTGGCTTCAAGAATTTTTTGATCGATCGGCTTGAACAAGTAGTCCACCGCGCCGCATTCATACCCCTTGAATACGTATTTCTGCTCTTTGGAAATCGCGGTAACAAAGATGATCGGCAGGTTGCGCGTTTTCTTGTTCTTGCGCATCAGTTCTGCCACTTCAAAGCCGTCCATCTCTGGCATCTGCACATCGAGCAGAACCAAAGCAAAATCATGCTTCAGAGCCAGTGAGAGCGCCTCATTGCCGGACTGCGCCATGATCAGGTTCCGGCCATCCCCATCCAGAATTGCCTCAAGGGCAATCAGGTTTTCCCTGTGGTCATCCACAACCAGAATGTTCTGTTTCATTGGTTTACTACCCTGCAACCTTTTCAGCCAAGAAGGGGCCGATTGCTTCGAGATCAAGCACCCTTGAAACCGCACCTGTTTTGATTGCCGCGTCGGGCATTGCCGGTGCTTCTGCACTCACCAGCGACTGGGCAATGGTGTACCCGCCACGCTGGTGAATGTATTCAATCCCTGCCGCGCCGTCTTCGTTGGCGCCGGTCAGGATCACTGCTGCGAGATGTCGGCCGTATACCGCCCCCGCGGAGAAAAACAGCTCGTCTACAGCAGGCCGTGAAAAGTGTACGGGCCGACCGACAGAAAAGGCCAGCGTTTCGTCCTCATTTACCAACATATGGTACCCGGGTGGTGCCACATAAACGTGGCCCGGGAGAATCTCTTCCTTGTCTTCAGGCGCAATCACGGGCAATTCGCAATAACGCGCCAACAACCAGGGGAGCCGGTTTTCCGCGCTGGCATGCTGATGCTGGACCAGCAAAATGGCAGCGGGGAAGCGGGCGGGCAACGCCGAGAGCACCTGGGTGTAGGCATTCAAACCACCCCAGGAAGCACCCATCACGATTGCCTTCACTGGCCCCATCTGATCATTCACGATGTGGTGTCATCGCCTCCACTGCGTGGTGTCTTGCCTGCCTCGTAGGCCGCCCGGTGTGCCTGTGCCTGTTTCAGCTTTTCCTGCAACTCCTTCCTTTGACGGTCAAGCCCCAGGAAAAAGTCGACCTTGCTCTTCAAAATCAGCGGATCCAGGGGCTTGAACAGGTAGTCCACTGCCCCGGCCTGATAGCCCTTGAAGACATATTTCTTTTCCTTGCTGATGGCCGTCACGAAGATGATCGGGATGGTCTGGGTGTCCTTGCGCTGACGCATCAGCTCAGCCACCTCAAAGCCATCCATGCCGGGCATCTGTACATCCAGCAGTACCAGGGAAATGTCTTCCTTGAGCAGAACTTTCAGTGCCTCCTGACCCGAATGAGCCTTTATCAGTGTACGCCCCTCGCCTTCCAGAATCGCTTCCAGCGACACCAGATTGGCAGGTTGGTCATCCACTAACAGCAGTTTCTGCTCGATCATTGCCTTTCTCTAATCATTGCAAATGTTGTAGTTGCCGCTTGCGGAAGATCCGCAAGGACTTGTTGATTACATCAAACGCCTCTTCTTCCCCGGTAAAGCGCAGGCTCTCCTTGGTGCCAAGGCACAGGTAGCCGCCCAGATCCAGGCTTTCGCTGAACAGACGTATCACCCTGCCCTGCAAGGCGCGATCAAAATAGATCAAAACATTCCGGCACAGAATGACGTGCATTTCACCGAACACCTGATCGGTGGCCAGATCATGGTCAGCAAACACAATATTGCGCTTCAGGCGCTGGTCCATGATCACGCTGTCATAGCGTGCCGTGAAATAATCCGACAGCGAATGGCGGCCACCCGCACGCCGGTAGTTATCGCCATACTGTTTCACCGCCTCGATGGAATAAATGCCCTTCTTGGCCGCTGCCAGTACATTCTTGTCAATGTCGGTGGCATAAATCATGGCCCGATCGTACAGCCCTTCTTCTTCAAGAAGGATGGCCATGGAGTAAATCTCTTCGCCCGTAGAACAGCCCGCGTGCCAGATCTTGATGAACGGGAAGGTCTTCAGCACCGGCACCACGTCTTCACGAAACGCGCGGTAGAATTCCGGGTCGCGGTACATCTCGGTCACGTTGACGGTCAAGTCGTTCAGCAACGTGACAAAGAAAGGGCGGTCTCTCAAGACCTTGTCGGTCATATCCATAATGGACGACAGACCCGACATGGTCAGGCGATGCAGCACACGCCGCCGCATGGAAGCCTTACTGTAGGAGCGGAAATCATAGCCGTACATCTGGAAGATGGCTTCCAGAAGCAGGCGGATTTCGATGTCTTCGACATCGATATCCTCATCAGTAATCGGCAGATGCTCCGCCATGGTCTACTCCTGCGCCCTACTTGTGCAGCCAGACGCGCAGCAAAGAGGTCAATTTGATCATGTCGATGGGTTTGGAGCAGTAATCATTGGCTCCGGCATCGATACACTTGGCCCGATCATCTTTCATGGCCTTGGCCGTCAGCGCCAGGATTGGCAGCTTCTTGAATCTGGCCTGGTCACGGATATGGCCCATGGCTTCATAGCCGTCCATTTCCGGCATCATGATATCCATCAGCACGATATCGATTTCGGGATTGCTATCCAGTGCCTCCAGGGACTCGCGGCCATTGTTGGCGATGGTGATGTCAAAGCCCAGCTCTTCAAGCTGTGCCGACAGCGCGTAGATATTGCGCATGTCATCATCCACCAGCAACAACTGTTTGCCCTCGAAGATATCGTCACGATGGTCAACGCTCTCCGCCGCTGACCGCCGTGCCGACGGCAGCGTGGATTCCAGCCAGTGCAGGAACAGTGACGCTTCGTTGAGCAGGCGCTCATGGGAGCGCTCAGTCTTCAGGATGATGCGATCAGCATGCTTGCGAAGCCGCGCCTCTTCTTCCCGGGTCAGATCCTTACCGGTATAGATAACCACAGGGACGCTGTCGTAATCGTCGCTGCCATTCACAGTTTCAAGTAGTTCGAAACCGCTCATATCTGGCAGGGTCAGGTCGAGAATCATGCAATCGAAGACCGTCTCACGCAGCGCCTCAAGCGCCTCTTCACCGCTGGTGGCCGCAGTGATTTCGACCCCCTTCTGGTCGAACAGCTCACGAATGCTCTCATGCTGGATTTCGCTGTCTTCCACCACCAGCAGACGACGCACATTCTTCTCAATGGCGCCTTCGATCTTGGCAAAGGCCGCGAGAATATCATTCTGGTTGACCGGCTTGGTCAGCAGATCGAGCGCGCCGAGATCCAGGGCTTTCTTTCGTTCATCACGACCGGACAGGAAGTGCACCGGAATATCCTGGGTGCGAGGATCGGCCTTCAATGCTTCCATGACCTCCCAGCCATCGATGCCTGGCAGGCCGATGTCCAGAATAATGGCGCTTGGCCGGTAATGGCTGGCGTAGTCGAGACCGGCCTCCCCATCGTGACATACGTGGGCCTCCAGTCCGTAGTCGGCCGCCAGATCCACCAGCACGTTGGAGAATTCCACATCATCTTCGACGATCAGTACGGTTTTTTCACGGACCACAAAATCGTCATCCGCGTCTGTCATGGGCACCATGGATGCCGTATGCGCTTCGGCATTGTCACCGATATCGCCATCGTCACCGTTCTCGGTGGTCACTAACGCATCTGCCGTCCCTTCTGGGATAAACAGCATGAAGGTAGAGCCCGTGCCTTCACCATCGCTGTAGAGGCTGATTTCACCACCCAGCAGGCGAGCCAGCTCGCGGGAAATCGTCAGTCCAAGCCCTGTGCCGCCGTACTTGCGGCTGGTGGTGCCATCGGCTTGCTGGAAGGCTTCAAAAATAAGCTTCTGTTTCTCTTCCGGGATGCCCGCACCGGTATCCGTGACCGCAAACCGCAGGGTTTCTGCCGGGTTCAGGCTTCGGGACGGCAAGGTATCGCCTTCCCCCGGGCGGGTAATACTAAAGGTGACCGAACCGTGCTCGGTAAATTTGAGCGCGTTGGAAAGCAGGTTCTTGATGATCTGCTCCAGGCGCTGACGATCGGTGTAGAAATGGTCTGGCAGGTTGTCGCCCAACTCCACATGAAAATCGAGGCCGCGGCTTTCGGCAACATGGGCAAAATGACGACGGAAATGCTCCCCCATTTCGGTGGGTGACAGATCGTCAATCACCACGTCCATCTTGCCTTCCTCGATCTTGGAGATATCCAGGATGTCGTTAATCAGGCTGAGCAGGTCAGCACCCGCAGAATGAATCACCTGAGCATGCTCAATTTGCTTCTCTTCCAGGTTCCCTTTCTTGTTCTGGCTCAGGGCATTGGAAAGGATCAGGATCGAGTTGAGCGGCGTACGCAGCTCATGGCTCATGGTAGAAAGGAATTCAGATTTGTACTTGGACGACAGCTCCAGCTCTCTGATTTTGTCTTCCAGCTCATGGCGCAACAGCTCCAGCTCGTCGTTCTTCTGCGCCATTTCGGTCTTCTGCTCTGTCAGCAGCCGCGCTTGGGCCTCAAGCTCTTCATTGGTGACCCTGAGCTCTTCCTGCTGGGCCTGCAGGCTTTCTTCAGAGGCGCGCAGTGCCTGGGTCTGGGACTCAAGCTCTTCGTTGATGGCCTTGAGTTCTTCCTGCTGCTGCTGCAACCGCGATTCTGACGCGGCCAGCTCCATGGCCTGCTCTTCCAGGTCTGAATTGACCTGCGCCATTTCCTCTTTCTGTTTTTCCAGGGCTTCGGCTTGTTCGCGGGTCTGCTCCAGCATTTCACCGAGTTTCACCCGGCTGAGAACACTGCTCACCGAGATGGCGATCACCTCAGAGCACTGCTCAAGAAAAGCCAGATCATCGTTGCTGAAGGTGCGGAAGGCGCCGATTTCGAGCACCCCTTTCAGCTCTTCTTCATGCACCACCGGCATGACGATGACATTGCTGGCCTCACCCTTCCCGGTTCCGGACGCAATACTGATGTAATCGTCGGGGACCGATTCGAGAAGAATGGTCTTGCGCTCCAGCCCGGCCTGGCCGACCAGGGATTCCCCCAACCGGAACTGATTGGCAAGGTGCTTGCGGCGCTGCATGGCATAAGAACTGCTCAGACTGAGCTGCTGGGTATCCGGGTCATAGCTGTAGAACGCCCCAACCTGCGCCTCCAGTACCGGCACCAGAAAACTGAGCATGTTGTTGCCCAGCTGCTGGTAGCTCATCTCGCCTCGCATGCGATTATTCAATTCAGCAAGATGGTTCTTGATGGTTTCCTGGCGCCGATCTTCCTGGTTGCGTGCCACCAGCGCATCACGCATCTTGCGGATGGCATTGAGTAACAGACCGGTTTCATCACGGCCTCCCTGTTTGATATCGGTATCCCACTTACCGTCAGCGATATGGTCAGCCGCAATCACCGCCCCTTCCAGTGGCCGGGTGATCGACCGGGTCACACGCAAGGCAATCAGCGCCAGCATCACGAAGGCAATCGCCCCTAACAGCAACCCGATTTTCTGGGTTCCCAGGTTATCGGCGCGGCTGGTATTCAGGGTTTCACGGAAGGCCGAATAGCGCTGTTCTTCAAAGGCTTTCTGTTCTGCCTCATAGGCATCCTGCAGCTCGCGCACCTGGGTAATACGCTGGTACAGGTCATCTCCGACGCCATCTCCCTCGATAAGGGCTTTTGCCAGCTCACTGGCCTCTCCGATATAAAGTTTGAAGCTTCGCTGCAGACCATCAACGCTGTCAGCAAGGGCCGGGTCCATGGCTCGGATATCATCCAGCCGCCCGACAAATTCGGTTGCGCGGCTGCGCGCTTCCTGCAACAAATCCGGGTCGGCCTGGCTGATGGCCGCGATAAAGGATTCGCTGATCGCGATGAAATCCACATTATTGGCATTGACCAGTTCCAGGACCGGGAAGTCCTGTTTCTCGATGCGCTTGAGATTGTTGATGTTGGTTTCAGCGATGTAGAAGCTGTAAACGGCATAGACCAGAAATAGCACAATGCCCAGTCCGGCCACAGACAGTATCTTCAGCCGCACGGACAGGTTCTGGAACCAGTTCATCAGAGAGCCCTCTTGCCTTTCCGGCTTTTTGTTTTCAGTGCCCCGCAGAAAGGGCTAAGACTAAAGGATGAGGCTAACAGAAAGCAGGCCAAGGCGGCAATAAAGCCCATTAACAATAGGGGGCATCTGCTTGATTTCGCTGAATTAACGGTAAGGATTTGTAACGGGGATTGGTGCCCGGGGCGGGACTTGAACCCGCACGACCAAAGGTCAACGGATTTTAAGTCCGTTGCGTCTACCAATTTCGCCACCCGGGCGGTGACCGTGCTGGTCAATGATTGGAGGCGCGGGTCGGAATCGAACCGGCGTACACGGAGTTGCAGTCCGCTGCATAACCACTCT
>PAJO01000035.1 GCA_002706085.1 Alcanivoracaceae bacterium | reverse complement strand
GAGCGCCCATCTGCTGCGCCTTGCCTCTAGGAAAGGGAACCACCCTTACCGTCGAGACAAGACACAACAGCTGCACGCTCCAGGTCACGCTGAGCATGTAAGGCGTTATTCAGAGGCTCCCTAGGCCAGCGGCAATCGCAAGTGCAGGGTAAAGCCCCGACCTGGTCCGGCACTCTCCGCCCACAGCTGCCCGCCTACCTGCTCCACCATGACCCTGGCCATGGCCAACGACAGCCCGAAGCCCTCTTCGTGGTGGCGCGACCCCATCACAAAGAAGGGCTCAAGAATATGCTCCAGCTGCTCGCTGGTAGCCCCCTTGCCTTCATCACGAATACGGATGTCTGCATGCCCGGCAGGCACATCTACTTCGCTGCTGATATCGATACTGCCCCCCTCCGCACTGAAGCGCAGGGCATTATCCAGGGCCATGGCGAGGACTTCTTTCAGCTCGCTTTCACAGGCACGCACGCGCAGATTGGGTGAGACGCGGTTACGCACCGCCAGCCCGGCACGCTCAATCTGTTCATCCAGATCACGAATCAACGCATCCAGCACCCACATGGGCTGACACGCCCCCATCAGCGGCGGCTGGTTACGATCAGACAGATCAAAATAGCGTAGCGAGGTACCCACAATCCCCGTCAACCGCTTTTGCCCCTTGCGCACCATGGCCCACACATCCGCCTCACTTTCACCCTGACTGTCCTGGCCCAGGGTATCGGCCGCCCCAATCCAGTTGATCGGGGTATTCAGCTCGTGACTGATGTACTGCAAGAACATGGATTTGTCCTGGTTCATCTGTTCGATATCTGCCAGGTGACGCTCCAGCGTATGTTGCGCCTCCTGCGCCAGCTGCTTGCGCTCATTTTCAAGGAACCGGATCCGGTCTCCCAGCGCCAACGACAGCATGACCACCACCCACAGCGCCCCGAAGTGCGGCAGGTAGGGCACCACCACGCTATACGGGATCAGCCCGAGATTACCCAGCGCAAACAGGAAAATGGTGAGAAGAAACACAGACCAGGCCAGCACATACAAACGGGCAACCCGGAATCCCTGGCGCCACACTGTCCAGCCCAGCCAGCTGAACAGCACCACCGTAATCAACGCCACAAAGGTAGACAGGTGATAGGAGTAAGGCGGCTCCAGCACCCACTGCAGCAAAAACGCCACCCCGATGAGAATCTGATAATGCTGCAGCAAGCGTTCATAGCGGGGAAAACGCTGGGCCAGCTGCAGGAACTGTCGGGAATACAGCGACAACGACAGGGCAATCACATAGGTGGCCAGCCAGAAATATTCATTGACCTTGGGCCACTCCGGCCACAGGTACTGCAACCCGAAGCCACTGACACAGATATTGAAATAAATGACCCCGCCGAGAAACATGACAAAGTGCAAATGCACGTTGTCTCGCAGCGACAGGTACAGCAGCAGATTATACACCAGCATGATCACCAGCGAGCCGTAAAACAGCCCCTGCAGGAGCTGCTCCAGATAGGTGAATTCCACCAACCCCTTGGCGCTGTACAGCATGGGCAGCATGTTAAGCGCGCCCTTGCCTCGCACCTTGATGTAGTACTCCGTCATCCCCCCGGCCTCGGTCTCCAGGGCAAAAACGAAGGAACGGTGATTCATCGGGCGCCGTGAGAAGGGGCGGGTATCGCCCACGGCATAGTCACGAAATCCCCCGTGCCCATCCGGCACAAACAGGGTGATGTCATCCAGAATCGGATAGCGCTCCACCAGAAACCAGCTACCCTGCGAGTGTGACGCATCCACGGCAAAGCGCAGCCAGATAGTGCTTTGGGTGAAACCGAAATTCAGTGCATTGCTGTCACTATTGCGGAACCGGCTGGCAAACTGGTTCCGCACCTGATCCAGCGTCCAGTTTCCCTCCGGGTCTTCCAGGATTTGCATCTTCATTCCCAGGGAGACGCGATCCCCGGCGTCCGCCAGCGACACTGGCGAGACCTGAACCCCCCAGGATGCCCGACACAGTAAAACCAGCAATACCAACAATAGTGTGTGGAACTTTCGCAAGCGCCCTTCCCCTAACGTCTCATCGACGGTTGTTTTTCGGCGAGCCGGTAAAATGCCTTGAACATCTCAGTGCCAAGGAGTTTTACAGAGGCGCCGTATAGTCTGTCACTCCCGACTGCTATAATCCNCGGTCCANCTGNCCAACGCGCAAGGAGNGCTACATGGGACGCCTGNTAAAAATTTTGCTGATCACNNTNTTTGCCATCATNNTGCTATTNGCNATTGCCNTTTTTGTGATCACCCAGGTNATTGATCCCAANGAATTCAANCCNGANATCGANAAACAGGCNCNNGAACAGGCCAACCTGACNCTGGANATNCAGGGAGANCTNGCCTGGCAGTTCTGGCCNTCGCTNGGNGTCAGCNTNGGNCGCACCGAAGCACGCATTGCNGANGANGANGANNTGTTCGCCGCCCTCNANGANGCCAGCNTCAGCGTNGCCGTNNTNCCNCTGCTNTATGGNCANGTNGAAATGGANGGCATCANCNTNAGCTGGNNTNGANGTNAACNTGGTNGANNGCCCGGANGGNGCCAACTGGGAACANATNGGCCCGCANACCCCGNCGGNAGANACCGCCGNTGAAGAAGAACCCAGCTGAAGNCGACANNAGGCAGCNGCAGCNTGGANATNCCNNTGACCATTCCCCAGTGTNGNCGTCANNGANGGCAAGGTCCGCTATCGCAACACCGCCGANGGNACCGACATCGTNGTNGAGCANTTNAANCTGAACGCCCAGGACGTGAACCTGGACGNGCCNTTNCCNCTGCAGATGTCCCTGCGCTATCAGGACCAGAGCGATATGCGCGTGGACCTGAANCTGGACACCGTGCTGGCAGCAGATATCGACAACAGCCACTTTGTTCTTAACCCGATGAAGCTGGACGCCAACATTGCCGGCGCCACCACCATGCCGGTGGAGGTGCATCTGGAGCAGAATCTGGATGTAAACCTCAATGAAGACACCCTCAGCATCAAGGATCTGCTGCTAACCGCCGCGGGCACGCAAACCCGCGGCAATGTGGACGTCAAAGCCCTGACCGGCGATCTCCAGCTCAGCGGCAAGCTCACCACCGAGCCGTTCGATGCCAACAAGGCACTGGAAGCCATTGGCGAAGCGCCCATCGAGACCAGCGATGACAAGGCCCTGAGCAAAGTCGCTCTGGATGCCACCCTTGGCGGCGAGCCCGGCAGCATCATGGTCAGCCCGTTGCAGATCACCCTGGACGACAGCACGCTCAGCGGCAGCGCCGGTCTGGCCAGCCTGGAGAGCGGCAAGATCGTCTTCGATCTGATCCTCGACAAGATTGCNCTGGATGGCTACATGCCGCCGGCCNGCNACACCGAAGANCCCGTCACCGCTGCCGCCGGCGGCGGCAAGACCGGCGGCACCAACAGCCTCAGCGAGGAAGAGCTGATTCCGGTGGACACCCTGCGTCCGCTGCTGCTGGACGGCAAGCTGGCCATTGGCCAACTCAGCTACGACGGCATCAATGCCAGCGACATGAAATTTGCGGTCACCGCGAAAAACGGTGTCCTCAAACTGACCCAGGCCACCGGCAGCACTCTCGGCGGCAACTTCAGTGCCAACGCCACCCTNGACGCCTCCGGCAGCACCCCGAAACTGTCCGCCAGCAACACGATCCGCACCGTGCAAATCCAGCCCATTGCCCAGATGGCCCTGGAAGACGATCTGGCCAAAGGCATTTTCTCCATGTCNGGCAACTACAGCGCCAGCGGCAACAGCGAGAAAGCACTGATGAACTCCGCCAAGGGCAATATCGACCTGAATCTGACCGATGCCACTGTGCGCGGCCTGAACCTGTACCACACTCTGGTCGGCGGCGTGAACGACATGCTTGGCCAGTTCCAGGGGCTTGCCACCGCGCTCATCCCCGGGCAGGAATCCGGTAAACTGCCCTCCGCCCTGTCNGAAGATACCAAGATCCTTGATCTCGCCTCCAAAGCGCGGCTGGACAAGAATGTCGCCTANCTGGACAGCCTCAACGCGACCCTCAGCAAAGGCGAGATTAGCGGCAACGGCTGGATGAATATCCTCAATCAGGATTTCGATCTGAAGATTGGCATGCAGTCCCCGGAACTCGGCAAATCCAAGTANCTGGAGGGCACCACCTGGCCTCTGCGCTGCGAAGGCAANCTGGCGGGCAGCCCNGCCAAGTGGTGNGGCCCCGACAAGGATGGCTTCAAGGACATCGGCAAACAGGTCGCCGCCAAGGCCACCCAGGACAANCTGAAGGANAANCTNGGCATTGAAGGCGAAGGCGATACCGCCGAAGAAGTCATCAAGGATGCCGCCCAGAAGAAAGCCANGGAAGAGGTCAACAAACAACTCCAGGATGGCCTGAAAAAGCTGTTTAAATAAAAGAGGCGGCACACTGCACGCCAAAAACCAAAATCACGNGTAGGGCGGAAATGGGCGAAAGCCCATCTCCGCCNTNACCATCCAGAACCTGATGCCCATCGAATCTCTTAGCCCAAAACGTTTCAGTCAGGCACTGCTGGCCTGGTACGACCAGCACGGTCGCCAGGACCTGCCCTGGCAGCATCCGCGCACGCCCTACCAGGTGTGGATCTCTGAAATCATGCTGCAGCAGACCCAGGTCGCCACGGTGATCCCGTACTTCGAGCGCTTCATGGAACGCTTCCCGGATGTACAGACCCTGGCCCTGGCCGAGCAGGATGAAGTGCTGCACCTGTGGACCGGGCTGGGCTACTACGCGCGCGCGCGCAATCTGCACAAGTGCGCCAGGCAGCTGCTGGAAAATTATCAGGGAGAGTTCCCCNACACCGTGGACGANNTGGCCACCCTGCCCGGCATTGGCCGCTCCACCGCCGGTGCCATCCTTGCCCAGAGCCGCGGGGTGCGCGCCGCCATCCTCGATGGCAATGTGAAACGGGTGCTGGCCCGCTATCACGCCGTGCCCGGCTGGCCCGGCAAGAAACCGGTAGAAACCCGGTTATGGGAGCTGTCCGAGCATTACACCCCCGATACCCGNCTGGCGGATTACACCCAGGCAATCATGGATCTGGGCGCCACCCTGTGCCGNCGAGGCACCCCGGACTGCGGCGCCTGCCCCCTCCAGCGCGGATGCCAGGCCCANGCCAACGGTAATCCGCAGGATTACCCCGGCAAGAAACCGAAAAAAGCCCTGCCCGTCCGTGCCACCACCATGCTCATTCTGCGAGACCCGACAGGACGGGTCTGGCTGGAGCAACGCCCGCAGCAAGGCATCTGGGGCGGGCTCTGGTGTTTCCCCCAGACCGAGACGGAACACCCACTGGCCGAGNCCCTCANCGCCCGCGCCTTTTCCGCGGTAGACGCGCCGCAACCGCTCGCGTCGTTTCGTCACACCTTCAGCCACTACCACCTGGATATTTCACCACTGGAAGTAACCGTGCAGGCGGCAGGCACCCGCGACACTACGAGCCTCGAAGACGGTCGCTGGGTGGATCCCCGGGCCCCCGGCAAGCTCGGGCTGGCCGCACCGGTGAAAAAGCTGCTGGCCACGCTGGACGCCCCGCGCCAGCCTCGCATGTTATAGTCCCCGACACACTCACACAGCCACGGAGTTGCCATGAGCCGCACGGTACTGTGCCGCAAATACCAGAGCGAACTGGAAGGACTCGATCGCCCCCCCTTCCCCGGCCCGAAGGGGCAGGACATTTTCGATAACGTGTCGAAGAAAGCCTGGCAGGAATGGCTCCACGAGCAGACCATGCTGATCAACGAGAAGCACCTGAACGTGATGGACCCACAGGCCAAGACCTTTCTCGACGAACAACGTGATCGTTTTCTGAACAACGAGAGCTACGAAAAAGCCGAGGGTTACACCCCCGTTGCTCACGATGCGAACAAATAAACCCGCATGGCTTGACGCACCCGTCTCCAGCGGCTTTAATACGCGCCCTGATTGCCCGGATAGCTCAGTCGGTAGAGCAGGGGATTGAAAATCCCCGTGTCGGTGGTTCGATTCCGCCTCCGGGCACCATCTTCGAAAAGGCCTCGCTTCGCGAGGCCTTTTTCGTTTCCGCTCCCCGCCCACCGGCTACCCAAGCCCGCCGCGCTACGTTACCGTGAATGTTCGACCCGCAACCTGGCAATGCGCCGTGCAACGACCCTGGCTTCTACTACTCTCGCTTCTGGTTTTATCCGGCTGCGACAACACACCTACCGGCCGTGAACAACTGGCTCTGGTGCCGGACACCCTGATGGCCGACTTTGGCCGGCAAGCCTTCGTGCAAATGCAGCAGCAACTGCCTGCCAGCCAGAATGACAACGCCAACAGCCAGGTTCAGTGTGTCGCTGAGTATCTGATAAGCCGCATCCCGGCACGTTTTCCGGGCTCGCCGTTGCCAGACAGCTGGGAGATTGTGGTCTTTGCCGATGCCACCCCCAACGCCTTCGCATTGCCTGGCGGCAAGATCGGCGTCAATGAAGGGCTGCTTCAGGTCGCCAATAACGATGCGCAATTGGCCGCCGTGATCGGCCATGAGATTGCCCATGTTCTGGCACGCCACGGCAACGAGCGCCTGACCCAGGAACTGGGTATCAAGGCTGTCTTGTTTCTGATCGGGCTGTTCAGTGAAGGGGACGCGGATACCGAGAATATCCTGCAGGCATTGGGCGTCGGCGCCTGGCTGGGCATTGCCCTGCCGTTCAGCCGCGCTCACGAAGAAGAAGCCGATGTGATGG
Source organism: Alcanivoracaceae bacterium (assembly GCA_002706085.1). GTDB lineage: Bacteria > Pseudomonadota > Gammaproteobacteria > Pseudomonadales > Alcanivoracaceae > Alcanivorax. The sequence continues at coordinate 130,736 of PAJO01000035.1, read as the reverse complement.
GACTGGAGTTAATGGCAAGCGCCGGTTTTGATCCCCGACAAAGCACCCAGCTATGGCGCAACATGGCCGCCGCCAGCGGCGCACAACCGCTGGAGTTTCTGTCTACTCACCCCAATCACGAATCGCGCATTGAAATGCTGGGAGAAAAGATGGACGCCGCGCTTCGGCTTTATCAACAAAGCTCGCCAGTGTCCTGCAACCAGTAAATCCGGGCCTTGCAAGCCAGGCTCCAGCAGTACGAAAACCACCGTTGGAGCCTGGTTCACAAGGCGAACCGGCCACTATACTCTGGCGGCACCCACCGCAGCAGGGTTTTTAACCGCCGGCTGCCAACGGTAATCTTTCATGTTCACATTCCAGGTGCGAGCCATGAACTGGAACGTTGCATGGGGCCACAGGGCCGTATTGCGGCCATCCGCCTGCTGGTACCAGCTGGTGCAACCGCCGTTCTGCCACACGGTGCCTTTCAGCTCGTCCTGCAGCTTGTCGTTGTAGCGATCCTGCACTTCCTGCTTCACATCCAGCCAGGCATCACCTCGGGCATCCAGCTTGCCGATGGCATCCATGATGTACCGCACCTGGCTTTCGATCATGAAGATAATGGAGTTGTGGCCCAGGCCGGTATTCGGCCCCACCAGCTGGAACATGTTCGGGTAACCGCTCACGGTCGTGCCGAGATAGGCTTGGGCCGCGTCTTTCCAGTCGTCCTGCAAACGGCGCCCGGGCAGCCCGGTAATCTCGAAATCCTTCATGTAGATCCGCGGGTCCACCACAAAGCCGGTGCCCAGCACCAGACAATCCGCCTGCTGCTCGGAACCATCGCTGAACACCACGCTGTGCTCACGGATTTCCTTCACCCCTTCAGTCACCAACGCCACGTTATCGCGGTTAAAGGTCGGGTAATAGGCATTGGAGATCAGAATGCGCTTACACCCCAGGGTGTAATTGGGCACCAGCTTTCGAGCGGTTTCCTTGTCTTTCACCTGATAGTGGATAAAGGCCTTCAGAGCGGGCTCGGCCAGCCGCGCGATGCGCGGGTTGAAGATCGGCAATACCCGGGCTTCATTACTCAGATACAGGCGCAAACGATGCAGCTGGCGCAGGGCTGGCACCCGGCGGAACAACCACTTGCTCATGCCAGAGTAGGCACGCTCATCGCGGGGGATGATCCACGGCGGGGTCCGTTGCACCACCGTCAGATGACCGGCCTCTTGCGCCACATGGGGTACATACTGGATCGCACTGGCACCGGTACCGATGGACACGACCTTCTTGCCGCTCATGTCATAATCGTGATCCCACTGGGCGGAGTGAATGATCTTGCCCTTGAAGTTCTCCATGCCCTTGAAGTTGGGGAAGGACGGCACATGCAGCGGCCCGCTGGCCAGCACCCAATGCTGACAGATCAGCTGGCTGCCGTCGGCCAGATTCAGGGTCCACAGGGCGGCCTGGTCATCAAAATGGGCACCGGTCACCTCGGCATTGAAGCGGGTGAACTGACGAATGTTGTGCTTGTCGGTCACTCCCTGAATGTAATCGTGAATCTCCTGCTGCCCGCTGTAGCGATGGCTCCAGTCCGGGTTCGCTTCAAACGAGAAGGAATACATGTGAGACTGCACATCACAGGCCGCGCCCGGGTAGCTGTTGTGGTACCAGGTCCCCCCCAGGCCATCGTCTTTTTCCAGAATCACAAAATCATCAATGCCGGCCTCACGCAGCTTGATCGCCATGCACAGGCCGCCGAAGCCGCCGCCAACAATGGCGACTTTGACGCGATGGGTTTTAACGTTGATACGGGCCTGACTTGTCATTGGTATTCTCCTCGGGACGCTCACGGGCTCCTTGGGAACCTCTGAATAACGCCTTGCGTGCTCAGCGGTTCCCTTGATGGCAGCACTCTAGCCTTGCCAGCCCCCTGTGAATACGTGTTAACCTGACCAAAAATTGATAATTTCGGCCAATGTCAGCACGCTCCATTCTTGCCCTCATCTATACCATCGAACTGCTCGAGACCGAGAAGGGGATCGACTGCGGCCCGGTGCTGGCCCGTCATGGGCTGGATAAGGACAAGTTGGACCCAAGCAGTGAGATCGGCCGCGACCGGGAACTGCTGATCCTCACCGAGCTACTACCCCAGGTCGACGACCCCATGCTGGGGTTCGAAATGGGCAGCCGCTTCGGGTTTGCCGGTTACGGACAACTAGCCATGCTGCTGATGACCAGCGAAACCGCCTTTCAAGGGTTTCAGTTCGGGGTGCAATATCAGGCCCTGACCTACCTCTACGGCGAAATCGCTCTGATCCCCGGCGAACACACCACCGCCCTGGAGCTTTACCCGATCCCGCTGCCGCCGGAAGTGTCGCGCACCCTGATCGACCGGGACATGGTCGGCACCTTCAAGCTGGTCAACGACATCCAGACCCAACTTAACCTGAACCTGAAACCCGTCGAAGTGTGGATGCCCTACCCGCGCCCGCGCTGTGCCGACCGCTTCGAGGCCTATTTTGGCTGCCCGATCCGCTATGACCAGCCCCACTGCAAGGCAGTAATCCGCAACGAGGACATGGCCATCCGCCTGCCAGGTTATAACCGCATGGCACAGGACATGTACCGCGAACAGTGCGACGCCATGCTCGCCCGCCGCGAAGCCCCCACCGATGACCTGGCGGCCCGGGTCGGTGCCTATCTGAACCTGTTCGCCCGCAGCTTTCCCACTGCCGAACAGGTCGCCCAGGCCTTCAGCATCCCGGAACGCAGCTTTCGCCGACAACTCAGCAAGGAAGGCCACCCGTACCAGGGCATCATGGACAAGGTCCGTGAGGACAAGGCGAAACGTTATCTGGCCGACTCCGACCGAAGCATCGCCGACATCGCAGAACTACTGGGCTACAGTGAATCCGCAGCATTCGTGCGAGCGTTTGAACGGTGGACGGGGGTGACACCGGCAAAACACAGGAAAGGCAGTTAACAGTTAATAGTTAATAGTTAATAGTGAACAGTTAACAGCGACGCGTGCTCGCGCTCTGCATGTTGAAACGTAAGAGGCCGCGCCCACCCTTGGGCGCGGCCTCTTACGTTTGAAAAATCAAAAACGGCTGCTCGCGCAGCTGTTAACTGTTCACTATTAACTATTCACTGTCTTTCTTGATTCGTTCCACGATTTTCGTCGTCGAGATGTCATCAATAAAATCGAGCACCTTCACCTCTCCGCCGTAGCCCTTCACAAACTCGTGGCCGACCACTTCTTCCACACTGTAGTCGCCGCCTTTCACCAGCACGTCCGGCTTGATGGCTTCCAGCAGTGGCTCGGGGGTATCGGTATCGAAGGCGACCACCCAGTCCACCGCTTCCAGCGCAGCGAGGACGGCCATGCGGCGATCCAGAGGGTTGATAGGGCGGCCCGGGCCTTTCAGGCGGCGGATGGATTCATCTCCGTTCACCGCCAGCACCAGACGGTCGCCCTGGCGGCGGGCGGAATCCAGATAGCCCACGTGGCCAGCATGGATGATGTCGAAGCAGCCATTGGTGAACACGATCTTCTCCCCCTGGGCACGCGCATCCTCAATGGCAATCAACAGTTGCTCTTCACTCATGACCCCACGACCAAAGCCACCCTCCCGGTGCACCGCACGGCGCAGCTCAGGCGCAGAGACCACCGCCGTGCCCAGCTTGCCGACCACAATACCGGCAGCAATATTGGCCAGCGCCACGGCATCTTCCATGGGTGCCCCCGCCGCCAGCGAGGCCGCCAGTACGGAAATCACCGTGTCACCGGCGCCGGTGACATCGAACACCTCTCGGGCCCGGGCCGGCAAATGCAGTTCCGGCTTGCCGTCGCGCAGCAGGGTCATGCCCTTCTCGCTGCGGGTCACCAGCAGCGCCTGCAGATCGAACTCCCGGATCAGTTGTTGCCCCTTGTTGATCAGGTCCTGCTCGTCTTTCACCGGCCCGGCAACTGCTTCAAACTCGCTCAAATTAGGAGTTAGCAGGGTGGCCCCACGGTAGCGACTGAAATCCGTCCCTTTCGGGTCTACCAGCACCGGCACGCCGACCTCGCGGGCCAGTGCAATCAGCCCCTGACAATCACGCAGGGCTCCCTTGGCATAGTCCGATAACACCAGTGCGCCGCAATGGGCCAGCTGGGCTTTGACCTTCTCGGCAAAGGGCGCGGGGTCCTGGTCGTGAAACGCTTCTTCGAAATCCAGCCGCAGCAATTGCTGCTGACGACTGATCACCCGCAGCTTGGTAATGGTTGGCAGCCCGGCCACCTTCTGGAAATGGCATCCCACATCGGCGGCGTTCAGTCGTTCTTCCAGTATGGTTGCGGCTTCATCCTCCCCGGTGACCCCCACCAGCTCGGCACGCGCGCCCAGCGCGGCCATGTTCAAGGCCACGTTCGCCGCCCCGCCCGGGCGATCTTCCAGCTCGGTAACCCGCACCACCGGCACGGGCGCTTCCGGCGAAATCCGTCCCGTGGGACCATGCCAATAGCGATCAAGCATGACGTCACCGGCCACCAGAACACGGGCCTTGGCAAGAGCAGGAATGTGCGGATTGTGCATAGGGTCTCCAAAACACAACAGAGCCGGATTTCGGCGCAGTGTAGCATAGCGGGCACAACATCAGGCGCCCAACCGGCACAGAGCTGGATGCCCGCAAGCCGAGCCATTAAACTTGCGCACCGCAACATGCCAACACCCTGGTTCACGGGGTATCATGCGGCTAACCACTACCATGGAGCGACAGGCCCCTATGCCACCTTTACCCCCCAACATCATGCAAGGACGCTGGTTACGTTGGTGGTTGACCCTGTCCTTCGCCGTCATGTTCAGCGGCACCTTTCTGTTCAATTCCCGCATTGGTCTGCTCAATGTGCTGGACGTACTGTTCTTCCTGCCGTCCCTCACCCTGCTGACCCGGGCCATTGTCAGCGGGGATTACCGGCTGATGGCGTCCCCCTTACTGGTCCCCCTGTATCTTCTGCTGGGCTGGGCACTGTTGAGCATGGCCTGGGCCGACGAGCCCAACACCTCACGGACCGTCCGGGGCGTGGTACAGATCGTGGTCATGGTGGGTATTTTCCGCTGGTTGCACATGTATTTCCGCAACACCTTCCGTCAGGCCATGGCCAACGGGGCCCTGTGTGCCATGGTGGTCGGCTTTATGGTGATCATCAGTTATTACACGACTCAGCCGCTCAGCAGCCCACTGTTCAGCGAACCCGCCAACCTGATTTTCCGTCTGCCCTCACTGGATCCCTCCATGGCGCTGATGGCCATGGTCGCCCCGACCTTTATTCTGGTGGCACAAGGGCTGGATGAAGGCGCAAACGGCAAGGGTGCCCGCCGATTGGTCGGCGCCGCCGTCGGGATTGTCTTTATCGGGCTCGTCTCCCTGCCCCTGGGACTGATGAGCCTGTTGCTGATTGTGGCCTGGATCGTGGCACGCAGCCCCCGTCACTGGCTGGCAATCATCCCGGTACTCGCAGCGCTCTACCTGATGGTTCAGGGCAGCAGCGATGTCGCACTGAGCAAATATTTCCTGAACCCTCTGGTTGGCACTGGCCTCAACCAGGAAAACCTTAATGGCGTGGTGGCTCACCATGCTGACAAACTGGAAGTGCTTGCCCATCCTCGCAACATCTTCCTGCTGCTGGTACACAACCTCGGGCTAATCGGCCTTATCCTGTTCATCGCCAGCTGGGCCAGTCCGATCGCCGGACTGATCCAGCGCCAGGAATTCTGGAAGGGCGGCAACGCCTACACCATTGCCGCTCTCCCCGGGCTGTGCATGGCCTTTGCTGCAGGTTCATACCTGATTGCCCCCTTCCATGCCAGCTGGTTGAGCCTGTGGCTTCCTCTTGCGCTTCTCTGTGCTCGCCTGTGCGAGCGGCCTTCCGCCCAGCCAGCCCTGCGCTAGCCAGCCGAGACCTCCATGGGAAAACGAAAACAACGCCCCACACGCCTGTCAGATCCGCGGCTCATCCCCAGCTGGATAGGAATCGTTTTGTTCTGGCTGGTCGGGCAACTGCCCTGGAATATGCTGCTCGCCACCGGGCGCGGCGTTGGCCACCTGGGCTGGCACCTTGTCAAAAAACGGCGCCATATTGCCCTCACCAATATCCGCCTGTGCTTTCCGGAACTGTCTCGCGAAGAGCAGGAAGCGTTGGCAAAACGCAGCGTCATCAGTACCGGCGAAGCCATTCTGGAAATGGCTGGCAGCTTCAGCAACCACCGCATCAATCTGGATAAACGCCTCACCATTACAGGCATGGAGCACATCGAGAAGGCGCAAGCCGAAGGGCGCGGAGTTTTACTGCTGGGCATGCATTTCAACAGCCTGGATGTGGGGAGCCGGTTACTCGGCTACGGAGTGGATTTCCATGGTGTCTATCGTCCCAATGACAACCCGGTCATTGACCGCCTGATCAATAAGGGGCGCGGCAATTACATGGTAAGCTCGGTAAAGCGCTCTGACATTCGCCAGATGGTGCGACTCCTCAAGAATGGCCAGATCCTCTGGTATGCCCCTGACCAGGACTACGGCATTGCCCACGCCGTGTTTGTTCCTTTCTTCGGCATCCCCGCCGCCACCATTACCGCTACCTCCCGCATTGCCAGAATGGGCAACGCTGCGGTTGTTCCCTGTGCCCACTACCGGTTACCCGGCGGGCAGTACGAAATCGAGTTTGGTCCGGCACTGGAGGGGTTCCCCTGCGGCGACGACGAACAGGATACCGCCCGCATCAACCGCACAATCGAACACTATGTGCGCAAGCACCCTGAGCAGTATTTATGGGTACATAAACGTTTCAAGCATCAACCCGCAGGCAGCTCCAAGCTGTACTGAGCCATTTCCCCCATTCAATAAATAAGAACTCCATATACAACACTACAACTCCCTCTTAAATGTCCGCCCCGAAGGAAGCCCCTCTCCCCCCTCTCTCTTGCCCCCCATTCCTTTCGATAGCGGCCACCAATAAATAACCTGCGGGCAACCAAAGGAAAAGCCAGTTAGAATTAGGATCAGAAACCGGATAGTAATAGGCGTCAATCAAAGCGTAGAGCAGTCCAAAGGATAGAATACTACGCCATACATATGAGGAATTACCTCTATCGACATTCCTTACAATAAGAACCACAAGAGAAACAAGCGCTGTCAACGCAAAGAACCCGCCATTTCTAAAGGCCTGAAAATAAATATTATGTGCTGTCATGTATTGCACACCCGGACCTGGATTATAAAACTCAAGCTCTCGCTGCAAACCCAATCCGAACCACCAATGCCCAGACACATCATGCAGAAGCTGCCGCCAGATAGAGACTCTCCCTGAAAGCAATCTATCAGCAAATGCAAGGATAGGATCCAAACCATACACACCCCAAGCTACAGCCAGCAAAAATACACAGAGTACAAAAAGCAGAATGTAATATACAAAAAAATCCCTGATCGGAAATCTATTCATTACCAGAACCATGAAAACTGCCACGAAGGCTGTCCGCGCAAACGCCAAACATATCGATGCGAAAAACAACAGGCAGGCAAGGGTCAAAAATGTACGAACCCAACCCTTATCCAGAGAGAAACTCATGTGGCCCGCAACCAGGAAAGCCACCCCCATTGCCGCCCCTGTCACATTAGGGTTTACTCCAACACCTCCCACACCAGCAATACCTTGAGGCGCCAATTCAAAATTCAACACCAGAGCAAACTTCAGCCACTGCAAAAGCGCTGCAATGAATGCCCCAACGATAATTGCCCATAGCAGAAATCGAGAAAGCCTATCAATATCCTTCCTGAGAAGGAACGGCGCCAAAAATACGCATGAAGTTAAAATGAAATAGCGAGCATATCGACCCACAAGGTTAAGATACTCTGCATCACCGCTCCAAAAAACCGGAACAGACAGAATAAAAAGCAGCGCCACCACACCCAAAATCACCTTTGGAATTTTCCCTCCATCACCAAAGACGAGCAGAAGAACAACTGGCACCGCGACTCCAAAATAGAAAAACTTGTCTTGCGCCCCGACGCTTTTACTTACGAAAAACGAGAACACCCACGCCACGAACCCCCAAAAAAGAACCCCCCGCCAGAAGTTACGCAGACAATAACCACACACCATTAGCCCACCACACTTTCATAAATCATTTTAAAATCCGCAACAAAAGAAACTCACCTCATTTACTCCACAGCCTCAACAATGCTTTCAGAAATTTAAACTGGTAGCGGATGTCCAAGAAAGCCCTGAACCCCACCCTATCTATGTACCCTCTATAGACTCTCAAAAGATCCTCAACAGAACCGTTCTTTAGTGCATACCGCACCAGACCACGTGCTTTCGCGCGGTAAATCTCATTACGAAAACTTTCTAGAACCGGGCAACAATATGGGCTTTCGAACAGCACATCCATGTTAGCGAACCCTTCCTGAAGAGCTTTATCTTTTGCCTTGCTTACGGAACCTCGATACTTGTGATAGCGGACCATTTCTACATCAACAACCAAGCAATCAAGCCTTGCCAAACAAGAAAGAAAAAATGGGATATCTTCTTGAGTGACAAGCCCCTCCGGGAATGGAGCCTCCAAGTAAGCCTCTCTGCGAATCAGATAAGCTCCTTGCTGAACGCTCAATCGACCTGACAGGTAATTCCTGACACCCTGATTATTACCCAATGTGGCTGGCATCCATTTAAGCGAACCATCTTCACATGCTATGGAGTAACGACCTATATAGAAATCATGAGCGACTTCATCCGTCTCAATCGCATCGACAGCTGCAGCCAAGCCGCCAGGGCAAATAATGTCATCCGCATCAAGAAACAACAGAATATCACCCGTAGACACCTTAGCCCCATTATTACGTGCGGCCGCAACCCCTTGATTAGATTGCCTAACCCACCGGAGCTGAAAATATCTTTCTCCTAAAGCAGCTAGCACCGATTCGATATCGTCGGTTGAACCATCATCAACAACAATAATTTCGATCCGATCTTCAAATCCATCCAGCACCGACTCCACCGCACCTGGCAAGTAGTGACTGCTGTTATAGCTGGGAATAATAACTGAAAGTAGCATATTATTTATTCAACACCTTTTCGCCACAGTCTTGAAGATTACCAAGCAGTAGTGAAAACTCGTAAAGACCGTTAAAATATGCCCCCCGAATTTCACAAACTTCGTTATGCCGCATTTAACCTACATCGCTCCAGACATTGATAAGCAAGCTCTGCATGATGGGATCACATCCGTTTTATCAGATCGGAGAGGCTGGTCTGTAGTAAAAAATAACGCACGCAATCTGATTGCCTATCAGGAAAATGGCCGCCTTTATTTCAAGAGCTTCAATAATGTACAGTTTAAGGAGTTGATCAAGCGATCGCTGGGCAGCAATCGAGCCTATCGCACCTTAACTGGCACCCGATTACTGACAGAAGCCGGCTGCTTAGCACCCACCATCATTGCATGTGGCCACCATCAGCGCTGCGACTTCATCCTCATGGAGGACCTGGAAGGCCCTCAGCTACTCAATGCACTGGAGTCTTTCCTGCAATCTGCCTCTACCCGGCCATGGCGGCGCGAATTGTTCCGCGCCCTTGGCCATATGGTAGGCCGGATGCATTCGGCCAAGATAGCCCACGGCGACCTACGCCCTAACAACATCATCATCCATCCCGGCAGCCTAGGCTACCGACTAGCCCTTATTGATAACGAACGTACCCGCAAACCGCTGCGGTTTGGCCGCGAGCAGAAGCGTAACCTCAAACAGGTAATGCTGTTGGCCAATAACTACATCACACCGGCAGAGAGACGGCGTTTCTTTGCCGCCTATTTTTCCCGGCTGGAGCTGCCCCGGCACAAACAGCGCCGACTTTACCGGGAAACCCTTGAAAGCGTCCGCGAACACTTTGCGCGCAAGGGGGTATCCCGGGGCACGCCGATAAGCCAGGACTACTGGTACATCTTGCGCCACCAGCAACCGGACTACCGCTAACCCTTCACCCTGCCGGCCACGGATAAGGCATCCGCCTGCGCACAGACACGGCAGTAGCCCCTGACGAACGCCTCGCTGCGCGTCGCATCCAGCACCAGGCCACTGCGCCGGTTTCGATACCAGGCGCGCTCCAGGGAGCGCAGCGCGGCCTGTTTATGCCAACCGGGCCGACCCGGCGGTTTTTCCCGGTCCAGCAAGATCAGCTGATGTCGGTCGACAATCACATCCTTGGCGCGCAGGGGCTCATAAACACCCAGGCCATGCAATTGAGCACACAGGGCACCATAGGCCTCGGCCAGTTCGCTGCGCCTGGGCGACGGCGCGCTCTGCAACAGTGCTTCCAGGGAGTCACCAGGCTGGGCCCGACTGAGCATGAAGCCGGCCACCGGCAAGCCGAACCGGTAACGGGTGGCAAGCGTCTGCACCGGTATCACCGCCACCCCCTGGCCAGCCAGCCATTGCAGGTTGCGCCCCTCAAGCTCCGTCGAGGAACACCAGGCACGGACCTTCCAGAGTCGAGGTAACAGGCTTTTCAGCGACTCCGACTCACTGAGCTTGAGGAAAAAGGGCTCACCGTCAATCTCCAGAGCGTACACCCGGGTAGTCGTGCCGGCACCGGAAATCGGCGAACCAGCCTCTTTCAGCAAGGCATCAAGTTCCAGCGGGCTAGGCCGGTAGCGCCACATCAGAACGGCTCCCCGGACAGGATCTGATCCAATCTCTCGCGCATGCGCCGCGGATAATCAGGCCCGTATTCCGGCCAGCGCCCTGGCACCAGATACTGCTCGCGCAACCAGGCGACGAAATGACGCACCAGCGCGCCATCAAACGGCAGCGCCTGCGGGTCGCTAACCAGCCCGCACAGGGTATCCCGGTTATCGGCATGGGCAACCAGTTCTTCGATGTTGTAACAGGCGTTACCCAGCGTAATCACCGGCCGCCCCAGCAGCAGGCTTTCGATGCCGACGGTGGAGTTGACCGTGATCACCCCCAGCGAACGCTCGATCAGTTGCTGGGTGTCGTTGGCGTTGGCAAACAGGATACGGGGGTGGCGCCCATGCAGTTCCGGATAGGCTTTTTTGGAGGTGGGGTGCTCCTTGACCACATAAACACAGTCACCCGGCAGGGCATCCACCGTCTCGACCAGCGCCTGGTAAAGCGCTTCCATACTGGGAACCCAGGGCGAATGGATCAGGATCTGGGTATCGTCATACACCTGGAAAGGCACGAACAGGTAGCGCGCTGGCAGCTCGATGGGCTCGCCCACCGGCTTGCGTGGTGGCCGCCGCACCAGGGTGGCATCCGCGACCTCTCCCCGGGGCGAGTAGTTGCGATAAAAAGCGGCCTGCCGGGGAATGCTGTTGGCATAATTCACCCCGGCACCATCCAGCGCCATGGTATTGGGCAGAAAGCCCAACTCCAGATAGGCCACCTTGAGACCGGCTTCCCGGGCCCAGCTGATGGCCGCCTGCTGTTTGTAGTGAGCCCCGTTGAGCACGAACAGCACCTGCGGTTGCCAGTCACGGACCTGCCGCATCAGGCCGGCCATCAGGTGAGCAATGCGCAACCCCAGGCCGAACCGGAACCAGCGCCCGTGGGCACCGTCATTGAGCTGCCCCTTGCTGACCCGAAAGCGCAGCCAGCCCGGCAACTGGCCACGGCGCCGCCAGAGCCAGCCCAGGGCCTTGAGCCAGGGGCCACGCCCGGGGTGCTTGGCATTGATGACCCGGCCGTCCACTGGCATCTGTTCGGCCAGGGCACGAAAATGTTTTTCCTGATTGCGGCTCATGGCCAGAAACAACACCCGTGGCAATGGCGGCGTCACTGATCACCTCCGGTCTTCTGGCGCGGAGAAAAGGCCGAATCGCTTATCAGCCCACGCGTATCCATGGCCGCGTACATCAGCGTTTCCTGATAGGCCGCCTGGGCCGGGGGGATTTTCTGGCGTAGATGATCATCCGCACCAAGGCGGTAACGATAGCCGTAGATCAGGTCCACCATGATCTTGTCATCGCCATCCAGCAGGCTGGCATTGGACGGCGCATTGCCCTTGCGAGTCTGCGAATAAAGCAACAGGGGCCGGTTGTTGTCACCGGCCATCAGGGTACGACCAAACACCGGCGCCGGGCATTCGATGCCCAGCAGATCCAGAACCGTGGGCATCAGATCAAAATGGGTGGAGCGATTCAGGGTGGCGGCATCCAGCTTTGGGTGCTGCATCACCAACGGCACCCGCACCTGGGGATTGACGCTGGCACTGGAGTGGGACACATAACCGAATTCCCCGAAGCTCTGACCATGGTCACCGGTATAGACGATCAGGGTATTTGACAGGTCACGGCGCTCGCCCAGTGCGGCAAGAAAGCGGGCCATGACCTCATCCGCTTCTTCGGCGGCATTCTTGAAATGCGCTTCACGACTTTCATCGCTGTGCCGACTGAAACGCGCCTTTTCCACCACCTGATAAGGTGAATGGGTCTGCTCGTTTTTCAGATGCAGAAAGAAGGGCCCCTCACCCAGGGCCTCATTGATGGCATCCACCTGATCGAGGAAGGCATAATCGCCGCGGGCCGGCTCCAGCCCCTGGCTATCGCGGTCCAGCACCCGGTCAAATCCGATATCCGCCAGAATATCGCAGAGGTTAAAAAAGCGGGTTCGGGAAATCATCATGTAGGTGGTGCTGTAACCGGCCGCCTTGAGCAGCGGCAGGAAGGGGTAATCCGGCGAGCAGGGATAGTTGCCCTGATAGATATGCTGGATGGCCCGGTTGGTATTCGGGCAGCAGGCATAGTGGTTATCGGACACCAGCCCCTGGGCCGCCAGACTTTTCAGCCAGGGCAGATCCGCCCCTTCCGGGTTGTAGGGCTGGATGTAATCCCGCGCCAGCGACTCCATGGTGATCATGATCACGCTGGCCCCCCGGCAACGGCCAAAGGCCTCACTGGGCACTGGCGACGCCTGCGGCAGAGAGACAAAACGCTGACGGTCCGCTTCGCTCAGGGTCACCGACTTGCTGGGCCGCAACCGGGCGCCATGGATGAAATCACGAACCGGAGAGCGGGCCGAGAAGAAACGGCTGGCCACCCCGCGCCCGAACAGCTTGGCGGCAAAAACCAGCACCACCAGCGCCAGCGCCGACCAGGCAAAAACGTGCTGCCAGAGCAGCACCGGCAGATCGTCCAGGTGCTCGATCACCAGATAAGCCAGCCCCGCCAGCCCCAGCCACACCGGCGCGCCGACCAGACGAAACCGGCTCTTGGTAATACCCACCAGAAACAGGGCAAGAAAGCCGCTCCAGGCAATCTGTTCGCCATCGTTCCAGGCTTCCATGTTGAGAAAGGAGGATAGCGCCAGCATCACCACCGCCAGCGGTGCAGCCAGAAACCAGGAGCGTTTTTTCAGGTTATCGAGCAACTCCCGGGAATCGCCGGAAAAACTTTCCGCCCCCTGCAGGAAAATGCGGATATTACTGAGATTGACCTCAAAGCCGAACAGGTGCACCAGCACTGCATCCAGCCACATGATCAGCATGGAAACCGTCACCACGGTCAGCAGCACACCGTGCAACCAGGGCACCGGTGCAGTGGCGGCCACCGCCAGCGCCACCAGCGCCAGCATCCATAAATCGTCCAGACAGGGGCGGGTTTCCACATAGTTGCGCAGCGCATAGATCTTGCGCTGCATGTACAGCACCGCCAGCATGCCGCTGAACAGTTTCAGGAAAATCAGCCCCATATCCGACAATTCATTCATCACACTGTCGACCCGTATTTGTCGCGATGCCGTCTGGCAAGTTTATTATAAGCCGGCGTCAGGTCCGCCCGGACCTGGTCCACGGAGCGCCCCCGCGCCCGCGAGTACATTGCCAGCAGGGTATCAATATTGTCCGGGGCGGCCCCCAGCTCTCTGGCATTGAGAATAAACCGGGCCAGATCGCGGCCAAAGCGCTTGTTGCGAAACAGCCAGGGGCGCCGCAAGCCATCCAGATCGATCAGGATCAGTTCCCGGGACGCCTCATCGACCATCAGGTTGGCCCATTTCATGTCACCATGGGCAAAACCTGCTCCATGGAGCGCCACCAGCATGGAGCCCACACGCTCAAACACCCGGGCTTCGCCGCCGATCTGGTCGAGCCCCGGCCCGCAGGCAACACTCTTCAGATCCCGGGCCCGCAACGCCTCACAAACAAAAAAGGAGGACAGCCGGTCACGACGGCGATCCAGCACATAGGCCAGCGGCTGCGGCACGCGCACGCCAATGGCCAACAGGCACAGGGAAAGGCGGAACATACGCCGGGCCCGGAAGCCGGTCAGCGCCACCAGTGCCCGGCGCAGACGGCTGGCCACCTTGTATTGCTTGACGAACACCGGCTCGGAGGACGACGACAACAAACGGGCATCCACCTTGGCATTGTGCTTGAGGGAGCGATGCGGCTGATCAAACCATTGATCAACAGCCCCCCCCTCCAGCAACGGCTGAACCGGCCCGGCCTGATGATAGCCAATCATGGCCACGGCACTGCGATGGGTTTTCAGATCCAACGTGGCGCCTCCCGGCCCATGTCTTTTTGATAAAGGGTTTCCGCCCGCCGGCGCACGGCCAGCCAGAAAGACCGTTCTTCGCTTAGCGTGCGACGCCAGCTCTTGCCGGTATAGAGGGCCATGGCCCGCAGCAGGTCCCGGCGGGTGAGACCGATATCCATGGCGGAATAGAACAGCCCGGCCACATCCTTGATACGCCAGCGCAGCGGCACAGCCCGGCGCAGGCCGGCCCGGTGCAGGTCGATCAGATGACAGCGAATCTGCGCCACACTGCTACCCTGCTCCAGGCTCTCCGGCACCAGCAGGAAGTGACACAGGTAAAAATCACGATGATTGATGCCGCAACCGTGCATGGTGGCGGCCATCCACATCACCTTGTGCAACAGCCGCCGCTTTTGTGCCACCGGGGGCGGCTGGTCCGGCCAGCCCCGGCAGTAATCCTCCAGGCTGACGGTGCCGACCAGGTCATCGGTAATCAGAAAACTTTCTACCGCCGCCGGGTTATGGCCACGGCAGCCATAGGCCGCCGGCGTCAGGGTATCCACCCCGGCCTCGGCCAGTGCCAAGCTGGCCAAGTACTCGTTACGAGCACTGACCACCGGCGCTCGCCCCTGCAGCAGATTCTTGATCACCTCGCCCCAACCAACGCCTTGGTGATATTTGAGGAAGTAGGACTGCCCCGCTTGAAAAAAACGCAGCGTACGCCGCCCTTCCTTACTGCGAAAGACATCCCCGTCCAACCTCTGAACCCGAGAAAAGGGATCCTGCCCTTCCCAAGCGGAAAGAAACTCTTCACGCAGGAATAACTCAGTCATTCCCCCTCTCCTCCAACAAGTCAACCACAATTTCCGGCAGCCGATAAAGACTCTCCTGTTGCCCATATTCGACACCTGCGACAGACCAAGTGCCAGGCAGCTGAGCCAACATGTCCGCCAGGGTGCAATTGAGGCTATGCTGCTCGAACGGCGAGGCAATCACCTCTCCAGACCCTGCCTCCTGCACATAGCGGGCATAACCACAGGTATCCGTGGTCAACACCGGTAACCCGGCCACCGTTGCCTCCAGCAACACCATACCCGCCGACTCCCGATAGGCCGGATGCAACAACAGATCCGCCCCTTGCATCAGGGCGGGCACGTCATCACGGGGACCCAGTACATGAATTCGCTCACGGGTGGCCGCCTGTAGATCACGCAGGTAAGGTGCGGCATCGTCATTGCCCACAATCATCAAATGCGCCTGCGACGGCAATGTGGCGAAAGCCGCCAGCGCGCGGTCGAGCCCCTTCACCTTGAAACCGGAGCCCAGAAATAACAGCAAGGGCGCTCCCGAAGCGACACCCAGTGCCGTGCGAATCTGTTCGCGCAACGCCGCATGATTAGCCGGGCGACGACGATCCGCTTCCACGCCCGGCGGCAACACCTGGTAGCGACTTTCCGGCAAGGCATAATGCGCCCGGTACTGATCTCGCTGGTGCTCGTTCAGAAACAACAGCCGCGGCCCCGACTCTGCGACCACCTGCTGCTCCAGTTTCAGGTAGGTGGCATAACGGGGCAACCAGCGAACCACGCCAGGTTTGCCTGCCACATGTTCCGCAAAACAGCTGTCCGCAGCGAAATAAACGTCCAGACCCGGCAAACGATTGAAGCCCAGCACCCGATCATGAGGGGTCTCGGCGAGATACTGCTGCACGCCTGCGGCAAAACGGGCCATCCTTCCATGGTTGCTTCGCCCCCGTACGGGCACCGTTGTGATGGTGACGCCCTGCAGGGGCTCGCCCTGCCATTCGCTCACCAGCGCCTGGACCTGATGTCCACGGGCAACGGCCTCGCGGGCGATGCGGGCAAAATCCCGTTGCAGCCCGCCCCAGGGGAAATAGTGGTAAAGCACCATCACGCACTTCACAGGCTCTGCCTCCGCAACGCCCGCCAGACAGTTTCCGGCTTGAGGGTACTGAAGCAGGGCGGGTCCACCCCTTTACCCAACTCTCCGCGATAGGTGCAACTCTCCTGCACACAGGGGGCACAGGGGAAGTCGGCCGCAAGTGACGACGCCCGGACCCCCTGCACACCGGTCAACACCGGGTCGGTGGGGCCATACAGTGCCACCCCGGGCAAGCCGGCGGCAGCCGCAAGGTGGGCAAGGCCCGTGTCGACAGCAATAAAGGCATCCCACCCGAGCAGTTTATCGGTCAGGGAATCCAGCCCCATTTTCGGCAGCACCGCGACCCTCTCCAGCCCCGCAGCGAGGCGCTCGGCCCGGGCTTTCTCCTCGTCATTACCCCAGGGCAAGTGCACCCGGTGCCCTTCTGCCGTGGCCAGCTCCAGCAATTGCCGCCAGAACCCCTCGGGGTAATGCTTAGTCGGCCAGGTGGTGCCATGACAGAACACCAGTTCCGCCGGCTGACTGAGCGGGGCAGGGACATGGTCGCGGGGCAATCCATAGTCCGGTGCGGCGTCAGGCAGGGGGTAATTCAGCGCCTGCGAAAACAGCTGGCGCACACGTTGAATGGCGTGCTGCCCCCGCACCACCGACAGGGGATGATCCAACACTCTTGCAGACAGCCCCTCACGGGCGGAATGCTTGTCCAGACCAAACTTCGGGCCGCGAGCCAAGCGAGTGACAAAAGCACTTTTTATCAGCCCTTGGGCATCGATCACCGCGTCATACTTAACGGCTTGTAGCGCTGCCTTGAAGGCGGCCCATTCGCCGGACCGACGTGCCTTGAGGGGATGCTTGCGCCACCGCCGCAGCGCACAGGGAAAGACATTGACCACCGCCGGATGGCGTTGCGCCAACTCGGCAAAGGCCTCTTCCACCACCCAGTCAACCTGCAGGGTCGGGACAGCCGCCAGCGCATCGGTCAGGGCTGGCAGGGTATGAATCACATCCCCCATGGAAGAGGTCTTGATCAGGAGCACGCGCATGGCTTCACCGGTCAGGCATCGGCAGTTTCAAGCTGCTGAAGTGCATCAATTACCTGCGAGGGTGGCAACTGGCGCAGGCAGTCCAGATGCCCCAACGGGCACTCGCGCTTGAAACAGGGACTGCATTCCAGCCCCAATCGTACCACGGCCACCCGGTCACCCAGCGGCGGCGTAAAGCCCGGCGACGTGGAACCGTACACCGACACCAGCGGCCGCTTGAGCGCCGCGGCAATGTGCATCAGACCGGAGTCATTGCTGACCACCGCCGCGGTGGCCGAAAGCAGGTCTACCGCCTCTTCAAGGGAGGTATTACCCGCCAGCACCGCGGCCCGGTCACGGCTCTCGTCGGTCAGGGAATCGACGATGGTATCCGCCACCGGCTTATCCTTGGCAGAACCGAAGATCCACACCTGACCACCGTTATCGATCCAGTGCTGCGCCACCGCCGCATAGTGATGTTCCGGCCAGCGCTTGGCAGGGCCAAACTCCGCACCGGGGCACAGCCCCAGCACCGGTTTGTCAGTATTCAGCCCATGGCAGTCCATGGCCGCACGGCGGGCATCTTCACTCACGTCCAGGTGCGGCGCCTTGATGCTTTCCAAACCCGGAACCGGCGCATCGGCAGGCAACGCCAGCGCCACAAAACGCTGCACCATCAACGGGTAGGCGTCCTTGTCCAGCTTGCGCACATCGTTAAGCAAGCCGTAACGCATTTCGCCGCGCCAACCGGTACGCACCGGGATCCGCGCCGACCAGGGCACCAGCGCCGACTTGAGGGAATTGGGGAGCACATAGGCTTGCTGATACTGGCCGCGCAAACGCTTACCCAGCGCATGGCGCTCGCCCAGTTTCAGGTCACCATGATCGAACGGCAACGACAGGGCGTCTCGCACTTCCGGCATGCGCGACAGCAATGGCCGGCACCAGGCGGGCGCCAGCACATCAATGGCACACTCAGGGTATTGGCGACGCAGTTCAGAGAACAGGGTTTGTGCCATGACCATGTCGCCGACCCAGGACGGGCCGACGACAAGGATGGCAGACGGCGTCTGAGACATCCGCGGATTTAGCCCACGTAAGTGAGCCAGTCTCCGTACTGGTCGTCCAGTTTTCCGCGTACCAGATCGAAGTACACCGCCTGCAACTGCTCAGTGATCGGACCACGCTTGCCTTCGCCGATGATACGACCATCCAGTTCGCGGATCGGGGTCACTTCGGCAGCCGTACCGGTGAAGAAGGCTTCGTCCGCCACGTAGATTTCGTCACGGGTAATACGCTTTTCACGCACGGTGTAACCGCGTTCTTCTGCCAGCTGGATGATGGTCTTGCGGGTAATGCCATCCAGGCAGGACGTCAGCTCCGGGGTATACAGCACCTTGTCCTTGATGACGAAAATGTTCTCGCCAGAGCCTTCTGCCACATAGCCTTCATTGTCCAGCAGCAGCGCTTCATCTGCGCCGCCGGACAGTGCTTCGTTCAGGGCCAGCATGGAGTTGATGTAGTTGCCGTTGGCCTTCGCCTTACACATGGTGATATTCACGTGGTGGCGGGTGTAGCTGGAGGTGCGCACCTTGATGCCCAGCTCCAGGGCTTCCGGCGACATGTAGGCCGGCCATTCCCAGGCCGCCACCATCAGGTGGACCTGCAGGTTGTGGGCGCGCAGCCCCATGCCTTCACTTCCATAAAACACCATCGGGCGCAGGTAGGCGTGGGGCAGGTTATTGGATTTCACCGCCGCCAGCTGTGCCGCATTGACCTCGTCCTTGGTGAACGGGATCTTCATGTTCATGATGTGGGCACTGTTGAACAGGCGGTCGGTGTGTTCTTTCAGGCGGAAAATCGCCGGACCCGTGGCGGTTTCATAGGCTCGCACCCCTTCGAACACGCCCATGCCATAGTGCAGGGTGTGCGTCAGCACATGCACTTTGGCCTCCTGCCAGGGAACCAGTTCGCCATCCAACCAGATAAAACCGTCTCTTACAGCCATCGACATGGCAGTGATACTCCCAGAGCTGAGGACCTGCGGGTCAATCCGTCAGGTCAAACCATTGCTTCCAGATCGCACGCACACCGTCGCGTAAATCGCGAAACTGGGTGTCGTCGACGATGGATTTTTCTTTGCGCAACGAAGCGCGATGAGCCGCGGATCGGTAAGCGAGGTACGCTTCCCGCAGCAGGCCGGCGTCCTGCGCCGACATAATGTCCAGTGCAGCCAGTGTTTCGAGCAGCCGCACATTATCGGTGAATCGGGTCAGTTCACCGTGGGAGGAGGCCCATCTCAGAACGCCATATTGCACCATAAATTCGATATCAACGATACCTCCGGGGTCCTGCTTGAGGTGGAATTGCGCCTCGCTCTTGTCGCTGAGGTGATCCACCATCTTGCTGCGCATGGCGAGCACATCGTCGCGCAGCCCCTGCAGCGTTCTCTCCCGGCAAAGGACCTTGTGCCGAATGTCATCAAATCGCTGACGGGAACGACTACACCCGGCCACCACCCTGGCCCGCACCAGAGCCTGATGCTCCCAGGTCCAGGCATCGTTGAGCTGGTATTTTTCGAACGCATCCATGGAGCTCACCAGCAACCCGGCACTGCCAGAGGGACGCAGGCGGGTATCCACCTCATACAGCTGGCCGCTCATGGTACGGGTGGAAAGAATGTGCACGATACGCTGGCCAAGACGGGCATAGAATTGCTCGTTGGAGACCGACTTCTCCCCATCGGTCATGCCGCCACTGGCAGCATCGTGCAGGAAGACCAGGTCCAGATCCGAGTTATGGCCCAGCTCAATGCCGCCCAGCTTGCCGTAGCCCACCACCACAAAATCAGGACTGCAGGGCTGGCCGTCGAGCCGCGACGGGCGACCGTGGCGCTCCACCAGCGGTTCCCAGGCCAGCATCACTACCTGATTAAGGATGCTCTCGGCCAACCAGGTGAGGTAATCACTCACCTTCATCAGCGGCAGCACTTCGGTCACTTCCGACGCCGCCACTCGCAGCAGGTGGGCTTGCTTGAAGTTACGCAGCACTTCCATCTGCTGCTCAAGGTCATCTTCCGCCACCCGCAATAATTGCTGGCGCAGCTCATCATCCAGCTCGGCACGCTCCGGTGGGGAATACAGGGTGCGCACATCCAGCAGCTCGTCCAGCAATACCGGATGCAACGCCAACCGCTCCGCGATCCATGGGCTGGCCCCCGACAGCTTCACCAACTGGGTGAGGGCACCGGGGTTTTCCACCAGCAGCGCGATATAGGCGCTACGGCGCAGCACCGCCTCCACAAAATTGAACAGGCGCATGGCTGTGGTATCGCCATGCCCCTGATAGCCCAATGCTTCCAGCATCAGCGGCATCAGCCGATCCAGCCGTTCACGGCTGATCGTCTGCATGTTCTCCACTGCCCGGCTGTCACGGAAGGCATTCAGGCGTGCATAGACCTGCTCCGCTTCCAGCACACCAATGGCTCCCAGTTGGGCCACGGCAGCGTCGTCATCCAGTTCGCCCAGCCACAGATCCAGCAGTTCCTGGTCTGCCCCCTGGGCCGCTTCGGTTTCCTGTTCCGGGTCGGCAATGACCTGCCCGAAATGGAGGCGGACATTTTCCCGGAAGCGTCGCAACTTGCGCTCAAACGCCGTCCGCTCGGAAAACCCCATGGCAAAGGTCAGTCGCTGCCAGCCCAGCTGGTCGTCCGGCAGCCGCTGGGTCTGTTTGTCACCGACCGCCTGCAGACGATGCTCCACATCACGCAGAAACAGATAGGCATCGGTCAGCTCATCGGCCACATCTTCCGGCAACAGCTCCAGCTCGACCAGCTGGGGCAAGACCTTGACCAGATTGGGCTCGCGCAGGGCCGGTAACTGCCCCCCACGGATCAGCTGAAACGCCTGAACGATAAACTCCACCTCACGGATGCCGCCCGCACCCAGCTTCACATCGGCCTGCATGCCCTTGCGGTTCACTTCGCGCTCGATCAGCGCCTTCATTTCCCGCAACGACTGGAACGCACCGTAATCAATATAGCGGCGATACACAAAAGGGTTAAGGCGCTTGATCAGCCGCGCACCGGCTTTCAGATCCCCCGCCACAGGCCGCATCTTGATCAGGGCATAGCGTTCCCACTCACGCCCCTGAGTCTCGTAGTACCCTTCCATGGCATCGAAGCCGATGGCCAGCACCCCACTCTTGCCCCAGGGACGCAGACGCATATCCACCCGGAAGACGAAACCGTCGGCGGTGGTCTGGTCGAGCACCTTGATCAACTGTTGCCCCAGACGAACAAAGAACTGGTGGTAACTGAGCGCGCGACGCTCGCCTTCCAGCTCCCCTTCATGCTCGTAGGCAAAGATCAGGTCGATGTCCGAGGACAGATTCAGTTCACGGGCCCCCAACTTGCCCATGGCCAGCACCACCAGCTGCACCGGCTTGCCATCCGGCCCCGTCGGGGTACCACTGCGGGCACAGGCCCAGCGATACAGCAAATCCAGCGATTCGTGAATCAGGGTGTCCGCCAGCAACGACAGGTCTGCCACCGTACTGTGGTAATCCCCGATACCCGCCAGATCTCGCCAGATGATACGCACCATATGGCGGTGCCGCAGACGACGGATTCGCCGCTTCAGTTCGTCTTCACTGTCGCAATCGGCCAGACGCTCACGCACCTGCTGCCGGAGCCCATCTGCCGTCAGCGGCTGAGCCAGGTCGCTGTCGGCCAACCATTGGCCCAACTCCGGGTCACGCTGAAACTGGGTGGCCACATAGTCGGAGCCGGCCCAGACACGAGGCAGATCGTCATGGAGGACGGGCGGCATGACATGGCCGGACTCAACGAACGATTGCCAGTGCTGGCTGACCAGCACCGACAGTTCATCGGGGAGGGACTGATATTGGGGTTCATTCATGGGGCGCTATTGTCGTATGCGACGGGGCAAGCTACAAGCGGGAATCAATAGCTGCGAGCTGTGAGCTATGAGCTGCGAGGCGCGGGAAAAGCTTGTGGTTACGACAATGCACTGCCCGCGCACCAAGAGCCCGGGGCCAGGTTCTGGGATACACCTTAACCGTTGATCTCGGACTCCATACTCTCAACACCTGACACGCCTGACCGCGTCTCGCAGCTCATAGCTCACAGCTCACAGCTCATGGCTGCTTCACCCCAGCAAAATATCCTGGGACGGAGTCACCCGCATCACCTCCTCAATGGTGGTCAACCCCTTGGCGACTTTCATGGCGCCACTGATTCGCAGCGGTTTCATACCGTTCTTCAACGCTTGCCGGGTCAGCGCCTCCAGATCTCCACCACGAGTGATTTGCCCCTTCAAGGCACTATTAAGGGGCATCGTTTCGTAGACACCCATGCGCCCCAGGTAGCCCGTTCCACGGCACTCCAGGCACCCTACCGGACGGTTGATACTCTCCGGCATTTTCATCTTGAAGGGGCGCACCAGTTCCTCCCAGGCCTGGGCATTCGGCGCCACCGGAGCCTTGCAGTGCGGACACAGGGTTCGCACCAAACGCTGTGCCATGACCCCCAGTACCGTGGCCGAAATCATGTATGGCGCCACCCCCAGGTCCACCAGACGGGTAATCGACGAGGGTGCATCGTTGGTATGCAGGGTGGACAACACCAGGTGGCCTGTCAGTGCCGCCTGAATCGCCATGTCTGCCGTGGCCAGATCGCGAATCTCACCAATCATGATGATGTCCGGATCCTGACGCAGCATGGCCTTCACCCCCTGGGCGAAGTTCACATCGATATTCGCCTGAACCTGCATCTGGTTAAAGCTCGGCTCCACCATCTCGATGGGGTCTTCAATAGTGCAGACATTGACCTCACTGGTGGCCAGCTGCTTGAGGGTGGAGTACAGGGTTGTGGTCTTGCCCGACCCGGTGGGACCGGTGACGAAGATAATGCCGTGGGGATGCTGGGTCATGCCGTGCCAGGTATCATGGTCCTCACGGGTAAACCCCATTTGCTCGAAACTGCGCACCAGTACATCCGGGTCAAACACCCGCATGACCATCTTCTCCCCGAATGCCGTGGGCAATGTGGAAAGACGAAGCTCCACTTCGTCGCCTTCCGGGCTTTTGGTTTTCAAGCGACCATCCTGGGGTTTGCGTTTTTCCGCCACATTCAAGCGGCTGAGGATCTTCAGACGGCTGGTCACCGCCGCCATGATGGCCGCCGGCAGTTCGTAAACATCGTGCAGCACCCCATCAATGCGGAAACGCATCTTGCCGGTTTCCCGTCGCGGCTCCAGATGGATGTCGCTGGCGCGCTGGGAAAAAGCGTACTGCAGGATCCAGTCCACAATATTGACGATGTGCTGATCGTCCGCATCGTGGTGCCCCTTCCCCACTTCCAGCAGCTGCTCGAAGTTGGTAATCCCGGACATCTCCTGACCAGTATTGCCCGTGGCACCGGCGATAGAGCGGCTGAGATTGTAGAACTCGATGCGGTAACGGCGAAGCTGCTCCGGGTTGGCCAGCACCACCTCCAACTCACGGTCACGCAGCACCTGCTGCAGGTGCCCCTTCCAGTCCTGCAGGAAAGGCTGGTCACAGGCCACCACTACCTTGTCACGGTGCACCTCCACCGCGACAATGCCGTGCCGCTCGGCAAAGGCATAGCTCATCACGTTGGTCACCTGGTCCACATGCACCTTCAAGGGGTCAATGTGGTACACCTTCATGCTGGCGCGCTCGCCCAGCCAGTCGGTGAGAAAATCCACATCCAGCAACTGGTGGGTATCGCTGCGATCGGTCAGCCGGTACTTGGCCAGCACCTGGATCGGGTGCCAGTTCAGCTCCTTCTTCTCCCGCGGCGTGGTGGAGATAACATTGAAGTCCTCCTGGCTCACACGCCCTTCATCCAGCAGCTCGCGCATCAGCCAACGCACATCAATCAGCAATCCATCCGGTACCGCAGGTTTGGCAGTGGCGTTCACAAATACTCTCCGAGTCTCTACAGGGCAGGATTGACCAAACCTCACCCTTTATCATTATTAGGGAAGCTCTGGGTACTGTAACTGTAACATTGACCCCCTGACAGCCCCGCCCGCTTTCTCTATACTCGCGACCAAATTCATGACAGCTGTGTGACGCACTGCCTGTCAGCCGTAGCCTTAGCTGATTGGCCTGCGGCATGGGATACTTTGACGACCCTAACCTGGACCCGAGGCGCCTATGTCCTTTGGAAGCTCCATCGCCGGCCTGTTTGGCCGCTCGCCCATCAAGCCCCTTCAGCAACACTACGATACCGTTCACCAATGCGCCTGCACGCTTGCGGACTTCTTCACCGCAGTGACCCAGAGTGATTGGGATCAGGCTCGCATCCTGCGAAAGCGCATTGCCGAGCTGGAGAACGAAGCCGACGAGCTGAAGAAAGAGTTTCGCCTCAACCTGCCCAAAAGCCTGTTCCTGCCTGTGCCCCGTACCGATCTGCTCGAGCTGATCAGCGTACAGGACAAGGTCGCCAACAAGGCCAAGGACATTTCCGGCCTGATGCTGGGCCGGGAAATGTCCATCCCCGCCACGCTGGCCGACGCCATGCTCAGCTATGTGCAAGGCGCCATCGACACCTCTGCCCAGGCCCAAAAGGCCATCAACGAGCTGGATGAGCTGGTGGAAACCGGTTTCAGCGGACGGGAAATCAAACTGGTGGAAGACCTGATCGAAGAGCTGGACCGCCTGGAGCGAGCCAACGACGAGCAGCAGATCACCATCCGCGCCACCCTGTTCAAGCTGGAAAGCGAACTGCCCCCGGTGGACGTCATCTTCCTCTACAAGATCATCGAATGGGTAGGCGATCTGGCCGATCGCGCCCAGAAAGTGGGCGGCCGCCTGCAGATGTTGGTCGCACGCTAGGAGAGTTCTTATGGAGTGGATGCTCGAGCATACCTACCTGATGTTATTGCTGGCCGGCGGGTTCGGCTTCCTGATGGCCTGGGGCGTCGGCGCCAACGACGTGGCCAACGCCATGGGCACCTCGGTGGGGGCCAAGGCCCTTACCATCAAACAGGCGGTGATCATCGCCATCATCTTTGAATTTGCGGGGGCCTACCTGGCCGGGGGCGAAGTGACCGCCACCATCCGCAAAGGCATCATCGACGCCGAAACCTTCTCCCACGCCCCGCAATACCTGGTCTACGGCATGATGTCTGCGCTGTTGGCTGCCGGCATCTGGTTGATGGTGGCCTCCTGGTTCGGTTGGCCAGTTTCAACCACCCACTCCATCGTTGGGGCCATCGTCGGCTTTGCTGCCGTGGGCCTGGGCATGGACGCCGTACACTGGAACAAGGTCGGCTCCATTGTCGCCAGCTGGGTCACCTCACCATTACTGGCCGGGATCATCTCCTTCGCCCTGATACGCAGCGTGCAACGGCTGGTGCTCAACCACGATGATCCGTTCGAGCGCGCCAAGAAAGTCGTGCCCTTCTACATGTTCCTGGTGGGTTTCGTGATTTCCATGGTCACCATGGTCAAAGGCCTCAAGCACGTGGGCCTGGAGCTGAGCTTCCTGCACAGCTTCCTGTGGGCCCTGTTGGGCGGCGCCATTGTCATGGCCGTGGGCTCGGTGTTCCTCAAACGCATCAAACCCGACCCGGAAGCCGACAAGGACTTCCGCTTCAGCTCGGTGGAACGGGTATTTGCGGTGCTGATGATCTTCACCGCCTGTGCCATGGCCTTTGCCCACGGCTCCAACGATGTGGCGAATGCTGTTGGCCCGCTGGCCGCCATCAACAGCGTACTGGCCTCTGGTGGCCAGGTAGGGGCCAAAGCCCCCATGCCCAGCTGGATCCTGCTAGTAGGCGCCATGGGGATCGTTTTCGGCCTCGCCATCTTTGGTGCCCGCGTCATGGCCACCGTAGGCAAGAAAATCACCGAGCTGACTCCTTCTCGCGGGTTCGCCGCCGAACTGGGCGCCGCCACCACGGTAGTGCTCGCCTCCGGCACCGGCCTGCCCATCTCCACCACGCACACGCTGGTGGGCGCCATTCTTGGCGTTGGCATGGCCCGCGGCATCGGCTCCCTGAACCTTCGCGTCATTGGCACTATCTTCACCTCCTGGGTGGTGACCCTGCCCGCCGGCGCCCTGCTCTCCATCCTGTTCTTCTACTTTTTCAAAGGGCTGTTTGGGGCGTGATGAAACGCCTGACAGTGGATGTCTGACGCAAGACGTTAACGCCGCCCTCCGGGCGGCGTTTTTGTTGGGGTCGGGCATCTGGCATCTGGCCTCAGGCGTAATTCGCTGGCTATACTGACCAATCAATCACTTACCGCCCGCCGCAGGGAAAACACCGTGTCCAGCACCACACCCGACAATCAGGTTCACTGGTTCCGCCACTCCTCGCCGTACATCAACGCGCACCGGGGCCGAACCTTTGTGGTCATGCTGGCCGGCGAACTGCTGGACGGGCCCCGGCTGGCCCCGCTGATTCATGACCTTGCCTTGCTCAACAGCCTGGGCATCAAGCTGGTGCTGGTGCATGGCGCACGTCCGCAAATCAGTGCTCGGCTGGCGGACGCCGGTATCGAATCGACATTCGAACAGCACATGCGCATCACCGACAGCGCCGCCCTGGATAGCGTCATGGCCGCGGTGGGTGCCCTGCGCCTGAAACTAGAAGGGCTGTTCTCCATGGGGCTCGCCAACTCCCCCATGCACAACGCAGGTATTCGCCTGATCAGCGGCAACTTTGTCATCGCCAAACCGGTCGGCGTGCGCAACGGGTTCGACTATCAGCACACCGGCGAAGTGCGTCGCATCGATGTGGACGCCATCCGCCAGCAACACAGCAGTGGCAACCTGGTACTGCTGTCGCCGGTGGGATGCTCGCCCACCGGCGAGCTGTTCAACGTCAACGCCGAGGAGGTGGCCTCCACCGCCGCCATCGCCCTGGGGGCCGACAAGCTCATCCTGCTTGGCGACGACCTGCGCCTGGCAGATCCGCAAGGCGAGCTGATCCGCGAACTCAGCCCACAGGAAGCCGGCAAGCTGCTGGCCGATGAACAATTCGAAGACAACGGCGTGGACCGGCAGCTCACCGCCGCCTGCCATGCCGCCAGCAATGGCGTGGGCCGGGCCCACCTGCTCGATGCCAGTGTCGATGGTGCGCTGATCAAGGAACTGTTCACCCGTGACGGCTGCGGCACCCTGGTCACCCGGGAAACCTACGAAACCCTGCGAGGGGCCCGCATCGAAGACGTGGGCGGCATCCTGGAACTGATCGAACCGCTGGAAGCCGACGGCACCCTGGTGCGCCGCTCCCGGGAACTGCTGGAAAACGAGATACACCGTTTCGCCATCATCGAGCGAGACGGCATGGTCATCGCCTGCGCTGCCCTTTATCCCTTCCCGGACGACAAGGCAGGCGAACTGGCCTGCGTGGCCGTCCACCCCGGCTACCGCAAAGGCGAACGTGGCGCGCAGTTACTGGGCTATGTGGAACGACGAGCCAGAGAGCAAGGCCTGCAACGCCTGTTCGTCCTCACCACCCTCACCGCCCACTGGTTCCAGCAGCAAGGTTTTGAGGCCGCTGGCGTAGAGGCACTGCCCGGCGCGAAGCAGTCACTTTACAACCTGCAGCGTAACTCCAAGGTGTTTTTGAAGGGGTTATAAGCGCAGAGCGATACCCTCTGTTGCCATGACGCCCCCAACATGCAGCGGCGCATAGCGCCTACAAGACTGCCCCCTCTGTGGGTTACAATGACTCCCCTTATGCACAGTTATCGACCATAACGAGGTTCTCATGCCGCAGTATCGCTCTCGCACATCCACCCACGGCCGTAATATGGCCGGCGCTCGTGCCCTGTGGCGCGCCACGGGCATGAAAGATGGCGACTTCGGCAAGCCGATCATTGCCATCGCCAACTCCTTTACCCAGTTCGTGCCCGGTCATGTGCACCTGAAGGACATGGGCCAGCTGGTGGCCGGTGAGGTCGAAAAAGCCGGCGGTATCGCCAAGGAATTCAACACCATCGCGGTGGACGACGGCATCGCCATGGGCCACGACGGGATGCTCTACTCCCTGCCCAGCCGCGACATCATTGCCGATTCCGTGGAATACATGGTCAACGCCCACTGCGCGGACGCGCTGGTGTGCATTTCCAACTGCGACAAGATCACCCCCGGCATGCTGATGGCCTCCATGCGCCTGAACATCCCGGTGATATTCGTGTCTGGCGGCCCTATGGAGGCCGGCAAGACCAAGCTGTCCGAGCACAAGCTGGATCTGGTAGACGCCATGGTCATGGCCGCCGATGACAGCGTGGACGACGAGACCGTCAACGAGGTAGAGCGCTCTGCCTGTCCCACCTGTGGCTCCTGCTCCGGTATGTTCACGGCCAACTCCATGAACTGCCTGACCGAGGCGCTGGGGCTGTCGTTGCCGGGCAATGGTTCGCTGCTGGCGACCCATGCCGACCGTCGCGAACTGTTCCTGGAAGCCGGCCGTCGCGTGGTCGATATCGCCCGCCTGTACTACGAGCAGGATGTGGAAGCCGTGCTGCCGCGCAACATTGCCAACTTCAAGGCATTCGAAAATGCCATGAGCCTGGATATCGCCATGGGCGGCTCCACCAATACTGTGCTGCACCTGCTGGCGGCGGCCCAGGAAGGCGAGGTGGATTTCACCATGGAAGACATCGACCGGCTGAGCCGCAAGGTGCCGTGTCTGTCCAAGGTGGCCCCTGCCACCCAGAAGTACCACATGGAAGATGTACATCGCGCCGGCGGCGTGATGGGTATCCTCGGCGAGCTGGACCGGGCCGGGCTGCTGCACCGGGATATCCCCATGGTGCATTCGGCGTCCGTGGCGGAAGCACTGGAACACTACGACATCATCCGCACCCAGGATGAAGGCGTGAAAAAGATGTTCACCGCCGGCCCTGCGGGCATCCCCACCCAGACGGCCTTCAGCCAGGAAACCCGTTGGGAGTCGCTGGATGACGACCGCGAAAACGGCTGCATCCGTAACTACGAGCACGCTTACAGCAAGGACGGCGGGCTGGCCGTGCTGTACGGCAACATTGCCGAACGGGGCTGTATCGTGAAGACCGCCGGGGTGGACGATTCCATTCTCACCTTCACCGGCCGCGCCCGGGTCTTTGAGTCCCAGGATTCCGCTGTTCGCGCCATCCTCGGCGACCAAATTGTCGCCGGCGATGTGGTCGTCATTCGCTACGAAGGCCCGAAAGGGGGCCCGGGCATGCAGGAAATGCTGTACCCCACCAGCTACCTGAAATCCAAGGGACTGGGCAAGCAGTGCGCCCTGCTCACCGATGGCCGTTTCTCTGGCGGCACCTCTGGCCTGTCTATCGGTCACGCCTCTCCGGAAGCGGCGGAAGGCGGCGCCATCGCGCTGGTGCAGGAAGGCGACACCATTGCCATCGATATCCCCAACCGCACCATCCGCCTGGAGGTCAGCGATGAGGAACTGGCTCATCGCCGCATCAAGATGGAAGAGCGCGGCAAGCTGGCTTACAAGCCCAAGGAAATCCGGCAGCGCCGGGTCTCCACGGCCCTCAAAGCCTATGCCGCACTTACCACCAGTGCTGACCGTGGGGCGATTCGTGATCTGAGCCAGATCGGCGACTAACCCGCAGCCCCAGGAAAGGCGGCCCCATGCAAATGGCGCCGCCTTTTTTGTGCCTCGCAATCGCAGCCCGATGACTCAAAACTCGCGTCTCGCAACTCGAACAACGGAGATCGCGCCGCCACCGAACGCAGCGAAGGAACGCCCGCAGGGTGAGCGTAGCGAATAACCGACACGCCTACGCCATTGTCGTTACGCAAGGCCCCCTTCGTTTTACCCCTTTTCACCCAAAGACAGGGATGGCGTAGGCTATAGTGACCAGCCTGGCCTTTAACGCGCCTCAAAGGAGTCCCCCAGCGCATGAGCCTTAAACACAAACTGATGCCCTACGTGGCGCGCCTGATTACCAGTGAAAGCCTGCAGCAGCTGCGCCGCCGTTTGCGGGAATGGCGACGGGTCCTTCGGCGCCAGCCTCATCAGGCCACCTTCTACTTCCGCATCGATGACCCTTATTCCGTGCTGATGGCACAGGTGCTGCCCCGTTTTGCCCGGCACTTCGGCATTACCATCACACCTCGGGTCATGCTTTACCTGGATCAGCAGATGTATCCGGCTGCCGACATGCTTGAGGAGCTGGCTCCCCGCGATGCCCTGCAGCTGGCCGAACTGCATGAACTGACCTTCCCCAAGGACTGGCAACTGCCCCCTCGCGAGGTCAGCCTCGCCGCGACCCGCTGCCTGCTCAAACACGAAGGCGACGAGCGCTTCTGGAGCCTGGCTGCCGCGCTGGCGGATGCGCTGTGGCGCCACGATCACGACAAGCTTGAGGCCCTGCTCTGCGAACATGGCCAAATGGCCGCCGACCGCGCCCAACTGGCACTGGAGGCCCGCCGCGACCAGTTTCTTGCCGATGGCCATTACCTTACCGGCACGCTGCACTATCAAGGAGAGTGGTACTGGAGCGTGGAACGGCTTGACCACCTGGCCCACCGCCTGAATGACCTGGGACTGGGTACCCAGGACTGGCCCCTGCCCTACGGTCGAGCCAAGCGGGCCCGCCTGAAGGACGCCATTCCTGCCCTCAAGGATTCACCCTTGGTGCTGTATTTTTCCTTTCGCAGCCCCTACTCCTATGTGGCGCTGTCTCGCACCTATGCCCTGGCAGACCACTATGGCCTCACACTGAAGATTCGCCCGGTGTTACCCATGGTCATGCGCGGCTTGAGTGTCCCCCGCGCCAAACGCTTTTATATTCTCAAGGATGCCGCCCGCGAAGCCCGACTTCATCAAGTGCCCTTCGGCAAGGTGTGCGACCCAGTAGGCGCGGGGGTAGAACGCTGCATGGCCATCTGGCCCTTTGCAGAAAAAGAGGGCCGCCTGCGGGAATGGTTGCGTGCCGCAGCGACCGGCATCTGGAGCCAGGGCATCAATGCCGCCAGCGACAATGGCTTGAAGTTCCTGGTCGAAAACGCCGGCCTGGACTGGAAACGCGCTCGCCGCTGGCTGGATGACGACAGCTGGCGTGACCGCGCCGAAGACAATCGCAACGCCATGATGGCCGCGGGCAGCTGGGGCGTGCCCAGCTTTATGACTCAAGATGACATGGTATGGGGGCAGGACCGTTTTGCGATAATCGAGCGCAGCCTGCTAGCCTCGACATCACGACACAAAACCAACCCCTGAGGCGGAACCCTTACCCTGCAGAAGCCATGCTTGCATGGCGATTGTCGCAAGGACGGCATCACCCTGCCGCCTGGCTCCTGCAGTTTTGAACAGACCAAGGAGAACTTGATGACCATTGCTTACTGGTGCGTGCTTGCCGCCATCTTCCTGCCTTACCTTGCCACCTCTCTGGCCAAATTCCAGGGCGGCTTCGGCCCCAAACAGAACCACAACCCGCGCGAATTCCTGGAAACCCTGGAAGGCGGCCGCAAGCGGGCCCACTGGGCGCAGCAGAACGGTTTTGAAGTGACGCCGGCGTTCGCTGCCGCGGTTATCATCGCCCACCTGGCCGCCACCGCACCGCAAGGCACCATCGACGGCATCGCCCTGGCGTTTGTTCTCAGCCGTGTCATGTTTACCGTCTGCTATATCGCGGACTGGGCCAGCGCCCGCACCCTGGTCTGGGCCTTTGGCATGGGCTGTATTGTTGCCTTGTTTGTCGGCGTTGGCGGCTAAAGAGCAGGCAATTGATAATTGAGAATGGATAGTTGATAACTGAAAACCCTATGGAGCCACCTGCAGTGCCAACGGGAAGTGGCTTTCGTTATCAATTCTCAATTTTCCATTATCAATTCATCCAACCGTGCCCCGGATCTACACCATATCCGTCAATGGCAAGGGTCGCTTCCCCTGCCGGGCGGATCAAACCATTGTCGACGCCGGCCACCAGGCCGGCTTCGGCTTTCCCGTCGCTTGCCGCAATGGCGTCTGCGAACGCTGCGCCGGCACACTGACCTACGGACACGTTCAGCAACGAAACCACACGTTGCACGCGGGCGATACCGAAGGCACAGAGGTGCTATACTGCGTCGCCCTGCCACTCAGCGATTGCGAGATTACTGTGCCCGAGGTGACTGCCCCCGGCGAACTGCCGGTCCACAACGTGAATTGCCAGATCCTGGAGATCAAGGCGCTCAACCACGATGTGAGTCGCGCCTGGCTGCAACTGCCTGCCGGCAAACGCATCCAGTGGCACGCTGGCCAGTATCTGATGCTCAATCTGCACGGTGAATGCTACCCCTTCTCCATCGCCAACCACTGCGATGGCCGCAAGCTGGAACTGCACATTCGCCATGGCGACGACAACAGCGCAGCCCAGAACATCATGGCCAGCCTCAAGGCCGACAGCACCGTCAGCGTGACGCTGCCTGCTGGCGTTCGCTATATCGATACCGCACCGGAACGGCCCGTGTGGTTTATCTGTGGATCCACCGGTTTTGCACCCGTCAAGGCCATGGTCGAGCGTCTTATCGCCGTGGACTTCGCACACCCCGTGCGTTTGTTCTGGGGCGCACGCACCCCGGAAGATCTTTATCTGCCCAACCTGCCTATACAATGGACCGGCGTCCTGAAGGACTTCGAAGCCACCACATCACTCTCTGACATTCGCCACCCCGACCATGCGCAAGGGCTGGTACACGAAGCCGCCCTCGCCGCCCTCAGCGAGCCAACCCTGCCGCTGTTTTTTCTTGGCGGTTCCCCGCCCATGGCCTGGGCGGTATTCGATGCACTGGTGGCCGAAGGGGTCCCCGCACAGAACATTCACTGCGACGTCTTCGATTACGCCCCACGGGACTGAAAACCGTGTGGGAGCGGTCGTTCGACCACTATTGCTGTTTTATTCACGGTGGAGCCACCGCCCCCCAGTAACTCCCTCCCCTGTTAGAGCTTGCTGGCACGCTCCAACATTGGATTTCTGCCGTTGCTGTCGGAGCTTGTGACACCGCCCTTGCAACTGCTCTAATGGGCCATCACGGATCGGAATGGCTGCCATGGCGCAGGACGCGAACAACACGAGCCAGACGTTTTTACTACCCTGTCACGAATGTGATCTGGTGTCGGCCGTCAGCCCCGGAAAGGATGGCCTGTGGCTGCTCTGCCCTCGTTGTCAGCATCCGCTGATGCGACCGGCCCGCAACGATCAACTCACTCCCGCACTGGCCTTCACTGCACTGGTATTGCTGGCGCTGTCCTTGTTGTTTCCCTACATCGGTTTCGAAAAGAACGGCATTGAGCGAGCCATGACGATCAGTGACGCCGCCATGGAACTGGCGGTGTATCACCACCCGCTGATGGCCGTGGTCGTCATCGCCACCATCATTGTGATTCCGGCGGCCTATCTGATCTCGGTGTGCTGGATCCACTTAAGCCTGGCCAGCGCCAAGCCGCTCCCGGGCCGGCTACTGCTGGCCCGCGTATTACCGCGCATCCAGCCCTGGATGATGGCCGACGTCTTCGCCATCGCGGCGCTGGTAAGCCTGATCAAGATCGTGGCCATGGCGCATATCCATCTGATGTCGGCGTTCTGGACGTTTTCCGGCTATGCCCTGCTGCTGCTGATTACTGTGACCCGAATGAACACAGTAAGCCTGTGGAGCCAACTGCTGGGCCATCTTGAACAACCCGCCCAGGCCCGGGCCAACCTGACCGCAAGGGAACAAGACCTGATGGGCTGCCAGTGGTGCGGCCAGCTACAAGCGATTGGCAGGCACCGCTGCCAGCGTTGCCATGGGGTGCTTCACGATCGTCATCCTCTTGGCCTGCAGCGCGTGTGGGCGCTGCTGGTCACCGCCATCCTGTGCAGCGTACCAGCCCACCTGTTTCCCATCATGGTGACAACCAGTCTGGGCAAAACCGAGCCCTCCACCATTATCGCCGGGGTGCTGTTGTTTATCCGTCACGGCGACTGGCCCATCGCCCTGATCATCTTCACCGCCAGTGTACTGGTCCCGTTTGGCAAGATTCTCGCCCTCGGCTGGCTGTGCATCGCCTCCCGCCGGCACACCCCATTGGACATGAACAGCCAGATGCAGCTCTACCGCATTACCGAATGGATCGGTCGCTGGTCCATGATCGATGTCTTTGTGGTCGCCATCATTGTTGCCCTGTTCCAGATGGGCAGTATTCTTACCGTGACACCCGGCGTGGGTGGGCTGGCGTTTTGCGGGGTGGTCATCTTCACCATGCTGGCCGCCCATCAATTCGACCCACGCCTGATCTGGGACCGTCAACGCCAGCTGATACCACCAACGGAGCCAACCCTTGAACCCGAACGATAACCCCCGGACACGCAGGATCTCCGCGGTATGGCTGATTCCCCTGATCGCCGTGCTGATCGGTCTGTGGCTGGTGTTCAGTTATCTGTCTTCCCAGGGGCCGGTGATCACCCTGAAACTGGCCGATGCGGAAGGCATCACCGCCGGCAAAACAGCGGTCAAAACCCGCAATGTGCAGGTGGGGGTTGTCGAGAATGTCACCCTGTCCGATGACTTGAGTCATACCCTGCTGACCGTACAGATGCAGGCCGAAACGGAACGCATGCTCAACGAAGAAACCCGCTTCTGGGTGGTCAAACCCCGGGTCGGACGCGAAGGCATTAGCGGCCTGAGCACAGTACTGTCAGGGGCCTATATCGAGCTGCTGCCCGGCAAGAATGGCAAGAAAGCCAAAACCTTTGCGGTGCTGGAATCACCGCCCACCGAGAAAACCGGTAACGGCCTTTTCCTGAGACTGGTCAGCAAACCCGGTAGCAATATCTCCAATGGCGACCCGGTCAGCTTCCGCAATCTGAAAGTGGGCCGGGTGGTCGAAACCGAATTCGATGCCAACGCGAAAATCTTTCGCCACCGAATCTTTATCGAAAAGCCTTACGATGTTCTGGTGTCTGAAAGCTCCCGTTTCTGGAAAGTCTCCGGCATTGGTTTTCAGCTGGATGCTGGTGGCTTTCAGGCCCAGCTGAATTCTCTGGAAGCCTTGCTCGGAGGCGGCATCTCCTTTGCCGTACCCGACCCCAACATGCGCACCGGTGGCGCCGTGAACGATGACTATCAGTTCATCCTCCACGACGACGAAGAGGCCGCCCGGCGCGCGCTTTACACCCAGACGCTGGACTATGTCCTGCTTATTGAGCGCAGTGTACGGGGCTTGCAGTCCGGCGCCCCGGTAGAATATCGCGGCATCCGGGTCGGCAGTGTGGAGCAGGTACCCTGGACCTTCGGCTATCGCAGCACCGAGGGCCTGGGCCGCCAGCCCATCCCTGTGCTAATCCGTCTGGAGCCACAACGCATCACTCATCAGGCGCTGATCGATTTACCCCGCTGGAGAGAAGAACTGGGCGAACTGATCAAAGGCGGACTGCGCGCCAGTCTCAAATCCGGCAACCTGATTACCGGCTCCCTGTTTGTGGACCTGGAGTTTTATCAGGACGTCCCGACAGCAGAGCTCACCGCCACCCACCATGGTGTGTCCGTCTTCCCCTCTATCAGCGCTGGCAGCCTGGCCAAGATCGAGGACCAGATCCATCAGTTGCTCAAAACCCTCAATGGGCTGCCCATGCAGGACATGGCCAACAACATGAACCGCAACCTGGCCAACCTGGCGACGATTACCCAACGGGTTGAAAACTTGCTGAACGACCCGGCGCTCAATCAACTTCCGCAGCAACTTTCCGACAACATGGAGAGCCTGCAAGGCACACTCAGCAGCTGGCAGAGTGGTGGCGACGGCTACCACAAACTGCAGGGAACACTGGAAAAGTTGAACCGTTTGCTGGACGAAGCCGAGCCCCTGCTGGACACCCTTAACGAGCAGCCCAATGCCCTGATCTTCCAGCGCCATCCCGCACAAGACACCCAGCCCCGAGGTGCCCAATGATTCGTTTGTTGTTCACTACCCTGGTGGCCTTTGCACTTTTGGGTTGCAGCCACACGCCGCCGCCCTCGCCTCCGGGTTACCTGCTGCCATCGGCTAGCCAGGCGGCCCACAGCACCGTGACGGTACGGGTTCGTCTCGCCAGCTATCTGGACCGGGGCGGCATTGTCATGCAACTTAGCGACAGCGAAATCCAGGTGGCACGGCATCACCGTTGGGCTGAGCCCCTTGGCAGCCAGTTACAACGCGCACTCGAAGCCTCACTGAACGCCAATGACGGGGATGAAAACACAACCCTGACCGTGGAACTCAGTCGCTTTCAGGGCATGCAAGGTGGAGAAGAAAACCGCGACAGCGCCGTCATCACCGGTCGATGGAAGCTAGAAGGAGCGGTGCACAAGGAAGGGTTGATTCAGTGGCAAACGCCACTGGAAGAAGGCGGGTACGCCAATCTGGTCAGGGCACTGGATGCAGGCTGGCAACACACCGCCACCGAGATCGCCAATGCCCTTAACACTGCCCCACGGTAAACCCGGCAGGCGGCAAAGTGGGAGCGGTCGTTCATTCGCGGTGGAACAACCGCTCCCACAGAAAATCCCAAACCCCCTTTTACCGGGGCGAGCTGACCGGGAAGACTTACAGCGCCTTGTCCGGCATGGGCAGGGCGGGTAGCTGGCCTTCCAGCTGTGCCAGACGGCGCTCGAAGGTTTTCATGGCCTTGGACGAATCGCCCAGCGCCTGATACAGGCGCGACAGCTCCGCCAACGCAGTCGCACTCTGGCTGGAATTGGCCGCCGCTTCAAAGAAGCCCTGGGCCTTGCCCCATAGCCGCGCCTTCAGTGCCACCCGGCCGGAGGTAATCAGCACCGCCGCGTTACCCGGGCGCTCCGCCAACCAACGCTCCAGCACCTGCAGCAAATCGTCCGGAGACACATCATCAATGGCTTCCAATACCGGCGGCAGACGGTCATCCCATTCCTGATCCAACTTTTCACGGACCAGATTCAGCGCGCCCTTGCCGCCCCCCAGCTGGGCCAGAAAACCTGCATAACGGGCAATCATGGCCGGATCGTTCTTAAGCTGCACCGGGACGTTCTTCCACAGTTTGCGCAATTCCTCCCGGCGACTGTCTGCATCGTTGAATCCGGGCTTGCGGGCGGTTTCCTGCAACAGGGCCAGCCACGCACGGCGCTCACGCCGGGATTCCCCCTCACCAAATGCCCGCTTGAGACGCGGCATCAGATCACACAACGCTGGCCAGTCTCGCTGGCTTTCCAGCACCTGGGCATAGGTTCGCAGAATCCGCTTGTTTCTGGGTGCCATGTCCGCCAGCACCTTCAACTCTTCGCGGGCCTGATCGGGATAACCGTCATCCAGAGCAAAGCGGGCTTTCATCAAACCGGCCACCAAGCGCCCGCGGTGATCACTGCCGGCGTTTTCCAGATACCGCTGGCTGGCCTCCACGTTATCCTGCTCCTGAGCGGTTTCCGCTGCCAGCAGCCAGGCAAGCAATGGCCAGTCGCCGTCTTCGCCCGCAGCCACCAACAACCGCTCCGCCTTTTCCAGCTCACCATCCACCAGTTGCAGGAAACCGCTACGCAGGCGGCGGGCGGCGACCTGTTTTTTCCAGCGGCGGGTCGCCCGCATGGGCTCCAGCGCGTTCCAGGCGGCATTGCCCAGCAAGGTCAGTACCACCAACGCCACCGAAGCCAGCAACGCCATCAAAATGACAAAACCCAGGGTGGTATCCAGCGAGAAGTCATCACGGATCACCAGCACATACCCGGAATCCACCGCCATCCAGCGGCCCAGCATCAGGGCAAATACCAGCGCAACGATGACCAGCAGGGCGACTTTTTTCATGCCCCACCCTCCTTACGCTTCAGCGCCTCGATGGCCTGCAAACCGGCACCGATTTCCGGCAAGGCATACGCGACCTGCTTGCCCCCCATATCGTTCAGCACCTCTGCCATATGGGCCGCACGGGGATCATCCTTTCGGAACCATTCCTTCAAGGTCGCCTGGGCATTGTCCAGTGCCTGACGATAGGCCTCACCACGGCCCTGCATCAGGGCCAGTTGCGCCTGTTGCAAGCTGCCATCCAGGGTCAGGCGCACCAGCGACGCCTGCTCAGCGGTGAGAGGCAGCGGCACCCGCCCTTCATGGTGACGCACATTCACCGGCATGCGATCCAGCACATCCTGCCACCAGGGCTGGTTGACCTCAGGGCGATTTTTCTCCGGCGGCGCCTCTTCCACTGGTACCGCCAGTTCCACCACCGTCTGACGCAAGGCGCCCAACTGCAGCACCATGCCCTGCACATCGACCTTGCTGGCACGGCTCAGCTTGTCCATGTCTACCGCCAGCGCCTGACGCGCGGACAGTACGGAGGGGTCATCGATGCGGGCAAGAATGTTATCGGCCGCTTCCAGCAAACGACGGGCCGCAATGGCATCCTGGGTTAGCAGCAGGCGTTGGCTGGCCAGGCTGGCCAGCGCACGGGATTCATTGATCAGCCACAGGCGCTGGCCACCGGTCTTGATATCGGTGAGCGCAGTGCGGTCCTTGATCTGCTGGGAAGCCAGTTCGGCCTGCTTTTTTTCAAACGCGGCCAAGGCACCCTGCACATCACTGCGCTGGCTGGCCATCTGTGAAGTCAGTGTCTGGAGCTGTTCGGCAAAACCCGCTTTGTCACTTTGCAGACGCTGATACTCCTGCCAGCCCCACCAGCCACCGGCACCAATCACCGCGGCCAGGATCAGGATAATCAGGACAAGCCAGATAGTGACCCCGCGTTGCCGGGAAAGAAGACGGTCCTGCGTCATGACTGCTCCAGTACTTTATGAGTTGTTGGTCAAAAACCTTAAAGGGGGGCGCTCTGCCTGTCCATTAAACAATGTAATGCAGCGGGTACGGCAACCCGATTATTGCAGGGCAGGCAATGCAGCCAGCATATCGTCATCGTGGGCACTGGCGGCAGTGATCACGGTTCCGTCAAAGCTGGCACGAATCTGTGCAGCGACACGCTCGCCAGCGGCAATCACGCCACAACCGGCAGGCAAACCCGACGCTGCACTGTGCCAACTTTCCACACTGGTGATCATGGCCCAGTCACAACCGGGCGGGCAATGAAAACCCGGGTTGGGCTGACGACGATAAAACGCCAGCGAGGAAACCTCGGCTCCACGGGCCTGCAGGGTCTGCGCCAGCAATTCCCGGCCGGTTTCGCCCCGACACAACAGCACCTTTTTTTCCTGAATATCCTGCAGGCAGGGCAACGCCAACACCGCCTCGGAGTTAAATCCGCTGGCGGGCACTTCGGCCGTCAGCTGCCATTGCCCCAGTTCCGCGGCAGTGGCGCGGCCTACCGCCAGCCAGTGAACGCCGACCGGCCATTGAGGCCAGAGATCCGCCATGGCGGACAGCGCCAGCCGTGCGGCATTAGGGCTGGCGAAAAACACCCCGTGATACAAATCCAGATCCATCAGGGTGCGCCGCATGGCCGCCGTCACCGGCAAGGGCTCGATCAGCAGGGCCGGGCTATGGCAGGGCTGATACCCCGCTTGCCCAAGCGCGGCCATTAAGCCCTGTTCCTGTCCCTGTGGGCGGGTCACCAGTACCTGCATGAGCACTACCGGTTGTAGAGCGCCTTGAGAATATCGTCGGCCCCCTGGGCCAGCAGCTCTTCAGCCAGCTGGATGCCCAACTCTGCCCCCGCGTTGCGATGGGCACGCCCTTCAGCCCGCAACACCCGACTGCCGTCTTCTTCGGCCACCAGCGCGCGCATCCACAGGTCGTCCCCTTCCAACAGGGCAAAGCCGGCGATGGGAACCTGACAACCGCCTTCAAGTCGACGATTCATGGCACGCTCGGCCACCACTCGATCCCAGGTGTCGGTATCGCTCAGCGGGCTGAGCAGCTCGATGGTACGGGCATCCCCGTCGCGACACTCGATGCCCACCGCGCCCTGGCCAACCGCAGGCAGGGATTCCTCTGGTGGCATCTCATAGCGAATACGATCAAACATCTGCAGCCGTTTAAGGCCGGCAGCGGCCAGAATAATGGCATCAAATTCTCCCGCATCCAGCTTGCCGAGACGGGTCTGCACATTGCCGCGCAGGCTCTTGACCACCAGATCCGGGCGGTTCGCCTTCACCTGTGCCTGACGGCGCAAGCTGGACGTGCCCACACAGGCCCCCTGCGGCAACGATGCCAGACTGTCGTACTGATTGGACACAAACGCATCGCGGGGATCTTCCCGCTCACAGATTACCGGCAGCACAAACCCCGGCGGCAGCTCCATGGGTACATCCTTCATGGAGTGCACGGCAATGTCCGCGCGGCCATCCATCATGGCCTCTTCCAGCTCTTTGACGAACAACCCCTTGCCACCGATCTTCGCCAACGGGGTATCCAGAATCTTGTCACCCTGGGTCTTGATGCGCACCAGCTCCACACTCAAGCCCTCATGCAGGCTTTCCAGTCGCTGCTGGACATATTCCGCCTGCCAGATGGCCAGCGGACTGGAACGGGTTGCAATACGCAAGATTTCGCGGGACATGGAGATTCCTGTGTTCTTGAAAATGTGGGAGCCAGTTTACAGGAAAAGCAGCTACAAGCTTCAAGCGACACCCAGTCTTTATAAAAAGCCGGGGCCACGCCCAGATTCTGGACGCGGCCCCGGCATTGCATCTCACTCAAGCCCCTACGCCGCGTTATAGCTCGCAGCTTGAAGCTCATAGCTCATAGCTGCTTTTATCAGTTGCCGTAGACCACCACGGTAAACTCGGCGAGTACACCGAAGAAATTCTGGGATTCATAATCCACATGGTGGATCTCGGTAATACCACCATTACGGGCCGCAGTCTGGATAGAGGCATCCCCGGACGCGATCAACCCCAGGATTGAGCGAGTAGAGGCACGACCCACACGGGTCGGCTTTTCCGTGGAGGCCGTCGCCGTCAGCGGCGCCTTCACATTGGCAAACAGAAGACCGGAAACCGGCATGGTAGCGGTGGCGCAGCCACTCAGTACGACAGCGCTGACCAGCAGCAGAAGCAGCTTTTTCATGACTTGGATCCTGTTGTTGTTATTCGGCGGGCCAATCCCCAGCACGCCACAAGGCTAGCATGCCGGGAGTTGGCTGTTAATTCCCCAAATGACCGCAGTTAAAGGTTCTGCAGTACCCGGCGCAAGCCTGCCACATGGCGGCGGCTGACCGTCAATCGGGACTCGATACCCCGCAGCCGGACCTGATGGTGGCCGGCGGTGGCCATTTCCATACCTTCAATGAACTTGAGTGCCACCAGCGCATTGCGATGGATGCGCACGAACATCTCCCCGAATTCGGTTTCCAGCTCTTTCAGGGTTTCGTCAATCAGAACCTCACCGTCGCCGTAACACACGGTGACGTATTTCTGGTCAGCGAGGAAATACCGCACGTCATCCACCGGCACCAGTTCCAGCCCACGGTGAGTACGGGCACTGATATGGCCACGGCGGCGAGGCTTCTCTTCGCTGACTTCCTTGCCGATCTCCGCCAACTGCACCCGGTTGAGGGTACGGGCCTTGGACAGGGCCGCGACCAGGTCATCTGCGCTCACCGGTTTGAGCAGGTAATCCACCGCATGGACCTTGAAGGCCTGCAGAGCGTGCTCGTCGTAGGCAGTGCAGAAAATCAGTGCCGGCGGGTTATCGATCTTGCTGAGGTGCTCAGCGGCCTCCATACCGTCCATTTCCGGCATGCGGATATCCATCAGCACCACATCGGGCCGATGTTCCTGAGCCTGCTCGATGGCCTCGCGACCGTTGGCGGCTTCGGCAACAACCTCCACCCCGTCGGTTTTATCTACCAGACGTTTCAGGCGGTCCCGGGCCAGTTGCTCATCATCACATACTAGTACCCGCATAATTCTCGTCCCTTATTGCTGTAGCGGATAACGGATTTCTATCTCGTATTCTTTTTCTTGCGGACGGGATTCCACCGCCACCTGATCACCGTACAGAGCCTGCAACCGGTGCAGGATATTTTCCAGCGCCATGCGGTTACCCTTGTGATGACCATCACCCGGCGGCTTGGGGTTACTCACCGACAAACGCAGGAAACCACCCTCATCCGCGGCACTGATCACCACCATGCCACCGGCGGCCAATGGCTGTACACCATGATAAATGGCATTTTCGAGCAAGGGTTGCAAGGTCAACAGGGGAATCCGCACATTTTCCGCCTGTACCTGAATGTCCCAGGTGACCTGCAAACGGTCCCCCATGCGCAGCTGTTCAATATGAATATAGCGACGACAAAGCTCCAGTTCATCGGCCAGCGAGGCTTCATTACCGGTGCTTTTCAGGCTCGCCCGGAATAGCACGGACAAATCTTCTACCACCTGCTCGGCGGCATCCGGATCCACCGCGATCAGGCTGGAGATAATGTTCATGGAATTGAACAGAAAATGCGGGCGAATGCGCGACTGCAGCGCCTGTATTCGTGCCTGCAGCTCCGC
Organism: Alcanivoracaceae bacterium; assembly: GCA_002706085.1. Lineage (GTDB taxonomy): Bacteria > Pseudomonadota > Gammaproteobacteria > Pseudomonadales > Alcanivoracaceae > Alcanivorax. Next base: position 87,867 of record PAJO01000035.1, on the reverse strand, counting down.
CTGGCCCTTCTGGCGCAGCTGCTCCTGAACATAGAAATAGCGCATCACCAACCCGGCAATGATCGCCGCTATCAGGCTGTTGACGAGAATTTCCGGGCTCCACATCGGGCTGATGTGCAGGGTGCCGGCCACCCAGGCCATCACCGCGCGAGCGACCAGGCTGAACAACAGGGTGTCCAGCACCACCAGCAACACCACCGACACCGACGCCCAGGCCGGCGCCAACTGGTTCAAGCGCGGGCGCAACTGGCAGACCATTGCCGCCGACGTCAGACCAACCCACTGGACAAACAGGGACGTTACCGCCAGGCGGCCAACGCTGAATGCATCGTAGTAGGTGGCCACCAGGGTCACCACCAGCGCCATCAACTCAGCAACGACAACGACCACCAGCACCGCCCGGGTACTGCAGAGGTCGGGTAGAAACCCGCTGCCTGGCGGCTCATCCATGGCTGCCATTGCGGCTCCTTATCGGTAGAAATTATGAGCTTCTCCGCTTTTATACCTTAACTGACAGCCAGCCCCAAGGGATTGTTCAGGGGTTCACCGGTCCCTGCTATACTGCGCGCCCGCAATTCCGGCTTTAGATGAGCGAGTACGATGACTGACAAGCAGCAGAACAAACTCTGGGGCGGCCGCTTCAGCGAATCCACCGACCAGTTCGTGCAGGAATTCACCGCCAGCGTGAATTTCGACCAGCGCATGTACCGTCAGGACATCTACGGCTCTCAGGCCCACGCCACCATGCTGGCCGAGGTCGGCGTGCTGACCGATGACGAGCGCGACGCCATCATCAATGGCCTGGCCGAGATCCAGAAGGAAATCGAAGCCGGGGAATTCCAGTGGTCCGTGGCCCTGGAAGATGTGCACATGAATATCGAGGCCCGCCTCACCGACAAGATCGGCATCACCGGCAAGAAGCTGCACACCGGCCGTAGCCGGAACGACCAGGTGGCCACCGACATCCGCCTGTGGCTGCGTGATGAAATGCTGATCATGGAAGAACAGTACCTGCATCTGATGACCGGCATGCTGGATCTGGCCGAGCGCGAGGCTGCCACCATCATGCCCGGTTTCACACACCTGCAGACCGCACAGCCGGTCACCTTCGGCCACCATCTGCTGGCCTGGTTCGAAATGCTCAAGCGCGACCGCGAGCGTCTGCTGGACGCCAAAAAGCGAGTCAACCGCATGCCGCTGGGCGCCGCCGCGCTGGCCGGCACCACCTACCCCATCAACCGTGAGCGCACCTGCGAACTGCTCGGTTTCGATGGCGTCTGTGAGAACTCCCTGGATGCGGTGAGCGATCGCGATTTCGCCATCGAGTTCTGTGCCCTGGCCGCCCTGTCCATGACTCACCTGTCGCGCATCAGTGAAGAGCTGGTGCTGTGGACCAGCGCCCAGTTCAACTTCATCAACCTGCCCGACCGTTTCTGCACCGGCAGCTCCATCATGCCGCAGAAAAAGAACCCCGACGTGCCTGAGCTGGTGCGCGGCAAGACCGGCCGCGTCAACGGCCANCTGATCAGCCTGCTGACCCTGATGAAAAGCCAGCCNCTGGCNTANAACAAGGACAACCAGGAAGACAANGANCCNCTGTACGATGCCGTGGACACNCTTAAAGGCAGCCTGCGCGCCTTNGGCGACATGATCCCGGCCCTNGAGCCNAACCGCGANGTNATGCGCGAAGCNGCNCGNCGCGGNTTNGCCACCGCCACCGATCTGGCCGATTACCTGGTGCGCAANGGCATCGCCTTCCGCGACTCCCACGAGATNGTCGGCAAGGCNGTGGCCTACGGCGTNGAGAANAAGAANGANCTNNGCGACATGTCCCTGTCNGANCTNAANCAGTTCAGCGACCAGATCGANGACGACGTNTTCGACGTNNTGACCCTGGAAGGCTCNGTGAGCGCCCGTAACCACATCGGCGGCACNGCCCCCGATCAGGTCCGCGCNGCCGTTGCCCGNGCCCGTGAGGCACTGGACAATACCGGTAACGCCTGACCCAGGCGCCTGCCCGCAGGCAGGCATTGATTCGCCCGGCGGAAAGGGCCGCTGCCCTTTCCGCTCTTTGCGCCCGGAGCTGGAAAATGCGCTTATCTGCCTTGTTACTGCTTGCCCTTCTCACTGGCTGTGGCCAGAAAGGGCCTCTGTACTTTGCGCCGGACGAACCCAGGCAGCCCGCTCCGNGCCAGCCAGCCCAAGACACCGCTGACGACGCTCAGCACGATGACGATCAGAAGGACTGACCATGGACCCCTTCCAGTACCGTGACGGCGAACTGTTTGCCGAAGAACTGCCGGTAGCACAACTGGCCGAACGTTTCGGCACCCCCCTGTATCTTTACTCCCGGTCCGCCTTCGAACGCCATTACCAGGCCTTCGACGACGCCTTCGGCGATCACCCTCACCAGGTCTGNTATGCGGTNAAAGCCAACTCCAACCTGGCAGTNCTGAANGTGCTGGCCCGCTGCGGGGCCGGCTTTGATATCGTCTCCGGCGGNGAGCTGGAGCGGGTACTGCGCGCCGGCGGCGACCCGGACAANATCGTGTTTTCCGGNGTCGGNAANACCGCCGCCGAAATGGCCGCTGCNCTNAAAGCCGGCATCCACTGTTTCAATGTGGAGTCCGCNGCCGAACTGGAACTGCTTAACNTGGTGGCCGGCGAACTGGACATGGAAGCCCCNATNTCCATCCGGGTAAACCCGGACGTNGACGCCCAGACCCACCCCTATATTTCCACCGGTCTGAAAGACAACAAATTCGGCGTGGACATCAACAAGGCNCCGNCCCTGTACCAGCGCGCCCACGAGATGCCGCATATCCGCATCCTCGGCATCGACTGCCACATCGGCAGCCAGCTCACCAATCTGGCGCCGTTCGAAGATGCGNTGGAGCGCGTGCTGAAACTGCTCGACCAGTTACAACAACAAGGCATCGAGATCCATCATCTGGATCTGGGTGGCGGACTGGGCGTGACCTACAACGACGAAACGCCGCCGGAGCGCAGCGCCTATGTCCAGGCCCTGCTCAAGCACATCCCCGGCGACCTGCCGGTNCATATCGAGCCCGGCCGTTCCATTGCCGCCAACGCCGGGATCTTTATCACCCAGGTACTGTTCCTCAAGCCCACCGAGCACAAGAACTTTGCCATCGTGGATGGCGCCATGAACGACCTGATCCGNCCCAGCCTNTATTCNGCCTGGCAAGACATCGTGCCGGTGAAACCCCACGATGCNGACTGTCGNACCTGGGACATCGTTGGCCCGGTATGNGAAACCGGNGATTTCCTCGGCAAGGATCGCGCCCTGTCNCTGGAAACCGGCGANCTGCTGGCGGTGCGCAGTGCCGGCGCCTACGGNTTCGCCATGGCCAGTAACTACAATAGCCGCAACCGCCCTGCCGAAATCATGGTAGATGGTGACCAGGCCTTTGTNGTGCGNCAGCGTGAAACGTTTGATGAGCAGTTAAAGCCAGANTCACTGCTCCCCTGAGGCCCTCCTTTTGAGGGGNCNGCGGCCCGCNGNCNCCTCAGGGAACGACNCCCCCTCTGTCTTTCCCTCCTGCTTTTGTGCTTCACTTCCTACACGCTCTCCACTGCCCATCGTCATGCCGCGATTTCTGATTCTGCTGACTTTACTGCTACCGGCCCCGGCCTTCGCTGCCACCCCGGTGCAAAAAGCCATTCGTCTCAGCCTTGCCGAAAGCTATGTAACGGCCACCTTGCTGACTGGCGGCAATGCNGTGCGANTGGGGTTCTGGGACNTCGACCCCAATAATTTTATTGGGTTTGAAGACGAGAACCTGGGATCNCTGGAAGCCCAGGAGCTNCGTCAACGGCTCACCACCGTGTCACTCCCTTACTCNTGGAGCACCCCGATCGGTGAACACAGCAACACCCTGGTTCTGAATGCCAAGGCGGCGTATCTGGGGCAAAAGCAGGAAACCCAGCTNGCCTCGTCCACCAGAAGCACCCGTGACACCATCGACAGCTCGGTCACTACCCTCACGTCAGGGGCAGAGTTCCGGCACCGCCTGAACGACAANATCGGGCTCGCCGCGGGCCTGAACCTNAACTGGCAGCGTTATCTCAATGATACGGATTTCAACACNCCGGAATCCCAGGCNCTGGCCCCGGCGCTNGACGGTCTGGTCACNAACTACAGCGCCAACGCCTGGCAGGCAGAACCCTACCTCAGGACAACCTGGTTTATCGGTGGACGCCGCGCNGAGGTCAAGTTGATCAGCGAATGGCACTACATGAAAGGGCGCACTTTTGCGACCAGTGAACCCGCCCATGACGTCCAGCCAGAAGCCTGGTACTGGTCCAATGGCGTCCGCTGGCGCCNCCCCCTTCGTCACNCGCATCCTTCCCGGCCAGAATGTCTGGATGCAAGCCTCACGCTATGATCTGGGNGCNGATCTGGATGGCCCGCTGGGCAACCACTATTACTATGAAGCCGGGGTGGGCTGGCTGCTGGACGTGCAAAAGCTCAACATCCCGTTCGTGGATAATATCGGGGTAGGCATCAACCTGAATTACGGCAGCGTATTACGCGGCGGCACGCTGGTGCTGCTGTTCAATGAGGAGTAACCCGCAGCAAAAGGTACAGCNGCACGGCGCCGATCTGGAATTACGACTTCAACTNGGACNACTACCGTGTTCCGGTGGGCGCACGACTCGGCAAGGAGGTTTTCAACTTCNTTGTCGAACCGCAGGTCTCGGTGGCTGACCGGGGCCCCNGCCAGCCACAATGGCAATTGNGCTTCGCCATGAACATGGTGTTTCTGTAAGCGAACGAGGCGAGGCTTACGCCCCTTCCCCGGTAAGACGCTTCACCATACCGTGACCGCCGGTGTCGCACAGGTGCTCCTTGAGNAAAGGCATGGCCTGAGCCATATGCTGGGCCAGGGTGTAAGGCGGGTTGATAATCAGCATGCCGGACCCNGTCATGCCACGGCCAGAGGCNTCCGGGCGCACGCACAGTTCCACCCGCAACAGATCCGGCATTTCCGCCTTGATGAANTCACGCACAAAATGCTCCGTGCGATTCCGGTCNAGCACCGGGTACCAGATNGCATAGGTCGCCGTGGCCCAACGCTCCATGGCCATCTGCAGGGCAGGCAGCACATCCCGGTAATCACGTTCNAGNTCATAAGAAGGATCNATCAGCACCATGCCGCGGCGATGCTGGGGCGGCATCATGGCCTTGATGCCCTGCCAGGCATCCAGCTTTTCCACCCGCACCCGCTTGTCGCCGGCGAAACGCTTGTGCAGCAANTCGAAATCCGTGCTGTGCAGCTCGGTACATTGCAGACGGTCCTGNTCACGCAACANGCTGGCGGCAATGCTCGGNGAACCGGGGTACTCGCGCAGTTTNCCCACCGGGTTNAGCTGCTTCACCAGCTTCACATACTGGTCGATCACACCAACCTCTGTGCGCTTGTCCCACAGCCGCTCGATGCCGTCCCGGTANTCCCCGGTCTTCTGCATGTGATCACTGTCGATCAGGTAATTGCCTGCCCCACCGTGCGTGTCGTGCACCGTGAAGGGCTTATCCTTCTTTTTCAGGTACTCGATGATGGCGATCTGCACGATGTGCTTGAGGACATCGGCAAAGTTGCCGGCGTGATAGCTGTGGCGGTAGGAAAGCATGGGCAACAGGCCTGGTGATGAAGGTNATGGCATGGGTGAAGGCTTTGGCGTGATTGTAAACCATGATGGGNNNGTTGACAGTTGATAGTGGACCTCTGACAGCTACGCGAACGGGCATCGGTTTTTCCCCACCCAGGGAGCCCGCGCCCNTCNCCNGGTCGCGGCATCATGCCTTCAAGCTGNACNGCNNACTNGCCGCGACGCTGTCAANNGTCCACNATCAACTGTCAACTCATCCTCATTCCCCTGTCACCGCACGGTCTATCTGCATACAATATCCTCTCAAATCACGTACTGCTGGATTGTTATGAACCTGCGTTTCACCAAAATGCACGGCCTTGGCAACGATTTCATGGTGATTGATGGCATCAATCAGCCACTGCCNGAGAACGGCCTGCCGTTTCCTGCCGACGAAATCCGCCGGCTTGGCAGCCGCCATTTTGGNGTGGGCTTCGATCAGATGCTGATTGTNCAGCCGGCACAGGGCGAGGCNGATTTCCGCTANCGCATTCTCAATGCCGACGGTTCCGAGGTNAGCCAGTGCGGTAACGGCGCCCGCTGTTTCGCCCGTTTCGTCCGNGAGCANGGCCTGACCCAGAAACAGGACATTGTGGTCGAAACCGCNGCCGGNCAAATGACCCTGTCGGTCACNGACGACGAACAAGTCACCGTCGACATGGGCGCGCCTCGATGGGCCCCGGACGCCATCCCAATGACCGCCAAGGGCGAAGCNGACAGCTACTTCCTTGTCTCCGGCACTCAGGCATGGGAAGTGGGCGCGGTGGGGCTCGGCAACCCGCATTGCACCCTGCTGGTGGAAAATGTGGATACCGCGCCAGTAGAGAGCGCCGGTCCGCTGCTGGAATGTCACGAACAATTCCCCGAACGGGTCAATGTGGGCTTCATGCAAGTGGTCAGCCGTGAGGAAATTCGCCTGCGNGTCTACGAGCGCGGCGCNGGGGAAACCCTGGCTTGCGGCTCNGGCGCCTGCGCGGCCGTGNTNATTGGCCAGCGACGNGGCTGGCTGGATAACGCCGTNACCGTGCATCTNCCCGGTGGCTCCCTGCACATCGAATATCACGGTGAGGGCGGCATCCGGATGACAGGCCCGGCCAGCCATGTCTATGATGGCAGCATTGATATCAAGACTGACTGATCAGNACAGGACGGACAGATGACGGATCACAGCCCGGCGAATGCCGACCAGGTCGCCGCNTACCTGCGGGACAACCCGGAGTTCTTCGAGCAGCGNCCGGAACTGCTGGAACTGTTNCGTCTGCCTGACTCTAAAGGCGAAGCCGTCTCCCTGCTGGAGCGTCAGGCCTCGATCCTGCGNGANCGCAATACCGAGNTNCGCGACNGACTCAACGGCCTGCTGGATGTGGCCCGCGAAAACGANCACCTGTTCGACAAGACCCGTCGNCTCACCCTGNCCCTGNTGGAAGCCCGCGGCGCCGAAAAGCTGTTCCGCAATCTGCTTACCAGCCTTGGCGACGACTTCCGGTGCGACCGGGTGTCGCTNATGCTCTATGACCGGGAAGTGCCGATNCTCGGCGATCTGCGCAACCAGATCCGTTGTGTCGACAGCAACGCGTTGCCTCAGGCACTNAATCACCTGCTGCGCAATGGCAAGGCNGTGTGNGGCGCCATGCGNCAGGAAGANATGGANGCCCTGTTCAAGGAACANGCGACCGACATCCGCTCCGCNGCCATGGTCCCGCTGGANTATCAGGGCCGTCTCGGCCTGNTGGCGATCGGCAGCAAAAGCGCCATGCANTTCCGCAGCTCCCTGGGCACCCTGTTCATCACTCACATCGGNCAGGTACTCAGCCGCCGCCTGCACGAAGTGCTNCGTCAGTACCCNCATCAGGCCGCCAAGAAAATCAGTGAACAGTGAATAGTTAACAGTGAACAGCGAAAAAGACGAACCCCAAAAAGCTGTCAACTCTCAACTNTNCACTGTCAACTCGTTCCTTACCCACCTTGAATCGGAGCGGCGGCTTTCGCCGCATACGGTCAGCAATTATCAGCGTGATTTGAAAGAAGCTTCGCGGGTGCTCGGTCAGCANGACTGGGCCGCTGTCACTGTGCATGACATTCGCTCGCTGGTGGCCACGCTGCATCGTCAGGGCAAGGGCGGCAAGACGATTGCCCGGCTGCTTTCCACCCTGCGTACTTTTTACCGCTACCTGATGCGCGAAGGCATCGCCAGGGACAACCCGGTGGTGGATGTGCGCGCCCCCANGAGCGGCAAGCGCCTGCCCAAGGCGCTGGATGCGGATCAGGTGACACAGCTGCTGGATGCCGGGGTCGACAAGGGCGACCCGCTCAGNCTGCGTGACCAGGCCATCATGGAACTGTTCTACGCTTGTGGCCTGCGGCTTGCCGAACTGCTGAGCCTGAATGTGGACAGCATCGACATGACCGCCGCCCAGCTGCTGGTCACNGGCAANGGNAACAAGACCCGTCAGCTGCCCATGGGGAAACCGGCNGTCACCGCNCTCAAGCGTTGGCTCAAGGCGCGNCCCCTGTTCGTCAAGGACAGCAGCGAAAANGCCATCTTCCTCAGCAAGAACGGCAAGCGCCTGTCANCGTCCAGCGTACAGCANCGCCTCAAGCGCCATGCNCTGGAGCGNGGCCTGGATGACCATCTTCACCCGCACAAACTNCGCCACTCTTTTGCCACNCANCTACTGGAATCTTCCGGCGACCTGCGCGCGGTGCAGGAGCTGCTCGGCCACGCNGATCTCGCCACCACCCAGGTCTATACCCACCTGGACTTCCAGCACCTGGCCCAGGTGTATGANGGCGCCCANCCCAGAGCACAGCGCCGCAAGGACGATGACGAGTCCTCGTGAGCCTCGACTCCGCCCATGCGCTACAATGTCTCCCATGAGCAATCTCAAGCTGATTACCTTTGATCTGGACAACACCCTNTGGCCGGTGGATGAAGTGATTCGCCAGGCAGAGAAGGCGTGCAGTCTGTGGATCGCCGAGAATCACCCCGATGCCGCCGCCGCTCTGAGCGCCGAGCGGNTGCGGGCGGTTCGCACCTCCTTGCTCAAGGAAAANCCGGAGTATCTCGACAACCTGACCGCCCTGCGCCAGGACGCCATGAGNCGTGCCTTTGTTGAGCACGGTTTCGGCAAAGACGAAGCCCGNCGCATTGCCCTGGCGGCTTTTCAGGTGTTCCATGAAGCCCGTAACCGGGTCAGTTTTTTTCCCGGAGCCCTGGAGGTACTGGAGCAGCTGGCCGACAGTTATGTNCTCGGCGCCCTCACCAATGGCAATGCCGATCTGAGAATGATNGGGATCCATGATCTGTTTGCCTTTCACCATTCCGCGGAAACCATCGGCANGCGCAAGCCCGCCCCCGACATGTTTGCAGCAGCGTTACGTTCCGCCGGCGTTAGTGCNNGCCAGGCCNTACATGTGGGNGATCACCCGCTGGAAGATGTGCACGCAGCCCGNGAGCACGGCATGCATACGGTCTGGGCCAATCTGGTCGACATGGACTGGCCGGTTGAACTGGCCAAACCCAGTCACCATATCCATAACCTCCGCGAAATCCCTGACCTGGTGCCCCTGTTCGATGAATGACGCTGCGACGAAAAAACACACCGCNCTGCTCAACCTGCTCGATGCCCTGCAAACCGAGCTGGATGCCCGGGATCTGTGGTCTACCCAGCCGCCCGCGCCGTCCGCCTTCGAGAGTCAGACGCCCTTCTTCGCCGACACNATGAATTTCAGTGAGTGGTTGCAGTGGGTCTTCGTGGCCCGTTTTCGCGCCATTCTGGATGCCGGCGCACCCTTGCCNGCCAGCTGTGATGTGGCCCCCATGGCGGAAGAAGCGCTCAAGGAAATGGAGCAGGATGTCAGCGAAGTGATTCGTCTGCTGAAAGCNTTCGACGACCANTTCTGAACACCANACTAATNCGCGATGAACCCAAAAAAGGGGGCCTTCCCAGCCCCNACCTTTTCGCCTTNCAGTCCGTCGCTATCGAATCACGCTATCGCGTAACAACTCCCGCCACGAGGCCTCTCCCTCGCCGGCGGAGAGCGTCCACAGCCAGTCACCTTGTTCATCCAGCGCTTCCAGCGCCGTCACCACCTGACCCTCACCCGGTTTACGCAAGCGCCACAGGCTGTGCATCTGCGACATATCCAGCGATACCAGCGCACCATTGTGGGCAAGGTGGCAGTGATTACCCTGCCAACGCGGCGATGACCAGGGGGCNGTCATNCATAAGCGTACGCCCTGGTTACCGATACACAAGGTGGTCGCCGAATCCCGGCTGGCGGCCTCCCCCAACACGGCNGGCAGGGTTTCCGCCCGCACCTGACAGGCGAAACTGTCGCGCACAGACTCATACAATACCGAACGTTGATCGTGGCAGCGCGCCAGCAACTGGGTGAAATCTTCATCGTCATGGCTGCCGGCCCAGTCGCGCTCCAGCTCACTCAAAGGGCCCAGCTTGCTGCGCAGCAGGCGCGGAAACCCGCAGGGCAGATTCAGGGATTTCTGATCGGGGTGCAGCATGGCGCANACCAACTCTTCAAACGCCAGNCCGCCACTGTCNGGCGCCACCGCCACCTGCTGGAGCGGCTGCCCCTGGCGATCAAGNAACAGCAGGCTGCGCGCCGGTAACGGCCCCGTGGGCTCCAGNACCGCCANCACCGAATGCCATTGGGCGGGCTGCAGGCTCTGGCGNAGGCGACATCGNTCCCCCACCGATTCCAGCCACCACTCGCCATCACTGAACGCCGGGTAGTGCATATTCTGGGAGACTTTCGAGCCCGCACTGAAGGTGGTCACCACCAATGCGCCCAGCCGGTAAAGGGCTTTGAGAATGGCCAGCGGTTCATCCTGTAACCGCAGAACCCGNTCGCCGAGAGCGGCGCCGCACTGTCGTAGCAGAGGAGAGGCCGCCGGCGCCGAGGGCCACGTCATCACTGACATGCTGCCTCCAGTTCGCCACCCGNCGGAGCGTCGTGTCCGTCCGGGCATGATATTAGGTGTGGAAAGCTGGCGGCGGCTGGCGATCCACGTCAGGGAGAAAGGGTTGAGNGTGGNGNCACNCCACCNCCCCCGTGCCGGGCCCCAACGNGGGACCCAGCGACATTCACTTGGTCAGGATCAAACGGTTGTTGGACGTGCGACGCAGCAGGTANCGTTCACCGGCGTGCTCGATCCACAACTTGCCCTGATGGTTCAGCAGCAGNCTGCTGGCAACGCTACTTTCCGCATTNATNGAAACACGACGGGTGGTAGTGGTCACATTCTTCTTGAGCTGGGACATGCTGGCCTCCTTGTCTGTATATGAGAATCATTATCATTATTGATTGGACAGACGTCAACGGTCTTTTCTGTTTTTCTGAACCGGGTCGCATTTCTGTGTGCANAGGCNGCAAAAAAGAGAACGTAAAAGGTAACGAAAACCTGACCGGGGTTTGCATTCCCGACACTCGAAAGCCCCTGTTATTGNGGGTAGACTGAAAACCATGAATACCGCAATGGCACAACCCATGACCGAAACCCCGCAGGAGCGTCTGGCCGCTATTCTCGACAGCCACCAGCCNCGCTCCATCGTNTCNGTCAGCCTGAATCCCATCCCCGTCGTCAGTCAGTGGTGCAANGACCACGACTGCGAACTGATCGAAATCCAGGAACAAAACCCNTTCAAGGCGCTGGAAGACATCCAGCGGATTGATATGGCGATTGTTGCCGATCAGCTCGANTACATGACGCACCAGGAGGGTGAAGCGCTGATGGGATTGCTGCGNAACCTGCACACGGATTCCGTGGTGGCGGTGTACCAACCCGCCCTGGCCCCGCAGAAACTGCGCTGGCCCAGCAACGGTTTCCTGGCACTGGGCTGCCGGCAGCAGGGACACTTCGCTCAGGACGGCCGCTCCCTNGACATCTACAGCTATGACCTGGACGACTACAACTTCCAGCGCAACTGGAANAACCCCCGGTTCTGGGCCAACCCGGAGAACTGGGGCAAGTACTGGTGGTAACCAGGCCTCAACCGCGAGGCCNGTAGTCTGGTAAAGGCTTCAACGCTGTCGTATGGTGGCGCNACCTTTTCTGTCGACTGAATCGGCGGCNAACCATGCTTGGTCAACGTTTTCGTGAAATNCTCTATTTCTGGTGGCACAACCTTGGGCCANTGTTTCTGGTCACCGCCCCCTTTGCCTTGATGGGCGAGGCGGTGCAGTGGCTGTTTGGNGTCACNCTGGCANTGCCGGANACNGCCGANGGNGCNCTGGAAGTCAGCGGNATCAGCCTGGCGCTGGTNTTACTGATGCGCCCCNTGGCAGAAGGCACNGTNATCAGCCAGATCGCCGCTGCCCGCACCGGCAAACCGGCCGGTCTGGTCGCCTGCATGGCTCCNGCCCTGCTCATGTTCCCGGCTCTGCTGGCCACCTACGCNATCATGGCCATTGGNGTCGCACTGGGCTGGATGGCCTTCTTNTTCCCGGCACTGTGGGTCTACACCCGCCTNAGTTTTGCCCCATATCTGGTGGTACTGCACCGGCACAACCCGATTCAGGCAATCCGGCAGTCCTTCATCATGACCGAGCGCCAGCAATGGCCCCTGCTGCTGATGGTCGTGGTGGTCTTTCTGGCATACCTGCTAGCCAGCAGCAGCCTGGCACAACTGATCAGCGCCCTGGTAAGCCACAGCGCCGCGGCCAACCTGCTGATTGCCCTGCCTGTCAGCCTGCTTGCTACCGGCATGAATGTGGCCGTTTTCCGCTACTGGGAACTGTCCGGCACCCCCGAAGCATAAGGGCGCACCAAACCGTTACCATTGCGCACAATTGCGGCCATGGTATTCCCCCGGATTAGTGGCATACTTTCAGGAAATGCATTAACCGGGGAAGATTCGTGCCGCAACATACCATGCACCTGAGCTGGAGCGATCACGGCGACCAGGACCACTACCAGTGGCACTTGGCCGACGGCAATGAGGTACGGGTGGTGGACGGCCATCATGGCCAGCAGGAATTCATGGAACCGGAAGAAGCCTTCATCGCTGCACTGGCGAGCTGTCATCTGCTGTCATTCCTGACTGAAGCTGCCCGTGAAGGGCTGGCCGTAGCCAGCTATGATGACGATCCGCAGGCCATCCTTGGTCAAAATGATCAGGCAAAAATCTACGTGAAACAGGTCACTCTGCAACCGCTGGTCACATTCAAAAACGCCCAACCCGACAGCGCCACCATTCAGGCGCTACATCAAAAAGCCCATGAGAAATGCTTTATCGCGCAGTCGGTCAAGAGTGAGGTTGTGATTGAACCTCGGGGGTGAAGGCAGGAGGGCCCGGGGCAGGAGAGATGTTGGGTTTGGGGTTTGAAATAGGGTTCTGGGATCCGGGCCTCGCTTAGGCTCAGTTCGCAATGCAAGCATAGTTATTCGCTTCGCTCACCCCTTCGGGGCCGCCCTGCGTGCGTTACTCCGCTTCGCTACGTTCCTACCTGGTGCCCCGGTTATTGATTGGCGGCGAACTCGACGATCTGACAGTCTTTTCTGTTCTTCGGGAAACCGGGGAACCTTTTGACCTTTCCTATTCCAATCACTTGCGAGTTGCTATTGTCTTTCGTAGACGACAAACGAATAGTCGTAGGGGTTGGGGCCTTCGGCGGCGAAGTCTTCGCGGGCGATTTGCTGCCACTCGGACGCATCGTATTCCGGGAAGAATGTGTCGCCCTCTACATTGGCATGTACCTCGGTGAGATACAGACGCTCTGCCTGCGGCAAGGCCAGTGAGTAGATCTCCGCCCCCCCCATGATCACCGCCTCTTCCTGGCCCTCGATGAAGGCCACGTTTTCCGCCATGGCCACTGCGTCATCCAGGGTCGCGACCACCTTTGCGCCGTCGGCCAGATAATCCGGCTGGCGGGTAATGACGATGTTGGTCCGGCCTGGCAAGGGCCCCTTGAGGGATTCCCAGGTCTTGCGCCCCATGATTACCGGCTTGCCAAAGGTGACCTGCTTGAAATACTTGAGATCGTTGGGCAGATACCAGGGCAGCTTGTTATCCCGGCCAATCACGTTGTTACTGGCCTTGGCCACCATCATGGAAAGTCGAATGGACATTCAAACCTCACTTACTCGCACCACACTTTCACGCATCACGCGTGTTGGCGTGTATGCGTGAAGCGGGCGGGCGTTATTAGATCGCCACAGGCGCCTTGATATGGGCGTGGGGGTCGTAATCACTCAGGGTGAAATCCTCGAAGGTGAAGGCAAACAGGTCTTTCACCCCGGGATTAAGAGTCATGGTCGGTAGAGCACGGGGCGCACGGGCCAGCTGGGTATCGGCCTGCTCCAGATGATTGGAGTACAGGTGCGCATCCCCCAGGGTGTGCACAAAGTCACCGGGCTCGAGGCCGCAGACCTGCGCCATCATCAAGGTCAGCAGCGCGTAAGAGGCAATATTGAAAGGCACGCCCAGAAAGATGTCTCCGCTGCGCTGGTATAGCTGACAGCTCAACTTGCCGTCCGCCACATAGAACTGGAACAGGCAGTGACAGGGCGGCAGCGCCTGCTTGCCCGCCGCGGCATTGGCATCCGGGGAAATGGCCGGATCTGGCAGCACCGCCGGGTTCCAGGCGCTGACCACCAGACGACGGGAATCCGGGTTGCGCTTGATCTCGTCCAGCACCTGGGTGATCTGGTCGATAACCTGTCCATCCGGGGTTTTCCAGCTACGCCATTGCTCGCCGTACACTGGCCCCAGCTCGCCGTCGGGGGTCGCCCACTCATCCCAAATAGAGACGCCATTTTCTTTCAGGTAACGGATATTGGTGTCACCGGACAGAAACCACAGCAGCTCGTGAATAATCGAACGCAGATGCAGTTTCTTGGTGGTGAGCATGGGGAAACCCTCGCTCAGGTCATAGCGCATCTGGTAGCCGAACACCGCATAAGTGCCGGTGCCGGTGCGGTCTTCCTTGAACGTGCCGTGGTCACGCACATGGCGCAGTAGATCAAGATATTGCTTCATGCCGTCACCCTTTCGCCATCGCCTGGCGATCGTCGGTTCGATACGCCCATACCATCATGGCGATACCGAGAATAATCATCGGAATGCTCAACAGCATCCCCATGGTCAGCCACCCACCAGCCAGATAGCCGATATGGGCATCCGGCTCGCGGAAGAATTCCACAAAGGTCCGTGCCGCCCCGTAGCCGACCCCAAACAGGCCCGTCACCGCCCCGGCCGGGCGCGGTTTTGCCGAGTAGACCCACAGCACGATAAACAGCACCACACCTTCCAGTAGGCACTCATAAAGCTGGGAGGGGTGCCGGGGAAGGCGATCCGGGTCGGTCGGAAACACCATGGCCCAGGGCACGTCACTGGTCCGGCCCCACAGCTCGGCATTGATAAAGTTGCCAAAGCGGCCGGTAGCCAGCCCGATCGGCACCATGGGCACCATGAAATCTGCCACGGTAAAGAAACGCTTGTCGGTCTTGCGGGCAAACAGGGCAAACGCTACCAGCACCCCGATGGCGCCACCGTGGAAGCTCATGCCACCGTCCCAGACCTTGAACAACCACACCGGGTCAGCCAGAAACTTGCTGAAATTATAGAAGAATACGTAGCCCAGACGACCACCCAGAATGACCCCCATGGCGCCATAGAACACCAGGTCGCTCACCTGATCCCGGGTCCAGCCCGAGTTCGGCGCCTTGGCACGCACGGTGCCCAGCCACCAGGCCGCCGCGAAGCCGATCATGTACATCAGCCCATACCAGTGGACCTTCAACGGACCGATGGCGATGGCCACCGGATCAATCACAGGAAATTCCATAGCGTCCTATCCAAAGGCCAGATTCACACCCAACACAAACAGCACCACCGCAAATACCCGCTTCAGGGTCGCGGACGGCAAACGGTGACTGAGTCGGGCAGCCAGCCGGGCAAACGGAAAACTGGTGAGCACTATACCGGCTGTGGCGGGTAAAAACACATAACCGAGCGCCCCCTCAGGCAGATGACGCTCATCCCAGCCGGCCACGGCAAAGCCCACCGTCCCCGCCACCGCAATGGGCAACCCGCAGGCCGATGAGATAGCCACCGCCTGCTGCATTTTCAGGCGACACCAGCTTAGAAAAGGCACCGTCAGGGAGCCACCGCCAATACCGAAAATCGCAGAGCCCGTGCCGATCAGCACGCCGGCGATCCCGAGCCCCACCGCCCCGGGGACTCGCTCCGGCAAGGACGCATCGACCGCCTTCTGCCCGACCAGCAACATCTGCAAGGCGATCAGCATGGCAAACAGACCAAACAAGCGGGTCAGCAGTTCCCCTTTCATGGCATCAGCAATGAACGCACCGGCAAACGCCCCCAGCACAATCCCAACCCCGAGCCGGAACGCCACCGGCCAGCGCACAAAGCCCGCCTTGTGATGAGTACGCACCGCGCTGATGGAGGTAATGATGATGGTGCTGAGAGAGGTCGCCACGGCCATCTTGGCGACCAGATCATCTGCAAAGCCCAATCCGTGGAACAGGAAAATCAGCGCCGGCACGATCACCACCCCACCGCCCAGCCCCAGGGCTCCGGCCAGCAAGCCAGCCCCCACCCCGACCCCCAGACAGATCAGAAACAATCCCAGCACCCGCTCTCCCATTCACTGCCAATGATTTTCGAGACAGGTATGCTAGCAGGCCCGAAACCGGAAGGCCCGACTATGTGTATCGTGCTATTTGACTGGCAGCCCGACAGCCCGACCCCGCTCAGGGTGGCCGCCAACCGCGATGAATTCCATGCCCGCCCTGCGCAGGCGGCACGCTGGCGAGGGGATATTTTTTGCGGCCTGGACCTGACTGCCGGGGGGACTTGGCTGGGCATCCATCGCAACGGTCGTTTTGCCGTAGTCACCAACTATCGCGAGCCCATCAGCGACCGGCAACCCGGCGAACGCTCACGGGGTCTGCTACCCACCGCCTTTCTGGAATCCCGGCAAACACCAGAGAATTTTGCCCACGCGCTGGCGTCAGAACAGGCCCATTACGGCGCCTTCAATCTGTTGGTGGGTACACCAGACAGCCTTTGGTATCTGGGTAACCGCGGCGCGCCACCCCAACCTGTGGCACCCGGCCTGCATGGCCTCAGCAACGGCCTGATGGACGACCCCTGGCCCAAGGTGCTACGAGGCAAACAACGGCTAGCAGACGCCATTGCCTCTGGCGGCACGCTGGAGCAACTGCTGGAGGTGGTTAACGATCGATATCAACCGGACGATACGGTGCTACCGGACACCGGCGTGGGCATGGAACTGGAGCGCCTGGTCGCCCCGGTCTTTATCCAGTCTCCCGCCTACGGCACCCGCGCCAGCAGCGCCGTGGAGCTCAGCCGTCAGGGCGAACCGGCCATGCTGGAGCAGGTCTGGCAGCCAGACGGTCAACCGGCCACAGCGGTGAACTCCTCCTTCGCTAGCGACTGATCACCAGCCATACCCCGCAGGCAAAGGCGAACAGGCCTGCGGGAATCGCCACCACTGAAATCCGGTCGATCACATTCGAATAATGGATCACGCGCGGCAGGTCACCACGATCAGCTGCCAGCTTGCGGCACATAACCGGCCACAGGCACAACAGATTGCCACTCACCGCTACCAACCCTGCCAACACCTTGAGCAGATACACACCGGAAAGCTGTTCCACATCCAGCAGCAACAACCCGGTTACCAGCACCAACAGGAAGGCCGGCATCTCCAGGCACAGGTCGATGCGCTCATGCAATCGCGCGACCAGATAGCCATGCTCACGGCTTAGCGCCCGGCGTCGCTCCAGCAAAAACTCCACGCCGACGACTCCCAGCCAGAATGCCACCCCGAACAGATGCAGCTTGAGAACGATTGCGCTATTCATGGTTTCTTTTCTCTCCTGAAGGAACAGAACCGGACGGGAGCCGCTCCGGGGCCAGCCGGCAGTAGCAGCCTTCTGACAGCCAGTTATACACTCTGCCCGAGGCCTGCCCCTGATAGGCGGCGAGCGGCGGTGAAAAGTCCGCTTCCTGTGAACACAAATTACCTGTGACCAACGGCCCCACATAGATCAACTCTCCCGCCCTCACTACCAAGGCGGTCGGCAGCGCCGGCATAAACCGGATCAGAGAGGAAAGTTGATATGTTTCCTGCTCAGCCATCACAGGACCGTAAGCGTCAAAAACTCTGACAGGCACCGTCTCCGCCAGCGCCTGATGCAGTTTCGCCAACACTGGCTTGGCGCAAGGGCACTGGCTATCGGTCATCACATACACTGCGTCGCCCTGCGCCTGCACCGTCATCAGCCAGCGTTTCGCGGCATGCTCGAAAGCCTCATCAAAGTAATCGCTGCGGGTCTCCCCCCATGGCACATACCAGGTATCCAGAGAGTAGTACCACTTGTAGAGCAGCATCGGCACCAGAGGCACCACCACAATGCTGATCAACAACAGTCGATCGTAATGGCGGGAGAACCAGGGCATCAGCGCAGATACAGAATCATCTGCGTACAACGAAACAGAGCAATGGTCTTGCCGCTCTCACAATGACGCACTTGCGCATCCCAAATCTGGGTAGTACGCCCGCGGTGTACCGGCGTCGCTCTGCACTCCACCTCACCCTCCCGGGCGGTACCCAGAAAATTGGATTTCAATTCGAGGGTTGTAAAGCCGGTCGCGCCTTCCGGCAAACTTGCCATCGTGCCATAACCGCAGCACGAGTCCGCCAGGGCAATCACCGAGGCGGCATGCAGAAAACCATTGGGCGCCATCAACGCCGGAGTCACAGGCATTACCGCATCCACACCGCTCTCGCCAATGGCGTGAACCGTCATTCCCACCAGCCCCGGCAAGCCGCTCTCGCCGGCCTGGTTAAACCGTGCGGCATTCTCTTCAGGCGTCATCATTCAATCCTTCCTTATCGCGTTCTTAATCAACATTTCCAGCTGCCGTGACACCTGATCCAGAGGCTTGACGCTGCGCTGGGCTCGGCACAGGGCGATCGTGCCTTCCACCGACGCCACCACCAACGTGGCAATCTGCTCGGCCTGTGCCTTACTGACACCCTCTTCCCGCAACGCCGCCGCCATCAGATGCATCCAGTCATTAAACACGGCGTTCGCCACCAGCAAGGCGGCCATTTCGTCCTCACCCGCCGGTTCCTCAACCGCCACAGACAGGACAGGGCACCCCGCACGAAATTCGGAACGCACCACCTCTTCCCGCCAGATCGCCAGAAAGCCACGCAGCCCACTGACCGGACCCGCCTTAAGGGAATGAGCCAACCCCGCCGACACCTTGTCGCCAATAAACTGTATGGCCTCGGTTATCACCTGCTGTTTGCCGCCCGGAAAATAATGGTACGTGGACCCCAGCGGTGCCCGGGAGTGTTTGGCCAACTCCCGGATACTGGTGCCATTCATGCCTTTTCGACTCAACAGATCCGCCGCTCCTGCCACCAACCTTGCTCTTGCCACCTTCTTGTCTGACTGGCTCATTTCACACCCTTGCTATAACGACTGTCATAGTCTAGCGTCCCCTCAAGATTTATAACAACCGTTATAGGAATTCACATGGAAGCCACACAACGTCACTACACCGTGTTCAAAATGCTGCTCTGGCTGACACTGGCAGGCTGCACCCTTCACTTCTTCGACAATGTCATTTTCTTCGATCAGTACCCGGAACCAGCCTGGCTTAATGCCCCGATTGTTGCCGCCCTCTGGTTTCCGCTGGCGCTGGCGGCACGGCGGGCGCACACCACGCTATCGGGCAGCCAGCCTGATCGGGTCTACACACTGATTCAGGGATTTGTGGTGGGTAACTGGCTGTCTTTTGGCCATTACCTCTTTGCCAACCCCGTGGATGTTCTTCCGCGCATCAACGCCATCATTGCCATCCAGACCGTGCTGGCTTCCGCCTTGTTCGTGTACTCCCTATGGATGCAAGTGCGCTTCCATCCCGACTCCCTGCCCTATTTCCGCAGAATCTGGATCAAGCTGGTGGCGTTCTACGGCATCACCATTTTCGCGCTGGAGTGGGCATGGCCCTCGGACTTTCAAACCTGGTGGCTGTAAGAGGACGTAGAACATGCGCACTGCAATAGCAAACGACGCGAGCCCCTGCGTAGAGGTCAAACAGACCGGGCCTGTCACCGTAATTGTCATGAAACAACCGGAACGTCTTAATGCCTTGTCACCACAGCTGCTGATCGATCTGCATCAGTCACTGTCCATGGCCGCGCAGGATCCGCATTGCCGCTGCCTGATATTGACCGGTAGCGGCAGGGGATTCTGTGCTGGCGCAGACCTGTCCCACTTCAATGGCTCAGACAATCAGGAGCAGGCCACCGACCTTGCTGCCACCCTGCATGAGACCTATCACCCCATCATCCGCCTGATGCGCGGCATGGAAAAACCGGTCATTACTGCCGTCAATGGCGTTGCCGCCGGCGCCGGTTGCAGCATTGCTCTGGCTGGCGACATCGTTCTGGCAGGCCGTTCGGCCAGCTTCATACAGGCCTTTATCAAACTGGGNCTGATCCCCGATGCCGGCAGCACCTGGTTTGTNCCACGCGCCATTGGCCGCGCTCGTGCCTTGCAATGGATGATGAGTGGCGAGCCACTGGATGCTCAGACGGCGNAGCAATGGGGGCTGATTAATGCGGTTCATGACGATGACCAGCTAATGGGGGCCGCCATGTCCCTGGGCTGTCAGATGGCNGCACAAGCCACCCGGGCGCTCGCAGGAATCAAGGCGCTGATCGACCACAGCAGTGAACAGGATCTGGACGAGCAACTGGGTAGTGAAGCCAGGCTTCAAGGCATGCTGGGCTATGGGCAGGATGGCCGGGAAGGGATCAGCGCCTTTCTTCACAAACGCCCGGCGGTCTTCAGCGGAGACTGACCGGATCGCACGACGCGGTATTACTGCGCAGAACCAGAGGAGAGCAGCCCCAGATAAAAGCGGACCATATCCGGATACTGGTCACGGGCCAGGCGCTCGTTGGGACCGTGGAAACGCGCGATATCCTGTTGCTGCAGCGACACGGGCAGAAAACGCAGCACGTTTTCCGAAAGCGCCTGGTAATGCCTGGCATCACTGCCCGCGATCATAAGGAACGGGGCCGGCAGTGGGTCGCCGGGCAGGGCCTGCGCCAGGGATGCNACCCGCTCAAAGGCGTCACTGTTCGCTGGGGA
This sequence comes from Alcanivoracaceae bacterium, assembly GCA_002706085.1. Taxonomy (GTDB): domain Bacteria; phylum Pseudomonadota; class Gammaproteobacteria; order Pseudomonadales; family Alcanivoracaceae; genus Alcanivorax. Next base: position 67,010 of record PAJO01000035.1, on the reverse strand, counting down.
GATGCGGGATGGCTCGGCGAAGAACCCCTCCTTGATGGAAACNGACACCCCTTCGGGCAAGTGACGCTCNACCCAATTGAGCAAGCTTTCCTGAGTTTCACCCGGAGCCAGCCGGAAGTTGATTACCGCACTGGCCGTGGCTGGCAGCACATTGTCCTTCACTCCGCCACTGAGCATGGTGGGCGCCATGGTGGTGCGAATCAGNGCATGGGTTTCCGGATTCCCNGCCAGCTGNCGCACCACCAGTGGNTCAAACAACCACAGGTTGGCAAAGACCAGGCGGCGGGCAAACGCCTGTTCAGGAGCGACGGTTTCCAGCATGTAGCGGGTCGGCAGGCTCAAGCCCGCAGGGCGGGGATTCGCCTGCAGCCGGGCAATGGCAACCGCCAGGTCACCAATGGCCGTCTGCGCGGGCGGGCGCGAGGAATGCCCNGGCTCCCCGTGGGCCTCCAGCGTTACACTGATATAACCCTTCTCGGCGATGCCGATCAGCGCCACCGGCTGCTGGATNCCCANGGTGGCACCTGGCAACACCATGCCGCCCTCATCCAGCACCAANTCAAACCGCACACCCTGCTCTTGCANCCAGGCCGCCATTCGCGCNGCGCCCTGGGCACCGCCGGTTTCTTCATCGTGGCCAAATGCCAGCCACACATCACAGGCAGGCTGCCTGCCTTCTGCCAGCATGGCTTCCACCGCTTCCAGAATCGCCATGACGCTGACCTTGTCATCCAGGGTACCGCGCCCCCAGATGAACNGCTCATCCACCACCCCGTCAAAAGGAGGATGTTGCCACTCGGCCATGGCCGACACCGGCACCACATCCTGATGNGCCAGCAGCAACGTTGGCGCACAATCATGCCCACTGTCCCAATGGTAAAGCAGACTGTGACCGAAGGGCCTCAGTGACAGGGTCTCATGCGTGANGGGAAAGGCCTCTGCCAGAAAGGCATGAAACGCGTCGAAGGCTTCCGGCCGGTCGGCCAGGGTGGGAAACCGGATCGCCTGGGCCAAGCGCTCAACCTGCGCATCGCGGTCTTGTTCAGGCAGAGACGGCAGCACTCTGGNAGAGAGGGCNGGCGCTGGCAGCACAAGCGCCCTGACCACCAGAACCAGCAGCAGTAACGCCAGCAGCGTCAGGACAGCNAGCAGCCCACGCTTGAACATGTCAGTTGATGGCCTTGCGGTTTCGCAGCAAGTCACCGAGGCCGGCCTTGTCCAGCTGCANGTCCACGTAGGCGGAGATCACTTCACCGTTATCCATGGCCAGCACTTCACTGAGCAGTTTGCGCACGAAGGAAATCTTCACCCGGCGAATCGCGGCTTTCACTTTAAGCAGGTTGGAGGCGTTCATGGACAACGCATCCACCCCCATGGCCATCAGCAACAANGCCGAGGCAGGNTCGCCAGCCATTTCCCCACACACCGAGACGGTTTTGCCNTCTTCTTTCGCCTGCTCGATCACATGCAGGATCGCGTGCAGCACAGCGGGGTGATAGGAATTATAGAGCGAGGCCACCTGCCGGTTATTGCGGTCCACGGCCAACAGGTACTGGGTGAGATCATTGGTGCCGATCGAAAGAAAATCGACCCGCTGGGCCAGCGCGCGGGCCTGGTANACAGAGGCNGGCACCTCGATCATGACCCCCACTTCCGGCATGGGGATGTCCAGCCCTTCATCGCGGACTTCCAGCCAGGCACGGTGGATAAAGTGCTGGGCGTCTTCCGCCTCGATCACGCTGGTGACCATGGGCAGCATGATGCGCAGNTTATCCAGCCCCTCGCTTGCCTTGAGCATGGCNCGNACCTGNACCATGAAAATTTCCGGGTGATCCAGGGTAACCCGCAAGCCCCGCCAACCCAGAAANGGATTNTCTTCCTCAATCGGGAAATAACTCAGCGACTTGTCGCCACCCACATCAAGGGTGCGCATGGTCACCGGGTGAGGCGCAAANGCCGATAGCTGTTCGCGGTAAATCACCCGCTGCTCTTCTTCAGACGGGAAACGGTCTCNCACCATGAAAGGNATTTCGGTGCGGTACAGGCCAACGCCTTCTGCNCCNCGCTCNAGGGAACGATTGATATCNGTCATCANCCCGGTGTTCACCTGCAANCGGATNCGGNNNCCATCTTCCGTTTCGGCNGGNTCATGACGCAGTTTTTCGAGACCGGCCTGCAGCGTNGCTTCTTCGCGGATAATTTCCTCGAACTGCGCCTTGAGCTCNGGTGACGCGTTGGCCACCACCCGGCCACGGAAACCATCCACGATGATTTCCTTGTCATCCATTTGTTTGAGCGGCANATTNTGGGCCCCCACCACAGTAGGGATCCCCATGGCACGGGCGACAATGGCCATGTGNGAGTTGCGCGANCCCCGTGTGGTGACAATNCCNCGAATGCGTTCGCGAGGCACCTCCATCANCATNGGGGCAGANATATCCTCGCCCAGNAGNATNCACTCATCNGGGAATATCACCTGCCGGCGCCCTTGCCTTTGTAGCTGGGCCAGCACCCGCCGCCCCAGGTCGCGGACATCAGCAGCCCGCTCGCGCAGGTACGGATCGTCCATCATTTCAAAATTGCGAACATGCTGGTCTACCACATCCCGCAAGGCACCCTGTGCCCATTGCCCTTCCCGGATCTGGGCAATCACCTCCGCAGGCAGCGCATGCCGATCCAGCATCCGCAGGTAGACATCGAACAGCGCCTGCTCTTCTGCCCCCAGCGACTTTGAGGCGCGCTCGGCCAGATCCCGTACTTCCTGACGAGTGCGCACCAGCGCATCATCGAGGCGGGCAATTTCATCACCCACATCCTCCACCTGGCGGTCCGGCACCGATGCCAGATCCGCTTCAGGGAATAACAGGACACCATAGCCGATGGCAGCCCCCGGACAACCGGGCAAACCGTCATAGAAACTGGGCAGGTCCACCCCACCGGTATCCAGCTGGTCAAACAGCACACCGGAGGCGTGGGCGTGGGCAATCACCGCCGACAACTGGGCCGAGATGGTCACCAGAAACGCTTCTTCACTCTGGTCAAAGCGGCGCACGTCACGCTGCTGGACGACCATGACCCCGAGCACCTTGCCGTGGTGCATCACCGGCACACCCAGAAACGCATGGAAGGGATCTTCCCCGGTTTCCGCCAGGTAGTGGAATCGGGGATGCGAGAAAGCATCTTCCAGGTTAACCGGTTCTTCACGCATGCCGACCTGGCCAATCAACCCTTCCGACAATCCCAGGCTGACATTGCCCACGGCTTCCTGTTTCAAGCCCTCAGAGGCCATCAACACATAGCGCTGGTCATCTTCGTCGCGCAAGTAAATGGAACAGACCTCGGTGCCCATGGCGTCGCGCACGCGCTTCGCCATCAGATCCAGCGCGGTACGAATGTCCGGCGCATTATTCACTTCCTGAACAATACGACGCAGGGTATCAAGCATCAGAGGCCCCTCCGGGTTTCGCCGTCCGGGTACACTGTCGCGTCCCTTTCTTGCCCGACAGCGACCCAACCTCTTTCTTCAGGGCCGGCGCCAACTCACGCAACGCGCGGGCATACACACCGCGCTTGAAATGCACGACCTTGCGAATGGGGTACCAGTAGTTGACCCAGCGCCAGGCCTTGAACTCCGGGCTGTCAGTCGCAAACAGGTCAATCGCCTCTTCGGCAGCCGTCAGGCGCAGCAGAAACCACTTCTGGCGCTGACCAATGCAGTGCGGGCGACTGTCAGGACGGTTGAGCGGGCGACGCAGAAAACGGCGCGGCAAACGGTAGCTGAGCCAGCCTTCGGTGCTGGCAATGATTTCCACGTGCTCCGGGCGCAGGCCAACTTCCTCTTCCAGCTCACGGAACAGAGTCTCTTCCGGGGTTTCACCGGGCATCATGCCACCCTGGGGGAATTGCCAGGCATCGCGATTGCCCATGCGGCGGCCCCAAAAAACCCGGCCGTCCCGGCCGGCAATAATGATCCCGACATTCAACCGGAATCCGTTGTCATCAATAATGCCTGTCATGATCTCTCTGGCGTCAGGCTCGAATCCCCATGCGTTTCATGGGGATTAATCCGAGTGTCATTGCCCCATTAAACCTTGTCGGGCAACCTGCAATCAATTCGCATTACTGCAACTTTCATACCTTTTACGCTTGCCCGCCGTTTTCGGTCGCTATGACTTGTCATCCGCATCCCCTAGAATGAGCCCTCATCTGAGGAGAGGCCATGACACTCGCGATTTTTGACCTGGACAACACCCTTATCGGCTGCGATTCCGACCACCTGTGGGGCGACTGGCTGGTGGAAAAAGGCATTGTCGACGCCGAGCACTACAAGGAAACCAACGACCAGTTTTACGTGGACTACCAGAACGGTCGACTGGACATCATGGCCTACCTGCGGTTTTCCCTGAAAGTGCTGGCGGATAACGACATGGCCCAACTGCACTTCTGGCGCGAACAGTTTCTGGCAGAAAAACTCGATGACATGTGGCTGCCCAAAGCGGCAGAGCTGGTAGAAAAGCACCGGCAGCAGGGTCACACCCTGATGATCATTACCGCCACCAACGATTTTGTCACCGCACCGCTGGCCGACCGCTTGGGCATTGAACACCTGATTGCCACCGTGGCCGAGCGCCGCAAGGAACACTACACCGGCGATATTGATGGCACCCCGAGCTACCGGGAAGGCAAGGTAACCCGCTTACAGGCATGGCTGGAAAGCCACGACGAAACCCTGGACGGCAGCTACTTCTATAGTGACTCCCACAATGATTTGCCACTGCTGGAACAGGTAGCCAACCCGGTGGCCGTGGACCCGGATGCCACCCTGGAACGAGAAGCTCGCGAACGGGGCTGGCCGGTCATCAGCCTCAGATAACGAATAACCAGCGGCTGTTAACAGGCCCTAATACAAACGAAGGAAAAAGTGGGAACCATGCGTTACTTGCTGGCCAGTCTGCTGGCCTTGCTTCTGGTTGCTTGCGAACAGCCCGACAACACCGAAACCGCTGAGACGGAACACCATGACACCCTGCTCCCCGGTATCCCCGTGGCTGACTGGCAACAGGCCAGCAGCGATCAGTTCGAACAGGCCGCCAGCCAATGGCAGCAGACCCTGACCCAGTTTGGGCAGGCACCAGAACAAGACTCGCTGGACGCGCTACGCGTCACGCTAACGCAGTGGTACGCGACCCTGGCAGGGCAATACCTGCTACCCGCCGCCCGTGCCTGCCAGCTGGAGCAACAAATCATTCTCGAACGTCTGGATAGCTGGCCATTGTACCCCGGTTATATCGATGCCCTGCCGGAGTGGCCCGAGTCTGGTCTGATCAGTGACCCGTATCTGGAAATGACGCGCAAGACACTACGTACCCAGCATGGCGCCACTGACAGCGCCGAGGCCAGCCTGGGGTTCGCTGCACTGTTCGTGGTGCTGAACGGCACCGCGGATTCGCCCAAACCGTTGACCGCGTTCACCGGTGAAGAGGACAGCGTAGTCCGCCGCCAACAGTGGCTTGCACTTGCCAGCGAGCAACTGATTGCGGATTACCGGACACTGGTCAGCGACGCCACTCTGACCGCCGCTGATCTGCACTGCGGTGCAAGGACCCTGCTAAGCCGCCATCAAAAACTGGCACTCGCTCTGGAAGACAACGAACTGGTTATTCCTGAGGGCACGAGAAACGGGCTCGACAGCCACTTGCTTACCGGGCTGCAGGCGCTGCCGGAGACCGTCATGGACGAATGGGAAAACAGCCAGCCCGGCATTCGCCAGGCGCTGGAGCAAAGCCACGGCAGCGGCTGGGAGCCCATTATCCAGTGGCTGGAAACCACCACCCTGTAGACGGCTTATGATCACGCCGCCTGCACAATAAGCATAAAAAAGGTTCATCGCAGGTTTGCAGGAAAAGCCCGATTGACTCCTCCTTGCTTGCCGTAGGAGGGTGCTGCAAACCATTTCCTCAGAACCTAAAAAAGCTCGCCGGGGTTACCCGGCGGGCTTTTTTATGCGCCAACAACAACCGGTTTAGAAGTTGTAGCGGCCAAACACACCAATGGAATCACGGTCGCTGGCAACAACAACCCGGGCACCGAGATCCACGGCAGGCGTCACTTTAAACAGACCCTCACCGTAAACACCCAAGTCGTCGTCATACAGATCGATATACGTCAGACCGCCGGACAGCTCGACTTTTTCCGTTGTGGCATGACGTACACCACCACGAATTTCGAACCCCACATCATCGTCATCGCCAACACGATAATCACGGTCATCGTAGATGATGTCAGCACTGGTCACGAAATCCAGGCGTTGCTGCAGCGGGGTGTGAAAACCAATACCGGCAGACAGCTGTTTGCCATCAATGTCGTAGTCACCATCATAGAAACGCAGGGCACCACGCAGAAACAGATGCTCATCCAGGCCGAAGCTACCTTCAGCGCTCAGCGCATCCGCATCCCAATCGCCATCGAAGTCCCAACGGTCATAAGCCAGCTGGCCGTAGGTGTAAGAAAGCCCATTGTCACGCACGGAAGAAGTGCGCTGCTCAGCCATGGCCGGAGCGGAAACAGCCAGTGCAATACCTGACACAAGCAAAGTTTTTTTCAACATAAAAAGTCGTCCTCGTTCGCAATTGAATCAACGGCATCCAAAGTTGCCTCAGTGTAGTGTTTCTATTGAGAGCATTTCCCCGGATCAGTTCCGTTATTTCCGGTGTTTTATAAAAATTTTCAATGCCGGCGCGGCGTTATAGCATGGCTTGACCTTGGGGTTACCCCCGAGTTCGACAATTTGTGACAGAGACCCACTTCATCAGGGAGAACACCCGTGTCACATCACATTCTTCCCATTGCCGGAGCGACCTGTCAGGGGTGCGCCAACAAGATTCGCCGCGCTCTGCAAACCCTGCCGGGGGTTCGGGATATTGAGGTGGACCTGGAGACGCAACAGGTACAGGTGCATCAGCACGACGACCGTACCAGCAAAGCGCAGCTGCAGGATGCCATTGCAGAGGCAGGCTATGCCCCTGCGCAGACTCCGGCATGCCATACGACCTCACAGGCCACCCACCCTCCCGCCGAACCCAGCGACGCTGCCGACATCATTCTCAACATTACCGGGGCGACCTGTGCGTCCTGCGTACGCACCATTGAAAGCGCCCTGCGCAACACCCCCGGTGTCGATCAGGCGGACATGAACTTTGCGGATCGCACTGCCCGCGTCCGCGGCCACGCCCGTCCCGACACCTTGATACAGGCCGTCGAGGCCGCCGGTTATGGCGCCAGCGAAGCCAATGAGGGCGACGATGAGGCTCAAGAGGCCCAGCAACAGGCGCACTACCGCCAACTGCTGCGCCACATGTGGCTGGGGCTTGGCCTGGGCGTCCCCCTGATGGCCTGGGGCCTGCTTGGCGGTGACATGATGGTACGCCCGGGCGAGCCCAGTCAGTGGATCTGGCTGGCGATCGGCGTTGCCACTCTTGCGATCCTGGCAACCGCCGGGCGCCACTTTTTCATCGGCGCCTGGAAAGCCTTCCGCAATCACAACGCCAACATGGACACCCTGATTGCCCTGGGCACCGGCGCCGCCTGGTGGTATTCCATGGTCGTGGTGCTGGTGCCAACCGCCCTGCCTGAGGCCGCCCGGCATGTGTACTTCGAGGCCAGTGCCATGATCATCGGCCTGATCAACCTCGGTCAGGCATTGGAAGTCCGCGCTCGTGGCAAGACCAGCGCGGCCGTGAAACGACTGCTGGATCTGGGCGCCAAGACGGCGCGGGTGATGCGTGACGGCAAGGAAACCGACATCCCGGTGGAGCAGGTGCAAACTGGCGATCTACTGCGCGTGCGCCCCGGGGAAAAAATTGCCGTGGACGGCGAGGTGCAGGAAGGCCAAAGCCGTATTGATGAATCCATGCTCACCGGTGAACCTATGCCCGTGGAGAAGACACCAGGGGACCGGGTCAGTGCCGGCACCCTGAATGAAGGCGGCACCCTGCTGTACAAAGCCACTGCCGTGGGGCGCGATACGGCGTTATCGCAAATTGTCGCGCTGGTAAAAAAAGCCCAGGGCAGCAAGCCCCCCATTGGCCGGCTGGCCGATCAGGTCTCCGCGGTCTTTGTCCCCACCATCATGATCATTGCGGTGATCTCGGCCCTGGTCTGGTTCAACCTGGGGACCGACCCGCGCATCACCCACATGCTGATCAGCGCCACCACGGTACTGATCATTGCCTGCCCCTGTGCGCTGGGTCTTGCCACGCCCATGTCGGTAATGGTCGGCGTCGGCAAAGCGGCCGAGCATGGCATCCTGATTCGTCAGGGGGAGGCCCTGCAAACCAGCAGCACCCTGGACACCATCGTCCTCGACAAGACTGGCACCATTACCGAAGGCAAACCCGCGGTCACCGATATCGTCTGTGCTGACGGCCAACAGGAAACGTCTGTGCTACAGCTGGCGGCCAGCCTGGAAAGCGGCTCGGAGCATCCGCTCGCCATGGCCATCCTCAACGAGGCCGCACAGCGACAGCTGTCACTGGATAGCGCCAGCCAGTTTCAGGCACTCAACGGCAAGGGGGTCACCGCCACGTTGGCAGGCAAGTCGTACCGACTGGGCAATCGTCGCTGGCTGGAAAGTGAGGGGGTCAGCATCACCCTCGACAGCCAGCCCCTGACCGACAAGGGAGCCACCCCGTTGTTTCTGTCCGAAGGCAACACCCTGTTAGGCATCATCGGTGTCGCCGATCGCATCAAGGACGATTCCCGGGCGGCCATCGCACGCCTGAAAGACGCAGGGCTGACCGTCATCATGATCACCGGCGATATCGAAGCCAGCGCCAGAGCCATCGCCAAACAGGCCGGTGTCGATGACGTCATGGCCGAGGTACTGCCGGAAGACAAGGCGAAGAAAGTCCTGGCCCTGCAGCAGGAAGGTCGCACCGTGGCCATGGTCGGCGACGGTATCAATGATGCCCCGGCACTGGCCCAGGCGGATGTGGGGTTTGCCATCGGCACCGGCACCGACGTGGCCATCGAATCCGCCGCCATTACCCTGATGGGCGGTTCCCTGCACGGGGTGGCAGATGCCATGGCGATCTCCACCGCCACCGTACGCAACATCAAACAAAACCTGTTTGGCGCCTTCGTCTACAACAGTCTGGGGGTACCAGTTGCCGCCGGGGTGCTGTATCCCTTCACCGGCAGTTTACTGAGCCCGGTGATTGCCGGTGCGGCCATGTCTCTCAGCTCCGTCACTGTGGTCACCAATGCCAACCGGCTGCGTCTGTTCACCCCTCGCAAGGAACCCAAATCATGACGCCCGAACAACTCGCCGCCCAGTTACGCCAGCCCTCAGGCGCCGACGGCGCCACCGTGGCGGGCAACATGAACACCAGCAATCAACCGATCATCGCCAATACTTACGCCGCGTTGACGCTGCAGGGTGCCGAACGGCTGCTGGAAATCGGCCCCGGCAGTGCCGGGCATTTACCCACGTTGCTGGCACAAGCCCCGGATCTTGATTACACAGGTCTGGACCTGTCCGCCGACATGGTGAAGGCCGCCGATGCCCAGCACGGCTTCAGGCCCGGAGTACGTTTTACCCACGGTGATATTCGCCAGGCGCCCCTGCCGGAAAATCACTACCACGGCATTCTGGCAATCAATGTGATGTATTTCTGGCAACCTCTCGCGCCTGTCCTGCACGCGATTTACCGACACCTGAAGCCAGGCGGCCAACTCTGCCTTGGCTTGCGGGACCGGCAAAGCATGTCGACCCTGCCCGTGTTCGAGCATGGCTTCCTGACCTACGAAGGACCGGACCTGATGCAGGCACTGGCCGATGCCGGCTTTGAACAACCCGCGATGACCCGCCACCCGGAAGACAGCGTCAGTGTTCTCGGCCAGGTCATGCACAAAACCGGGTTGGTGGTCACCGCCCGAAAACCGGAGAGCCAACCATGACCCTGCTGATCAATCTTGCCGGCCTGCTGCTGATCGCCCTGATCATTGGCTGGTTCTGGCTGTCACAACCCGGTGGCCGCAAAACACGCTCGCAGCAAATCGTCAGCGAAGCCACGGTGATCGTGGATAACGGCGTCTATGATCCTGCCGTCATCCATGCCCGGGCCGGGCAACCGTTGACCCTGCATTTCCAGCGCAAGGATCCCTCCCCCTGTGCGGAACAGGTGGTCTTTCACGGGCTGGACGTGAGTGCCTTTCTGGACACCGGCAAAACCACCACCATCACACTGGATAATCCCGCCGCCGGCGAATACCGTTTCACCTGTCAGATGCAGATGTATCAGGGCAGACTGGTTGTGGACTGACTGCAACACGCAACACGCAACACGCAACACGCAACACGCAACACGCAACACGCAAACAATGATGAGGACTTGCCGTGAAAAAAATACTGGTTGTTTTAACTGCTCTGTTGATGGCTGCCTGCGGCGAACAGGAACCCGCCCAGCCAGAAACCCGCGAGCCGGCCAAGGCCCAGCAACACGCGTCCGCCGACGACAAGGTCGGCAGCAAGCTGCTGGAAGTGTACAAGTCGCCCACTTGCGGTTGCTGTGGTGACTGGGTGGATCATATGAAAGAGCACGGCTACACCGTGGAAGTGCACGACACCGACAACATGCAGGCCATCAAGGAAAAAGCCGGCATTCTCCCCGGTGGCGGCTCCTGCCACACCGCCTTTATTGATGGCTACGTGATCGAAGGCCATGTCCCCGCCAGCGACGTGGACCGCCTGCTGGCCGAGCGCCCCGAGGGCAAGGGCCTGACCGTTCCCGGTATGCCCGTAGGTTCCCCGGGCATGGAAATGGGTGACCGCGTAGATACCTACGATGTGCTGTTGTTCGATGAAGACGGCATGGCAGTCTTCAGCCACCATCCGGGGAATTAAGCTACAAGCTACAAGCTGCAACGCGGGGAGAGGCTTGCTGTCCATTCTAAGCCTCCGCTCCACGCTGCAATCTAAAAACGCGGGCACAGTGGTCGATCACCCTCTCACGTTTTTCGCGCCTTGCAGCTTGAGGCTTGTAGCTTGTCTCTGCCCTGCTCTTCAACCTGTCACACCAACCCGTTACAGTGCCCGCTTTCACCTAACGAGACTCTGAATGCTGCCGTTACACGACTGGCTGTTGCTCGCCAGCATTTGCGCCCTTGGCGCCATGACGCCAGGCATCAGTCTGGCGGTGATTACCCGACACACCCTGCATGGCGGTGCCCGGGCCGGCGCGATTGCCGGCCTCACCCATGCCCTGGGCGTAGGCATCTGGGCAGCCGCCACCGTGGCGGGCATGGCGGTGCTGTTCAAACGCTACCCGGGACTGGAATTGGCCTTCAGCTTGCTGGGGGCCCTCTTTTTGTTGTGGATGGCTTGGAAAAGTTGGCAGGCCAGCCGCCAATCGCAGGCTCCGGCACACACCTCACCCCCGTCCAACGTGATACATGGCGCTGCCTGGGACGGTTTTGCCGTGGCCTTCCTGAATCCCAAAGTGGCACTATTCTTCCTTGCCCTGTTCAGCCAGTTCCTGTCATCGGAGATGGGCCAGCCCGCCCGAATCCAGATTGCGCTCACCGCCATGATCATCGACGGTGGCTGGTACGTGCTGGTCGCCCTGTTACTGGGTCGCAGCCGCTTTTTACCCTGGTTGCGCGAACACCATCACTGGGTGGAACGGGGCACCGCCGTACTGCTGGTGGTGATTGCCTGCAGCGTCGTCACTCAGACGCTATGGCTGGATCCGCCAGCATTGACCTGGGGGTAACCCCCCGGTTCATAATGCCTGCCATGATGTTGTTCCTGCGTTGCCACACCCGCACCAGGGCCCTGGTCGCCCTGCTTGTCACCGCCCTGATGCTGGTGACGGGTAATGCTGTGGCAACGGCAGGGAGCATGGCACCGGGGCCCCATCCGCCCTCCGGCGCGATGATGATGGATCACAGCACCCTGACCCATTGCCACCATCAGGCATCACCCGCCGCTGCCAGCCCCTCGGAGCACAGCCAACACGCCCTGCACCGACCGGCTCCCAAAGACAACCGCCCCCACTGCGAAGACGGCGACACCTGCCAGTGTCTGACGCTGTGTCAGGTCAGCACCGCCTTGCTGCTGCATTTGCCTGCCAGCCAGGAACCTCCCGCCCTGCGTTTTGACTCTGCAACGACCCCAAAAGAGTTTCCCGGCATCCACCGTCTCCCCCTTCGCCCACCGTCCCGGAAAGTTTGAGCCCGTTTTTCCTCAAACCTTCTGGAGACCAACATGGAAAAGAACCGATTTTCCCTGCCGCGCCGACGCTTCGTGCAGGGACTCGCGCTGGGTACCGCCGGCCTGGGACTGGGCCTTGCCCCCCGGCAACTGCTGGCCCGTCAGGGCCATACCGGCGCCCCTGAACTGCGCGGTGACACCTTTCACCTGACCCTGGGCGGCGCCGATGTGAACCTCACCGGCAAGACCCGACCGGCTACCACCATCAACGGCGGCATCCCCGGGCCGACCCTGCGCTGGCGCGAAGGCGACACCGTCACGCTGAAGATCACCAACCTGCTGCCTGAAACCAGCTCTATTCACTGGCACGGCCTGCTGCTGCCCTATCAGATGGATGGCGTTCCCGGCCTGTCTTTCGATGGCATCAAACCGGGGGAAACGTTCACCTACCAGTTCCCGGTAGTACAAAACGGCACTTATTGGTACCACAGCCACTCCGGCTTTCAGGAACAGACCGGCCTCTATGGTTCCATCATCATTGACCCGAAGACCCCGTATCCCCACACGGTTGACCGCGAGCAGGTGGTGCTGCTGTCTGACTGGAGCGACGAAGACCCGCAACAGCTCTACGCCACGCTCAAGAAACTGAGTCACTACTACAACTTCAACGAACGCACCGTGTTCGACACCCTGCGGGACTTTCGCGACAAAGGGGTGATCCAGACGCTCAAGGACCGGCACATGTGGAATAGCATGCGCATGAGCCAGAGCGACCTGGCCGATGTCACCGGCTATACCTACACCTACCTGATGAACGGCCAGACCCCAAACGCCAACTGGACCTGCCAGTTCAATCCCGGTGAACGCATCAAGCTGCGGTTTATCAACGCCAGTGCCATGACCTTCTTTGATATCCGCATCCCCGGCCTGGACATGACTGTAGTTGCCATGGACGGCCAGCCGGTTACCCCGGTGCCTTTTCATGAAGTGCGACTGGGCGTGGCAGAAACTCTCGACGTGATCGTCGAGCCCGACGCTCACCAGGCCTACACCCTGTTCGCGCAGAGCATCGACCGTTCCGGGTATGCCCGCGGCACCCTGACCCCGGCCCCGGGCCTGACCGCCAAGGTGCCGGAGATGGATCCGCCGCCCCTGCTCGGACACACAGAAATGGGGATGGGAGCCATGCATGGCGAAAGCGGCCATGGCGGCATGCAGCACGGCAACGGGGGCAAGATGGACGGAATGGATCACAGCGCCATGGGCCATGAGCATCATGGCGCCAAAACATCAACGCCCCCGCCGCCCCCCTTCGCCGTCGACAACAGCAACCCGGACCTGCCCCCACGGGGTAGCGCCATTGAGCATCCTCCCAGCGAATACGGACCCGGCGTGGACATGCGCGCCATGGCCCCCGGCGACATGCTTGCCGACCCGGGCATCGGCCTGCGCGACCGGCCGTGGAAAGTGCTCACCTACGCGGACATGACCACCCTCGGCAGCACCGTCGATAACCCTGTCGACAGTCTTCACGCGGACCGTGAAATCGTGCTGCACCTGACCGGCAACATGAGCCGCTACATGTGGAGCTTCAATGGCATTGCGTTCGCCGACGCCGAGCCCCTGGAGCTGTACCACAACGAACGGGTGCGCATCACGCTGGTGAACGACACCATGATGACCCACCCCATCCACCTGCATGGCCTGTGGAGCGACCTGGAGCTGGGCAACGGCAAGCTGTTGCGCAAACACACCATCACCGTCAAACCCGGCGAAAAGCTCAGTTATCTGGTCCGCGCCGACGCCCTCGGCCGCTGGGCCTACCACTGTCACCTGCTCTACCACATGGAAGCAGGCATGTTCCGGGAAGTACGCGTGGTACCCGCCCCCCACCCAAACGCAGCAGGCGAGCCGCCCGACGATCCCCACGCCCGGCATGGAGGACACCACTGATGAAACGTTTTACCTCGTTACTGATGCTGGTGGGCTTGAGTGCGACCAGCCCCGCCCTGTATGCCATGAGCGAACACCCCCAACGTTTCGGCCGCGTCATGGTTGATCAACTGGAAGCCCGTGACAGCGACGAAGGCCGCGTGATGGGGTGGGAAGTGGGAGCCTGGTACGGCGGCGACATCAACAAGCTGTTCTTTTCCAGCGAAGGCGAACGGCTCATGTCACCGGAACACGACGACGAGCGCCCCGCCACTGAAAGCGCGGAAACCCGACTGGCCTGGAGCCGCGCCTTTGCGCCCTTCTGGGATTGGCAGCTGGGCGTACGCCGGGACTGGCAGCCCGATGATCCCAACCGGGACTGGGCCAGCATTGGCCTGCAGGGCGTCGCACCTTATCAGTTTGAAATGGACACCAATCTGTTCATCGGCGAAGACGGCCTGACCGAACTAAGGGTCGAAGCCGAATACGAGCTGATGCTGACCCAGAAATGGGTGCTTTCACCCAGTCTGGAGGCCAGTGTCTACGGCAAGGAAGATGAGGAGCTACGTGTAGGCAACGGACTCACCCGTCTGGAAGCCGGGCTCAGGCTGCGCTACGAAATCCGCCGCGAGATCGCACCCTATATCGGCGTTCACTGGGAAAAGCGCTACGGCGACACCGCCGACCTGGCCCGCGCCAGTGGCGAAAAAACCGAACAAGGCATGCTGGTGGCGGGACTGCGCTTCTGGTTTTGAGGGACAGGACACGCTAAGGGGCGGTGAAAACAGCGGGAGATGCGGGATGTCTGGCAACAGCAGCTGAACACGAACAGGCAACCTGCATCGCCCGGCTGATCCCTCCACTATCACCCCGCCGCAGGAGCTATGCTTGCATAGCGATAACGCGTCTCAGTGAGGCTGGCACACCCTCTTGGCATACCCGAACCCGTTCGGTCAGTACCATGTTGCGGTTTTTCTGCGGCATTTTGAGAGGGGGGCGGGAGCTGGAACGATTGCCTCGCTTGGGCTCGGATCGCCATGCGAGCATAGCTCCTACCGGGGGCTCAGGATATTTATTGGCGCCGAACTCAACGAGCTGAGAGGTTTTTCCGTTCTTTGAGGAAGCTCGGGAGGGATGGATTTCCAATCCGTTGGGGTGCAGGGCGGCAGCATTGCCGCCCTGCGGCTTCATCAGCTGGAGCAGCTGCCGTATTCATCTGCTTCCAGGGTACGCAGCTCCTGGTTGCCCTGAATCTGGATATCCAGATCACGCAGGCAGCCATCGCCAATACCGTAGATCCAGCCATGAATGGTCAGCGGCTGATCACGACGCCAGGCTTCCTGGACAACCGTGGTGTTGGACACATTGATCACCTGACGGGCGACATTCAGCTCGCACATCTTGTCCAGGCGCGCCTGGTCATCCGGCAGCTCCGCCAGATTCTTGCGATTGCGCAGGTACAGCTCGCGCACCTGGCGCAGCCAGTTGTCGATCAGGCCGTGAGGGGCGTCTTCCATGGAGGCCTTGACGCCACCACAGCCGTAGTGGCCCACCACCATGATGTGCTTCACCTTGAGCACGTCCACGGCAAATTGCAGCACCGACAGCAGGTTCAAGTCAGTATGGTTGACCAGGTTCGCCACGTTACGGTGAACAAACAGCTCACCGGGCATCAGGCCCACGACTTCGTTCGCCGGCACCCGGGAGTCTGCACAGCCAATCCACAGATACTCCGGGCTCTGCTGCTCGCCCAGCGCCTTGAAAAAGCCAGGGTGCTGCTGCTCAATCTCGTGACGCCACTTTTCGTTGTTGGAAAACAGTTCAGGCAGGGATTTCATGGTCTCTCGCTTATTCCGTATTTAACCGCCGGTCATATTCATGAATCGTACCAGCTGCTCACCCGGATCCAGGGTGAAGTCATGGCGCTCGGGCTTGATGGCCATGGCATCGACAATGGCATTGCGAAGGGGAGTATCGTCGTCCGGGTGGGCTCGCAGCACCGCGCGCAGGTCCACGCTGTGCTCATGACCCAGGCACAAAAGCATACGCCCCTCAGCAGTGATCCGCACCCGATTACACAAATGGCAAAAGTTTTGTGAGTGGGGGGAAATAAAGCCAATGCGACTGTCACTTCCCGGCACCTGCCAGTAACGTGACGGGCCGCCCGTTTTCTCCGCCAGCGGAACCAGATTCAGCCTCTGCGACAAGTCATCTCGCAGCTCCTCGGAGGATACGAACTCCAGCCCCCGATCATGCTCGGTGATCTGCCCCAGCGGCATTTCCTCGATAAACGCGATATCCAGCCCTTTCTCCAGGGCGAAGTCTACCAACGCCGGCACCTCGTCGTGATTGCGGCCACGCAAGATAACGCTGTTCAACTTGATCCGCTGGAAGCCCGCCTGCCGCGCCGCATCAATGCCTCTGAGTACCTGCGCCAGATCGCCGGTGCGGGTCAGCTCGCGAAAACGGTCCGGGTTCAGGGAATCAAGACTGATATTGATACGATCCAGCCCGCCCGCCTTTAGCTCGGAGGCAAACCGGTCCAGCCGCGAGCCATTGGTGGTCAGATTCAGTTCACGCAGCCCAGAAATTGCACCAATATCGCGCACCAGATGCGCTACATCCTTGCGCACCAGCGGCTCCCCCCCAGTGAGGCGAATGCGTTTGACCCCCAGTGCCACCAGCACCCTGGCCAATCGCCCCATTTCTTCCAGGGTCAGCACCTGCGCCCGCGGCACAAAGGTCATATCCTCCGCCATGCAGTACACACAGCGAAAGTCACAGCGATCGGTGACCGACAGCCGTACGTAGTCGATGGTGCGTCCGAAACGGTCCTCAAGGACCGGGGACGAAGGGGAATCCGGATGCGTCATGGCCCCTACTTTAGCAAACCGCATGCCCGACCGTCGTGGCCGCGTTTATCGGTTCAGCGGCCCCCCGGTTGGTCAGCCCCGCCGTGCTGTTGTTAGAATGGCCGTCTTTCCGGGTGTAGGGGCGTTGTCATGGCCCTGCATTCCAAATTCATCTACCCCAAAAGGGTTTCCATGCAAATCTCTGAAAATGCCGTAGTGTCCATCCACTACACCCTGACCAACAACGCCGGCCAGACCATCGACTCTTCTGTCGAGCGTGGTGAACCCCTGGCCTACCTGCACGGTGCCGGCAACATCATCCCGGGCCTGGAAAAGGCGCTGCTGGGCAAGCAGGCTGGCGACAAGCTGGATGTGACCGTCACCCCGGAAGAAGGCTACGGCGAGCGTCACGAACAACTGATCCAGCAGGTGCCGAAAACCGCCTTCGAAGGCAACGAAGACAACCTGCAGCCGGGCATGCAGTTCCAGGCCCAGACCGAAGCCGGTCCGCGCATCTTCACCATCACCGCCGTGGAAGGCGATGAAGTCACCGTAGACGGCAACCACCCGCTGGCTGGTGAGACCCTGAACTTCGCCGTGGAAATCACCGAAGTACGCGAAGCCTCAGCCGAAGAAAAAGAACACGGCCACGTACACGGCCCGGGCGGTCACGATCACTGATCGTTGACAGCTTCGCAAAAAGGCTCCCAATGGGAGCCTTTTTTGTTGAATCCGATCAGCCGAGAGTCTAAACAGAATCAGACTGCCGCACCGTTCCACTAACCCCCCCATACATCCCACCGCTTTTACCGACACAGTGTCGAGGCGACACTCCAGCTCATGTCTGAGGCCTGCCAGGGAATCTCCCGCATTATTGAAAACCCCCTTGGCGTTATAGAGCGCCATCAACCCCTTCGCCATCACCGATCGCTCAACTCCGCCCTGCAATAACGTCGCCCCGAACACCGTCGCTCCCGGGTTCATCAAGGGCAGCAAATTATCCAGCGCGCAGGCTTTATCGCTCATCTCGCCCGGCAGACAATGCAGTAAAAGATTCATGCCCAGCGAGCCAAACCGTTCACCGGGAAACGTCACAGGCTCTAGCACATTGCACTGGTGCGTTACCGGTTGATAACGCCGGATTCGTTTTGCGCACGCAGACAGGCTGTCTGGATTCAGGTCCATCAAGGCAATTCTCGGGGCTCGCCCGGAGAACGAGACCTTGTCCAGAAAATACCCCGTACCTACACCTACATCGAGGTGATCAGGACGAATATGACGCTGATAATTGGCCAACAACTCGTGAGAAGGGCAGCGCCACAACCCGCGACAAGACACCCCCAACACCGCCTGATCGTAGAGCGCCAGGGTCAGGGGTGTATAAATGGCCTGACCGGCATGTGCAGCATCCTTGTGCATGAAGGTTTCTCCATCCTGAGAAAACCCTCAGCTTAGCTCAGCGCGTCAAACCCTGCCTGCAGCCTTTCTGTTTTTTCCTTCAACAAGGTCATATCCATATGCCCCTCCAGCATGTCGGCCAACCGATCCAGCTGCTGCTCGCGATGCATGGCGTAGTCAACACTCGCGTTTGCATCCAGCCCTGCCCAGGCAAGCATGGCATCGGTACTTTGCGGCGAATCAAACAGGCCATGGAGGTAGCAACCCATGACGGCGCCGTCGTCGGAAACGGCACCATCCTCATGGCCATCCAGCCGCAGCATAGGGGACTGCAGCGCTTCGCCCTCCGTGACGCCGTTATGAATTTCATAACCGCGAATGGGCGTACCGGCGAGCAGGAATTGCCCCTGCACATTGCGTAGCTGCTTGCCGGGTACCAGTCGGGTTGTCATGTCCAGCCAGCCGAGCCCTACGCTACTGCCTGACTCACTCTCCAGTCCGTCCGGATCATCAATACGCGCACCCAGCATCTGAAAACCACCACAGATGCCAAGCAGCTTGCCGCCATAACGAAGGTGTCTTTCGATGTCCCGATCCCAGCCCTGTTCGCGAACAAAGGCCAGATCCGAACGGGTAGCCTTGCTGCCGGGCAAAATCACGAGATCCGCCGGTGGCCAGGCTTCACCCATTTTCACAAAGCGCAGGTTCACGCCAGGGTGCAGACGCAGCGGATCAAAGTCGTTGTGATTGCTCATGCGCGGCAGCATCGGCACCACCACATTGAGCGCATCGTTTTCATGGCCACCCTGTTCATCCACCGCATCTTCGGCATCGAGGGTCAAACCATGCAGGTAAGGCAGCACCCCGAAAACCGGTTTACCGGTGCGCGCTTCCAGCCAGTCCAGGCCACCCTGCAATAGCGACAGATCGCCCCTAAAGCGGTTAATGACAAATCCCAGCGTGCGCTGTTGCTCGCTTTCCGACAGCAGATCCAGCGTACCGGTGAGATGAGCAAAGACACCGCCGCGATCAATGTCTGCCACCAGTATCACCGGGCAATCCACCATCTCGGCAAAACCCATGTTGGCAATGTCGTTGTCACGCAGATTGATTTCCGCCGGACTCCCCGCCCCTTCCACAATGATCACATCAAAACGGGACGATAAATCCTGCCAGGCCGCCAGCACCGCATCGCGCGCCGTTTTTTTATAAGCGTGATAATCCAGCGCCTGCATATTGCCCAGCACCTGACCGCGAATAATCACCTGCGCACCCATATCGGTTTGCGGCTTGAGCAACACCGGGTTCATGTCGCTATGCGGTTCAACACCACAGGCCAACGCCTGCAAAGCAGTAGAACGCCCGATCTCCCCGCCATCCACCGTTACCGCACTATTGAGCGCCATGTTCTGCGGCTTGAACGGCGCCACCGAATACCCCCGCCGCGCAAACCACCGACACAACGCCGCCACCACCGTGCTCTTCCCCGCATCGGAGGTGCAGCCCTGAACCATCAGTGCAATCATGCGCTGCAAGCCTCAAGCTGCAAGCTGCAACACGGGGCGAGGCGTGGTGCAAATGACACCAATATCGCCGCGACGCAGAGTTCTGAGCCTATTCGCGTCTTATGACATTTCAGCCTGTAATCGCCTTCACGCGTTGTAGCTTGCAGCTTGTAGCTTGTAGCTGTCTTCACAGCTCAATTCCTTTCTGCGCCCGCACTCCCTGATCCTTGAAAGCATGCTTCACCACTTTCATTTCCGTGACGGTGTCGGCCAGCTCGATCAGTTCTTTGGGGGCATAGCGTCCCGTCACCACAGCATGCTGCATGGCAGGCCGGTTTTGCAGATCATCCAGTACCCGGTCCAGGTCGAGGTACTCGTAGCGCAACGCGATGTTCAGTTCGTCGAGCAAAATGAGATCATAGTGGTCGTCCTTGAGCATCTTCGCGGCGATATCCCAGGCGGCATTGGCGGCGGCCACATCGCGCTCGCGGTCCTGAGTATCCCAAGTGTAGCCTTCGCCCATGACGTGATAATCCACGCTGGGCAGGTCACGAAAAAAGGCCTCTTCGCCGGTGCTGAACGCGCCCTTGATAAATTGCACGACCCCCACCTTCATGCCGTGCCCCAGCGCCCGTGCCACCATGCCAAAGCCGGAACTGCTCTTGCCCTTACCGGGGCCAGTGAGCACCAGCAACACCCCCTGGTCCTTGTCCGCGTTGGCAATGCGCTCACGCATGATTTCCTGTTTTTTTGCCATCCGCCACGCGTGGCGCTCCTGGCTTTTCGGGTCTGGTTTCATGAGATGCCCCGTTGTCTGTGAATTACGATGCGGTCAACCGACCGGTAAAGATATCTGCCACCAGCGAGGGGGCAGACGGGAAATAACCGTGGAAGAAGCTGGCCAACAGATGGCCTTGCCGATAGATCGCTTCTCCCCCGGTGCCGGATTGTTTTTCACTGTGCCAGGTGGGAGGCAATGCGGTGTCCACCACGGCGTGATGAAAGGTGTGGCCGCGTAGCTGAACACCGCCATGATGCCAGGCGTGCATGCCCAGCCCCTGTAATTTCCGGGTCAGGGTGGCGGTACCCGGCAGCAAACCGAATCCGGCATGCTGACGCCCCTCACCGTCCACCAGGGTTGTCAGGCAGGCCATCAAGCCACCGCACTCTGCCAGCAGGGGCTTGCCCGCCTGGTGGTGCGCCTGCAAGGCATGGCGCATGGCGACATTGTTCGCCAGCGTTTCCCCGTGCAGTTCCGGGTAACCGCCCGGCAACCACACCGCATCCACAGCAGGCAGGCGGCTGTCCGCCAACGGCGAGAAGAACACCAGCTCCGCCCCCATGGCGCGCAGCAGGTCCAGGTTGGCGGGATACAGGAACGCGAAGGCCGCATCCCGTGCGATACCAATGCGGCAGCCCGCCAACAGGGCAGGGACCGGTTCCGGCGGCGGAGCGGAAAAGTTTACCGGCGCGGGCAACCGCCCCAATCCGGCCTGTTCAAGTACCGTGGCCGCCTCATCCAGCCGAGTCTCCAGATCGCTCAATTCTCCGGCCTGTACCAGACCGAGGTGTCGCTCAGGCAGGGTCATGGCTTCATGGCGGGGGATCGCCCCCAGCAGCGACAGGCTCGCGGGCAACCCTTGCGCCAGCAAGGCCGCGTGACGGTCACTGGCCACCCGGTTGGCAATCACTTCGGTCACCTGCAAGGCCTCACGGTACCGGGCCAGCCCCAGTGCCACCGCCCCGAAGGTCTGGGCCATCCCCCAGGCATCAATCACCGGAATCGCCGGGATCCCCGCCAGCACCGCCAGATCGGCACTGGACGGCGTGCCATCGAACAGGCCCATGGCCCCTTCCACCAGAATCAGGTCTGCCTCGCTGGCCGCCTGGGCCAGCCGCCAGCGGCATTCCTCTTCGCCGGTCATCAAGGGCTGTAACTGATAGACCGGTGCTCCGCTGGCTACCTCCAGCACCATGGGGTCCAGATAGTCCGGCCCGAATTTGAACACCCGCACACGCCGGCCGGCATTGCGATGCAGCCGCGCCAGCGCGGCTGTCACCAGCGACTTGCCCTGCCCCGACCCCGGCGCACTGATCAGGGCAGCAGGGACCGTTCCCTGAAAAGCAGATGAGGGAGAAGCCGTGGTCATCGTAGGGGTCTCTGTCATGTCGGCACGAACACCGGTTTACCGTTCACCGTGACCACCGACAAGCTCTGGTCATAGAGGCGTTCCAGTGCCTCGGGCACCAGCATGGTATCCGCCGGGCCAAAGCACAGCTCCCCGTCGGGATAGAGCAGCAGAATGTGGTCACACCAGCGCGCAGCCAGATTGAGGTCATGCAGACACAGGAACACCCCCGCGCCGGCCTCCGCCTGCTGGTGCAGCAGCTCCATCACTGCCACCTGGTGATGCAGGTCGAGATGGTTGGTGGGCTCGTCTGCCAGCCAGACCCCCGGTTGCTGGGTAAGGGCCGTGGCAATGGCCACCCGCTGGCGCTCGCCCCCGGACAGGGTGCTGACCAGCCGATCCTTCAAGGTAGACAACGACAAAGCATCCAGCGCTTGATGGGCCAACCGCACATCATCCGCGCCCTCGCGCTGCCAGGGCGACAGAAAGGGGTGACGGCCGATCAGCACGGTCTCCAGTACGGTGGCGGGGAAACTGTCCTGTCGCTCCTGAAACACCACCGCCAAGGTCTGCGCCAAGGTCCGTCTGCGCAGCGATGCCAGCGGCTCGCCATCGACCAGCACCGTGCCGGAACGCGGCGGCCGCAACCCGGCCAGGGTATGCAGCAAGCTGGTCTTGCCTGCCCCATTGGGCCCCAACACTCCCCAGCGTTGCCCGGGAAGGATCCGTGCTGTCAATGGATCGCCACCCTGCCTGCCGGGAATATCCACCACCAGCTCCCGGGCTTCGAGTACGCTCATCAACGGCTCCGGTACAGAAGGAAGAGGAAGGTCGGCACCCCCAACAGCGCCGTGATGACGCCCACCGGCAATTGCTCCGGGGCCATCAGTGTACGCGCCAGGGTGTCGGCAAAGGTCAGCAGGGCGCCGCCTGCCAGCACGCTGGCCGGCAGAATGATGCGCTGATCGTTGCCCAGCACCAGCCGCAGCATATGCGGAACGATCAGCCCCACAAAACCGACACTGCCTGCGGTGGTCACAGCCACCGCCGTGAGCAGGCTGGCCAGCCCATACACGCCCCACTCCAGCGGCTTGACCGCCACGCCCAACGCCGCCGCCTGTAACGGCCCGCGGGCAAGCACGTTCAGGCTGCGCCCCAGCGGCAGGGTCAGCAACACCGCCGGCACCAACACCAACCAGGCCACCTGTGGCGAATCCGCATAGCTGAGGTCACCCATCAGCCAGTACAGCATGCCGGGCAGTTTTTCCGTGGGGCTCAGTGTCAGCATGAAGGTAATCACCGCCCCCCAGCCGGCTGCAATCACTACCCCGGTCAGCAGCAACCGGGTGGGTGTCCAGCTGCCTCGTCCCTGAGCCAGACCAAATACCAGCACCGTGGACAGCAGTGCTCCCGTAAACGCCGAGCCCGACACCAGCACGGTCCCAAGCCCCAGCAGCATGGCCAACAACGCCCCCACTGCGGCACCGCCGGAAATTCCCAGCACATAAGGATCTGCCAGAGGATTGCGTAACAGCACCTGCATCAGCGCCCCAGCCAACGCCAGCAAGCCGCCGGTGGCAAACGCCGACAAGGCACGGGGGGCACGCAAGGAAAACACCAGGGTGTCATGCAAGGCATTACCGCGCCCCAGCAACACGGCCCACAACTCCTGCAGCGACATCGAGACACTGCCCACCGACAGCGCCACCATCAGCGCCAACAACCCGGCCAGCCCCAGTGCCACCAACGCCGGCAGCGGGCGGTGCCTAGTGCCGGGCACGGGCGCTATCCAGGTGACGGCACAGGGTGCGGGTGCCTGCCAGCATCTGCGGAGAGGGCCGCTGCAAGGTGGAAGGAGCCACAAAGAAGAGGTTGCCTTTCTGCACCGCCAGCATCGACGGGAAGGCTTTCCAGGGAGTCAGCCAGGCCGGGTTATCTTCCCCCATTCCGCCCGCCACGATGGCCTGGGGATTTTTTTCCAGCACGGCCTCACGACTGATACGCGGGGCCAGGGCGTCCAGATCCCCGAAGACATTGACGCCGCCACAGATACGAATGGCTTCACTGATCAGGTGGCTGTCGTTGACTGTCATCAGTGGGTCGTCCCAGACCTGATAGAACACCGTCACCGGAGCCGCATCAGCATAACGCTCGCGCAGGGCGGCAATGCCGGCTCGAAACCCGTTTGCCGCACCCTGGGCGGCCGATTCAGTGCCAGCCAGCACTCCAAACCGTTCCAGCGTGGCGCTCACATCCTCGAACTGCCGGGGCTCACTGATGTAGACCGGGAATCCCATGTCCTGAAGTCGCGCCACATCCGCCATGGGGTTGCCACTTCGCCAGGCCACGATCAGGTCCGGCTTGAGGGCCACGATGGCTTCCAGATCCAGCCGCTGATAGCTCCCCACCCGGGGCAACTGCTTCGCCGCGGGCGGATAATCACTGAAGCTCACCGCGGCGGCCAGTTGCTCCCCGGCCCCGGCGGCAAACAGCAGTTCGGTGGCACCGGGGGACAGGGCGATGATTCGGCGCGCAGGCTGCTCCAGGCAGACCCGTTGGCTTGCATCGTCCTGCACACACACCCGGGCTATCGCCGGTAGCGGCAAGCCAAGCAGCATCACCAAACCAATCAACATCGTTCTGCGAAACGTCATCATCACCCTGCAGTCAAAGGCGGAGAGGTATGGTGTCTCCGCCGGTCAGTCCGTTATGGGGTATCGTAGCTGACACTTACCATTACCGAACGCCCGGCGTTGAGATAGTTCCATCCGCTGAAGTTCTGGGCGGTGGCATATTCCTTGTCGAGTACGTTCTCGACGACCACGCGCCCGGTCCAGTGCTCGGCAAATTCCCAGCCCGCACGCAGATCCAGCAGACCGAAGCCGGACAAACGCTGGGTGTTGGCCGCATCGTTATAGCGGTGACCCTGGAAGCTGGCGGTCCCCCCCAGGGAAAACTGGCCAATCTGGCGATCCACATCCACCCGACCCATGCGCTGGGCGCGGCGGGCGATGATGTTGCCCGTCTCTTCGTCTTCCGGCTTGAGCGCAGAAAACGCCAGCCGTGCCCGCCACTGCTGCCATTCCAGGCCCATGGCCAGTTCGCCGCCTTCCACAGTAGCCTTGGCCACATTGAAGGACGAACCGCGGCTGGCATCGTAACTGATCAGATCGTCAATATTGGTGCGATACAGCGCCGCATCCCAGTACCACACACTGTACTGGCCGCGCACACCCAGTTCCCCCGTTTCGGAGGATTCCGGTTTCAGGTTCGGGTTGCTGTAGTAGAACGGCGGCGAGTCCGGGAAATACAGGTCGTTGAAGGTGGGCGCCTTGAACGCGGTGCCATAACTGGCACGGAGACGGTGATGGGTATCCAGCTTGTAGCCCACCGCCGCGGCACCGGTCACCTTGCTGCCAAACGCATCGTTGTCGTCATGGCGCAGGCTACCCTGAAGATCCAGCGCACCGAAATTCAACAGCGCCTGGCCGAAAACTGCCTTGTTGTCACGACGGGTTTCATCGTAATCGTTGGAGCTGGTGATTTCGTCACCCTGGTATTCGCCTCCCACAATGAACTGGTGGTCACCTGCCACAAAAACGGTCTGCAGGTTGGCGGTACGAGTGCGGGTATCGAAGATGCCATTGCTCAAACCGTCATCGAAATCTTCGCTTTCATCTTTCGCTTCGCTGATCAGGGCCTTGACCTGCCAACTGTCGGTCAGCCACAGGTCCCCTTTCACCCCGGCCACCTGCAGCATGTAATCGATATCGCGCAGGTCTTCCGGAGTACTGCCTTCGTATTCGGTATTGCCTTCGGTACGGAAACCGAACACCCCTACGCTACCCTTGTCGCCAAACTGGTGGCTGAGCTTGAGCAGTCCGGAGGCATTGTCATAACCACGGTCGTCACTGTTTTCTCGCAGCTCGGTGCCATCGGTATCAAAGTAATTTGCGCCTACGGTGGCCGTGGTGCCACCGTGACGGATAGAACTGCCGGCGCCCAGATTCCAGCTGTCGAAACTGCCTCCGCCCATGTTCAGCCAGGTCCCTTCATCGCGGGTAAAAATCTGCACCACACCGCCCACGGCATCCGCACCGTAGAGACTCCCCCGCGGCCCGCGCACAATTTCTACCCGCTGCATCATTTGCGGTGGCAGGTACTGCCAGGCCGGGCTCCCGGCGGTCGCCGAGCGCAGACGCACCCCATCTACCAGCAACAACGTGGCATCACTGGAGGTCCCGCGAATGAACACGCTGGCATTCTTGCCAAAGGAACCATTGCCCGTGGTATCCACGCCAGGCTGCCCGCGCAGCAGGTCAGCCATGTCTGTGGGCTGCTGCTCGCGTAGCGTCTTTTCATCGACCACGGTCACCGAAGACAACGACGCGTCGGCCGTTCGGCTGGCGAGAGTGGGCGTGACCACCACCGGATCCAGCATGGCAACCCGGGTCGGACTATCCGAGGATTGAGAGTGTGCTGCCAGCGGCAACAGGGAAAAGGAAACAGCTGCACCGGCAGCCAGAAAGCGAAACGTCATGGAAGTGATCCCCTCTGCCGTGCCCACCCGCACGGCCTGAATTCAGCCGCGGCAGACACAACATGGGGTTGGCGATAGACACGCCATGATTCCCCGCCATCGCCCGCCGCAACGCCTGGTTCCAATTCGGCCGGTCTCCGGGCTGATGAGCGAGGGGACACCTCTCAACAATCGCCTTCCCATGCATAATGCACAGTGGCACTTCGACTGTCGTTGACTCAATCACCGTTGCGGGGGCAGCGTCGGATTCCACCAGATGGCATCACCGACTTCCCGTTTACCCCATCCCGTGTTCAGGGCGGGCACCGAAAAGGTGGCGCGAAATTACCAATGGTGAGGGGATTTGGCAATCAAAAGCCGCCAACTTGAGGGCAACTCATAACGAGTTGAGCGAGATATCAGCCTCTATCCTGAACTCCAACAGCGCGATGAACATAAAAGGTTCATCGCGGATTTGAGGGAATAGGCCAATTGTCGCCCCCAGTTTGCCGTAGGAGCGTCGCTCGCGGCGCGATTCCTGGCCTGGATCAAAAGCGTTTTCATCACAGAGGGCACAGGGTTCACTGAGGAAGACGGTTTTCCTCTGTGGGCCCTGTCCTCCCTGTGGTAAATCAGTCTTTAACGACGTGGGTTATCGCGCCGCCAGCGACATTCCTACGGCAAGGGGGTTTTCTGTAGACGATTCCCGTTAATCCGCGATGGACCCAAAAAAGGCCACCCTGTTTCCAGGGCAGCCTTTTGATCTTGCCGGATCGGTGATCAGGCTCCCAGCAGGGAGGCCACCAATCCTTTTTTCCTGGCCGGTTTACGGTCAGAAAACTCCAGCACCCCGTCTTCGATGGCGCCAGCTTTCAAGCGTGGCAGATCGTAGAAGTAGTTCTGCACCACCTGCCACGGCTGGCGGGAGCCCTGGCGTGGCAGTTCGTTGGTGGCGCGCTGAATGTAACCTGACTGCATTTCCAGGAAGTTGTTATCCGTCTCACAGCCCTCGTTGTCACGCGGGGTGGCCACCTGGATTCCGGTCTTGTCCATGTGGTTGAGCAGACGACAGACATATTCGCACACCAGATCCGCCTTCAGAGTCCAGGAGGAGTTGGTATACCCGAAGATCAGCGCCATGTTCGGCACATCCTTCAACATCGCCCCTTTATAGACCATGGTGTCCTGCGGGTTGACCGGCTTGCCATCAACGGTGCCTTGAACGCCACCCAGCATCTGGATGTTGAGGCCCGTGGCCGTGACGATAATGTCCGCCTCCAGCTCTTTGCCGGACTTCAGCAGGATGCCTTTCTCGGTAAAGGTGTCGATATGGTCGGTGACCACTTCCGACTCACCCTTGCGCAGGCTCTTGAACAAATCGCCATTGGGCACTGCACACAGGCGCTCATCCCACGGGTTATAGCTGGGACGGAAGTGGGTCATATCAAAATCATCACCCAGTTGACGACGGGCGGCCGCCAGCAGAGCACGGCGCACTAGCTTCGGGCGCTGCTTGGCCAGCTTGAATATCATCCGCTGAAGGCCAATATTGCGCGCACGCGCTAAACGATACACCGCCATCTCCGGCAGGAAACGGCGCAGCCCGGCAGAAATGGGATCCAGCTCTGGCACGGTGGCTACGTAGGTTGGCGAGCGCTGCAGCATGGTGACTTTCGCCCCAAGCTTGGCCATGGCCGGCACAAGGGTGACCGCGGTGGCACCAGAACCGATTACCACGACCTTCTTGCCCTGACATTGCAGATCCTCGGGCCAATGCTGCGGATGAATGATCTGCCCCTTGAAGCTGTCTTCCCCCGGGAAGTCCGGACGGAAGCCCTGGTCGTAGTTGTAGTAACCGGTGCAGGAGAACAGGAAGTTGGCCGTAAAGGTTTCGGTTTCACCACTGTCTTCATGAGTGGTTTCCACCGTCCAGCGTTTGTCAGCACTGGACCAGTTGGCGGTCACGACCTTGCGTCCGAAACGAATATGACGGGTTACGCCGTATTCTTTTGCCGTGTCTTCCACGTAATTACGGATGGATGCGCCGTCGGCAAGCACCTTGGATTCGGTCCAGGGACGGAAGCTGTAGCCGAGAGTGAACATATCGGAGTCTGACCGGATACCGGGATACTTGAACAGATCCCAAGTGCCACCAATGCGCTCACGGCGCTCGATAATGGCATAGGTATGATTCGGGCACTTGCGGGTCAGGTGGCACGCTGCGCCAATGCCGGAAAGGCCGGCACCAATAATCAGGACATCAAAATGGTTGTTGGACATATCGTTTACCTCTGGCAACAGGCTGCCTGGTCTCAGCCGCGCAAACATTGACATTGATCAATGTCACAATTAACAGGAGCCCAGAATAGCCCTACCCGGCAGTAGGTAAAAGCCCCGAACGGGACAGTCGATTGGCTGTGGAGCCCGGTTTCCGTGCCGCTGCGGACCGTGGACAGGCGTAAGCGGCAGATTTACTGGGCTTTGAAAGGCTTTCCGGGTGGTCAGATCAGGCCACCCGGTTGTCGGACAAGACTCAATAGCGGCCCTGATTCTGCTCCAGGCACTCCTGCCGGTAGGCTTCGGTCATGTAGCCGAGCAAGCGACGCTGGTTGGCATACTCCGGGTAGGCCCATAACCGCCGGTCGTTAGCGACCCGACGCGGCTGGTAGCTGATCCCCTTGCCACGGAGCAAGGTATCGGTGAGAGCATCTCGTTGCCCCGCACTCATGCCACTGCCAAGTTGACGCACACACCCTTCATAACCGGATATCAGCGCAAACTGCTCAAGAGAATAGTTGAAATCTGCCGCCTGCACGGCAGCGGCGAGACAGAACAACACCCCTGCCAACAACCCTCTCATGGGATATCTCCATTCCTGGTAGGTGAAAGGCAATGCCTGTTGCCCTCATAGCAAGGATGCATTTTTGCCTCGTTAACAATGCCGTTACATTCCCTGCTGCGTTGTGGCCGGGGGGGTTCACCAACGTCCAGACAGGAACAATTTCGATGCTACTGAATGACTGGTGGAGTACCGCCACCCTTCACCCTTGGCTGCTTGCGCCCCTCATTTTTTCCCTGTTAACCAGCACGGCGATCTGGTTCGGCCGCTTCCCCCGCCGCACCGAGAACTTTCTGCTCATGGCCTTGCTACTACCTTCCCTTCAACTGGCGTTACTGGGGCCGCTGGCGATCATGGCCGGCAACATGCTGACAGAACAGCTGACGCTATCTTTTTAGGGTTCATCGCGGATTAGCGGGAAAACAGGTGGGACAGACGTCTGAAGTCGGACGTCTGACGCGAAAGGCCAAAACCTGTCACCCCAAACTCGCGAACCACCTTACTCAATTGACCTGCTACAACACCACACCTGCATTACAAGCTCGGTGTTCCGTACCCAGGCGGGTTTGGTTAGTGCGTCAGACTTCCGACGTCTGACCAGTACAGTCCTCGCAAGCCTTCCTCAAAGCTGAAAAAAACTTTTTAAGGTCTCCCTTTTCAGTTTTTTTCGTATTTCTTATTCCCGTTTTTTCATAAAAAAGCTGGCACGCTCGATCCAATGTCAGGACGCCATCATGGAATTGTGATCAACGGCACACTGGCGCCACAAAAAGCTCCTGCATACTGCGCAGGACTCTCTGGGGGAGAGTCCTGATAACCATGAAAAAAAGAATAAAGAAGGGAACTGAATTATGGAGCTTGCCACTCTCTGGACGGTGACCACCGAGCACCCCTGGCTCACACTCCCGCTGACCTTTTCTGTGCTGCTGTCTGTGCTGTTGTGGTTTGGCCGCATCCGCCAGCCCGCCGCCGTCAACCTGATTGCCATCGGCCTGATCATGCCCTGCATCAACCTGAGCATGATTGCCACCAGCGCGGTAGTCGCCTCTGACAATCTGACCGGCAGCTTTCTGTCCCTGCTTGCGGGCTAACCCTCGCCGGCCAAGCCTGCCAGAAACGCCAACTGATCATTCAGGCTAACAGCGCGCGCGTCTCCTTGATAAACATCAAAGTGACCCACCGGATAACGTTTTACCGTGGGTTGCGCCATAGCCAACACGGCCTTTTCTGCTGACGAAGCCGGGGCTACGGTATCTTTCTCACAGATCAACACCAGTGCCGGGCAGGTCACCTTGCTGGCCTGCATAACCGGACGGAACAACGGCAGTACCAACGCAATGCGCGCAGCCACCTCGTTAGGCACCTCGCCGGGCATCAGGGCGGTATACCCTTCCCAGGCATCATGGCTGCTCATGGCCGCCAGCTCCCCCGGTTTGCCTGCTGAGGGAATCAGGTGCGGCTCCATCCCTACCGCGCTACGAGCAACATCCAGCAGCCCCGCCCCAGTCAGCTTCAACGCCTGACCAATACCGGCATAGCGAATCACTTCCAGTACCGACGCCAGCCCATCCATCATCGGGCACTGAGCAATAATGCCTGCGACCGGCTCTCGCCCCGCCACAGCCGTTACCAGTCCGCCACCGAAGGAGGTCCCCCAGAGCACAATGCGCTGGTTATCCACCTCCGACTGCTTGCGCACACAGGCCAGCGCGGCTTGCCAATCTGCTACCTCCCGGTTTGGCATCAGTACCTGCCGAGGCACGCCCTCGCTTTCACCGAAATGACGGTAATCAAACAGGAACACCGCGTAGCCGGCTTCAACGAAAGCATCCCGAAACGGATCCAGACCACAGGCCTTGGTCAGGCCAAACCCGTGCCCCATGACCACCGTCAGGAAGGGCCCCTTCCCGGAAGGGAGATAAAGATCCCCGCGACAGGACTGACCCGCGCTGACAAATCGCAGCTCACGCTTTTCACTCATGGCTTGCTCCATATTCAGGGCAGATAACACTGCTATCCACAGAGACCACAGAGTTCACCGAAAAAAGAAAAACACGAAGGGCTCTTCCCTGTGCTTTCAGTGACCTCTGTGATGCACACTAACCTTCAATCGCAGGGGCAATAAAGCGCCATTCTTCTACGCTCTGGCCCAGCACCAGGAAGAACGGATTGAGAATATCTTCCTTGTTGTACTGCAGCGGTTCGAATGCGGTATTCACCACCACACCGCCAGCGGCCGTCACCACCGCATGGGCCGCGGCGGTATCCCATTCACTGGTCGGCGCCAGTCGCGGGTAGATGTCTGCGCTACCCTCGGCCACCAGGCACAGTTTCAGCGATGAGCCCATGGAGGCACGCTCCACCTCACCCACTTCTTCACGAATGAAGGCTTCCAGTTTTTCCACCGCTTCACCGCCATGGCTGCGGCTGGCCACCATGACCACCGGCGTAGTGCGGGCACGACAGGCAATCGTTTTACGCTCACCGGCGTCTTCCTTGAAGGCGCCCACGCCTTCACCACCCAGGTAGGTCACACCAGTCACCGGCACATGCACCACTCCCAGCACCGGAGTGTCGGCGCGAACCAGCGCAATATTCACCGTGAACTCGCCATTGCGTTTGATGAACTCCTTGGTGCCATCGAGCGGATCCACCAGCCAGAACTGTGGCCAGTCCTTACGCTCGCCATAAGGGATATCACCCGATTCTTCTGAGTACACAGGGATATCCGGCGTCAGCGCTTTCAGGCGTGCCTCAATAATTTCATGGGCGGCCTTGTCGGCTTCGGTAATCGGGGACTTGTCATCCTTGGTTTCCACGCCCAGGTCATCCCGCTCGTACACTTCAAGGATGGCTTGTCCCGCCTCACGGGCGATATCGGCAAGCGGGTTCAGCAGGGCATTAAAGTCGGTCATTTTCTGGTTTTCCTTTGTTCAAGTTCATGTCTGAGCGGCAAGCTTCAAGCTGCAGCGCGGAGCCAATAGTTTTCAGTCCGTGCCGGGCTCATCTCCGCGTTGCCGCTTGTAGCTTGTAGCTTGTAGCTCAACGCTCACAGCTATCTCTTCTCCAACAACCGCTTTGTCATCAGCAACGCTGCGATCACACGCGCCTCGGTCACATCATCCCGCTCGATCAGTCGGTCCAGTTCAGTGAGCTTCCAGGGCACCACTTCCAATTCCTCAGGCTCGTCGCCAGGCAGGGATTCCGCGTACAGATCCTCGGCCAGCACCACCTTGATACGGTGCCCCATGTATCCCGGCGACAGGGTCAGCTCTTTCATCAGGGTAAGTTTGCGGGCGCCGTAACCGGCCTCTTCCTTTAATTCCCGGTTAGCCGCATCACGCCAGTCTTCACCATGCTCGTAAGCCCCCTTGGGCAAGGTCAACTCATAGCTTTCGGTGCCGGCACCGTATTCACGGATCAGTACCACCGTCTCGTCATCCAGCAACGGGACCATCATTACCGCCGCGATTGGCGGCGTGCGCAACCGTTCATAGGTCCGCTCCACCCCGTTGCGGAAGCGCAAATGCAGCTCCTCAATCCCGAACAGACGACTCTTGGCCACCAGCCGGGTGTCGAGAATCTCCGGTTTCTCATCCATAATTACCTCAGAACGACGACACCTTCCGGACGGCAAGACTAACCCGAACCCGCAGGAAATTCATGATTGACTGGCATTCTGTCGACACTGTGTTACTGGATATGGACGGTACCCTGCTGGATCTCCAGTTCGACAACTGGTTCTGGCAGCGCCACGTACCCTACTGTTACGCCCGCCAACTGGGCCTGGACCAGGAGGAAGCTGACCGCATCATCCACGACTGGATCGCCAGCCATCAGGGCACCCTCAACTGGTACTGTCTGGATTTCTGGACTGCTGAGCTCGGGCTGGAAATCGCCCGCTTGAAAAGAGAGGCCCGTGACCGCATCTCGGTGCGACCCGGAGCGGAAACCTTTCTGCAGCGGTTGCAGGAGTCCGGCAAGCAGATCGTCATGGTGACCAATGCCCACCGCGACGCCCTGGACGTGAAGCTGGAACAGACCGGCATCGACCGTTATTTCCATGAGCTGGTATCCAGCCACGACTATGGCCACCCCAAGGAAGCCCAGTCGTTCTGGCAGCATTTGCAGCGACACTTGCCGTTCGATCCGGCCAAAGCGCTGCTGGTGGATGACTCCCTGCCAGTGCTGCACAGCGCGCAGCTATACGGTATCGGGCAACCGGTCAGCATCTTGCACCCGGATTCCAGCCTGCCACGGCGCGAGCACACCGACCCGTTTGTGGCCATTGATGACTTTGCGTCGGTACTTCCCTGAATACACCGGCCTGACAGAGAGACGGATGGAAAGCGTACGCATTGATTCCTGGCTGTGGGCCGCCCGCTTCTTCAAGACCCGCACCCTGGCCAAAACCGCCATTGAGGGCGGCAAGGTTCATATCGACGGCAGCCGCACCAAGCCCAGTAAGGCGGTGCAGCCCGGTCAGACCGTTACCATTACCAAGGGCACTGAACATTTTGAGGTCATCGTTCGCGACCTGAGCAGCAAGCGCGGCCCGGCCAAAGTGGCCCAGACCCTCTACGTGGAAACCCCGGAGAGTGTGGCCAAACGGGAAATGAACAGCGAACAGCGCAAACTGGCCCGGGCAGCCGCAGCCGCACCCGACCATAAACCCAGCAAGAAGGAGCGCCGGGATATCCAGCGCTTCCGACGAGACAATCTGGAATAACCTTTTCGCGGCGGCCTCCCCCGTGAAAACCCGACTCAGGACAGCAACATGCAAGACCACAAGCAGCGCTTTCTTTTCCCTGACTCCGACATCCGCGGAGAACTGGTACAGGTAGAAAGCAGCGTCAGCCGGATTATTGAAGGGCACAACTACCCACTGCCCGTGCAAGGGCTGATCGGTGAAGCAGTGGCCGCCGTGGCCCTGCTGGCCAGCACCCTCAAGTTCAAGGGGCGCCTTGCCCTGCAGGCCCAGGGCCATGGCCCGGTATCCCTGCTGCTGGCCGAATGCACCAATGAGGGCGAGCTGCGTGCGGTGGCCCGCCACAGTGATGGTCAGGACTGGAGCCAGGGCGATGTCCGTACCCTGATCGGCGACGGCAACATGGTGATCACCATCATTCCCGAGCAAGGCCAGCAATATCAGGGCATCGTCCCGCTCACCGGCGACACCCTGGCCCAGTGCCTGGAAGCGTACTTCCGGCAATCCGAGCAGCTGCCCACCCGGCTGTGGTTGGCCAGCGGGAACAATCGCGCCGCCGGACTATTGCTGCAGCGCCTGCCCAACCAGCTTGCCGGCACCGATGCCAACGCCCAGATGTGGGAGCACCTTGAGGCCCTGGCCACCACCCTGACGCTGGAAGAACTGCTCAATCTGGACGACCAGACCATCCTCCATCGCCTGTTCCACGACACGCCGCCCCAGCTCCCGGACGCCCAGGCCCTGCAATTCGGCTGCACCTGCACCCGCGAACGCAACCGTAACGCCCTGCTGTCCCTCGGCAACCTGGAACTTCAGACCCTGCTGGACGAAGACGGCGAGGTCACCCTCACCTGCGACTTCTGCCGCCACCAGGAAACCTTCGATGCGGTGGATCTGGCGGAGATGATCAAGGCAGTTGACAGTTGATAGTGGACAGTTGACAGCTAAAACACGCACGCCAAGGAGGCGGCAACTGGAAACGCAAGAGGCCGCGCCCATGCCTTGGGCGCGGCCTCTTGCGTTTCAATGCTGCACGAGTCAGCCCCGCGCAGCTGTCAA
Source organism: Alcanivoracaceae bacterium (assembly GCA_002706085.1). GTDB lineage: Bacteria > Pseudomonadota > Gammaproteobacteria > Pseudomonadales > Alcanivoracaceae > Alcanivorax. Next base: position 31,858 of record PAJO01000035.1, on the reverse strand, counting down.
CTGTCCACTATCAACTGTCAACTTAACCCTCTAGCCGTGACCCATCAGTCCGAAGGGGAATCGCCACTAATTCTCTTTTCTGGCATAATCGCGCGCCTGTGCTGACTGGTGGGGTCCCATCAGTCCCTTTTGGTCTTGCCCGGTGGCAGTCACGGGCACGAGACCGGCACTGTTACCCGCAATGCGAACCCGGTGTGGCACACCTCGCCCACCACGGCTACGAGCCCAGGAATGACCATGACCGACCCGATTGTTTATAACGACCTCAGCCCGGCCCAGCTGGTAGAGCTGGCTGTCCAGCGTAACGAAGGCCGCCTGTCCGATACCGGCGCCCTGGTAGTGGAAACCGGCCACCGCACAGGTCGTTCCCCGATGGACCGTTACATTGTCGATGAGCCCAGCACCAGCGAGCACATCCACTGGGGCGCCATTAACCGCCCGTTCCCCGCTGACAAGTTCGACGCCCTGTGGGACCGTGTCGCCGCCGCCACCGCGGAAACCGACACCTTTGTTTCCCACCTGCACGTGGGTGCCGACGCGGATCATTACCTGGCCGTAAAAGTGACTGCGCAAACCGCGTGGCACAATCTGTTCGCCAATACCATGTTCATTCGCCCGGAGAAGTACAATCCGCGCAGCAAGGAAGAATGGCAGATCCTGCACGCCCCGCAGTTCCAGTGTGAGCCGGAGCGTGATGGCACCAATTCCGATGGCTGCGTGATCCTCAACTTCGCCCAGCGCAAGATCCTGATCGCCGGCATGCGTTACGCCGGTGAAATGAAAAAAGCCATGTTCTCCGTGCAGAACTTCCTGCTGCCGGAAAAAGACGTACTGCCGATGCACTGCTCTGCCAACGTCGGCGAAGACGGCGACGTGGCCCTGTTCTTCGGCCTGTCCGGCACCGGTAAAACCACCCTGTCCGCCGACCCGGCCCGTTATCTGATCGGTGACGATGAGCACGGCTGGGGCAAGGATGTAGTCTTCAACATCGAAGGGGGTTGCTACGCCAAGTGTATCGACCTGAGCCAGAAGAACGAGCCGGTTATCTGGGATGCCATCAAGTTCGGCGCGGTACTGGAAAACGTCATCATCAATGACGAAACCCGCACTGCCGACTATGCAGACGTCTCCCTGACCCAGAACACCCGTGCGGCCTACCCGCTGGAAAACATCGACAAGAAAGTCGATGAAAACCGTGCCGGTGAGCCCAAGCACATCATCTTCCTGACCTGCGACCTGACCGGCGTACTGCCGCCTGTCTCCAAGCTGTCCAAGGAAGCCGCGGCCTACCACTTCCTGAGTGGCTACACCGCACTGGTGGGCTCCACGGAAATGGGCTCTGGTGGCGGCATCAAGAGCACCTTCTCTACCTGCTTCGGCGCACCGTTCTTCCCCCGTCGTGCCGGCGAATACGCCGAGCTGCTGATCAAGCGCATGGGAGAATTCGGCTCTACCGTCTACCTGGTGAACACCGGCTGGACCGGCGGCCCCTACGGTGAAGGCGAGCGTTTCAGCATCCCCACCACCCGTGGTGTGGTCAACGCCATCCTGTCCGGCGAGCTGGACAATGCCGAAACCGAGCACCTGGACATCATCAACCTGGACGTCCCCAAAGTCGTCCCCGGCGTCGACAGCAACCTGCTGCAGCCCAAGAACACCTGGGCCAACCCGGAAAACTACGAAGCACGCGCCCGCGACCTGGCCGAGCAGTTCGAAAAGAACTTTGCCGACAAGTACGCGGATGTGTCCGACGAGATCCGCGCCGCTGGCCCCAAGGCCTAGGGAGCCTCTGAGAAACGCCCTGCCTGCTCAGGCTTTCAGGCTGGCTCACAATCTAGGCGCACTTTTGAAGGCATGCTGGTTGCCTGTCGAGAAAGTGCAACAACGAGTGTGAGCCTGCATGGAAGCCCCGCAGGGCGTGACCTGAAGGGCCCCATCAGCTGCGCCTTGTCGCTAGAAGAGGGAGACACCCTGTTCGTCGCAACAAAACACAACAAATGGGGCCCTTCAGGTCACGCTGAGCACGCAGGGGGTTTTTCATAGGCTCCCCGTGGTGTGAATCGCTGAAAAAGCCCGCCACCGGCGGGCTTTTTCATTATCGCCCGGCACACAGACCCGTGTGCACGGGAAGATAGGGAATTTTCCGGTCTGGACCGAAGCACCACGCTGGCTCAGACTTTGCATTTCCGGCACAGGGAAGGTCTGCGCCGGCCGCCCCACAAGGGCCTGCCTTTGAAGAATAATTCAGAAACGACACATGAATTTGACTGGCTGCTCCACGCTAACCGGAGAGCCCGACAGGAGCTTCAATGAGCAAACCCAAAATTGTTGTCGTTGGCGGCGGTGCCGGCGGCCTGCCTCTGGTCACCAAACTGGGCCGCAAGCTCGGCCACAACGGCACAGCGGACGTCACCCTGGTGGATTCCTCCAGCATCCATGTCTGGAAACCGCGCTTTCATGAAGTCGCCACCGGCGCCATTGACGCGGACCTGGATGCGGTGGACTACCGCGCCCACGCCCAGCTTAATCATTACCGCTTTGAACCTGGCACCCTGACCCAGGTGGATACCGCCAGTCAGCAGCTGACCCTGGCGCCGCTGTTTGATGAACACGGCAAGGAAGTGCTGCCCGAGCGGACTCTCGACTACGACTACCTGGTGCTGGCCACCGGGAGCCAGAGCAACGACTTTGGCACCCCCGGGGTACGGGACAACTGCCTGTTCATGGACAGCCGCGCCCAGGCCGAGCGCTTTCGCGAGCGCTTCCTGAACGCCTGCCTGCACGCCAACTACGAAGGCAAGCCGGTGTCGGTTGCCATTGTCGGTGGCGGCGCCACCGGCGTGGAACTGGCCGCCGAGCTGCACCATGCCGTGTCCATGCTCAACTTCTACGGTCACGAGAAGCTGGACCGCAAGCACCTGCAGGTCGACATCATTGAAGCCGCCCCACGCATCCTGCCGGTCCTTAGTGAACGGGTCTCTGCCACCGCCACTGAACGGCTGGAAGCGCTGGGGGTGAAAGTGCGCACCGGCGTCATGGTGTCCGAAGCCACGGAAGAGGCGTTCGTGCCCAAAGATGGCGACCCCATCAAGGCCGACTTGCTGGTCTGGGCGGCTGGGGTAAAGTGCCCACAATGGCTGGGGCAGATTGAGGGGCTGACCACCAATCGTATCAACCAGGTGGAAGTGGAGCCGACGCTGCAAGCCAAGGGCCACAAGAACATCTTCATCATTGGCGACGCGGCCTTCCTGATTCCGGAAGGGGCAGAGCGACCGATCCCCCCGCGAGCCCAATCCGCCCAGCAAATGGCCCAACACGTGGCGCGCAGCCTTCAGCAATTACTGATGCACCGCGAGCCCCGACCGTTCGAATACAAGGATCACGGCTCGCTGGTCTCCCTGTCCAACTACAGCTCGGTGGGCATGCTGATGGGCAACCTGAAAGGCGGTAACTTCTTTGTGGAAGGCTGGCTGGCCCGGATGATGTACATCAGCCTGTACCGGATGCATCAGGCCGCGCTCTACGGCTGGCCACGCACCATCATGTTGCTGATCGCCGGTCGCTTCAACAAACTGGTACGTCCACGACTCAAGCTGCACTAAAAGCCCCACGCTCCTTCGGCCTTACACACCTTGCCGTAGGAGCGTCGCTGGCGGCGCGATAAAAAGCGTTAGAAGAATATATCACCCTATAGGGCACAGAGTTCGCCGAGGGGAAATGGGTTTTCTCTGTGTACGCTGTGGCGAAAGTGTTTTTGATCTTGGGTTGGTTTCGCGCCGCGAGCGACGCTCCTACGGTGAAATCTTGGCAGCCGTCTCTCCCCCCCGCTACACTGCCCAAGGTTCATGGACGACGGTGGCTCGATGAAAGACACTCTTCTCTACTGGTTCGGCATTCTCAAACGCAGCGCCACACTGTGGCTGGAGGGCAATGCCGGCAGTTACGCCGGGTCACTGGCGTTTTTCACCCTGTTCTCCATTGCCCCGGTCATTATCCTTGCCGTCAAAGTCATTTCACTGGTAATGACGAGCGACGCGGCCATGACAGAAATCCTGTCCCAGCTGGAAAGCACCATCGGCCCCGCCGCCACTGCAGAAGTCCGCAACGCCATCGCCAATACCCAGACACCCCGCCAGGGCATGCTGGCAGGGTTGCTCAGCCTGCTTGTGATGGTAGTGGGGGCCACCACCGTGTTTGCGCAAATGCAGCGTTCCATGAACTCCATCTGGGAGGTCATGCCCAAACCTTCACGCAATACCATCATCGCGCTGATCAAAAGCCGGCTGCTGTCACTGACCGTGGTGGTGTCATTGGGGTTCGTGCTGCTGGTGTCGCTATTGCTGAATGTGGTTGTGCAATCCCTGCTGGTCTATGCCGAGCACTGGCTGCCTTTTCACGGTGGCCTCGCGGTGGCCCTGGAAATGCTGGTATCTCTTGGTGTCATCGCCTTGCTGTTCGGCACCATGTTCCGGGTGCTCCCCGATGTGGTGCTGGGCTGGCGGGATGTGATGCCGGCGGCCCTGATCACCGCGGTGCTTTTCTCCGTAGGTCGCGCCCTGATCGGGTTGTATCTGGCACACACCGCCACCGCCTCTACCTACGGGGCTGCAGGCTCATTGGTAGTGCTGTTGATGTGGGTTTACTACTCCTCAATGATCCTGTTGTTTGGCGCCGCCCTGACGCGCGCCCACTGTGAAGCCCGACAACACCACATCAAGGCGCGCAGCACCGCCATCCGGGTCAAACGCGAGTGGCTGCAATAATACGCTCCACTTCATATTTTACTTCGTCGCTACTGCCGCGTGACTCAAGGAACGGTATCCTTACTCACCCCTCTCCCATCGATGTCGAGTCATGGAGCGACCTTAACTGTCATGAATAACCTGCTGAAATCTTTTACTGCAGTCTCCTTTCTGCTGCTTTCCCCTCTCGTCTTTGCCAACACCCAAAGCACCGAGATTGAGCTCAGCGAAGAAGACTTCCAACTCTGCCTTGGCGAACTGCGTGCCGAGGCCAACCAGCAGGACATTCCCGCCCAGACCATCAGCCAGTATCTCAAGGACATCCAGCTCAACCCCAAAGTCATTGAGCTTGATCGCAGCCAACCGGAATTCACCAGCAGCTTTGCCGATTACTACACCCGGCGAGTCAGTGACACACGCATTGAAACCGGGCGCAAGAAGTACCAGGCACTGCAGCCGCTGCTGCAACGGCTGACACGCGAGTACGGTATCCCCGGCCACTATCTGGTGGCGTTCTGGGGGCTGGAAACCAACTACGGCGGCTATCTGGGTTACATTCCCACTCTGGATGCCCTCGCCACCCTCGCCTGCGAAGGACGGCGGGGAGAGTACTTCAAGGGAGAGCTGTTCAATGCACTGCGTATCCTGCAAGCGGGCGATGTGGAACGGGACATCATGAAGGGGTCCTGGGCCGGCGCCATGGGACAGACCCAGTTCATGCCCGCGATCTTTCTCCAGTACGCCCTTGATGACGACGGCGATGGCCGCCGCAATCTGTGGGAAAGTGAGCGCGATGCGCTAGCCTCCGCCGCCAACTTCCTGCGCGGGCTCGGCTGGCAGCGCGAAGAGCGCTGGGGGCGCGAGGTCTCCCTGCCTGAGGAGTTCGACTTCCAGCTCACCGGCTTTGCCAACCAGCGGCCGCTGAGCGAATGGGCGCGTCTGGGTATCACCTTGCCGGGCGGCGCCGCCTTGCCAGTAGCCGACCTTGAGGCTGCGGTCATCGTGCCCTCGGGGCACAACGGCCCTGCCTTTCTCGCCTACGGAAACTTTCGCGTGATCATGGGCTGGAATCGTTCCGAATCCTATGCGATTGCGGTGGGCCGACTGGCCGACCGTATCGCCGGTGGCGGCGCCCTGCGCCAGGCACCCGTGCCAGCACCACGCCTGAACCGTGAGCAGGTCAGCAAGCTACAGGAAACCCTCAACCAATTGGGACATGACGCGGGCGACGTGGACGGTCTGCTTGGTCCGGGGACACGCAAAGCGCTGGCCCGCTACCAGCAGGCCAACGGCATGGTTGCCGACGGCTTTCCGGATCAGGATGTGCTCACTCACCTTGGCATCCTGCCCTGAGAGGCCACGAAAACACACAAGGCAACCCCAGCGGACAAGGTCTCTCCTGCCCGGCATGATGATCGCGGGCCAAGGCGTGCTGAGGGCTGCCTTTCCGAGGTTTCATCTGTCACAGACGCATGGCATTCTTTGAATCACATTCGATCCGGAGTCTGTCATGCGCCTCACCCCCGCCCCGCTTCTCACCACCCTGCTGGCCAGTCTGGCCGTGACAGCCTGCGCCGACACGGCCGCCACTCTGGAAGCACAACGCGACGATAGCGTCACCGCCACCGAAATCAGCAATGGCCTCCATCATCCGTGGTCGCTTGGCTTTGTCTCCGATAGCGAGTGGCTGATTACCGAGCGGCGCGGCACATTACGTCGGGTGCTGTCCGGCACCTTGCAGGACGCCCCCGTAAAAGGCGTGCCTGAGGTGGTCGCCGTGGGCCAGGGCGGACTGTTCGATGTGCTCCCGCACCCGGACTTTTCCGATAACCAGCGCCTGTACCTGAGCTATGCCAAACCCTGCGGCGATGGCGGTGGCACCACCGCCGTGGGTTACGGCATCTATGAAGCGGGCACCCTGAAAGAGTTTCAGGATATCTATGTGGCAGAAAAGTCTTGCACCAATACGGCCAAGCATTTTGGCGGTCGCATCCTGTTTGATAACGACGGCTACCTGTTTTTAACCATCGGTGATCGTGGTGAGCGCGAGCGTGCACAAGATACCCATGACCCCGCCGGCAGTCTTCTGCGCCTGCACGACGACGGCCGGATTCCTGCCGACAACCCGCTGGCAGGCCAAGACGGCAAGGCCACGGAAATCTGGAGTTGGGGGCACCGCAATCCACAAGGGCTAGCGCTCCACCCCTCCAGCGGCCAACCCTGGCTAAACGAGCACGGTCCCCGTGGCGGTGATGAGATCAACGCACCGGAACCCGGCGTCAATTACGGCTGGCCCGTGATCACCTACGGACGCGAATATTACGGCCCCGGCATCGGCGACACCGAAAAGAAAGGCATGGCCCAGCCACTATTGCACTGGACCCCATCCATTGCGCCGGCAGGGATGGCCTTTATCACCAGTGACCGCTACCCGGACTGGAAAGGCCACACCGCCAGCGGCGCACTCAAACTCACCCACCTGAACAAGGTCGCTTTCGACGGCAAAAAACCGCTCAACGAAATCCGCCTGCTGCAAGAACGTAACGAGCGGATCCGCGATGTGAGACAAGGACCTGACGGTTACCTTTACCTGCTCACCGACAGCAACAACGGCAAGCTGTTACGGCTGGAGCCGGCGGAATAGAAAATCAGAAGCGAGGTTTCAAATCTTGTAGCTTGTAGCTTGTAGCTTGTAGCTTGTAGCTTGTAGCTTGTAGCTTGTAGCTTGTAGCTTGTAAGAGCGAACCCCACTCAAGCCAAAAGCCCAAGCCTTTACTTTTCCGCTTTGGATCTACGTAACCCGAAGCTTGTTACTCGCCCATTCAAAAGCCAACCGACGTCACCAGCTGGAAACTGTTCTCGCTGGTGATGGTATCGTCATCGGTGTAGGCGTATTCAAAGGCAAAACGCAGCGGCGAGCGGTGGAACAGCAACAGTTCGAAGTCCAGCCCCACAATGGCCTGATTCAACTCAATTTCAGCGAAACCAAAATCCAGATCGTAATGACGATAGCGCAGATGCAATGCCTCACGCCGCAATGACAACGGCACCTTGAACGAATACCAGGGCAGATTGATCACCTTGGACACACTCGCCTCAGCCGCCATCACCTGCTCTGCGTAGTAGGTATCATCCAGGGCCGGAATCACGATACGAGAAGGATCATTGGCGATATAGTCCTGGGTCTCCGCCAGCTCCACCCCCCGGCGGTCCACAAAGCTCAGAGAGGCATCACTGCGGGAAAACTGCCCCCGGGCGCCAAGATAAAACTCGGCAGGCAGATCTGTCATCACACTCAGGGTACCGCCATAGCTGGTGTCATCCCGATCATCAACCTGGTAGGCCGTCAGCCCGATATGCTTGTTAGGCAGGTAGCTGTTTCCAAACCGGGTGGTTCGACTCAGGCTCCATTGCGCCGCCAGCGGTTCTCGCTCACTGAGGTGATAATCCTGATACCAGGTGCCCGCCAGCTCACTGTACCAGTAGCCGGACTGCAAGAACGGCAGCCGCAGCTCTGCACTCAGCCCGTGATCTCGGGCTTCATCCGGAGGCGTTTCGCGATCCAGCTGATCATCCAGCACCCAGTATTGCTTGACGCCGCCGATCAGGAAAAACTGATTGTTGCTATACCCTGCCCCCGCCAGGGTTGTCAGATCACTATCTCGGTAACTGAACAGGCTCAACTCATTCTGCTCCAGTGGATCGGCAAAGCGGATCCGCACGTTATAGAGCGTATGCAAATCTTCTTCGTCCTGTGGCGTCGCCTCATCGTCCTCTTCCGCATACAGCGCCAGTGACAAGTCTGTGCCGCTGTATCGCATGGCGGTGAGAGAATGATAACGATGATCCAGCGCCACCGGGTGCGACTCACTGTCCACCGTCAGATTCTCTGTTTCACCTTCCGGCGTATCCCAGCGCAACGCCCGGACAAAAGGGGAGTCGGCCTGAGGATTCAGGGTTTTCAGATAATAGCCATACTGTTCCGCTTCAATCGCCACCGCCAGCACCCGGTCATCATCCAGCAAGCGAGCGGCAACGATATCGTCTTCGGGCAGAACCCGACTGACATCTCCTTCTCCTTCCACCCGATATAACGCAGAGCCGTACTCACTGTTGGCGACAAAAAGAACACGCCCCTGACTGTCCACATCGGCCACAACACCGTAATAACCCTGATAGCGATATAACGGCGTGCGGTTTCGATACAGGGTCCGCTCTGCCCCATCCTGTACAAAGTAATAAAGATCATCACCCTGTACGTCGACGCTGGAATTCACCTGACCATAGAAATCCTCACCCACATACAACTGTGGCTGATCATAGGAACTGGCCACATCGAAATACACCGGCACTTCAGCAGAGGTATAGCCCTGAATCACCCGCCCCCGACTATCGTCTTTCAGGAATACGCCCTCACTGTACAACCCCTGAGTGATACGCCAGGGCGAACTATAAGCACTGGCCATAGACCAGGTTTCACCCTCGTGCCGAAACAGCTCCCCCGCCCGATAGGTGGAACGTTTTTTTTCCAGCGTGCCGGTGTTGCGGTTCAGCACCACATGAAATGGCGCTCTCACATCCTGTGGGCTGGCCAGGAAAAAAATGTCATCGGCATCGCTGTTTAGCGCAGTGAAATGTTTTGAGGTAATCAGGGGCTCGCCCTCTGACATTACCGCCATACTGGCTTGCCGGGTCTCATGCTCTACCCAGTCTGAAAAGGTATTGTCAAAGTTGTTACCAATGGCGGCCCGCAAGGGGGCATTCGTCACAAACGGCAGATACCAGTAGCGCGAACGCATCTTGAAGTAACGGTTGGTAGCATCCATCCCGTAATGATCGGCAAGAAAATACTGATAGTGACTTCCCAGCGCATAGCTGTTTTCACCGTAGGGGAAATACAGGGTCTGGTTATAGGCTCGCTCCGGCGTCAACAAACCGGCCTTTGCCTTGGCATGTACCAGCGCATCAAAACGGCCGCTATAAAGCCGCCCACCGTTGCCATGACGGGACTCATTCAGCACCGCATTACCCTCCAGCATGAAGGACGACTCGAATGCGTTGGGCACAATGGCAGGAATAAACGGCATCATGAAAGTGCCGTTACCCAATACCGTATGCAAGGTGCTGGAAACCCGGTTGTCCTTGGCATTGATCTGGTAGTTGTGCGCCGTCTCGTGAAACAGCAGGGTGTCGAGCCAGGAGGTTGAGGCGAAATAGTCGATAGCCGCCGCCCCACCCACATAGTTTATCTGCCGGTTATGGGGAAACTGGGTAGAGAAGCCGTTGGCAATCTGGTTGTTGTCAGAGATCAGTCCGACATATAACGGCGAGTCCATCTGGTAACCGAAGGTGGCCTCGTAGTCCGGTTGCAAATGCTGCTCTACCCCGGCGGCATGCTCGGCGAAGGATTGGTTCTTTTCGGTGAAGATCAGCTCGGTGTTACGCACCGTCGTCTTGTAATAACTCTCATCATGAGGGACCACCGTCGGGTTACGCTGTACCAATGTCTCCCCGTGAACGATCACGGCAGAAAAGAGCAGAACGCCGCCCAAATACATTCTTTTTGTCATTTTCTCTCCCCGCCCAAACGGCTCTTACAGTCGCTCACATAACCTGCGGTTTTCTTAACCAATCCCCGGCCACCTACCAACAGAGTTGCAGTATTCGGATGGTTACCCTGAAACCGGTTCACTCTTTATGCCTGTTCATTCCATAACAAGACGAGGCAACTTATGCACGCCCTTCACCCGCCCCGCCGGTTTCTCGCGACTGGAACCCTGGCCCTGGCCTTAATGCTCACTGCCTGCGGTGGCAGCGGCAGCAGCAATAATACCCCGACGGACACAACAACGGGGACCGCACCCGCGCCATCGCCAGCGGCAAACAACAGCGATGCAAACAGCCCTGATCCACAGGATATCAACCTTCAGTGGCCGCAGCCCTATGAACGCGAGGCCGAGTATCCGGCGACGGTTAATCTCCCCCAGCAACTGATTACCCTGCGCGATGGCATCCGCCTGTCGGCCACTGTCACGTTGCCGGCCGATGCCAGCGGCAACGCTATCGACGGCAGTTTCCCGGTCATCGCCACCTTTACCGGTTACAACCAGTTTTTGACTGCGGGGGTTTTCGCTGACAACGATCTGGTACGCCGGGGCTATGCCTACATCACCGTGGATCTACGTGGCACCGGCGCCTCTGAGGGCAGCTGGCAGGCGTTTGGCCAGACCGACCATGACGACATCGCGGAGCTGATCCAGTACATCAAGCAACAACCCTGGAGTAACGGCAAGATCGGCATGAACGGTGCGTCATACATGGGCATCACCGGGTTACTGGCCGGGGCCCAGGAAGACCCCGCCGTGCAAGCTATCTTTGCCATCGTCCCCATGGGGGACGCCTACCGGGATATCGTGTTCAGTGGCGGCCAGGTCAACGCGGGGTTCATCCCCCTGTGGGTCACACTGGTGACCGGTCTCGGCATCATTCCCACCCCCGCTGGGCTGGACAACGACGAACCCGGCTACTTCCTCTCTACCCTTCTGCAACACCTGGAAGGCGCCCTGACCGAGTTTCAGGTGCCCGTTGTGGCCGGTGCACTGATCGGCGACGAAAACAAATACGACACCGAATTCTGGCGCATCCGTTCACCGCTGGAGAAAATCGACCGGATTACCGCCCCCACCTTTGTGGTCGGAGGCCTCAACGATATTTTCCAGCGTGGCGAGCCGCTGATTTATGAAAGTCTGAAAGATCACACCGATGCCAAACTCCTGATCGGCCCCTGGGAGCACCTGCAGGGCTCCTCCGCTGAAGGGCTGCCTGCCGATGGCGTGCCCGGCATTGGCAATATCCGGCTTGCCTGGTTCGACCACTACCTGAAAGGCATCGACACCGGCGCCAACCAGTTTCCGCCGGTCACCCAGTATTACACGGGTGCCGAACGCTATGTCACCGCGGAAGACTGGCCGCACCCACAGGCACGCGCCGAAACCTTCTACCTGCACGGTCAGTTTGCGGCTCCTCTCATTGGCAGCCTCGACCAGCAAGCCCCCACCGGCGACAACCGCACCAGCCTGCTGCAGACCCCGCTTAATGGCCTCTGCTCTGCCAGTGCCAGCCAATGGACCGCTGGCGTGCTCGGCATGATTCTTCCGCCCTGTGCCAGTCAGGACAACGTCGCCAATCTGCTCGAAGCGGTCTACACCAGTGAACCACTGGAAGAAGACATGGCCATCAACGGTCCGATTACCGGTCAGATCTGGGCCTCGACAACCGCCCTGGATAGCAATGTCACGGTGCGCGTCAGTGTCGTAGGCGAGAACGGCATTGCCCGTCCGCTGACCCACGGCATCCAGATGGCCTCCATGAGCGCATTCGACGTCAACCGCTCTCGCTTCATGAATGGAAAATTGATTCAGCCCTGGCACCCATTCAGCGCAGAATCCCGCAAGACCCTGACGCCGCTGACACCGTTCCGGGCCGATGTCGAAGTGTTCCCCACCAGTGCGGTAATCCAGGCCGGGGAAAAGCTGCGCATCAGCGTCGGCACCAGTGACCTTCCCCATGGTCTGAGCCCGCTACCAGACCTTCTCGCCAGCGTGCTCGGCGCGATGACGATTTACAGCACCCCGGCCATGCCATCGCGGGTGAATATCCCGCTGGTACCGATCAGCGCCCTGTAACCCCCTTCCTGGCCGGATACCCCGGCCGCCTGCTCCAGCGTGTCGGTGCGGCCTTCGAAACGGCCAGCACCGGCACCGTACGGACCGTTTGACTGCCATCACGGCCATTTTTTTGTCTTCTCCAGCGATAAAGCCTTCTCCCGGCGCCCAGCATCGCTACAATGAACCCCGTTCAAAATGTTGCCCCATTTGGAGATCTCATGACCCTTGGTAAAGGCCAGATGCTTCGTCTGTCTCTTGCTCTCGCTCTGGGCGGGTTTGGCATTGGCAGCGGCGAGTTTGTCATCATGGGTTTGATGAACCGCGTGGCCACCGACCTGCAGGTGGCCGTGCCCGATGTGGGCTACGCCATCAGCAGTTATGCGCTGGGCGTAGTCGTGGGCGCCCCGCTGATTTCCGCTTTTGCCGCGCGCGTGCCCCGTCGCGCCCTACTTATCTCGCTGATGCTGGTATTTGCGGCAGGCAACATGGCCAGCGCGCTGGCCTCGGATTTCTGGACGTTTGTCTTTTTGCGATTTCTTGCCGGCCTGCCCCACGGCGCCTACTTCGGCGTAGCCGCCCTCGTCGCGGCGGCCGCCGTCCCTTATCACATGCGAGCCCGGGCGGTCGCCCGCGTCATGAGCGGATTGACGATCGCTATTGTGGTTGGGGCTCCCCTGGCCACCTGGGCCGGCAACCTTTTCGGATGGGAAGTGGCCTTCCTGGGCGTGGGAATCATTGCGCTGCTAACCGCCTTGCTGGTGTGGCTGTGGGTGCCCTGGCAGGCCCCGGACCCCAACGCCAGCCCGGCCAGAGAACTCTCCGCCCTGGTCAAGCAACGGGTGCTCTTCACCCTGGGGGTGGCCAGTATCGGCTTCGGCGGCATGTTTGCCGTGTTCAGCTATGTCATGCCCACCCTCACCGAGCAGGCAGGCATGGCAGAACGCTGGGGGCCGCTGGTTCTGATGATCTTCGGCATTGGCACCATCGTGGGTAACTTTGCCGGGGCGCGCGCCGCCGACGGCAACCTGTTGCGCGCCATTGTGCTGATCCTGATCTGGTGTGCGCTGGTACAAGCGGGCTTCTTCATGGCGGCCGACTATGTGGTGGCCGGGGTCGTCTTTGTCGGTCTGGTCGGCACCAGCATGGCGCTTGGGCCGGCCCTGCAAACCCGATTGATGGATGTGGCCGAAGACGCACAGACCATGGCGGCGTCCATGAATCATGCTGCCTTTAACATGGCCAACGCCTTGGGCGCCTGGCTGGCAGGCATCACGATCAAGAGTGGCGCAGAATGGTCCACCACCGGCTTGGTAGGAGCGGCGCTGGCCATTGGCGGGCTACTGATTTTCCTCGCGGGCCGGGCGCTGGAACAGCATGAAACAGCAGACAGCCCAATACCTACTGGAGAAAACCGGTTTGTGGAGTAACAGCCCACCAGCAGGCAGACCAAAAAAAGGGCCGCACGAGGAGTGCGGCCCAACGACCTGTCGCCAAGTCCATTGGCAACAGGTTATCGGCATCTCAACACAGTGGTGCCATTGACACACACTCTTGAGAAGTCAGCGATGGGTCGTTAATGAAAATGCCGCACAGGCAACAGACGGGTCTTCATGATGGCGCTCTCCCAATTCCTTTTGTTGTTTGGCCTGCCGGTGTGTCCCGGCTAGGCCTGATCACTTTTATTGTCAGCGATTACCCGGTGTAGCATGCCGCCAGACAGCCTGCACACCCAGGAGGCGGCGTCCCTGCCTCCTCGTAAAATTTGTAAAACAGCATGCGCCTCGCAGCGCCCTGAAACTGTGCACCAGTCCACACTGGCACGCACAAAATGCAGTTTTTTGTAACCGCCTGCCGCAGCTAACGCACACCAGCCGACAGCGGCACCGGTTGCACAAATTTGCCGGTGACAGGAAAACGAATTTCCACCAACAAACCTCCATGCTCATGGTTCGCCAGACGAATCTCGCCGTGATGCATATCCACGATCCGTTTCACGATCGCCAGGCCCAGACCGCTGCCACTCAAGGTCCGGGCTTTTTCACCACGGGAGAAAGGCTGCAGCAGCAGGGGAATATCTTCCTCCCGGACCCCTTTGCCGTGATCCCGCACTGACAACACCACCACGTTATCATTGACTACCGTGCGAATATCCACCGGCGAGGCGCCGTACTTGAGCGCATTGCCGATCAGGTTGGCCAACATCCGTTTTACCGTCAGTCGTTTCAGCATCAGCCTCGGCAGGTCGGCCAGTGCAAAACGAATTTGCTCGGCAGGGTATTTCCCCGCCACCTCGTGGATCAATGCATTGAGATTTTCAAAATCCGGCTGCTCGTCTGCACCATCACGAATGAAGGAAATAAACTGATCGAGGATGGCATCCATGTCTTCGATGTCTTCGATGATGCCTTTGGCCAGCTCTTCGTCCTGCATGAATTCCGCCGACAGGCGAAGACGGGTCAGCGGGGTGCGCAGATCATGTGACACCCCGGCGAGCAACAGGGCACGATCACGCTGGGCCTGTTGCAGATCGCTGGTCATCCGGTTGAACGCCGTATTCACCGTCTGGATTTCTTCCGGACCGATGCTGGTGTCCAGCACCGGCACCGCTTCTCCCCGACCTACTTTCAGCGCAACCCGGGCAAGACGCCGTAGCGGCAGGTTGAGCCCCCGCGCAATCAGCAAACCACCAATGATCGCCAGCAGCGGGACGGTCACCCCCCAGCCCAGTAACAGATAGCGGTCATAGTCACGGAAGAATTCCATCGGCACCCGTAGCCAGCGCCCTTCAAACGAGGGGGCACTGACCCACAATACCGGCTGGCGACTGTCTTCCAACCTGACGGTGACCGTTTCGTTGAGACGCTCTTCCAACTCTTCTCGAAAGCGACTGACCACTGGCTGCGACAGCAGCATGGTTCCCTCATGCAGGTTCTGCGGTTGTGCCACTTCGATGCTGGTGGCATTGGCCAGGCGCCCTGCCAGACGATTGTCATCCTGCCCCTCGGCGCTAAATGCCAGCTCTGCCTGCAGCACCGTGAGCCGGGCATACTCACGGATTCCGGGCAGGTAGGCATTGCGGGCAAAGAACCACAACGTAAGCGCCTGACTGATACCGATCACCAGACCCACCACGATGGCAGAACGGACGAAGGCAGTGCGGGGGTAGAATTTCATAACGGCTCGCTGGCACGCAAAAAAGAAAAAACAGGAAAGGCCATCCTACGCTTTTCGCGTGAAAGCGTGCAGGCGTGTTGCGTGCACGCGCCTTTTAATCCGGCACAAACACATAGCCCACACCCCACACCGTCTGGATATAACGGGGCTTGGAAGGATCGTCTTCCAACAGGCGACGCAAACGGGATACCTGGACGTCAATGGAGCGCTCCATGGCTGACCATTCGCGACCACGAGCCAGACTCATGAGCTTGTCACGGGTCAGTGGTTCGCGGGGATTTTGTACCAGCGCCTTGAGCACTGCGAATTCGCCGGTGGTCAGCCCCTGCGGATCCCCTTCCCGGGCCAGGGTACGGTTAGCCAGATCCAGCTCCCAGGGGCCGAAGGTCACTCGCCCCTCTTCCTTGCTCGGCGCCCCCGGCACTTCGCGGATATGCCGACGCAGTACCGCGCGGATACGGGCATCCAGTTCACGGGGATTGAATGGCTTGGGCAGATAATCGTCCGCTCCCGCATCGAGCCCTTCGATACGCTCGGCATCGTCCCCCTTGGCGGTGAGCATGATGATCGGCATGGCGTTCTCCGCCTCCCGAAGGCGTCGACAAATCGACAGGCCGTCTTCGCCCGGCAACATCAAATCCAGTACCATCAGTGAATAGATTTCACGGGACAGGGCGCGATCCATTTGTTCGGCATCGCCCACCGCCTTGACGGCATAACCGGCTTCTTCAAGGAACCGTTGCAGCAGGCTGCGCAGGCGCGCATCGTCATCTACAACGAGGATCTTGTCTTGTTGGTCGCTCACTGGTCCTCCCGATAGCCCGTCCAACACTGGCGCAGGCAATGAAATCAGCTATTTTCAGGAAATTCAGGGTCTGATTTACGCATTATGCAGTGAACGTGCAAGAAAATGGCCTGACCAGATTGTATAAAAACATTGCCGTGGCGGGATGATGGATCATGGGCAAGCCGCGCAACACGCTCTAGGCGCCCCTTGAGAAAGTCGCTACAGTACGCCACCTGAGAATCATTATCGATAAGGGATTCACCTTGCGAGAGCGCCTCAAACAGATTCCACCGGTTGCCCGTGTCGTCCTGGGCACCGTCTTTGTCATTGTTTTGCTGTCGGTCTTCAAGCCCGCCGCAGAAACCCGCGATGTCACTGAACACCACGACCGGGTGCGTTTTGTGTTGGCAGAACCTGCCTCCCGTTCACCCCAGATCCAGTTATTCGGCCGCGTCCAGTCCCCTCGCGCCGCCAGCCTGACCGCCGTGGTAACTGCCAATGTAGCCGACATCCCGGTGCGCTCGGGCAACCGGGTCAGCGAGGGCGACCTGCTGATCCAGCTGGACGACACCGAAACCGCCCTCGCCCGTGACCGTGCCAAAGCCAGCCGCGACGAGGCCAAGGCCCAATTGCAGACCACCCGATTACGCTTCGATAGCGACAAGGAAAACCTGGCGCTGGAACAAAAGCTGGCACAACTGGCTGCCAACAATCTGGAGCGACTGGAATCGCTGCGCGGCAAGAAACTGGTCTCCCAAACCCAGCTGGACGAAGCAGAAGAAGCCAAGGCCCGCGCGGACCTGTCTCTTGCCCAGCGTCAGCTCAGCGTCAGCGATTACCGCAATGAACTGGCCCGAATGGAAGCCCGCCTTGCCAGTGCCGAGGCTCAACTCAAGCAAGCGGAAATTGATCTGGCTCGCACCCGTGTGATGGCGCCCTTTGATGGCACCATTACCAATGTGGCCGTGGCCCCCGGCGAGCGGGTGCGCCCCGGTGAACCCCTGATCAGCCTGTTTGCCGATACCGAACTGGAAGTGCGCGCGCAGATTCCCGAGCGCCACCTTCCCGCCGTTCGCGACGGGTTGCTGCAGGGCGCATTGACCGCCAGCACCACACTGGAAGGCCGCACCCTGTCACTCAACCTGAAACGCCTCGCCGGTGACGCCGCTGACGCCCGGGGCGGCATCGATGGCTTGTTTGAATTTGCCGGTGGCGTCCCGTCTGCGGCACTGGGCAGACCCATTACCATTACTCTCACCTTGCCAGCCAGAGAGAATTTGCTGGCCCTGCCCGCGACGGCGCTCTATGGGCTGAACCGGCTTTACCTCATCGACAACGACAATCGTCTACAACGCACCCCGGCCAGCATTGTCGGTGAAGCCATGGACGGTGAGACATCCTTGTTGCTACTCAAGGCGCCCGAACTCCAGGGGGGAGAGCGCGTGTTGGTGACCCAGCTTCCCCAGGCCATTGTGGGGCTGCCTGTGGACCCGCAGCCGGCTCCCGGCAGCAATGCGGACAAACCCACCCAGGCTCCTGCAGCCAGTGACGCAGCAGGAGAGGCACCGTGAGCGAATCTCGCGGTCTGATCGCCAGCTTCACCGAACACAAGGTTGCCGCCAACCTGTTAATGATCCTGATGCTGCTGCTCGGCGGGCTGGGATTGATGCGGCTGAATACCCAGCTGTTCCCGAACTTCGAATTCGATTTCATCTCGGTATCCATTCCCTGGCGAGGGGCCAGCCCGGAGGATATTCAACGCTCCATCACCATCCCGGTTGAGCAGGCCATTCGCACCCTGCCCAACACCAAGAAATTGATCGCCCGCTCCCAGCAAGGCATGTCACTGCTGTTCATCGAGCTTGAGGATGGCACCGACCTTGGACTGGCACTGGATGATGTGCGCCAGCGCATCGACTCAGTACGCAACCTGCCCCAGGATGCCGAGCGGCCGGTGATCCAGAAAATCACCAACTATTCGCTGGTCACCTCGATTCTCGTTTCCACTCAAAACGGCACTCTGGAAGAACTGCGTCCCCTGGTGCGCAAGATGGAAGACGAGCTGCTGGCGCTGGGGATCGGCAAGGTCGAATTCATTGGCCTTCCCGAAGAAGAAATGGCGATCCAGATCCCTGCCGGCACCCTCCACGATCTGCGCATGACGCTGGGCGAGATCAGCAACAAGGTTCGCAATTTCAGTCAGGATACGCCCGCTGGCACCGTTGGCCGGGACGATGCGGCCAAACAGCTACGAGCACTGGGCCAGCGGCGCGACGAAAAAACCTTTGCCGAGCTGCCCCTGCTCACCACAGCCGACGGTCAGCAGCTATCACTGGGGGACGTGGCCATTATCGAGCGCCGCCCCCGGGATGATCAGGCCACCCTGACCTATCAGGGTAGCCCGGCTATTGAACTGCAGGTCATGCGCGGCGAAGACGGCGACATGCTGGGCCTGGCAGAAAAGGTGCACGCGTGGGGCGATCAGTACCAGCACACCCTCCCGGAGGGGGTGAAAATGACGTTCTATTTCGAGGCTTGGAAGCTGGTGGAAGAACGGATTTCCACCCTTCTCTGGAACGGCATTTCGGGTCTGCTACTGGTGGTTGCGACCCTCTACTTTTTCCTTAATGCCCGGGTTGCCTGGTGGGTGATGCTGGGCATTCCCGTTTCGTTCATGGCAACACTGGGTCTGGTCTGGCTGTTTGGCGGCACCATCAACATGATCAGTCTGTTCGGTCTGATCCTGGCCCTGGGGATTATTGTCGACGATGCCATTGTGGTCGGCGAAGACACCCTCACGCACTTACAGCAAGGCGAATCCGCCACCCGTGCCGCCCTGGGCGGTGCCCGGCGCATGTTCTGGCCCGTGGTGGCCTCCAGCACCACCACCATCGCCGCCTTCCTGCCTCTGGGAATGATGAGTGGCGCCATGGGCAAGATTGCCTTTGACGTACCCTTCGTGATGATCTGCGTGATTCTGGCCTCGTTGCTGGAATGTTTTCTGGTCCTGCCCGGTCACTTGCACCACAGTTTCCGAGGCGTGCAGATCAAGGCCAGCGGCATGCGCAAGCGCATCGACGACGGCTTCGACCAGTTACGTGAGGAGCGCTTCCGCCCGCTGGTGGAATGGGCCATCCGACACCGCCATCTGGTGACGGTGTCAGCGGTGTGTGCCTTTGTGCTTGCGCTGGCCATGGTCTCCACCGGCTGGCTCAAGTTCACCTTCTTCCCCAATGTGGACGGTGATCAACTGCGAGCCGTGGTGGAGTTCTCCTCTGGCACCGACCGCAGACAGGTAGACCAGTTTCTCAAGCAACTGGAAGACAAGCTCAACGAAGCCAACGAAGAACTGGGCGGAAACCTGGTGCAAACCGTCATCAGCCACCATGGCGCCGCCGCCGGCTTCCCCAACCCCGGTGGCAGGCAGGACAAATTCGGCGACGAATACGGCACCCTGGTCGTGGAAGTGTATGTCGGCGCCGATCGAGACATCAGCAACGAGACCCTGATCAAGACCTGGCGTGACAAGCTCACCCTGCCGCCGGGCCTGGACCAGCTCAGCATCGCCCAACCAGAAGCCGGCCCCCCGGGCAAGCCCATCGAAGTCAAACTGACCGGCTCCGATGCTCCCACACTCAAGGAAGCCTCACTGCAACTGCAGGAACGGCTTCTGCAGTTTTCCGGGGTCAGCAACGTGGACGACGACCTGCCCTACGGCAAGGAGCAGCTGACCTTCCAACTCACCCCTCAAGGGCGCGCACTGGGGCTGACACTCAATGATGTGGCCGGCCAGCTGCGGGCCGCCTTTGATGGCAGCCTGGCGCAGCTCTATAACGAAGAGGACGACGAGATCGAGGTGCGGGTCATGCTGCCCGACAGCGAACGCCGTCACTTCAGCGCCATTGAGCGACTGCCCATCATCACCCCCCAGGGCGAAGCGATCCCACTTCGCGACGTGGTGCACTTCGAGGCCCGCCAGGGGGTAGACCTGTTGCGCCGGGTCAATGGCGAACTGGCGGTGACCATCTACGCCGACCTGGACCCGGAACAGGGCAACGCCAACGAAATCATTGCCACCCTCAACAACGGCATCCTGCCTGAGCTGCAGGCAAAATACGGTATTGGCATCGGCTACGAAGGCAAGCTGCAGGAACAAGCCGACAACCTGCGGGATCTGGCTACCGGCGCCCTGCTTGGCCTGGCCATTATCTACATCGTGCTGGCTTGGGTATTCAGCTCGTATTCCTGGCCGCTGGCAATCATGACCGCCATTTTCTTCGGGCTCACCGGAGCCGTGATTGGCCACCTGTTCGCCGCCCCCTTTGGTATCCATTTCTCCATGTTCTCGGCCATGGGTCTGTTCGGGCTATCGGGCATTATCGTCAACGACTCCATCGTACTGGTGAGTTTTTACCAGCAACTGGTGGCCGAAGGCATGGAGCGTTTTCAGGCTATTGTGGAGGCCTGCGTGCGGCGTCTTCGGGCGGTGCTGCTGACCTCCATCACTACCGTAGCCGGTCTGACCCCGATGCTGTTCGAGACCTCCCTGCAGGCCCAGTTCCTCAAACCCATGGCCATCAGCATCGTGTTCGGGCTGTTTTTCGGCACCGCCCTGATCTTGCTGGTGGTACCGGCCATGCTGATGATCATCGAAGAACAGCGAGACCACTTCCGCGGCATGGGCCAGCGACTGGCTCCGGCTAACTGGGGGCAACTGGCCCGAAAGGTGTGGCGTTTCGACCCTGTCCACTACCGCCAGCAACCCGGTCCGGAAGGTCTGGGCGGGCACCTGTGGTGGGTCATGATCCTCGGCCCGTGGCTGCTGTTGATGGTACTGGGCAAGTTGCCCCTGATCGTGGCGGCGGGCCAGGCCGGGCATCTGGCGCTGGCCATACCCGGCGGCATACTGTGGGGGCTGATGGCCGGGCTGGGTGCGTTTTTCCTGTGGCAGTTGTTCCGCCGCCGCCGCCAGGCCCCCCATAGCGCTGCCCGCTGGCTGCTTGCGGTAGTGATGGGCGGCCTGCTGATGGCCATCTTTGCCCCGCTGGCCGGGCCTGAAGGGAACCCTCTGGCTCTGGCTTTCTGGGAGCAGGCCAAAACCACGGTGTGGATTGCCCTGGTGTTGCTGCCACTGCTGTTCTGGACCCGGCGCAGTGCTCATACCCTGACAAGATAGGGGGAAGCTACAAGCTGCAACGCAGGCCGGGCTGGCGCGGAATTATCTGCCCTGCCCGCGTTCAGGGCCTGGCGGCCCTGCCCCCGTAAAAGAAGGGGGTTACCACAACGGGCACGGAGACAATCCCGCCTGCGCTGCACTCTCTGTGGTAAAAATGCCTTTAGTCCAGACTTGGTACGCGGGTATGGAGCCAAACGAATGGCACCGACCTCCCCCGTGTTGCAGCTTGAGGCTTGTGGCTTGTAGCTGCTATTGGCGACACTCTGCGTCACCTGGGTGCCGGAATTCGACAGCTTACCTTTGCCCCGCTGGCTGCTATCATGCGGGATTGATTGAACCGCACACATAAAAAAACAGAATTGGGCCGACCCGGACCGTAAAATACGTCGGCATTGAGGAGAGCAAGAGATGGCAAAAATTCTTGTGGTGGACGACTCCCCGACCCAACTGACCAACCTGGTCAAGATTGTCCAGGGCCAGGGCCATGAAGTCGTCACCGCCAGCAACGGCATGGAAGGGGTCGAGATGGCCCGGCAGGAACAACCTGACCTGATCCTGATGGATGTGGTCATGCCTGAGCTCAATGGCTTCCAGGCCACCCGAAAGATTACCCGCGATCCCAGCACCGAGAGCATTCCCGTGATTCTGGTCACCACCAAGGATCAGGAGACCGACAAAGTCTGGGGCGAACGCCAGGGCGCCTTTGGCTATGTGGTCAAACCCCCGGTGGAAGCCGAGCTGGTGGCCATGATCAACAAGGCTCTGGGCTAACCCCCGTGAGCCGCTGAATCCAAGCCACAGCCACTTTTACAAGTCAATCTATCAACGACCGGAATCATTCCCTATGATTCCGGTCGTTTTGTTTTAAAAGCGTGCCTGCCCCAGCGTGACCGGCGAGGCCATCAAGGAATAGTCCATGCGTAGTATTGAACAGATCATTGCTGAAGAACTCTCCTGTCAGGAGCGGCAAGTCCACGCTGCCGTCGCCCTGCTCGACGAAGGTGCCACCGTCCCCTTTATTGCCCGTTACCGGAAAGAAGTCACCGGCGGCCTGGACGACACCCAGCTGCGGAATCTGGAAGAACGACTGCGTTATCTGCGGGAGATGGAAGAGCGCCGCGACGCCATCCTCAAGAGCATCGCCGAGCAGGACAAGCTCACCCCGGAACTGGAAAAGGCCATCAAGGCGGCCGACACCAAGACCCGCCTGGAAGACCTTTACCTGCCCTACAAGCCCAAGCGCCGCACCCGCGCCCAGATTGCCCGCGAAGCCGGCCTGGAACCCCTGGCCGACACCCTGCTGGACGATCCCACCCAAGAGCCCGAGGCGCTGGCCGCTGGCTACCTCAACGAAGAGCACAAGATCGCCACCGCCAAAGACGCCCTGGACGGCGCCAAGCAGATCCTCATGGAGCGTTTCGCCGAAAACGCCGAGCTGCTGACCCGCCTGCGTACCTACCTCTGGGACAAGGCACAGATTCAGTCCAAGCTGGCAGATGGCAAAGAGAAGGACGGCGCCAAATTCAGCGATTACTTCGATCACAGCGAAGCCCTGAAAGATATACCCAGCCACCGGGCCCTGGCCCTGTTCCGTGGCCGCAACGAGAGCATCCTGCATGTCTCCATGGTGCTGCCGGAAGAGCTGGAAACGGCCGCCCCCCATCCCTGTGAAGCCATGGTCACCGCCGTATCCGGCTGGAGCCATCAAGGCCGCGCCGCCGATGACTGGCTCAAGGAAGTGATGCGCTGGACCTGGAAGATCAAGCTCAACACCCACCTGGAAACCGAACTGTTGGGCCGCGTACGCGAGCTGGGTGAAGAAGAAGCCATTCAGGTCTTCGCCCGTAACCTGAAGAGCCTGCTGATGGCCTCCCCCGCCGGCCCCAAATGCACCATGGGTCTCGATCCCGGCCTGCGTACCGGGGTCAAAGTCGTGGTTGTGGACGCCACCGGTAAACTGCTGGAACACACCACCATCTTCCCGCACCAGCCCAAGAACCAGTGGGACCAGTCCCTGTCGGTACTCGCGGCCCTGTGCCTGAAGCACAAGGTGGAACTGATCGCAGTGGGTAACGGCACCGCCAGCCGCGAAACCGACAAACTGGCCGGTGAAGTGGTCAAGGCCAGCAAGGGCAACATCCAGAAGATCATGGTCTCCGAAGCCGGCGCCTCGGTGTACTCTGCTTCAGAAACCGCTGCCCGCGAATTCCCCGATCTGGACGTTTCCTTCCGTGGCGCGGTCTCCATCGCCCGCCGTCTGCAAGACCCACTGGCCGAGTTGGTGAAAATCGACCCGAAAGCCATCGGGGTGGGCCAGTACCAGCACGACGTCAGCCAGGTCAAACTGTCCCGCTCGCTGGACGCCGTGGTGGAAGACTGTGTGAACTCGGTGGGGGTAGACGTGAACACTGCCAGCGCCCCGCTGCTGGCACGCATTGCCGGCCTGAATGCCACCATTGCAGGCAACATCGTCTCCTACCGGGAAAAGAACGGCGCCTTTGGCTCCCGTATCGATCTCAAACAGGTACCGCGCCTGGGCGACAAGACCTTTGAACAAGCCGCCGGTTTCCTGCGCATCATGGACGGCGCAAACCCGCTGGATAGCTCTTCCGTTCACCCGGAAGCCTACCCGGTGGTCGAAAAGATCGCCGAGAAACACGGCCGCCCGCTGAAGGAACTGATCGGCGATGCGCCCTTCCTGAAAAAGGTCAACGCAGTGGATTTCACCGATGACAATTTCGGCCTGCCCACCGTGACCGACATCCTCAGCGAGCTGGAAAAACCCGGCCGCGACCCACGCCCGGAATTCAAGGCAGCGGTCTTCAAGGAAGGGGTCGAAACCCTCAAGGACCTGAAACCTTCCATGATCCTGGAAGGCACAGTGACCAACGTGACCAACTTTGGCGCCTTCGTGGACATCGGCGTTCACCAGGATGGCCTGGTGCACGTGTCGGCCCTGTCTGACAAGTTCGTGGAAGACCCGCACGATGTGGCCAAGCCGGGCGACATCGTCAAGGTAAAAGTGTTGGATGTGGACCTGGACCGCAAGCGCATCAGTCTGACCATGCGCATGGACGACCAGCCCGCCGAGAAAGGGGCAGCCCCAGCCCGCAATGGCGGCGCCCCCCGCAAGGGCAACAATGGCCCCCGTGGCCAGCGGCAGGGCGGCAACCGCGGCCAGGGCAACCCGCAAGGCAACAAGGGCACCGGCTCCTTTGGTCAGCTACTCGCCAATGCCATGGCTGAAAAGAAGGGAAAATAGTCCCGCCAACCGCTGGTGATTGCCGCCCTGACCATGCAAGGTAGGGCGACAATCCCGTAGGCAGGGGCCCAATGTGCCCCCTGCCACCCGGATATCGAGAACGGAACTGCCTGTTATGGCCAAACTTGAACAACGTATCCGTGCCCTGCTGGATTCCGATGCCGCCGCCACCCTGGCCGGCATTCGTCGCGGCATCGAAAAGGAAAGTCTGCGCATTACCACCGATGGCACCCTCGCCCAGACCCCTCACCCGCAGGCACTGGGTTCAGCCCTGACCCACCCCTACATCACCACCGACTATTCGGAAGCCCTGCTGGAGTTCATCACCCCAGCCACCACCGAGCTGCACAAACCGCTGGAGTTCCTGGAACAACTCCACCGCTATGTGTACAGCCACATCGGTGACGAAGTGCTGTGGGTCAATTCCATGCCTTGCATGATCAGCAAGGACAATGATGTGCCGGTGGCGCAATACGGCAGCTCCAATGTGGGCCGTATGAAGACCGTCTACCGCGAAGGGCTTGGTCACCGTTATGGCCGCAAAATGCAGACCATCGCCGGCATCCACTACAACTTTTCCTACCCGGAAGAGTTCTGGAAACTGAACCAGGTACTGGAAGGCGACAGCGCACCATTACAGGACTACATCTCGCGACGCTACTTCGATCTGACTCGCAATTTCCAGCGTTACTCCTGGCTACTGGTCTACCTGTTCGGCGCCTCACCGGCACTGTGCAAGTCGTTCCTGGCCGGTCGCGAGCACCAGCTCGACACCTTTGACCACACCCTGTTCAAGCCCCATGCCACCAGCCTGCGCATGAGCGATCTGGGTTACCAGAACAATGCCCAGTCCTCCCTGGCCATCAGCTACAACAACCTCGATGAGTATGTGGAATCACTGACCCATGCCATCAAGACGCCGGAACCCGCTTACGAGAAAATCGGCGTGCTGGATGCCGCGGGCCAGTACCAGCAGCTCAATGCCAACATCCTGCAGATCGAGAACGAGTACTACTCCTCGATTCGCCCCAAGCGCACCATCAACAAGGGCGAGCGCCCTACCACTGCCTTGCAGAAACGCGGCGTTGAATACATTGAAATCCGTGCGCTGGATCTGAACCCGTTCGAGCCGGTGGGCATCAATCAGCAGGAAATCCGTTTTCTTGATCTGTTCGCCACCTACTGTCTGTTGCGCGAATCGCCCCTTCTGGAGAAGTGCGACCTCAACGCCAGCAAGGACAACCTTCGCAAGGTGGTCTACAACGGCCGCGATACCTCTATTGCCCTGAACAACTGGGGCAAATCCATCTCCTTCGGGGAATGGGCCAGCGAAAAGCTGGAACAGATGCAGCCTATCGCTGAGCTGTTTGATCGCGCCCACGGCGGCAACAACTACGCCAATGCGCTGGCCCGCCAGCAGGAAAAAGTCCGCACCCCGGATGCCACGCCGTCAGCCCAGATCATGGAAAAACTGGAATCCCGTGAGCAAACCTTCTTCCAGTTCGCCATGAATCAGGCCCTGGCCCACCGCGACCACTTCCTGTCCCGCCAGCGTTGTGACGACACCAACACTCGCCTGGAAACCCTGGCCGCGCAAAGCCTCACCGAACAGAAGGCATGGGAAGCGGTGAACGAACCGCCTTTCGCAGACTATCTGGCGGATTACTTCCGCTAAATCATCCTGGCCTGTTTACCACAGAGGGCACAGCGATCACCGAGGAAAAACCTGTTTCAGGTCGCCTCTGCGGACTCTGTGCCCCTCTGTGGTGAACGCCTTTCCCCCAAGGAAGCGGCAAGCTGACAAAAGGTACAAACCGTTGCACGACTGCGCACTTTTTCAACAAAAATGCGCACTCTATCCCTATGCAATTTGCACCACAGTGCTAGTGTACTTCTGAATAACGCCTTGCACGCTTCAGGCCGCGCCCCTTGGGTTTTCCAGACTGAGCACGCAAGGCGTTATGCAGAGGCAACCCTGTCTCACAGGAATCAACCGGGAGAATGGCATGACCCCGAATCGGGAGCAGTGCGAGAAAGCCTATAATCAGGGCTGCATGTGGGGCATGGGCGGCGGCGACAGTAATCGCTGCCCCTATAGTGCAGACGAACCACTGGCCGAATGGTGGTTTCAGGGCTGGGAAGCCGGCATTGATGCCTGGCACGACCGCAACCTGAAAAACCAGCAGGCACAACAGGCCTGATCCAGACCGACCTCCCCTTTTCTTACCCGGCTTCAGGCTGGCAGACACCCGACGCTGACGCCCGGGAGGAACCTTACTCTCTGCCACCGGTCTGACCTCTGTTGTCGCTCCACCCTTGCCGCCACAGGTGCTTTTGCCTACCCTTCCGCCACCCCTGTTCGATAGAGCTTGCCATGTCTGCTGTGATTCCTGCTCCTCGTCTGCTGAATTTCCTTGCCCTTCTGGGCTGTATTGCCGCCATGGCAGGTGCCTTGTACCTGCAGCATGTGGATGGCCTCGAACCCTGCCCGCTGTGCATTTTCCAGCGTGTTGGCGTCATGGCCGCCGCCCTGGTGTTGCTGGTTGCCTCGCTGCATGGCCCCAAGCGCATCGGGGTGCGCCTTTACGGACTGCTGACCGCCCTGGCAGCCATTGGCGGTGGCGCAGTGGCCATTCGCCACATCTGGCTGCAGAATCTGCCACCGGACCAGGTTCCCGCCTGTGGCCCCGGGCTGGAATACATGATGGATGTGTTCCCGATGCAGAACGTAATCCAGCAAGTGCTGGCCGGGTCCGGAGAATGTGCCGACATGGACTGGTCCTTCCTGGGACTGAGCCTGCCGAGCTGGTCGCTGGTGGTGTTTGCCGGGCTGCTGGTGCTCGCCCTGATCCAGATGTTCCGTCCGCTGCCGCGTTGATCCCCCAATGATCGATGGCCTGCTGATCCTGCTGTTCTTCCAGTTTCTGGGGGAGATCCTGATTCGCCTGACCGGCATCCCCCTGCCCGCCTCCGTCGTGGGCATGGTGCTGTTGCTGGTCGCATTGCTGCTCAATACCCCCTTCACCCAGCGGGTCGCCCCGGCGGCCGGCGCCCTGATCAAGCACATCAGTCTGCTGATTTTCCCTCTGGGGGTAGGCATTGTGCTGCAGTGGCACCGCTACGAAGACTATGCATTGGCACTGGCCGTGGCCGTAGTGATCGGCACCATCCTCAGCATGCTGCTGGTGACCCTGATGCTGAAAAAGCTCATGGGCAAGCCCGGAGATCCCCATGAGCACTGAACTGGATAACCTGGCGGCACTGGCCCATACCCCGCTGTTCGGGATCCTGCTGACGCTGGCCAGCTACCGGTTCGCCTTGTGGGTCTATGGCAAGAGCAACAGCCTGCCAGTGTTTCACCCGTTCCTGGTGGCCTCTATCCCGGTCATTATCGTTCTCCCTCTGGTAGGGGTGAACTATGAGGAATACCGCGATCAAACCCGCCTTATCGCTTTCCTGCTGGGCCCGGCCACCGTGGCACTGGCCTGGCCCCTGTACCGTCAGCTGCACGCCGTACGCAGCGTGCTGACCCCCATCGTGGTGGCCACCCTGATAGGTGCCGCCATTTCCGCTGCCATTGCCGTCGGTCTGGCCTGGTGGCTGGGCGCACCGGCAGAAGTGGTGGGCTCGCTGGCGCCGAAGTCGATCACCACCCCCATCGCCGTAGAAGTGGTCAAATCCACCGGAGGATATGTCTCACTGGCAGCCGGCGCGGTGGCCATCACCGGGATTGTGGGCGCGCTGACCGCCGGCCCCATCTTCCGACTGCTGAAGGTAAACGACCAACGCATCAAGGGCTTCGCCCTCGGGCTGGTGGCGCATGCCATCGGTACCGCCCGCGCCTTTGAATACGGCGAAAAAGCCGGCGCCTTTGCCGGCCTGGCCCTGGGCCTGTGCGGACTGGTCACCGCCATGGCATTGCCCTGGATATGGCCCTGGGTCGCCCAGTGGCTGGGCCAGTAATCTCCCAATCCGCCCCTGCCCGGGCAACACAAAGTGTGATGCCGGCGGCACAAAAAGGGCCGCCGTTATGACAAATGCGTCTTTATCAGCAAGCCATTGAGTCCGCACAGCTTTTACCACTCATCTTGGCACCGAGCCCGGTACGACCCATTCTGACCATTGCACCGGGCTTTGCCTCCGTCCTAGTCTCGATAGCCCCACGACAAAATTCGCGCAGCCATTCACTAAGGAGGGAACACAATGGCGAGCTCATCTTCTTCTGCCGCAATGGCCCAATGGCACCGTATCGAAGCACTGGTTCAAGCCTGGCTGGACGAACGCCAACAATTGATCGTGTTGCTTTGTGCCCTGCAGGGTATCCGTGGCCTGTCCCGTTCCGACATGCCACGACAACAGCAATTACAGCACTTTTGTGAGTTGCTGATGGACTACATCAGCGCAGGCTATTTCGAGGTATATCGCGAGCTGGTCAACGAAGCCCGCCATTTCCATCGCGAGAACCCGGGGCTGACCCACCAGATTCTTCGCCAGCTGGACAGCTCCACCGACGAAGCCCTGGCCTTTAACGCGGATTTTGAAAACCCGGACACCTGTGCCACGCTGAAAGCAGAGCTACCGCAGCGCATCAGCCGCCTGATGGAAACCCTGGAGGAACGTTTCTCTCTGGAAGACCAGCTGATACTGAGCATCCATCAGCAGGAACCCCCTCTCAAGCAGGCAATGCACTAGACGCGCGCAAGAATAATCCGGGCATTAAAAAGGGCGCCCGAAGGCGCCCTTTTTCAGCGAAAAACCTGCAGCGCTTATTCGCCAGCAGCGTCTTCACCGCCTTTCACGTCCAGCAGCTCGATCTCGAAGATCAGCACCTGGTTCGGACCAATGTCTCCACCGGCACCTTGCTCACCGTAACCCAGCGCCGGCGGCACAACGATCTTCCACTTGTCGCCTTCCTTCATCATCGGCAGCGCTTCCTGCCAGCCCTTGATGATGTGCTGCAGACCAAAGGTGGCCGGCTGGCCGCGATCAACAGAACTGTCGAACACCGTGCCATCGGGCAGGGTACCGTGGTAGTGCACTTCCACGGTGTCTTCCAGGGTCGGGGACGCGGCACCTTCTTCACCGGAGGCCAGCACTTCATACTGCAGGCCACTGTCGGTGGTCGTCACACCTTCACGGGCACCGTTCTCTTTCAGGAAGGTCTCGCTGGCTGCCTGGTTAGCGCCCGCTTTCTCTTCCATCTTCTTCTGCTCGGCGGCAATCATGCGGCCCTGGAAGTCACGAATCAGCTGATCCAGATCCTCTTCCCCCAGACGGGACTCACCACTTTCTTCAAAACCATCACGCAGGCCAGCGACCATGGCATCCAGGTCCAGATTGTCCAGGCTACGCATCTGTTCCGCGCTGCGGAAACCCAGTGCATAGGACG
Source organism: Alcanivoracaceae bacterium (assembly GCA_002706085.1). GTDB lineage: Bacteria > Pseudomonadota > Gammaproteobacteria > Pseudomonadales > Alcanivoracaceae > Alcanivorax. The sequence continues at coordinate 1,661 of PAJO01000035.1, read as the reverse complement.
CTTTCTGGTCGTCAGTCTTGAGTTCCACCTTGTCCTGACCACAGGCGACCAGCAGTACAGAGCCTGCCAGTACGATTCCCAATTTCTTCATTCTGCCTCCAATTGGCCTACTGTTGTTGTGTCTGTTGCGATCCCTCACCACCACGCATTTCTTCAGCGCTGATGGTCTTGGGATCTTTTACGGTAACCGCTTCGGCATGCACCCCCGGCGGCGGAATCTGGCCATACTGCCAGTTTCCTTCCGGGTCGCGCCAGCGATACAGCTCGGTTTCGCCGGATTGTCTGACCCAGGGCGACAACCCCTTATCAAACAACCGCTCTGGTTGTTGCCAGTTTTCCTTCACGTGCTGCCAGTTAAGCAGCGGCTTGTCACCCCCAAGCGGAATGGTGAACAAGGCTGCCAGCAGCGCGGCGATCAATGCAACAATGATAAGAAAATAACGCATCCCGATTTCCTTCCCCTTTTATGACAGCGAAATCGCTCAGGGTTCCCTGCCGCCATTGCCCAAAGCACAACAATTTACACCACTTTTCAGTCAGATGCGGTAGTGTGACAAGTGTGAGGGGATTCACTGTTTTCCGGGATGTCAGTCGCCCGGAACGCAAGGATGGGTACAATCATACGAAAATTTTGGCACTCAACCGCATGAATAGCGCACATAACAGCCCGGCAACCACGGTCAAACGCACCGTTATACTGGTTGCCAACAGCAAGGGCGGCTGCGGAAAAACCACCATTGCCACCAATCTTGTCAGTTATTACGAGGCACTGGGCCGTCCGGTGACCCTGCTGGATCTCGATCCCCAGCAGTCGGCGACCCAATGGCTGAAGCTGCGCAAGAGCACCCATATTCATGGCCTGGCGTGGCCGGTGTCGGAGCCGCTCTCTCTGGGCCGCCTGCAACAAAAGCTGGATCAGGCCGGCGAGCTGGTAGTGATCGATTCTCCCGCGGGGCTAGACCCCCATGAGCTCGACCACTTGCTGCGCTTGTCACAGATCGTGCTGGTGCCGGTATTGCCCAGTCCCATCGACATCCGCGCCACCACCCGCTTTCTACAGGCGGTCATGCTCACCCCGACCTATCGTCGCCGGCCACGGCGCCTGGCGGTGGTGGCAAACCGGGCCCGTACCCGCACAAAGATGTATGCGGCTCTGCGTCAGTTCCTGACTAGCCTGAAGATTCCGTATCTGGTCACCCTGCGCGATACCCAGCTTTATGTGCAAGCCATGAGCCATGGTGAAGGCATCATGGATGCTGCGGTATCCCGCAATCTGGATGATCGCCAGCACTGGCGTTTAATTGGCGAATGGCTGGAGGTTCAGCGCCATCTTATTCAGGCCATGCCGGGGTTTCGGTGATGGGTTGGGATTCTGTTTTTTTGCGAGGCGTTGTTTAGGGGGGAATATGTTTCCGGGATCCCTTCCTCGCTTGGGCTCGGTTCGCCATGCAAGCATGGCTCCTACGGAGTGCTCAGGTTATTTATTGGCGCCGAACTCAACGATCTGGAAGGCGTTTCCGTTCTTCTAAAAGCCCCGGAACTATTTTAGGTTTTCCATTCCAACCAAGCGTAGCTTGTAGCTTGTAGCTTGTAGCTTGTAGCTTGTAGCTTGTAGCTTGTAGCTTGTAGCTTGTAGCTTGTAGCTTGTAGCTTGTAGCTTG
>PAJO01000034.1:116097-123473 GCA_002706085.1 Alcanivoracaceae bacterium | reverse complement strand
CGAACGGCCTCCCCGGTAACGGCGATACCATATTCATATGGTGTGGAGGCAACATACAAGGAGCGTCGCTCGCGGCGCGATAACCCACGGCGATTAAACCGGATTTACCACAGAGCGCGCAGAGGTCACTAAGGAAACACGGTTTTCTCTGTGAACCCAGTGCGCGCTGTGGTGGAAAGGTTTTTGATCCTGGTTGGGAATCGCGCCGCCACCGAGCGTAGCGAAGGAACGCCCGCAGGGCGGCCCGAAGGGTGAGCGGAGCGAATAACCGACGCTCCTACAGAGAGCATGCAGCCTGGCGCCACTTGCGTGTAAGCTATTCTACTATAGATCGTTCACCTCACTTAACCGGAAAACTCCTTGGATTCATTGAACTTATTCCTGCTGATCGGCACCGGGCTGATGTTCACCGGCTTGCTGCTTGGGTCTCTGAGCGCTCGCTTCGGGGTGCCGTCGCTGTTGATTTTCCTGCTGGTGGGCATGGCGGCAGGGGAAGACGGCCTTGGCGGGATTGATTTCGATGATTTTTCCACCGCCTATGTGATTGGCAACATTGCCCTGGCCGTGATCCTGCTGGATGGCGGCCTACGCACCCGGCTCAGTACCTTCAAGCTGGGACTGAAGCCGGCGCTCAGTCTCGCCACCCTCGGGGTGGCCATCTCTGCCGGGCTGGTAGGCGCCTTTGCTACCTGGTTGATGGGCGTGGACTGGCGAGTGGGCCTGCTGCTGGGGGGCATTATTGGTTCTACCGATGCGGCGGCGGTGTTCAGCGTGATCAAGGGGGCCGGTGTGTCCCTGAACGAGCGGGTCGCCAGTACCCTGGAAATCGAATCCGGACTCAACGACCCGATGGCCATCTTCATCACCTTGATGCTGGTGGGATTACTGGTCAATCCAGATGCCCAGTGGGGCATTGGCATGCTGGTGACCCTGGTGCAGCAATTCGGCCTTGGCGCACTGATGGGACTGGTGCTGGGGGTGGTGATCAGCGAACTGCTGCTGCGGGTGCGCAGCAATGAAGGGCTCCATGCATTGCTGCTGTGCTCTGGCGGCGCCATGGTGTTTGCGCTTACTAACCTGGTGGGCGGCTCGGGGTTTCTGGCGATCTACCTGACCGGCCTGGTGGCGGGCAATCGCCGCGGCGGGACCGGCGACAACGTCCTCAAGTCCATGGACTCCATGGCCTGGCTGGCCCAATCCGGCATGTTTTTGATTCTGGGTCTGCTGGTCACGCCGTCGCGACTGACCGAGCACCTGGCCTGGGCGCTGGCCGTGGCGGCCTTCCTGATGCTGCTGGCGCGGCCGCTGGCCGTCTGGATCAGCCTGCTGCCGTTCCGCTTTACCTGGCGCGAGGAAATGTTCATTGCCTGGACCGGGCTGCGCGGCGCCGTGCCCATCGTGCTGGCAGTGTTCCCGTTGCTGGCCGGGGTGGAACAGACCTACCTGTTGTTTGATATCACTCTGGTGGTGGTACTGATTTCCCTGATTGGCCAGGGCGCGAGCCTGCGTTTTATGGCGCGACGCCTGAAAGTCTCGGTGCCGCCCTCCACCGAACCCCGGCAGACGGTCGCCTTGGCCGCCCCACGGGACCGCTATTTACTGCAGTTCCAGGTGGAGGACGGCGCCCGTGCGGTGGGCAAACCGTTGGCTGAGCTGTCCGATGACGGGCGCACGCCCTTGATGCTGTACCGCAATCACACGGTGCTGAGCCCACGGGACGAGCCCGTCATTGAAGCCGGCGACCTGATTTCCTGGCTGGCTCCCCTCTCCGAGAAATCGGCGCTGTCTGACCTGTGCCACAAGATGAGTCAGGACGAAAAACGCTATTACGGGGACTTTTCCGTGCTCGGCAAAACCCCGGTGGCCCAATTGGTGGCCGTCTACGGGGTGGAATCTCCTCCCCCCCTTTGGCAAGGACTCACCGTGGCCGAGCTGTTTACCAAACAGGTCGGCAAGCATGCCGTGGTCGGAGATACGGTACGCATCAGTGGCCTGCGTCTGCGCGCCCGCTCGGTCGAAAATGGTCAGGTGGTGCTGGCCGGCCTGAAACTGCCGGGATAGCACAACCTATCCCTGCCCTGACGGTTATTATCCTTACTGTGGCGGGGCGGGCATGCGAGCATGGACCCCCACATTTACTGTCGACACCAACAAGGATGACCCATGGCCCGTTTTGATAATCACCGCATTCTGATCACTGGCGCCGGTGCCGGTATCGGCTCCCTGATGGCAGAAGAGTTTGCGCGCAAGGGCGCCGAGGTGATTGTCACCGCTCGCCGTATCAGTGCCGCCCGCGAGGTCGCCGACCGTATCAAGGCCGCCGGCGGCAAGGCCCATCCCTATGTGCTGGATGTGAGCAAGCTTGCCAGCATCGCCAAATTCCGCGACAAGCTGCACGCCGATCTGGGGCCCATCACCGGGCTGATCAATAACGCAGGCGTGGTATTTGGCGGCGAGTTCGAGCAGGTGGATCTGGAGCAGCACCTCAATACCTTTCGCATCAACAGCGAAGGGCTGATGGCCACCACCCATGCGTTTCTGGATGACCTGATCAGTGCGAAGGAAGGTTACCTGGTCAATATCGCCAGCGCTTCTGCCTTTGTTGGCCTGCCCTATGGCAGCACCTACGCGGCAAGCAAATGGGCCGTGGTGGGTTTTTCCGAATCCATTCGGCTGGAACTGGACGTGCGCAAGATCAAACACGTGCATGTGACCACCGTGTGCCCCAGCTACATTTCCACCGGCATGTTCGACGGGGTGAAGACGCCCATGTTCACCCCCATGCTGACCCCGGAGAAAGTGGTCAAAAGCATTCTTCGCGGCATGCAGAAGAAAGACAGCTTTGTCATCGAGCCGGCCATCGCCAAATCCACCGAGCTGCTCAAGGCGGCACTGCCGCGCAAGGCATGGGATGAAGTGGCGTACCGCATCGGGGTGTCGACTTCCATGTATAGCTGGAAGGGAAAGAAGTAAGACAGCTGTGAGCTATGCGCTTTGAGCTGTGAGGAAAACCCTTTCTACGGAGCTGCTGTGGGAACGTAGCGCAGCGGCGTTGTTGCGATGTTTGTGGTTTTCCTGACAGCTCGTCGCTAACAGCTCGAAGCTCAACACCCCGTGAACGCCCATTCACCCTAACGCCGCGCCCCTGCCGCCTTGGCAGTCAATGTCTTTGCGCTGGCTTTCCCCAACAATGCGCCCCGTGATCCGCTGTCCGTTTAAGACCACCTTTGGCTCTTTATGACAGCCTGACTGATTCTGACGAGGGAATTTCCATGCCGACTTACAAGGCCCCCGTGCGCGATATGCGCTTTTTGATGAACGAAGTGTTCGATTTCGAGAGTCACTACAAGACTCTGCCTAATGGTGAGGAAGCCACCCCGGATATGGTGGAAGCCATCATCGGTGAAATGGCCAAGCTGTGCGAAAACACCATTGCCCCCCTGTACCAGAGCGGCGATGAAGAAGGCTGCGAGCTGAAAGACGGCGTGGTAGTGACCCCGAAAGGTTTCAAGGAAGCCTATAACGAATTCGTCGCCGGCGGTTGGCAAGGTCTGAGCCACCCGGTGGAATATGGCGGCCAGGGCCTGCCCATGTCTCTGGGCCTGCTCAAGCAGGAAATGATGGCCACCGCCAACTGGTCGTTCTCCATGTACCCGGGTCTGTCACTCGGCGCCATGAACACCATCCAGCTGCACGGCACCGAAGAGCAGAAACAAGCCTACATGGTGCCGCTGACTGAAGGCACTTGGGGTGGCACCATGTGCCTGACCGAACCCCAATGTGGTACCGACCTGGGCCAGGTGAAAACCAAAGCCGAGCCGCAAGCTGACGGCAGCTACAAGATTACCGGCACCAAGATCTTCATCTCGTCCGGCGATCACGACATGGTCGAAAACATCGTCCACATCGTGCTGGCTCGTCTGCCGGACGCCCCCAAAGGCACCAAGGGGATTTCCCTGTTCATCGTGCCCAAGTACCTGCCGGGCAAGATCGGTGAAGACAACGGTGTCAGCGTCGGTTCCCTGGAAAAGAAAATGGGGATCAAAGCCTCCGCTACCTGTGTGATGAACTTTGATGGCGCGACTGGCTTCCTGATCGGTCCGGAAAACAAGGGCCTGGAGTGCATGTTCACCTTTATGAACACTGCCCGTCTGGGTACCGCCATGCAGGGCATTGCCCACGCCGAACTGTCTTATCAGGGCGCACTGCCTTATGCCAAAGAGCGTAAGTCCATGCGTGCCCTGTCTGGCAAGAAACAGCCGGATGAGATTGCTGACAGCCTGATCCATCACGGTGATGTACGCCGCATGCTGCTCAAGCAGAAGGCCATCGCCGAAGGCGGTCGTGCCATGATCTACTTCGCCGCCCAGTACGCCGACAACATGATTTCCGGCATCCTGGAAGACGACATGAAGAAGTACGAGCACTGGGACAGCGAGCTGGGCTTCTTCACCCCGATCCTGAAGGGCTTCCTGACCGAGAAGGGTCTGGAAGTGGCTAACGACGGCATGCAGGTGTTCGGTGGCCACGGCTACATCAAGGAACACGGCATGGAGCAGATCGTGCGCGATGCGCGGATCTCTACCCTGTACGAAGGCACCACCGGTATCCAGGCACTGGATCTGCTGGGCCGTAAGGTTCTGCTGAGCACCAAAGGCAAATGTGTTCGTGACTTCAGCAAGAAGCTGGTGGATTTCGGCACCAAGAACCTGCGTGATCCGAAGCTGCGTCCGTTCGCCTGGAAGCTGCTGAAAATCGCGGCAGAGTGGAACTACCTGACCACCCGCATCATGCTGGTGGCTGCCAAGGACCGCGACATGGTCTCCACTGCCAGCTACGACTTCCTGATGTACAGCGGCTACGCCATGATGGCGTACTTCTGGGCACTGCAGGCAGGCGTTGCCAAGGACAAGCTGGAGAACGGCGGTGCCGAGCCGGCGGAATTCTACAAAGCCAAGCTGGCCACTGCAGAGTTCTACTTCGAGCGTATGCTGCCCAGCGCCAAAGGCCATGCCGAAGCCGCGCTGAAGCCTACCAAGAGCACCATGCAGTTGAAAGAAGAGCACTTCTCGTTCGATTACGAGTAAGTGATCGTCAGGCGTCAGGTGACTGACGTCGGATGCAAAAAGGGGCGGCCTGATGGCCGCCCCTTTTTTTGGTTTGCACGCAACAGGGGTTGTCTTTCTTTTGCAGGAACAGGACCTCGCTTTGGCCAAGATCGCCTTGCGAGCAAGGTGATTCGCTTCGCTCACCCCTTCGGGGCCGCTCTTCGTGCGGTGCTACGTTCCTGCGGGGGAGGAGAAATCGAACGCCTTACCCTGTGATAGAAGCGGCTGTGGAAACGGAGGTTCCGCCGCGAAAACCGACCTCGCGCAAATCGACCTTCACCGTAATGCATACCGGGAAACCGGGATTTCCCCCGGGTTTTTATCTTGGGAGTCTTTGTTCCCTCTCGATGATACGGTGTTGACCCTCGCCCGGGCTCGGGGATCGCCTTGCAAGCAAGGCTCCTACAGGAAGGGTCGCATGATGCTTTCCAGGCGATTGGGCATAAAAAAACGGCCCCCAAGGGGGCCGTTTTTCACACTAACCGAAGGTTAGATCGAGAAACTTAGTTGTTCTCGAACTGACCCATGGTGTTGTGCTTACCACCAGCTTTCAGAGCAGCTTCACCAGNGAAGNACTCTTTGTGGTCATCACCGATGTTGGAACCGGCCATGTCCTGGTGCTTCACGGTAGCGATNNNGCGACGGATTTCCTGACGCTGAACACCNNNGGCGTAGGCCAGCATGCCTTCTTCGCCGAAGTAGCCTTCTACCAGCTGGTCGGTGGACAGAGCAGCGGTGTGGTAGGTCGGCAGAGTGATCAGGTGGTGGAATACACCGGCTTCACGAGCAGCGTCACGCTGGAAGTTCTGACACCACTTGTCAGCTTCAGCAGCCAGCTCGGAGTNATCGAAGTCAGCGCTCATCAGACGGGNACGGTCGTAACCGGATACGTCTTTNCCTTCTTTCTCCCACGCATCGAATACNTGCTGACGGAAGTTCAGNGTCCAGTTGAAGGACGGGCTGTTGTTGTACACCAGCTTGGCAGACGGCTCTTGTTCGCGGATGCGATCAACCATGCCTTTGATGTGCTCGATGTTCGGAGTCGGGGTTTCGATCCACAGCAGGTCAGCGCCGTTCTGNAGGCTGGTGACACAGTCCAGAACAACACGGTCGATGTTGGAATCGCGACGGAACTGGAACAGNCCAGAAGCCAGTTTGGTCGGCTTGATCAGCTTGCCAGCAGTCTTNACCAGAACGTCACCGTGAGAAACGGTAGACGGATCGGTGACTTCTTCNCCTTCCAGGAAGGAGTTGTACTGNTCAGCCAGGTCGCCTTCCTGAGTGGAAACAGCGATCTGCTTGGTCANGCCAGCACCTTCNGAGTCGGTACGGGCAACGATCACNCCATCGTCAACGCCCAGCTCGAGGAACGCGTAACGTACGGCATTGATCTTGGCCAGGAAGTCGGCGTGAGGAACGGTNACTTTACCGTCCTGGTGGCCACACTGCTTCTCGTCGGAAACCTGGTTTTCGATCTGGATACAGCAAGCACCCGCTTCGATCATTTGCTTGGCCATCAGGTAGGTGGCTTCCGGGTTACCGAAACCAGCATCGATGTCAGCGATGATCGGAACAACGTGAGTTTCGTAGTTGTCGATCTTGTCGATGATTTCAGCTTGCTTGGCAGCGTCGCCAGCTTCTTTGGCATCGTCCAGAGCGCGGTACAGGTGGTTCAGTTCCCANGCGTCAGCTTGCTTCAGGAAGGTGTACAGCTCACGNATCAGGTCAGCAACGGTAGTCTTCTCGTGCATGGACTGNTCAGGCAGCGGACCGAACTGGGAGCGCAGNGCAGCAACCATCCAGCCGGACAGGTACAGGTAACGACGCTTGGTGGTGCCGAAGTGCTTCTTGATGGAGATCAGCTTCTGCTGACCGATGAAACCGTGCCAGCAACCCAGNGACTGGGTGTACNNGCTGTTGTCNGCNTCATAGGCNGCCATGTCTTCACGCATGNTCTTGGCGTTGNACTTNGCGATNTCCAGATGCGTGTTNAAACGGTTTTGCAGACGCATGCGAACAGCAGATTCCGGNTTGATATCTTTCCAGGTGCTGTTGGCNCCAATNACGGAGCTNAGTGCTTCGATNTCTTTGGTGTATGACATGGTGAACCTCTGATANANGAAATTGATTTATCGATACCGGNGAGGGGCAACCCTGTTACATGNCANGACATGCCGGCCTACGATGCAGCGCATTCTAGACCTNNCCATCCCATAAACATAATCAATACGGTCTATTTTCAGTATTCANNGGATGAATGCTTNGNNG